>JAHQVJ010000101.1 GCA_019634415.1 Myxococcales bacterium
AGCTCGGTCGACTCCAGCTCGTGAGTCGCCCCGGTCTGTGCCATCCCCTCGGCATGCGCTGTGCCTGGTGTGCTCCATGTGAGCAGCGCCAGGGTGACGGGGAGGACGATCGGGCGACAACCTCGCATGTAGGGCTCCTGAAGGGCGGGAGATCAGTGGTCGTGCAGCTCGATGGGCTGCTCCGTGAGCACCACCTTGATGACGGACAGCTCGTCGGCCTCGGCCACCAACGACTGGGACACGGGGCGGTAGCCCACGGCCTCGACGGTGAAGGAGCTGCGCCCCACCGCCACGGGGTATTCGTCTCGATGAGCCACCTGGTGGGTGCGTGGCTCGGGCACACAGCCATCGGGCCTCGCCCCCCAGGTCCACGTGGCCTGGGGCACGGGCTGGCCGAGCTGGTCGATGAGCTCCACCCGCACGCGAGCGGCGAGCTGGGGCGCGAGCTCGATCTGCACGGCCGCAGGCTCGGGCCGCACCACGGTGGTGGCCACCCCCTCGAGGCACACGCCCTTGCGTGCGGTGACGGTCCACTCCGAGCCGAGGGGAAGGCCGCCGAAGCGATGGAACGATCCGTCCGCGGTGGCCTGGTGCATGGCGTCGACGGACTGAGCCATCACGGAGGCTCCCGACATGGGCTGTCCTTGCCACAGCACGGTGACGGGCAGCTCGCCGAGGTCGCCGGGGCAGCCCTCGGAGCAGGGATCCGTCGAGCCTCGTCGGCCGAAGCCGCCCCCGACGACGGCGCGGAAGCGGGCGGCCGTCACGCCGGGGGACAGGGCGGTGCTGGCGCCAGCGAACCAGTGAGCGCCGCTGTCACGCCGCCCCTTCACCGACAGCAGCGCCTCCAGCGGTCCACCGGAGCCACGGCGATCCGCTCCCCCACCGAGGGCGCGGCGGTAGTCGAGCTCGACGTGGGCGGCATGGGACTCGCCGAGGAGCACACCGAACCCTGCGCTGGCGAGCAGCGTGTCGTCCTTGCGGATGTTCTCGAGGTCCACGCTGCCGTCGAGCTGCGCGCCGGCGGCGGCGGAGGCGGTCCAGCGACGACCCTCCCAGGTGGCGGTGAGGCGGGCCCCGCCGGCGACGGAGGACTCGCCGAGGAACACCTCGCTGCGGCCGGTGGGCAGGTCCACGTGGGGGGCGAGGCCGAGGCCGAGACCGCGGTCGGGCTCGAGCAGGGTGACGTGTCCGAGCAGGCGCACGTCGCCGGCGGACACACCGTTGGCGGTGCCGTCGGGTCCTCGGGAGAGCAGGTACAGCGGGGCGGCGGCGGAGAGCTGCACGCGGCGGTGCACAACCACCCCGGCGCTCGCATACAGCGCGAGCACGTCGTCGAGCATGGTGGTGCGGGTGGGCTCACCCTGCGCCGGCGTCGCGATGGCCACCATGGGGGCGTCGGCGAACTGCAGCAGGCCGGAGGCGAACCAGTCGCCCGCGGTGCGAGCGGTGGGCCGAGGCACCACGAAGGCGCTGCGCAGGTCGCCGTCTTGCGGACCGACCTTGAATCCATGGGCGTCGAACGTGTCCTGGGCGAAGGACGCGCGCGCGGCCAAGAAACACACCAACCCACTCAACCGACTGACCTCCCGCTGCCGACGAGTCGGATCATCGAGACGAGATTCGCGCTGGGGCGGTCACGGTGAGGTTTCAGGCCCCGCGCCGTCTCGGTGGTTTACGATCGAGGCAGCCCATGCAACCTGGATCGACGAGGTCCATCTAAATGCTCTCGATGATTGCGCTGTTGGTTTGTCAGACCCACGCCCATGCATCCACATACGACAACCCCCTTCTGAACCGGCTCGGTCCCGAGACGCTCGACAACGACAGATGGAAGAGCGGCGTGTGCCTTGCCTCCGAGCGGATCGTCGTCGCGACGATAACCGAGGCTCCGCAACGCACTTGGGGCACAGGGTGGAGACGGATGCAACCCTGTCGGTGGACCGGATGATCAAGAACACTGGGCCACCCACGACGACGATCGCCGCCAAGATCCCTGGTGGCCTCTTCGAGGGCGCCACCTACACCAGCTCCTCAGCCAATGGCGTCGTGCCGGTGCCAGGAACCACCTGGGCCATGGTTCTCGGCTATGGAGGCGACTTCACCTCCACTCCTCGTCTGATTCAGCTGTTCCCTGTTCCCGAGGGTGTGCCGATTCCGAGACAGTCGCAGCTGGTTGACGCCTATGAGGAGTACTGCAACGAGTAACGTCTGCTCTTCGCTGGAGTGCCTCCGGTTTCGATCGGCACCAAATACGAAGCTCGTCCCTAGCGTTTGGGCGACCTCATCGCTACTGGAGCCGCGCCGACTCGGCTTGGCTCTCCTTCCAAGATGCTACGGCCTGCTGGTACCTTTCCACCCCAGAGATGAAGTCATCTGGCGACATGATGCATGATCGTCCTGGATTGTCCTTACGATCGGAATCGCAGACGATGTGGATGGCACCGTCGATGAACTCCGCTGTGTAGTGGTCACCGTAGGGTGTGTCGGGAGACTGCTGGCGTGCCCAAGCAAGTGCGTAGGACGCCATGAGGCCCGAGAAAGCGATCTCGACGATCAAAAAGCCTGCGAAGGCCTGATGCGGTGGCTCTACGACTGGCGAGGGGCGCCCCTCGGTGTCGGTGTCCATGTCTAGCTGCAGCTCTTTCACGTCTCGGTCCCCAGTGGAAATGCGGAAGTGATATCCCCATCTTCATTCATGAAGCCGCGAATGACGAGCCCACTCTCGGACTCCCCCTCCCATAACAGATGGCTTGGTCCGTTCGGAACCTGACCGGCCGTCGCACGAGCGCTCCGAATCTCGTCGAGCACGCGCTCTGGCGACCAGTCTCGGGGGAACATGCTGCTCGGACTGGCCTTCCGGATCCACTCCCCAGACTCCGGGTCGCGAAGCTCCACCATCACTGTGTACACACCCTTCTCATCTGCCTCGGAGAGTCGAGTGAGTCGATGTGTCTCTGGAGCTGCGCCGCTCTCGTGATGTAGTCCCTTGGCGTGGAGTTGACCTCCAGCACTTCTCGTCAGCTCGCCTCGGAAGATGTGCTCCTCGCGGATCCGTCCAGTAAACCTGGGTAGTGGGAGATCGTGGGTGATCCTCAGGCGCCGTTTCAGCGCTGCTCTCTCTGCGCGAAGCGCCGACTTCTTCTTGTTGAATCCAGGCGGCTTGCCCTCTCCCGTCGCGAACATCCGCTGCAGGGCATCCAGCCGCTCCCGGGCCTCGTCGTCCGACAGATGGGAGACCGACGGCACCTCCTTCGGCCCCTCGGCGCCCTCGGGGTCGGACCGGTCTCTCCGGCGCCTTCCCGCCATGTCGCTCGCGATCGACGCGCGCGCCTCCTCGAGGTCGCCCCAGCCCGCCCCCGGCTCCCTCCCCTCCGGCACCGCCAGTGCCAGCCTCCGCAGCCGCTGCACCGACTCCAGGCCATCCATCAGCTCCTTCCCCACGCGATAGGCACCCACCGCCAGCAATCCCGCAGCGCCTCCCAGCACCACCGCCATCAGCAAGTCCGACAGCAGCGGGCCCGCCTGGTACCCGAGCCAGTGCGCCACGCGCCCCACGTGCATGCCCGCAAGCGATCGCAGCTCCCCCGCCTTCGCCCGTACCAGATCGCGGCCCAGCGCCTCCGCCACGGCCTCCCCACCGCGACCCATCAGCGCCGACACCACCGCTTCCAGCGCCTCCGCCACCGCTGGCAGATCGGTCACCAGCTCGAGCAGCTCCCCGATCTCGGCCATCGCCCCGTGCACCAGGCCCGCAGCGCCCACCAGGTCATGCGACAACCCGAACGTCACAAGGAAATCCAGGACGCCTGCTCAAAAAACCGAGTCTGTCCCTAGACGATTCGTGACCGAATCGCGAGAACACAGTGTTTTCCAGCGTCGTTGACCAGACAGTCTGCACGGAGCACGCTCACCGCTCACTCGAGGCGCAGAGATCCCGTGATCCTCGCCGCGTCCCGAACGGCACCCGACATCAGGCGATCCACCCCGCCCCTGCCGTCAGCGTCAGCGCTCCCACACTGAAGAAATAGGTCAGCGTGCGCAGCCGCCACCGCGTGACGCCCGCCAGA
The DNA here is from genome assembly GCA_019634415.1 of Myxococcales bacterium. Taxonomy (GTDB): domain Bacteria; phylum Myxococcota_A; class UBA796; order UBA796; genus DRPG01. Next base: position 4,071 of record JAHQVJ010000101.1, read on the forward strand.
TAGAGCCCCGTGAACACGCCACGACTCACCGCGAAGGCCATCGCACCCAGCTCCGTGCCCACCGAATGGCGTCCAGCGAGATGAAGACAGATCACCAACGCCGCGAACACCGGCAGGTTCTCCAGCTGGTTGCGATGCGACCGCTGGGCACGGCCCACCCACCCGGGATGTCGGAACACCTCCTCCCGGTTCGACAACCCCCAACGCACCCCACCCGGCACCGTCGCCGTCCCCAGCCCCGTCGCCAAGGCCAGCACCAACGCCAGCACCCCCTGCGTCGCCAGCATCCACAGCTCCACCGTCATGCCACCTCCTGTGAGGAGGTCTAGGGCTTCGTTGCAGACTCGACGAATGCATGTTGTACAGAACAATCATGCACCACATCGATTTGAAGAACGTCGACCTCAACCTGCTCGTCGCGCTGGACGTGCTGCTGGAGGAGGGCAGCGTGGGTCGGGCGGCGGGCAGGCTCGGCCGCTCCCAGTCCGCCACCAGCCACACCCTCGCACGGCTGCGCGACCTGCTCGGCGACCCGCTGCTGGTGCGGGACGGGCACCAGATGTGCCCCACTCCGCGGGCCGAGGCGCTGCGCGAGCCCCTCGGTGCAGCGCTGCGCGAGGTGCGTCGCACGCTCGCCCGGCCCGAGGACTTCGATCCGGCCACGGCCGAGCGGACCTTCCCCATCGCCGGTCACGACCTGCTCGTGCCCTGGCTCGCCCAGGCCTTCCCCACCTTGCGGGCACAGGCACCGGGCGTCCGGCTGCGGCTGCTCCCGCCCGCCACCGGCACGGTGCTGGCCGAGTCCCCCACCCTGGCGCTGGGTACCTTCGGCGCGGCCGAGTCACTACCGGTAGCGCTGGAGACGGCGAGGTTGCTGGAGTCCCCCTGGGCCACCTTCGTGAGAGCCCGGCATGCGGTGGCAGCCGCGCCAGATCTGACGACGTGGTGCGAGCTGTCACACGTGCGGGTGGCCACCCCCAACGACCACACGAGCCCCGTGCAGCGGGCCCTCGACGCCGTGGGTGCGCATCGCGCCTTTGCTCTGGATGCGCCTAGCTTCCTGGCGGCGCTGCATGCGGTCGCGGTGAGCGACCTGGCGTTCACCGGGCCGCTGGCCCCCCTTGCTGGTGCAGCGGCGGCACTCGGGCTTCGGCAGATCGCCGTGCCGCTCGTCTTGGATCCCCTGCAGGGCCGCCTGGCTTGGCACCGGCGGTTCACCGAGGACCCAGGGCATCGGTGGCTGCGGGAGCAGCTCCTGGCCCTTGCGCATCGGAGCAGCGCAGAGGTCGGCCGCCACCTCCCCGATCCTGCAGCTCGGTGAGGCCGGGCCTGCAGCACCACAGCCCGATCCGGAGGGGTCGGGAACCGGGCCTGACCTTCCGGTCACCAGCCCATCCAGATTGTGAAACTTGAACTGAGCGATGGCTGCTAGGCTGCACCTCACTCAGCGCGGAGCGCATCGATGGGTTGGTTGGGGTTGGGCGTGTTGATCTGGGGAGGGTGCGACGGGGGCGCTCCCATCGACCTCAACCGGCCACCCGTGGTGAGGATCCGTGATCTGACCCTGTCTGCCCAGCAGCCTGCCACGCTGAGACCCGCTGTGTCTGATCCGGATGGAGATGTGCTGGCCTTTGCCTGGAGCTTCCTCGTCGTGCCGCCCCTGAGCGGAGTGGCCATCGACGACGCCACGGCCCCCGAGGTCACATTCCTGCCAGACAAGCTCGGAGACTATCTGCTGGAGCTCGCGGTCTCGGACGCCGAGTTCACCGCGAGCGTCACAGTCTTGGTAACGGTCCTCAGCGGAGCGGATCGTCCGCTGGCCCGCGCTGGAGCTGACCAGATCGTGGCCGTGGGCGCATCGAGTTCCCTCGACGCTGGGGCCAGTCAGGCCGCGTCAGGCGAGGAGCTGGCCTACTTCGACTGGCGGCTCACCGCAGCACCCGCTGACAGCACGGTCACGTTCCGCAGCTTCGATCCCACGGCCACCTTCGTGGCGGACGTGGAGGGTGAGTATCGCATCGAGCTCACCGTCCACGATGGCAGTCGACAGAGCGCGTCCGATGAGGTGGTGCTCGATGCAAAGCCCGAGTGGATCGAACCAGGCGACGTTCGAGCCGGCCAGCTTCGTCCCGAGCAGGCCTACGTCGTGGGTCTGGCCGCAGGCGACTGTCAGCTCGGCGTCGCCCACTGGTCGGATCTCGACACGGTGATGGGTGGCATGAATGCCTGCGAGGGGTTCCCCTTGGTGCGACTGGACCACACCGGGGCGGTCCTCTACCTGCAACAGGGCATCCTCCGCCAACTCGTCTGCGACGACTGCCCAGACTGGACGGAAGGCACCAAGCTGAAGGGTGATCTGACTGCGAACGACCTCGTACTGGACACCGCTCCCTGCGACGGCACGACCTTCGAGCGGCCAACGGACCATCTGCCCGGCGGCGACGGAAGCATGTTGCTGAGGTGTGGCGACGAGTGGCGTGTTCGAGGCACGGGGCAGCTGGTTCCAGACTGGCCGCTGTCCTTCGACGGCGGAGTGGCGTTGTTGTCGAGCCGGTCGCTGTACGACATCGACGCTGGAGTGGCGACCCCCATCGAGGGCCTACCGTCGGCCAACCTGACGCTGGCTCGCACGGCCCCAGGCGGCTTTCACACCGCCATCTACGACGAGCTGTGGTTCGTGGACGCGTCCACGGCCGAGGCCATCGTGGTTGGATCGTATCCACCCGTACCGGAACACGAGAGCCTACGACGACATCGACTCGATGGCATGGGCTCGCTGATCCAGTATTCGTACCGTGAAGATCTCGGACACTACCAGATCAGCCGGCGCCGCCTGGACGGCGTGACCGACGTGCGGGTCGTGATCGACGACGACACGTGGTTGCCCAGTCCTTCGTACTTCTGCTCCGGACCTTGATGATGCCTGCTGTAGGAGATGCCGTGCGTGGGTCGATGATCGGAATGCTGGTCGCATGCTCGGAGGGGGTGCCCCAGACGAATCTGCCCCCGGTGGTGGAGTTGTCCGACGTGGAGACCCTCGTGGGCGAAGAGATCACGTTACAACCCACGGTCTTCGACCCCGAGGGGGAGGAGCTGTCCTACCAGTGGACGGTTCGGCTGCAGCCTCCGTTGAGCTGGGCCGACATCCGCGAATCGGCGAACGGCGTCGTCACCCTCGAGCCCGATCGGGTGGGACCGTACCTGCTCGATCTGAGGGTGTCCGACGGGGTGCACAGCGTGACCGCCTCATCGGTGATCCTCGCTGGATCGAGCGACGGGCCGTCGGTGCAGATCGACGGACAATCCGCGGTCCTGGTGACGCGAGAAACGTGGCTGGACGCCTCCGGAAGCTCCGATCCGGCAGGTCTACGGCTCTTCTTCGACTGGGCACTGCTCGACGTGCCCGAGGGCAGCGCACTGACCGTGGAGGGGTCCGCCGATCCGCTTCTGCTCTTCACGCCCGACGAGCTCGGCACCTACCGGTTCGCCGTCACGGTGCACAACGGCAGCTCTGCGACTGTGGAGCAGTTCGCGGTGGAGGCGTTGCTACCGGCCATCGACGCAGGCGACGTGGCCAGCGGCACCTTCCTGCCAGAGCAAGCATACGCCTACGGCAACGCGAGCTCGAACCTCTGCGAACAAGCCCTGGGGCACTGGTCGGACCTCGACACCTTGGTGGGGGGGATCAGTCAATGTGTGGTGGGGATCCGAGGCTACCCCCAGATCGGAAGGGATGGCCGCTTCCACTATCTCGATCAACACGGGATCCTTCGTGCGATGACGTGCGACGGCTGCCCCAGCTGGCCCGGCGACGGAACCGCCCTGTCCTCGGAGTGGCTGACGAACGACCAGATCGTGGGCGACCTACCGTGCGACGGGGTCCGTCGGGGCATGGCCACCCAGTTCGCACTGTCTCCTTCCGGGCGTCTGACCATGCGTTGCGACGATGCCTGGGTCGACGACCAAGACCGCAGCATGCCTCCCTCGCACGTCAGGCGGATCTGGTACTCGGATCACGACCGCGCGTTGGGGTCAGACGGGACGTTGTTGGACTTTGCAACGGGCACGGTCGTGCCGGTTGCAGGATGGCCCGCATCGTTCTCCGAGGTGTGGACGGGCCGAACGGTGAAGGGCGGGTTCTGGGCGATGTTCGACAGCGAGCTGTGGTTCGTGGACGTGCACCAGGCCACCGCTGAGAAGACGGGCGATTACGCGCCCCATGCGCCCGACCTCGTCTCGGTCGGCGTGACGGCCCTCGATGCCGACGGCTCCGTGGTTCAGGCGCTGAGCGGCGACCGCGGCAGGCTGCAAGAGGTCTGGCGACGACGGCTGGATGGCGTGGCGTACCGCGTGCACGATCCCGATGCTGCACATGGGTTGTGGCGCGTCCACCATCTCGTCACAGGGCCATGAGGCCTTGCGCATCGGGGCAGAACGCCGCCCGACTCCAGAAGCTCGATCGCCCGGCGCCGCGATCCTCGATCCGCACGAGAGCAGCCTCATCGACCAGAGGGCGGAAATCTAGAGCGCTTGGTCGTCCGGTGCTCCGCGGCTCGCGATAGCGTACGCGGCAAGCATCCGGGGGGAGCATGACCGACATCCGAGCGTGGGGACTGGTGGCGTGGGCGGCGGTGGCCGGCGGCTGTGCCTGGTACGTCACCGAGGCGGACAGGCGCCGCGCCGCCGATCGAGACGGAGACGGGTTCGCCTCCGTCCGATGGGGCGACGGCACGGACTGCGACGACGACAACCCGCAGATCCACCCCGCCGCCGCCGAGCTGTGCGGCGACAACGTCGACAACAACTGTGACGGAGCCACCGACGACTTCGGCGTGGGCAACGTGATCTGGTACTCCGATGCCGACGGTGACGGCTTCGGCCTCGACGAAGCGACGGGACAGGCCTGCGCCACCCACGACTTCGCCGGGTTCACGCGCCAGGGCGGCGACTGCAACGATCGCGCCGACGGCATCCATCCCGGAGCCGACGACAGCGACTGCGACGGTGTGGACGACGACTGCTCGGGCGTGCCCGACGACACCGATCTACAGCACTACCTCGACGCAGACGGCGACGGCTTCGGCGATCCCGCATCTCCGGTGGACGCCTGCGACGGACTCCCGAACACCTCGGTCACGAACACCGACTGCGACGACACCAACGCCCAGGTGTATCCGGAGGCACTCGAGATCTGCGACGGCGTCGACAACAGCTGCAACGGCAAGGTCGACGACGAAGCGGCAGCCACGGTGAACGCCTCCGTCAACCACGCCTCGGTGGGGGCTGCCATCGAGGCGGCGCTGGCCTCGAACACACCAGCCACGGTCCACGTCTGCGCAGGAGATCACACCATCGAGACGGTGAGCGTGCGATCGCTGGACGATCTGACGGTGGTGGGTGCGGCGGGCCGAGACGCCACCACGCTGCGACCTCCGAAC
>JAHQVJ010000102.1 GCA_019634415.1 Myxococcales bacterium
CTGATCGCGACAATCAACCCCGTTGATTGTCGCGATCGAGCGGAGCGCGCCTGATCCGGGGTTGCAGTGGGACTGGAACGAGCGAGCGTGCGAGCGAGTGCAGGGAGTGCTGCAAGTCCAGGCGCGGAGCGGCAACCTGTAGCATCGCGACAATCAACCCCGTTGATTGTCGCGATGAGCCGCTACGGCGCGTCCGTCGTCAGATCGTCGGCCAGTCCGTCCAGGTTGTAGGTGAACACCGGCAGGGAGCGGACGAACGCGGGCCCCAGGCTGCCTGGTCCTGCCGGAGTGCCCTTCACCGAGTCCGACACACTCTGGAACACCCAAGACTTCGGATCCTCGGCGTCGTAGACCAGCTCCGAGGTCGCCTCGTCGAAGACGAAGGTCTGCCCGATGTCCAGAGGCCAGCCACGGAACTGGCCCCCCTCGTCGCGGAAGGCGAAGGACTGGGTGAACAGGGAGTCCAGCACCACGTCGTCGACCAGGGTCTGGGCGCCGACACTGTCGTAGAGGGGCTCGTCGGTGCGCAGAGCGCGCCAGCCGTAGCCCATGCGCGCGCCCATCCAGGGCTGCAGGAGTCCAGCAGCCTCTGGGCCGTACAGCCCCTCGCTCACCACACCGGCGCAGTCGCTGTCGGCCACGTCGAGGTCCAGGGTGAACTCGTAGGCCTCCGTCAGCGGGAGTCCCTCCACTGTGGGGAAGTGGTCGGCCACGTCGAGGGCGTCCATCGGCTCCAGGAAGGCGAAGGCCGTGCATGCCTGGTCGTCGTCGGCCGTGACGAGCCAGTCGTCGGTGCCGAACGTGAACACCAGGAACGAAGCGCGTGTGATTCCATCGCTGGGGATGAAGTCCGTCATCTGGCCAGTGGAGTCCACCGCTCCCCACAGCTGCAGATTGAAGACCGTGGGCACGATGCCGTCGTCGATCGGTGCCGTGTCGCCGGTGGGGATCGGCTCGATCGGATCCTCCATCGGATCGGCAAGGGTCGTGGCGTCTGGGCCGCCGCAGGCCATGAGCATCCCGAGTAGTGACATGATCCCTCCATCGAGATCAGGCGTAGCTGTGCTGCGCGTGCACTCGTCTTCCGACGTGGGACAGTTTGAGACGAACTCCGGGCGCGATAGACCTTGGTGTACCCAGCGGTGCCTAGGGGAAGCAGCCATGCCTGGTCTTCGTCGCTCACGGACCTCCGACACCGCCACTGCGCCACCCGCCAACGGGGCCCCACATCAGCGCCTTCGGCGAGCAACGACTTCTTGGCAGCGCTGCTGTCGGGTCGGGAGCGCCTCGACGGGGAGGCCGAGCAGTACTTCGCCATGGGGATCACCTTCCAGCAGGGCATGCGGGGTGAGCTGGTCGAGGACGTGCAGCGCGCCATCGGGGCCCATCCCGACGGCGTCTGGGGTCCAGGCACGCAGGAGGTCTACGAGGCGTGGCAGAAGCTTCATGGGCTCGGGGAGACCGGTGTGGTCGACCGGGCGGACTGGACCCGGGTGCAGCGGGAGCTCCGGACCATCCGGGATCTGAGCGGCGAGGAGGACTTCGCCGAGATGTGGGAGAAGCACCCCCACAACTACCTGGACGATCCGAGCCAGAACACGTCGAGCGACGATCTGGTGGCCGACCTGGGCATGGCGGAGGGAAGCGTTCCGAACACCTGTGCGCTGCGTCTGAGCACCATGATGAACCGCCTGGGGGGCGGGATTGCGCTGTCCACCGGCAAGGCGCGGGAAGCCGGGCTGCACCGCATGCGCGAGGGCGGCCTGTACACGCCGCGCGTGGACGACCAGGAGACGCCTTCGAAGAAGGATCGTGTGATCCTGTCTGCGCGCGAGATGTGGACCTACTGGGAGAAGCATCGGGGGCCGCCGGACTTCGTGTGGCCCGAGCGCGGGCGGTTCAAGACCGCCGAGGAGGCAGCGACGGGCGCCCAAGAGGCCATGGAGCAGGCGAAGGGGCGGAAGGGGGTCGTCGCCTTCGACAAGATCTTCGGCTACTCCGGCACGGGCCACGTCGACCTGTTCGATGGGGTCGACCTGTCGGACACGACCGACTGGTACCCGTCGCAGCGCATCATGCTCTGGTACGTCGTCGACATCGCCGAGGACGTCGACACGCCGTAGTGCAGGTATGCTGGACGACGGGGAGGGGGGATGAACACGCTGGTATTGGGGTTCCTTGCAGTCGGTGCGATGGGGGGGCCATCCACCGACGAGCGAGCGACTGCTTGTCTGACGGGCTCGGTCGGGTCGTCCTACCAACGCGAACCAGGCTCGTGCTGGTCAGACGAGGTGGGCTGCGTCTACGAGAGTGCCACGTGCCACTATGACGCCTCTCGGTATGACTGTGAGCTCGCCCCTGCGTGTTGGGCGGGTGCGACGTGTGTTCCGTGCAACCTAGACCATTGTGAAGTGTGTGGGCCCGATACGAGATGTGAGCTGTGCCTGCCGGGCTATCGACCAGGCGAGGATGGTGGGTGCGTTCCCGGGCAACCCGATCTGCCCCACTGCGTCGGAACCTCGTCGGAAGAGCTCATCGAGCTGAACGTACGGGTTCATCTCATGCGAGACCAAGCCTGGGTTCATGCGTCGGGCGCCGAGATGACCACCGATCACATCTCGCCCGAGGCAGTGGCACGAGTGCTACTACCCGAGGTGAATCGAATCTGGGCCCCAGCGCGGATCCGCTGGCGCCTCGAGTCGGTTCGAGAAGAACAGGTGGTCCGCACGGCCACCTACGAGCGGGACAAGGCTCACGTACTGGCCACGGGCCGCAACTCCATGGGGCGCGCCGATCCGTCTCGACTCCCGGCGCTGCACCGCATGATGGACGAACGAACCCGAGCGACCCCCGAGGATGCCGGCGCGGGCATGAGTCTCTTCCACGTCTACCTGTTCCCCTTCATCGGCAACACGTCGCAGGGAAACGCCATGAGGGGATTCGACTTCAACACCGTCGTCGGAGTCTGGAGCAACAAGCACAAGCGACACAGGCCGATGCAGGCCTATTGCGCGCCACAACGGCGAAGCCTCACGGAGCCGTGGGACGCCTTCCAGGTGGGTTCGGTGGGGCAATCGGTGGCCCACGAGCTCGGCCACGTGTTGGGACTCCGTCACGATCGCTGTCAACCGGCAGGCGCCTGCCTGATGCAATCGAACGGATATCCCTTGAACGACGCCCAGATCTGCACGTCGAGAAGGGTCGCGGAGCAACGTAGGACGGCGAAGTAGCGATTTCCGCTGTGGAAGGCCCGGGCGGAGTGGATGGCCTCGAGCTCGGACTCGCCCACCGCCTCGCGGGCCTTGATCCCGAGGGACTCGAAGACGTACGGGTCGCGGACCGTGAGCGCCAGGCCGCCCGCTCCGCGCCCTGGTTCGCCAGCGCTGCCAGCTTGTCCTTGTCGGTCGCCCGCCACGTCATCTGGCGGCGCTCGGGTCACGGTCTCACGGCCGAAGTTGCCCCAGGTCAGCAACAGGCAAGCGCGCCGGTTGAGTGGGAAGGTGACTTCGACGCGGCGGTCGAGGATGCCGGTCCTGAAGCCGCCATGACCAGGAGAGTAGACGCTCACGGGGCGGTCGCCGGTGATGAACTCCATCCCATCGTCCGGGACAAGGATGTGCATGTGCATGTTGGCCATGACCGCCGCCACCTCACCCCAGCTCCCCATCACAACGCCGAGGTCCGTGTTGTCCGCGACGTTGATCTCGAACAGGTCGTCCGAGTACTGAAGCGCTTCCACAAGCGAATCCGCATCCTCTTCGGAGACGTTCAACCTGTTGACCGCGTACTGGCGAACCTCCTCCGGGTGCCCTGCGGACACCGCGAGGAGGGTCTTCGTTACCTCGACGATGTGTGCGCGGACAATGTCCCTCATCGAGGGAACCCGAAGCATGTGCATGGCGACGAAGGCCATGAGTGCCTCGCGCTCACGCGGCGAAGGAAATCGAGGGTCAGCCGAGCACGCCCGGAGGTACCCGCTTGCGCGACTCTCGACGACACCGAACGCATCCTCCAAGGCACGGGGCCGTGCTGCATTCGGGAGGGTGTAGTAGTGCTGGACCCTGGCGGCGTCTTTCGGGGTGGTCGCGAACAAACGCCCCTTTCGGACGGCCCAAAGCCGCACTCGATGGCCAGCCCGAGCGGCGAATCCTCGAAGGTAGGCGCGGCTAAGGTAGTGGTGGTGATCATCGGCCATCGAGATCTCGCGCCAGGACCACTTCGCCCAGACTGGTGTAGGACAAGAGGCGGGTCCCCAGATGGACCCTCCCCGGCCAATGATGCGTAGCGCGCGCGCTGCTGGCGCGACGACCAAGATCTGTCCGTGGACCGACGGAGGTCGGGAGTCCCGCTCGTCGTGTGTGCGTCACGTGTGCGGCCTCACACGTCCCAGGACCCACGATCCTGCTGCGATCGAGGTCCTGGGGAGTGAAGAGTGGAGGCGGCGGGAGTCGAACCCGCGTCCGCGGCCGCTCAGTCCAAGCATCTACGTGTGTAGCTCTGGATTAGCTCCCCCGGCCACCCCCAGAGCAAGGTGGCAGTCGGGTTCGGCGACGACTGTAGGGTTGTTTTCTCGTCCCCTAAGGGCGCATCGCGCTCCCCATCAGGACCAGCCAGGTCAAGACGCGCCCAGATGATGTCCCTGGCAACGGTTCATCCGGACGCCAGAGGCCCGTAGGCCTGGAACGAATGCCGTTAGGCAGCCATCCGCGCTGGGTAGAAGTTGTTGTTATTGGCAACTACTTGGTTTGCACGATGATTTACGAGGTGACGCACATCCTCGACACGCAGCTCTTCCCTACCACGACCCCGTCGAAACCGGTGCGCCCCCCGAAGGAATGAACAGAACCAGCCCCAGCACTCGACAGGGTCATCGGTGCTGGCGACCACCTCCGAACTTGGCTCGTCCCGAGGGTCCCGTCAAGACCGATGGTCCTCGCCTCGTTATGACGCCGCCGAGGTGACAGGATGGCCCGCTGGATCGTGGCACTGCTGACGTTGACCGTGGTTGCGGCTCCCGCCGAAGGCAAGCGGCCCAAGAAGCAGCGCGAGGCCCCGCCGCCCGTGGAGGCGCCTGCGGAGCCCTCGCCCGACGACGCGGTGCCCGACGCCACCGCGACAGAGCGCATGAACAACGAGCGGCTGAACGCCTTCATCGTGAACCTCCTGGGGGAGGAGGCGGGCCCCGGCGCGCGCAAGGCGCCCAACCAGTGGGAGTTCGATCTCGAGGGCTACCGGGTGATGGTGATCACCGACGAGAACGCCGACCGCATGCGCATGATGGTCCCCATCACACCAGCCGCGGAGCTGCCGCCCGGCCTGGAGCGCCGCATGCTGCAGGCCAACTTCGATGCGGTGCTCGACGCCCGCTACGCCATCGCCCAGGGCGTGGTGTGGAGCGCCTTCATCCACCCCCTGTCGCCGCTGGACGACGATCAGCTGGTGAGCGGGCTCGCCCAGACGGTCACCGCGGCCGCCACCTTCGGTACCGCCTTCACGTCGGGTGCCTTCGTGTTCGGCGGAGGCGACACTCAGCAGATCCACGAGGACCTGTACCGCCGCATCCTGGAGCGCAGCCGCGTTCGAGATCAGGGTATCTGAGGCTGCCATGAAGCTGTTCGGCTCCCCCACGTCGCCCTTCGTCCGCAAGGTCACGGTGCTGCTCCACGAGGTGGGGCTACAGGACCAGGTGGAGGTGGTGCACACCAACCCCTTCGACGCCGATCCGGAGCTGGTGGCGGCCAACCCCGCGAGCCAGGTGCCCACGCTGATCACGCCGGCCTTCGAGCCGGAGCTGTCGCTGTTCGACTCTCGGGTGATCTGTGAGTTCCTCGACGGCAAGCACGAGCAGACCTGCTTCTTCCCACCGTCGGGGGCGGCTCGCTTCAAGGCGCTGCGCACCCAGTCCCTGGCGGACACCGTGATGGGGGCCACGGTCTCGCTGCGGTTGGAGCATCTGCGGCCGGAGGCCCAGCGCTCGCCCGAGCACATCGCCCGCTGGCTGCGCACCGTGCGCAACAGCCTCACCGTGCTGGCCCAGGAGCTGCCGGAGCTGCCTGCGGAGCCCACCATCGCCCACATCGCCCAAGGGTGCGCGCTGGCCTACCTGGATCTGCGCCTGTCGGCAGAGCCCTGGCGCAACAACCACGAGGGGCTGGCGCGCTGGTACGGAGTGTGGGCCAACCGCCCCTCCCGGCGCGCCACGGCCTTCCCCGGCGCCTGAGTCAGGTGAGCAGGCGTCGCACGGCCTCCTCATAGACTTGGGCGGCGTCGAGGGATGCCAGGATGCCCACGGTGGACAGCTCCAGCGAGACGTGCCCGTGGCAGGTGGCGAACAGCGACCAGGTGAGGGCCTCGGGCGGCCCGGCGAGCTGCCCCTCGCCGACTGCCCGCGCCACGGCGTCGCCGAGCCGGGTCAGCGCTCGAAGTCCCTCCGCCAGCACCTCGGCACCGGGCTCCCAGTCAGCGACCCGCCCGAACATGAGCCGGTAGTGCTCGGGGTAGGCGAGGGCCACCCGACGATAGGCGTGGCACAGGGCCACGACCTCGGCCACGGCATCGCCACTGTCGGGCACCTCGGCCTGAGCGCCAGCCAGCTGGGCGAACCCCTCCGACACCAAGGAATCCAGGAGCCCGGACTTCCCGCCGAGGCGCGAGTACAGCGCCATCGTGGTGAGGCCGGCCTCCTTGGCGACTCGACGGTTGGTCACTGCCTCGAGACCGTGCTCCATCAGCAGGCGGCTGGCCACGGCGAGCAGGCGAGCACGGTCGTTGGCCACGGTCTCGGGATCTAGCCGTCGCGGCACCACCACCTCCTGTGGACACTCTATCAATCCATAAATATATCGATGATATTCCAACTGGATGGAAGGGAGTATCCATGTCCTACGTCTCCAGGGGTGTCGCCGTCTGCGTTGCTGTGGCGCTGCTCGCGGCCGCCGCGTGGGTGCCCGTCGCGGCCCCTGCGGAGCTGCCCGATCTGCAGGGCACGCCCACCGTCGCCAGCGTGCGGGTGGGGCAGGTGCGCATCACGGCGCTGCGTACGGGGTGGGTGCGGGTCAAGCGGCCGCACCAGGAGTACCACGGCCCTGCGGCCCTGCAGTTCCCGGCCATCGTGCTCGCGCGTCGCTGGGGGCCGTGGATGCCCATCGTCAGCTACGTGGTGGAGCACCCCGAGCGCACCGTGCTGGTGGACACTGGCGCCTCGCCGCGCATCAACGCCGCCGACCACTTCGACTGCGACCCCGAGTCGCGCTGGTTCTATCGCCGCAACCTGGCGTTCCACACCAGCACCTTCGAAGGGCTCGCGGCCCGCCTCGCCGAGGCAGGCATCGACCCGGCCACCATCGACGACGTGCTGATCACGCACTTCCACGCAGATCACGTGGGTGGGCTGGACGTCGTGCCGCAGGCCAGGGTGTGGACGGGGCCGGGCCACGTTCCGAGCGCGATGGCCTCCCGCGGGGCTCCGGAGCACGTGGGGGCCTTCGTCTGCGACCTTCCCGCAGACCTCGCGCTTCGCGCGCTGACGTGGTCGCCGGACCCCAAGGGGGCGTTTCCCGGGGTGTCGGCGCTGACTTCGGACGGGCAGCTGGAAGCCCTGGACCTGAACGGCCACACGCCGGGTCACATCGGGCTGCGCGTGACGGTCGGCGGTACGCGCTGGGTGGTGGTGGGGGATGCCACCTTCGATCGGGATCAGACCGAGCGCCTCGCGGTCACCGGCGCCTCTCAGGACCTGAAGGCCGCCAAGGAGATGCAGGCCCTCGTGCGGAACGTGTGGCGAGGAGGGGCCATCGTGTTGCCCTCCCACGACGCGACGGTCTTCGATCGCCTCGAGGCGAGCGTGGACTGACGGTCAGTCCGCGAGCAGCGCATCGACGGCGTCGAGTACGGCGGAGTCGTCGTCGAAGCCAGTGCGCGTGTCGAGATCGTCCTCGATCACCACCAGGTACAGGCAGGCGATCTGCACCAGGCGCCGCAGCTCCTCGGACCGCCCGCGCGCGCGGTCGATGACCGCTCGACAGCGCTGGGCCAGGGTGCGCGCTGCCGCTGCGTCCACCTCGGGATGGTCGCGAGCGTAGGTGTCCACGAAGCCCGCGTAGGCGTCCACCTCGAGGAGCAGCTCCTCGGGGGTCTTCAGCGGCTCCTCCAGCAGACGCTGCAGCACCGGCAGCGCCTCCGCGGGCACCTGGTGACGAATGCGCTCGAGGGCCGAGGACATGGGCCCAATCTACCCCACGGTGGCGGGTGGGACGGTTTGGGGTGACAGTGGACCGTCTGCTGGGAGCCTCAATGTCCGACGCTGCTGAACCCACGGGCCCGCTGGCCCTCGTGCTGCGGGGGGCCCTGCTCGGGCTCGGCTTCGGCGTGGCCGTGGCCACGGTGCACCTCACGGTGGGGATCGTGCTGATCCTGTCGCTGGGCATGCCGGCGCACACGTCCTTCGCGCTGCAGTCCGTGGTGATGGAGATCGTGCTCGGCGGCGTGGTGGGGGCTGTGCTTGCCCCCGCGCTGCTGGCTGCGGGCCGTCCGGAGCGCGGGGCGTGGGTGCACGCCGGCCTGCTGGCCGTGGCCTGGATCGCCTTCGAGCGCTGGGTGGCGGTGGATCCGAGCAAGCTGCAGATGTGGGTGGCGCCGCCGCTGGTGGGCCTGGCCGTCTTCGCGGTGGGTCGTGCTCTGTCCCAGCGGTGGCCGCGGACCCTGGCGGCTGCCACCGTGGCGCTGCAGGTGGGGCTGTTGCTGCTGCCCATCGCACGCGAGCTGTCGGAGGAGGCGGACGAGGAGGTGGCTTCAGGGGCCGACGCCGCCAGCCAGAAGCCGGACGTGCTGTTCATCGTGATGGACACCGTGCGCGCCCAGAGCTCGTCGACCTACGGCTACGAGCGCGAGACCACGCCGGTCCTCACGGAGCTGGCCGAGCAGGGGCTGAAGTTCGCCGACGCGAACACGCCCGCCACTTGGTCGCTGCCGGCCCATGCGTCGCTGTTCACCGGCACCTTCCCGTCGGTGCACAATGCCCACGGCGAGACGCGGCGCCTCGACGAGACACTTCCCACGGTGGCCGAGGTCTTCCGCGACGCGGGCTACCAGACCCGCTGTTTCTCCGCGAACCCGCACATCAGCAAGTCCTTCGGTCTGATCCGCGGCTTCGACAGCTGCGACGAGGCCTGGCGCCTGGGCTCCGGCGCCCGCCAGTTCTCCTTCATGTATCGGTTCCTGGACCGGCTCGGCCTCGGCAGCGTGGACGACAAGGGCGGCAGCACGGTGGTGGGCAACATCCGCCACTGGATGGAGGATCGTCCCGACGACGATGCTCCCGCCTTCGTCTTCGTGAACTTCCTCGAGGCCCACTTCCCGTTCCACCAGCTGCCCGACGACTACCTGTGGGCCTACCACGACCGGCCCATCTCCGAGCTGCGCGACGCCGGCCAGATCGCCTTCGGTGCCCAGTTCGGTCGGCAGCTCACCGACGCCGAGGTGGAGCAGATCCGCGGCCCCATCCTGGACATGTACGACGGCGGCGTGCTCTACACCGACGCCCTGGTGGGCCAGGTGATCGACGAGTGGCGCTCCCGCGGTCTGCTCGACGACACCATCGTGCTCGTGCTCGCCGACCACGGCGAGGTGGTGGGGGAGCACCGCTGCTTCGGCCACGTCTCGGCGGTGGTGGAGGAGGACCTGCGGGTGCCGATGGTGTTCCGCTACCCGCCCCGCATCGAGGCGGGCAGCGTGGTGGACCACGCGGTGAGCACGGCGGGCGTGTTCGCTACGTTGACGGATCTGGCGGGGCTGCCCACGCCGGAGTCGGTTCAGGTGAGCAGCTTGCTGGCGGCGCTGCCCGACACCAGCGGCTGCGAGGATCTGGCCCCAGAAGAGGCCGGCTCGTGCGTGGCGGAGGCGCAGGCCACGGCGGAGCAGGTCGGCAAGCCCATCATCGCGGAGCGCTTCGAGGAGGAGCTGCTCTCCGCTCGCTTCGCGGAGGGGCAGGCCAACGGCGAGGGGCCGCTGGTGAACCCCCGCGGTCGCTATCGCACCTTCCGCTCTCCGCCCTACAAGCTGGTGCAGCACAGCGAGGGCGGTCCGTGGCTGTTCCACCTGGAGCTCGGCGAGCAACGAGACCTCGCTCCCGATCAGCCCGACACGGTGGGCCAGCTGGAGGCGGAGCTGCTGCAGTGGGCGGCGCGCCTGGAGCTGCCTTCCCTGGGCGCAGCGGTGAGTGCGGTGGCGCCGGCGGAGATGACCGACGAGGAGCGCCAGGCGCTGTGCGATCTGGGCTACCTCGACTGCTGAGCGTCACGCCCGCCGGGCTACGCCTCGGTGCACCGGCGACAGGTTGAGGGGCGTGCGGCCGTGGTCGTACAGCTCCTCCACCTCGAAGCCGCCTTCCTGCAGCAGCGCGACAGCGTCGCGGTGCAGGTGGCAGCCCCCCGACAGGCGCGTCCACACCGGATGGATGGCGCGCTGGAACAGCGCCATCGGTGCATGATCGCTGCGGGTGTGCTCCACGAAGTGCAGTCGCCCGCCCGGCACCAACACCCGCCTCATCTCCGCCACCGCCGCGTCGACGTCGGGGATGGTGCACAGGGCGAAGGTGATCACCAGCTCGTCGAACGCACCGTCGTCGAAGGGCAGCGCCTCGGCGCCCGCCGCGAGGATCTGGCCCGACTGACCTGCGGCCTCGGCTCGGGGCTCGGCGCGGACCCGCATGTGGGGATCGGGATCGATGCCGACCCAGCTCTGAACCTGGTCCCAGTCGTAGTGGGCCAGGTTGAGTCCCGTGCCCACCCCGACCTCCAGCACCCGACCTGTGGCGCGGCCCACCACCTTCGGCCGGAGCTTCTCCATGGGACGCATGGTCCAGTCCAGGATCCGAGCGATGATGGGGTGTCCGTTCGGTCTTCTCACGAGCTGCGCTCCAGGCGGTGAGGGACGGAGGCGCCGCCCCAGTCCGTGGGGGGTGGGTCGGTCAGGTAGGCGGTGCATCGCTTCGTCATCAGCGTGGCCGGACCATCGTCGGGGCGATGCTCCAGCACCTCGGCGAAGGCCGCCCGTGCGTCGTCGAAGCGACGCTCGAAGTAGGCCTCGAGCCCGCGGGTGTGGCTCGCCACCCACGACAGCACCTCGTCGCTCATCTGCTCGCGCACGCCGACCACCTCGTAGACCAGCACCGGTCGGGTCTTGCCCTTCAGCAGCACCCGGTCCAGGGGACGGAAGAGCAGGGTGGGGCGCGCGAGCTGCACCGTGCGGGAGCCCGCGATCACGCGCGTGCCGTACACCTTGTTGAGGTCCTCGAGCCGGGCCGCGATGTTGACGGTGTCGCCCAGGATCCCGTAGCTGAAGCGCTCCAGGGCGCCGATGTTGCCCACCATGACCTGTCCGGTGTCGATGCCGAAGCGGGTGGGGAAGGGCAGCGTGCCGGCCTCGGTGGCCTGGGCCACCAGCGTCTCGGAGTGCTGGTGCATGGCCAGCGCTGCCAGGCAGGCGTGCACCGCGTGGTCCTCGAGGGGCTCGGGGGCGCCCCAGAACGCCATGATGCCGTCCCCCAGGTACTGGGCCACGGTGCCGCGGCAGGCGTGGATGGCGGCGTTCATGCCCTGCAGGTAGCGACCCAAGGCCTCGAGCACCTCGTCGGGTGGGGTGGCCTCCACCACCGAGGTGAAGGACTCGATGTCGGTGAACAGCACCGACAGCTCCTTGCGCTCCGCTCCCAGCCGCGCGGCCTGCCCCGACTCCAGCACGCGACGTACCAGCTGGCGCGGCACGTAGCGCTCGAAGGCCTGCAGGCCCTGCTTCATCGTCTCGGTGGCAGAGCCCATCTCGTCGAGCTCGCGGATCGCCGAGCGAGGCCGGGGTCGGGGCTGCAGATCCAGCCGAGCCACCCGCAGCAGCTCCCCGCGCACGCTGCGCACCGACGACAGCACCAAGCGAGACACCATCGAGCCCAAGGCCACCGCCACGATCATGGCCACGAGCCCCGCAGCCAGGGCCTTGATGGCTTGCTCCTCCGCGTGTCCGAGCAGATCGTCGCGGGGAACCACCGTCAGCACCACCCACGGGATCCCCGACGACGAGGGAAACGGCGTGGCCACGGCCAGGTGCTCGCCGAAGGCGAAGGGCACGAAGGGATCGGGCAGGGCCTGCTGCGCTGCGAAAGCCTGGGCCAGCATGGCGTCTGGGTGGGCGCTCGCCGACCAGAACTGCAGACCGTCGTCGGTCTCGCGAATCACCTGGCCCTCGGGGTGGGCCACCACCATCCCGTCGGCGGTCAGCACGTAGGCGCGGCCGTGCTCCGCCACCCGGAGCGTGCCGAGGAACTGCGACAGGGGCGCGAGCTCGAAGTCCACGCAGACGACCCCGAGCAAGGCGTCGGTGACGCGGTCCCGGACCGGCATGGAGTAGGTGACGCCTGCCTCGTCGCGTCCGTGGAAGGGGTAGGGGTCGATCCAGACGCCCTGACCGCGCGGGCGCTCCCGAGCGGCGGTGAACCAGGGGCGCTCCCGTGGGTCGTAGCGCAGCCCCTGGTTGGGCACGCGGGTCCAGCCTGCTGCGGTGCGCTCCTCGTCGATGGACTCCGTGGTGGCTGCGTCGAGCTGGAAGCGGAGCCGGCGCTGCAGCCGCTCGGCGCTGGGCCGGAAGGTGCCCAGGAACGTGCCGTCCCGTGCGTCTCCCCAGGACACCCAGGTGAAGGCGCGATGCGCGTCGCTGGCGTGCTCGAGGTAGGTCAGGAACGAGGCGCGATCGGTGGGATCGAGCACCCCTTGCTCGATCAGACCAGCGGTGAGGCGGGTGTGGGGGACGGCGTCCTCCAGGAACCGCAGGGTCTCGGTGGTGGTGCGCAGCGCCACGCTGTCGGCGAGCTCCCGCCACAGCTCGTCCACGGTGTTCTGGGCGGCGACGAAGCCCGTCCAGCCGACGGCGGCGGTGACGGCCACGATGAGGGCGAGCATGACCCCCGTGATCAACGTCGAGAGCGGCAGACCGCGTTGCACTGGTCGTGTCTCCGGAGGCGACGGAGTCGCGCGGGCTTCGGCCGGGAACGTAGCATTCCTGGGCCTCAGGGGCTGGTGGCCCCAGATGTTGCAGGGAGGTCCTGTTCAATTTGAGCAAGGCCTCTAGATTTCCGCGACTGGTCAACATCGGCGCGCTACCCACGGCCAACACAGCGAACGTAGGGGGGAGCATGATCGTGGCGGCAATCGGGGCAGCGGTGGCGTGGGGTGATGCGTGTCCGGACAATCCGGACCAGCTGGCGGTGGAGCAGTCGCTGCTGGTGCTCCAGGCCTTCGACGATGCCGACGGGGGAGCGCTGGAGGAGGCCTCGGAGGTGCTGGACTTCGCCGTGGGCTGCCTCACCCACACCCTGCCCACCACGTGGGCCGTGAAGGTGCACCGCGCGAAGGCGCTGGTGGCCTACTACGCAGGCAACGACCAAGACGTGGTGCGATCCTGGGCGGCCGTGCGGGCGCTCGATCCCACGGTGCGTCCCGACAAGGACCGCTGGCCGTCGTCGCATCCGATGTGGGGCCTGTACGACGAGGCGCGCGACACGCCGGACGAGCGCTTCGGCCTGGAGCGCACACCGCCCGGTGGCTGGGTGGTGGACGGCGTGCCGCAGAGCCCCGACGTGCCCAAGTTCCGTGCGTTCCTGATCCAGGCGCTGGACGAGGACGAGGCCGTGCTCTACTCGGACTACTGCTACCACCTCAACGAGGTGCGCCTGGCGGACTTCGGGGAGCTGGACGCCGCCACACGGCAGCGCAGGCGCAAGCGGATGCGCGTGATCGGTGGCACGCTCACGGGGGCGCTGGCCGCGGGTGCGGTCACGTCGGGGGCGCTGGCGCTGATGTCGAGCGGCGACCTCGACGAGGTTGACTACGAGCTGATCGACGCGCGTGCCCAGCGGGCGAACACCACGGCGTCGGTGGCCCTGGGCTTGGCGGTGGGTGCCGCGGGGACGGGCCTGGCCACTTGGTCCATCAAGTGGTGAGCGCGCGCAATGAGGTGCCAGTCTGGGTCGTACGCGCCCCACCGGGCTAGAAGGGCCAGGCAACAGCCTTTGCAGCAAGGAGGCGGCCAGTGGCCGCTGGCAACAAGTTCGGGACCTTCGGTGGGGTGTTCACACCCTCCATCCTCACGATCCTCGGCGTGATCATGTACCTGCGCCTTCCCCGGATCGTGGGGGAGGGCGGGCTGTTCATTGCCGTGGGCATCATCCTCGCTGCACACCTGATCTCCGTGACCACGGGGCTGTCGGTGTCGTCCATCGCCACGGACAAGCGCGTGGAGGCTGGAGGCGCCTACTACATCGTGTCGCGGAGCATGGGCCTGGCCATCGGCGGCACGCTGGGGCTCGCCTTGTTCGTGGGGCTGTCGTTCTCCATCAGCCTCTACATCATCGGGTTCAGCGAGAGCTTCCTCGAGGCGATGACCCTCGACAAGAACCTGTTCACGATCCGCGTGTGCGGCACCATCACGCTGGTCTTGCTCACGATCATCACCTTCGTGAGTACCGAGCTGGCCATCAAGGCCCAGTACTGGATCTTGCTCGCCATCGTGGCGTCGCTGGTGTCGATCTTCATGGGTGGATCAGAGCAGGTGCCGCTCACGCCGCATCTGTCGAAGCCGCTGTCGGGAGGCCAAGACGCCACCGTCCTGTTCGGCATCTTCTTCCCCGCGGTCACGGGCTTCACGGCCGGCGTGAACATGTCGGGCGATCTGCGGGACCCTCGCCGAGCCATCCCCCTGGGCACGGTGGTGGCCATCGCCGTGGGCCTGGTGGTCTACGTGGCGCTGGCCGTCTTCGTGGCCTACCGCATCGACCCGTCGCAGATGCTCGACAAGGACACGGTCCTCGTCGACATCGCCGCGGTGCCCCAGCTCGTGGTGGCGGGGATCTGGGGCGCCACCATCTCGTCGGCCCTGGGCAGCATCCTGGGGGCGCCGCGCATCCTGCAGGCGCTGTCGCTGGACCAGATCACGCCGCGCATCTTCGGGGTGGGGCACGGTGTCACCAACGAGCCGCGGTACGCCCTGGTGCTCGCCTTCGCCATCGCCGAGATGGGGATCCTGATCGGCGAGCTCGATGCCATCGCGCGCATCGTCTCCGTCTTCTTCATCGCCACGTACGGGTTCCTCAACCTGTCCGCCAGCTTCGAGATGGTGGCCAGCCCGGACTTTCGTCCCGACTTCAAGATCCCCACCTGGGTGCCGGTGGTGGGCGCGGTGACCTGCGGGATCTTGATGGTCTGGCTGGACCTCATCGCGATGCTCGGCGCGGTGGTGGTGCTCTCGGCGCTGTTCTTCGTCATCAAGCGACGCGAGCTGCAGCTCGAGACGGGCGACACGCTGCTGGGGGTGTGGTCGTCGGTGGTGAGGGTGGGGCTCAATCGGCTCACCACCGAGTCGCTGCATCAGCGCAACTGGCGGCCGAACATCCTGCTGTTCACCCAGCCGTTGGCCCACAGTCGGCAGCCGCTGCTGGAGTTCGGGCACTCGCTCATCCGGCACCGCGGTGTGGCCACGGAGTTCCTGCTGTCGGAGGCTGGTCGGGCCGAGGTGGACGAGGTCGACGCGGAGGGCTTCTTCCATCGCCACGTGAAGGTGCGCGATCCCGACCGGTACGACACCATGTCGGCGGTCTGTCGGTTCCACGGCTTCTCGGGCCTGGAGCCCAACACCGTGATGGTGGACTGGCACGATCACGCCCAGCGGCCCGCGCAGTTCGCGAAGTTCCTGGGCTTGCTCAAGGGCCTCGACGTCAACGTGGTGGGCGTGGCCTACGACCCCGAGAAGGGCTTCGGTGAGCAGAAGACCATCGACCTGTGGTGGTCGGCCAGCGCGGGGTCGCTCGATCTGAACATCGCGCTGGTGCGCTTCGTGTCGTCGAGCGAGGAGTGGCGGCGCGCGTCGCTGCGCTTCCTGGTGGTCAACGACGATCCCTCCCTCGCCGACAGCCTGCACAACACCACTGTGCGGGCGCTGGCCGCCGCCCGGATCACCGGCACCGTGAAGGTGGTGAACAACGCGCTGGAGGCACGGTCCGCCGAGGACTGGATCGCGCATCACTCGGCGCGCACGGACCTCACCGTGATCGGGCTGCCCAACGACGAGCTGGGCGCGAAGGCGGTGCGGGATCTGGAGCAGCTGGTGCAGAGCATCGGCTGCGTGATCCTGGTGCGAGCCTCGTCGCAGTTCCGCTCGGGCTTCGACTTCCAGGGGGCGAGCACCCTGCGGGCGCGTCCCCCCGAGCTCGACGAGAGCGGCCCCGTGCGGCTCCGCCCGCCGCGTCTGCCCACGGTGCCAGGGCTCGAGGCGCCCGCACGGCAGTTCGTGGAGGAGCACGCCTCCATCGTGGCGGAGTTCACCGAGCGCTGCGTGTCGGGCTCCTTCGAGGCCCACACAGCGCTGCTGGAGCGTATCCGCGAGGCCGTCGACGATCAGTTCCGCGAGTTCGAGGGGGCGCTGGCTGGCAAGACCAAGCGGTGGCGTGCCCGCGTGTTCCGGCGGGGGCCCGAGCAGCTGCTCACCTCCGTCACGGCGCTGCTGCGCACCTACCAGCAGGAGGACGTGACCCGGACCCTCGACACCATGGAGCGAGGCATCGACCGGTTCCTCGAGCGCCTGGACGCGCTCGAGGACGACATGCCTCGTCGCGTCGACGTCACGCGTGATCTCAAGGACTTCGCTCCGCATCCCGACGATCCGCGCTGGATGGCGCGCACCAAGGCGCGGCGGCGCTGGGTCGCGTACCTGTCTCGGGGACCCGTCCGCTACGCGGTGCGTCCCGGCCCGCTGGTTCGCTACACCATCGACGCCCGCACGCTGCAGCTCGCCCGCACGGCCCTGTACGACGCCGCCAAGCACACCATGCAGGTCAACGAGGACCTGGGCCGCTTCCTGCACGTGCTCAAGGAGAGCCTGGCGTCCATCAGCGCCAAGGCCTCGTCGGAGACCCTCGACGAGGTGTTCCTGGCCACCGAGCGGGATCGGGTTCGGCAGCACGCCGAGGGGCTGCTGCGCTCGCACTCGGGCGACAGCGAGCGGCAGGTGCTGGAGATCCTGCAGTCGGCCCGCGATCAGCAGCAGGAGTTCGCCGACGATCTCGCGGTGATCAACCTCAAGCGCCACGTGCGCCACAACCGCCGCATGCCGCGCGATGCGCGCTACCTGCCGCAGGAGCTCGACGACATCCCCGAGCGCTGGGCGCAGCACCACGCGCTGTGGCTCGGGCGCGCCGGGATCGCTGTCGTGGTGGCGTTGGTGCAGATGCGGCTGACCGTGGCCATCGAGGAGCTGTGCGCGCAGGTGGAGCAGGGGCTCGCGCAGGGCGTGCGGTCGCAGTGCGCCAATCTGCTGGCGGCGCTCGAGCAGTTCCGCGGTACCCCCGGAGAGCCGCCCGTCGCCGAGATCGAGGCCTCGCCTCCGGTGGACGGCGACTTCGATGCCACCCAGCTGGTGGAGGATCTGCACCGGGTGCTGCAGGAGGCCACGGGCGAGGCGCCCGAGGCGCTGGAGGTGCTGCGGGAGGCGTCGCTGCAGCAGCTGGTGCTCGATCCCTTCGCCGAGGTGGAGGTGGTGTCCGTGTCGCTACGGCGGCAGCTGCGGTTCGTCATCGACGGCGAGCTGGTGGGGCCCATCCAGGAGATCCTCGCCGAGGTGCCGCGTGCCGAGCAGCGCGCGTCCAGCACCGCCGAGGACGTGGTGCGGCTCATGTCCTTCACCGTCAGCGATGTCGACACCACCGACCAAGGGCAGGTGGAGTCCGGGCTGCGGCCCGTGCTCGACTCGGGCATCGAGCGCATCGAGGCCGAGGTGATGCGCCTGGCCGAGCTGTCGGACTCGCTGCAGGACCGGATCCGGCAGCGCCTGGAGCAGGTGCTCGACCAGACCAACGCCTTCGCCGTGCAGGGCACGGCCGAGGCCTTCGAGGCCCACGGGCGTCGGCTCGGGGCGGCCGATCTGTCGGGGCTGGGCAGGCTCACCGAGCGGGTGCGCGCGGAGGCCACCAACGCGCTCGTGACCTTGGCCTATCGGCGCAGCGCCGGGGTGCTGCTCGCGCGGCGCATGAGCGAGCCGAGCCCCGAGGAGTCTCCGGTGGACGGGGTGCTCGCGCTGGTGGACGACTGCACGCCAGCCCCGGAGGTGCTCGAGGCGCTGCCGTCCTACTACGTGCAGCTCTTCAGCGGCCAGTCCGCCCTGCACTCCGCCTTCTGGGTGGGGCGTATCGCGGAGCTCGAGCGCATCGAGCGCGGCATCGCCCACGACGCCCAGGGGTTTCACGGCGCGGTGTTGGTGACCGGGGATCCGGGCAGCGGCAAGACGGCGCTGTGCGAGGTGGCCATCGAGCGCTTCCTGCAGGGGCGGCCGGTCTACCGCGTCTCGGCACCTGCGGGTGGGGCCTGCTCGCTGGACGTGTTCCGGCAGACGGTGCAGGCGGAGCTCAACGCCCACGGCGATCTCGACGACGTGTTCGAGGGGCTTCCCGAGGGTGCGGTGGTGCTGTTCGCCAACACCGAGCTGTGGTGGGAGCGCACCGTGCGCGGGCTCGCGGTGCTCGATCGGCTGGCCGATCTGGTGGAGCGCCACAGCGATCGGGTGCTGTTCTTCATCGAGATCGGCTCGGCAGCGCTGCAGTTCCTGGAGCGCTTCTCCGCCTTCGGTGCTGGGGCGCTGGCGCGGGTGGAGTGTGGCCCGGTGGACGCCGAGACCCTCAAGGAGATCGTGGCCTTGCGCCACAACTCCACGGGGCTGCGCTACTCGCTGGCCGGACGTCAGGAGGCCGAGGTGTCGGGCTGGGCGCTCGCGCAGCTGTTCACGGGTCACTTCGACCACAGCGACGGCACTGTGGGGGCGGCGCTGCACAGCTGGCTGGCCCACGTGGAGCGCGTGGAGGGCGACAGCCTCGTCCTGGACTTCCCCTCCACGCCGGTGGACGACGCGCTCGACACCATGTCCATGGGCTGGGTGGGGCTTCTGGTGCAGCTCGTGCTGCACAAGGAGCTGACGGTGGAGCGGCTGCTGCGGGTGACGGGGCAGCCCAAGGCGCAGCTGATGCGGGATCTGGCCGCGCTGCGTCGCACGGGGTTGGTCACCCAGGACCGCAGCGTGCTGGCGCTGGAGCCTCGCTCGCAGCACCTGGTGCTGCGCAGCCTGCGCCGTCGGGGGGTGCTGCCGTGAGCCTCGACTTCGAGAGCTTCGACGGGCTGCAGATCAACCTGTGGACCTTCGCGCAGCTCATCGCGCTGGCGCTGTTGTTCTTGATCTTGGTGCGCGGGCTGCGCTTCGTGCTGCGGCTGTGGCCCATGGCGGCCAGCCGGCGTCGTGGCATCGAGCAGGCGTTCCCCATGGTGGAGCTGCTCATGGTGCTGCTCTACGTGGTCTCCGCCGTGCAGCTGCTGTTTCGACAGCTGCCGCAGCTCGGTGCGATCGCGGTGCTGGGGATCTTGTTCGGAGGCATGTGGATCGGGCGCCATGCGCTGATGGATCTGCTGACGGGCGTGTTCCTGCGTACCAGCGGCAGCGTGGCGAAGGGCGATCGCGTCCAGATCGACGGCCTGGACGGCCACGTGACCTGGGTGGGCAGTCAGGCGCTGGGCATCGAGACGGCAAGCGGCGACGAAGCGCTGGTGCCCTACAGCCGCCTGGCAGGCAAGGCCGTGGTGCGCACCCCGCGCGTGGACGGTGCCCACCGCCACACCTTCCTGCTCGAGGGAGGCAACGGGGGCTCGGAGGGGCCAGCGGCGGACCGGATCCGGCAGCTGGCGCTGCTGTGCCACTGGTCGTCGGTGGGGCGGCCGCCCGTGGTCACGGTCACGGAGGGCGGCGACCACGAGGTCACGGTGTTCGCGCTGCAGCCGGAGCGGGGGCCCGACATCGAGGCGTTCGTGCGCAAGGCGCTGGGCGCGTGAAGATCAGAAGGTGATCACGATGTCGTCGATGCTCACCACGTGCGTCTCGAACGGGGAGTTCAGCTCCTCGTAGTCGAAGGCACCGGGCTCGGACTCCAGGTCGTTCGGGATCACCAGCGCGAAGGGCAGTTTGATCTCGGTGTAGGACTGGTCCGTCAGGTCGATGCTCACCGTCTGCCAGTTCCCTCCGCCGGGGTGCCGCAGCGCGCGGTCCTCCGGATCGGCCGGCAGCGGGGGATCGGGGAGCTGCACCGTCCAGCCGTCCTGGAACTTGCCCGAGTCCGAATCGTCCAGCCCCGCCAGGTAGTAGGCGTAGACGTCGTCTGCCTCGGCCTTGACCTGGAACTGCAGGGAGGTCGCTCCTGGTGGGATCTCGATGCCGGTGGGACCGTACCCCCACTCCGCACCCTTCGCGAAGAACAGCGCGGCACTGTAGCCCTGGGGCCAGTCCCAGCTGACGGGCGGGTAGGAGAAGGTGAAGCAGTCGCCGCGCGCCCCGGGCGGCCGCGTGATCGTGCACGGCTCGATGATCAGCGGATCTCCAGCGTCGATGGGGCGGTAGCCCAGGTCGGTGATCGCCAGCGGCTCGAGTGGCTCGGTGTCGCTCGGTGGGGTGGTCGTCCCTCCCGTCGGACCCGGCGTGGAGGTGGGAGACGCCGTGGCGTCCGTGGGCAGCTGGGGATCGGTGCCTGGGCGGAGGGGGTCGTCGGGAAGCTGCGCCGCCGTGCAGGCAGTCAGGGTCGCACTCAGGACCATCAGTCGAACACAGGCCACGTCACCGTCTCCTCGGGTACCAAGGGTGCCAGCAGCTCCACGCGAGGGCGCAGCGCTCCCCACAGCGCCTCGACCTCGGGGTGGTGGGGATCATACACGTCCAGCTGCTCGGCGTGATCGGTGGTGCGATCGTGCAGCTGCAACGCGCCCTCCCAATCCAGGGTGAGCTTCCAGCCGTCGCGCAGCACGCTCTGGTGCACCCCGCGCTGTCCCGCGGTGGTCACGAGGCGGATCCGATCGGGGGCCGCCTCACCGAGCACGGCGCCCGACAATCCCTCGGGTCGTGGCAGGGCCAGGCCGCGGAGCACGGTGGGCACCAGATCCGTGGCGTGGGTGGGGCCAGCGTAGGCCTGCGGCTGCAGATCGGTGGCCCAGAAGGCGAGCAGCGCGTCGTTCTCCTCCGCGCCCAGGGTCTTGGCGTGGGCGAAGTGGCCTCGCTCCCAGAACTGCTCCCCGTGGTCCGTCCACAGCACCACGAGGGTGTCGTCGAGCAGGCCGGCGTCCGTCAGCGTGGTCCAGCCATCGCGGAGCTGGTCGTCGAGCCAGCGCACGTCGGCGGTGTAGCGGGTCTGCATGTGGGCCCGTACGATCTCCTGGTTCTTCAGAAGCAAGCGGTCGTACAGCGCCACCGCCACGTTCTGCCCGGCCGTGCTGTTCATGTCCCAAGGAGTGGACGGCAGCTCGCCGGCCTCGTCGAGGTAGGCGGCGGGCGGCAGGTAGGGCATGTGGGGCTCGAACAGGTGCAGGTGCAGGAACCAGCGCTCGTCTTGGGTGTGCTCCTGCACGGACGCGATGCCGCGGGCGACGATCTCGGAGGTGGTGCCACCGGCGAAGCGGTGGTGCGTGTAGCCCTGAGCGCTGCCCGATGCCGCGGTGAGGTAGGTGTTGGTGGTCTCGATGAGGGTCACGAAGCCGTGTGACGCGAGGTTGCGGGCCAGCGACGGCCCGGGGGGCACGGGGCTCCCGGCGTCGCCGAAGCGCGGCACGAACCCGAGCTCCACGAGGTTCAGGCCGGTCAGGGTGCAGGTGCTCGAAGGGAAGGTCCAGTTGGAGCACTGCACGTGGTCGTCGAGGGTGACGGCCTCGTCGAGGAGCTGTGTGAGGAAGGGCATGCGGGACACACCGTCGGTGGCGTAGCGGTCGACGTGATCGCGGCGCAGCGTGTCGATGGAGATCATGAGCAGGTTGCGCCAGCCACCGGGCCGAGAGACGAGGGCGGGTGCGCCGGTGGTGGTGCTGGGCTCGGGAGATGGGAGGGTGGCCGTGTCGACGGCGCCCTCCATAGGACCCTGACACGCCGACCACGCTGCAACCCAGATCCACGTCATGTGGGCATTGTAGCGCCTGGGACCCCTCCGTCGGCCTACTCGAGGGGTCGGAACAGGGACTCGTCGGCGCTCCCTCTGCGCCACGCTCGAGGCCGCCGATGGTGCCGTCGCCGTCGGTGTCTCGGTCTGCCGTGCGCTCGGGGGGGCGGGGGATGCGCGGAGCCCTTGCCAAAACGCAAAAGCCTGGGCAAAGGCTGGATCGCGGGGCACGGTACCCCAGATGTCACGTTCCGCCGTTGGTGGGCCAGACAACGGGAAGACCGCGAGTGACGGCCCATCGTGGCAGGGCCCGTCACTTCTCGCGTCGGGAGCTTTGGTGATAGCGACATTCGGTCAGAGGAGTTTCTTTGTCGCAGGGACCCGACACCGAACGCACCACCACCACCGGTGTGCCCACGGTGGATCTCGAAGAGATCGTGCCCATCGACGTGGCGCGCGTGCGCTTCTCCGGAGAGCGCGCTGCGGCAGACCGCGTGCGCTCCGATCCGTGGCTGCGCGACCTGGTCGTTGCCGCCGACGCCCGCGGCCGCAACGACTCGGCGCGCGCCCGGCGCCAGCTGATGGCGCGGGGAGCCCGCGTCACCGAGGGGATGGCCCCCGACGTGTGGGCCGCTGCCCGTCTGGCGGCGGACCGCCTGGAGGTCCACGGACCGCTGGAGATCCACCACGCCGGTCCGCTGAAGAACGCGGCCATCCACCTGGTGGAGGAGCCGGTCCTCCTGGAGATCCGGGCCCGGCTGCTGCCGCTGCTCGATCGCGCCAGCACCGTGGCCGCCCTGGGCCAGGAGCTGGGGCACTACCTGGCCCATGGCCCAGGCTCCAAGAACGGCGCCCTCGGCCTGGTGGTCACCACCGCCCTGGAGCACGGCTCTGCGCCCTCCTCCGCGGTGCGCGCCGCCTCGGCGCTGGCCATGTGCCGCGAGATCACCTGCGACCGCTTCGGGCTGCTGGCCTGTCGCGACCTGTCCGCGGCGCTGCGGCTGGAGATGGCGGTCACCACGGGTCTCGCGCTGGACGCGCTGACCTGGGACACCGCGGCCTACCTGGAGCAGTGCAAGGCGCTGATCGCCAGTGCGCTGCAGGCGGGCGGCCCCGTGGGCGACCACGCCGATCGCCACACGTTCCCCGAGCACGGCCTGCGCGCCTGGGCCCTGTGGCTGTTCAGCGAGACGGACCTGTACCAGGACCTCACCGGCGAGGGCCCGGGCACCCGCAGCCTGCCCGAGGTGGACGCCCAGATCCTCGAGGCGCTGGGGGTGGCTCCCGCCGAGGGGCTCGTGGACTCCGCGCTGGTGCTCGATCCCATCCCCGAGGTGCACGAGTGCGCCTTGGCCTCGGCCGCCCTGGTGGCGCTGTCCGATGGCGACCTGTCCGACGAGGAGATCGTCGCCATCGAGAAGGTGTTCGCCCCCATCGTGGGGGACTGGCAGCGCTACCTCGTGTGGGACAACGCGCTGGAAGCCTTCATCGATACCCAGTCCGTGGTGCGTGCCGGCGGCCCCACGGTGCAGCGGTCCGTCTTCCAGGTCCTCGTGCACGTGCTGGCCGCCGACGCCGAGATCGAGGCCCGCGAGATCGAGATGGTGTGCGCCATCGGCGACGCCATGGAGGCCGGCGCGCTCTACCGCGCGCTGCTCGATCCCGTGCTCAAGGCCTTCGGCGAGGAGTCGAGGGACCTGTCCAAGGTGCAGGAGAGCATCCCGATGCCGGCGCGCTCGGCCGAGGCCGAGAACGCGCTGGAGGTGTTCCTGCGCGGGATCCACCGTCGCGGGGGAGGGGAGGCCACGCTCCGGCGCATGTTCCGCCTGCTGGGCGATCGCGACGGCACCGACAGCAGCCAGGCCACGCTCACACGCTTGATGGACGAGGTGGGGCTGACCACCGAGGTGGATCTCGATCAGACCGCGCTCGACCACCCCGTGCTGTTCACACCCACCGACGACTACGAGGCAGACGCCTACGAGACCATGTCCACGGTGCGCATGGAGGTGGAGCCGAGCAAGGACTCCGCGCGCCACCGGCTGTCCAAGGGGCTGATCCGGCTGAAGGAGTCGCTGGTGTCGGGCGACGGGCGCAGCCCGGCGGTGCGCCTGCGCGAGACGCGCCGCGGCCGCAGCTTCGACATGTACGAGCTGGAGCGCATGAGCGTGGGCCATGGCGAGCGCGTGCTCACCCTGGTGGAGGCCACCGAGCCCGCTCGGGTGGTGGACGGCCGCGAGGTGGGCGTGCACGAGGTGGCCGACCGCGTGAGCCGTCAGCTCATCGCCTTGCAGCGCGAGGCCGTGGCCCGCTACGAGCAGACCGGCGCCCGCGACCTGTACGTGGGCTACCCCTTCCTCACCGGCATGATCGACGGCTACCTGGTGCGAGCGCCGCTGGTGCTCTACCCCTACGAGCTCGATCGCACGGACACCCGTAGCTTCCAGCTGGCGCCCCGCACCGGCGACGCGCGCATCGTGAACCAGGCGCTGCTGCGGCTGGTCTTCGGCAAGAAGGGCCTGCCCTTCCCCGACGAGCTGGGCCTGGCGCTGGACCGTGCCGCGCTCGACTCGGTGGATGCCGTGCATCAGCTGCTCTCCGACGAGGGGCTGCGAGCGCGCACCGAGGGCGAGGACCTGCAGGCCTTCAACGGCCGTGGACCCGAGCTGGAGGGCTGGCTCGACGGCCGCATGGTGCTCGAGCCCTGTGCCGTGCTCGGCTTCTTCCCGCAGTCCACCTCCGACATGATCGCCGACTACGACGACCTGCTGACGGCGGTGGCCGACCCCCGGGTGCCGCTGGCCGACAAGCTCGGTGCGGCCGGCCCCCTGCTCCCCGTGGATCTGCGCGAAGAGCTGGTGGTCTCCGAAGAGTGGGACGTGCCCGAGGACGCCCCTCCCATCGTGGAGGTGGTGCCGGCCGATCCGTCGCAGCGCAGTGTGCTGCTGCGGGCGCGTACCAAGCGGGCGCTGGTGGTGGACGGGCCGCCGGGCACCGGCAAGTCCCAGGTCATCGTGAACCTGGTGGCCGACGCGCTGTCGCAGGGCCAGACGGTGGCGGTGGTGTGCGAGAAGCGGGCGGCGCTCGACGTGGTCGCCCAGCGGCTCGAGCAAATCGGCCTGGGCCACCTGGTGGCCGTGGTGCACGACGTGCACGACGACCGCCGCGCCCTGTACTCCCACGTGGTGACTCGCCTGGGCGAGGGGCACCTGCGCGATCTCGACGAGGTGGGCGCCGAGCGCACCGCAGACGATCTGCGGTCGGTGATGAACCAGCTGGCGCAGCGGCGCTCCGCGTTGCTGACGGCGCTGGGCGACGAGCGGCCGAGTCTGGGGCAGCTGCACCTGCTGGCGTCGTCCTTCGAGGGGCTGCCCATCACCAAGCTCGATCCGGAGCTGGTGCAGCTCGCTCCGCGCGACATGCAGCGGCTGGCGGATCGCGTGGGGCGCGAGGCGCACCACGCCGACCTGCACGACGCGGGCTCGGTGTGGCGGGCACCGCAGGGCGAGCCCGATCGCCCCTCGCTGGCCGAGGCCGACGAGACGCTGCTCGCGGGCGTGCAGGACGCGCTGCGGGCCTCGCGGAGCACGGCGTCGGCGCTGGGCTCGCTTCAGGACAAGCAGGGTGTGCGCGCGAGCCAGGTGCAGCCCGCTGCCGAGGCCATTCGCGCCGTGCTGGGCACGGCTCCGCTGCGCACCGATCGGCCGAGCCGCGAGCTGATGATGGCCTGGCTGACGCGTGGCGACGATCCGGCGCTCGCGTCGATGGTGCGCAGGGTGGAGAACGCCTGGGCCGACGTGGCCGACTGGCAGAGTGCGGCTCCCGAGCAGGCCACCTTCGAGCTCACCCACGAGGTGGAGACCGCCATGAGCGTGGTGCGCACCATGGGGGTGTCGTTCTTCCGCTGGTTCTCCATGGCCTGGTGGCGGGCGCGGGGAGTGGTGCGGCGGGCGCTGGCCGCGCAGTGGCCCGCAGCGGCCTCGTCGTCGGTGGATCTGGGGCTCATGGAGCGCATGGAGCAGCGCGCCGAGGGGGCGTCTGCCTGGAACCAGCTGCGCAAGCTGCTCGAGGTCCTCAAGATCGACCCCGTCATCCCCGACACCGCCAGCGCCTGCGTGTGGGTGGAGCGGCTGGTGGAGTCCTTCGAGGCCACGCGGTCCATCGTGGAGGCCGAGGATCGCCTGCGCTACGCCGAGGCGTGGCCCGAGACCCTGCGAGCCGGAGCCTTCGACGCCTGGGACGCGACGCTGCAGGACCGCCTCGCCCTGCTCGAGGCCGCCAAGCAGCACCGTGAGACCTTCGAGCCCGCCCATGGCCACTTCCCGTGGCTGGAGCCCGCGCCGAGCCACAGCGAGGTGATGGCGTTGCACGAGGCGTGGGCCATCGATGCGCCCCGGGTGGTCACCTCCGATCACAACCTCGACCTGGCCACGGAGCTGTTCGCCGGTGCGCGCAGCGTGGTGCAGCACCTCGCCGACGTGCGGGGCGAGGCCGATGCGTCGGAGTGGTCGGACGCGCTGGAGCACGGCTGGGCCCAGGCCGCCATCGATCAGGTGGAGCGCCGGCACCCCGAGACGCGCATGCTCGACCGGGTGTCTGCGGCCGACGTGGTGAAGGCCGAGGGGCAGCTCGCGCGGCTCATCGCCAAGCGTGGCGAGTACCACGTGCAGACCATCGTGGATCGAGCCGACCGCGTGCCGCTGCTCACCGAGGCGCGTCCCGAGAAGGGGCGCACGCGCACGCCACTGCAGAAGTCGCGGGAGCAGATGCTGCGGGAAGCCCGCAAGCGGCGGTTCATCCTGTCGCTGCGGGGCTTCGTGCGGCAGTTCTCCGACCAAGGGCTGATGGATCTGCTCCCCGTGTGGCTGGTGTCGCCCGAGACCGTGGCGGTGCTCTTCCCTGGGCGGCCGGTGTTCGATCTGGTGGTCATGGACGAGGCCAGCCAGTGCACCGTCGAGAAGGGGCTGCCGGCCTTGATGCGCGGGCACCGGGCCGTGATTGCCGGCGACGACAAGCAGATGCCTCCCACGTCGTTCTTCGAGCTGCGCCATCAGATGGAGGAAGACGAGACGGGCACCGAGGACAACATCGAGGCCGACGCCCTGACGGCCGAGTCCCTGCTGGTGCTGGCGCGCGAGCGCTGCGTGCACGAGGGGCTGCGCTGGCACTATCGCTGCCTGCGCGAGGAGCTCATCGCGTTCTCGAACCACGCCATGTACGGCGGGGATCTGTTCACCATCCCCTCCACCGCCACCGGGCGAGCCACCCCTGCACTGCGCTGGGAGTCCGTGGAGGACGCCACCTACGACCAAGGCGTGAACCTGCTCGAGGCGGATCGCGTGGTGGAGGTGCTCGCCGAGCTGTTGGCGTCGGACGACGCGCCATCGGTGGGCATCGTCACGTTCAACATCCAGCAGCGTCAGGCCATCCAAGACGCCATCGACGTGCGGATGGAGCGCGACTCCGACTTCTCCGCCCACTACGTGGCCGCGCAGGGCCACGAGGAGCTGGACCGTCGCCCGTTCGTGAAGAACCTCGAGGCGGTGCAGGGCGACGAGCGCGACGTCATCATCTTCTCCTTGGGGCATGCGCCCCTCACCCGCGCCAGCGGGGAGTCCTACGTACCTGCTCGGTTCGGCCCCCTGGGGCAGGCCGGCGGGGAGCGACGCCTCAACGTGGCGGTGTCGCGGGCGAAGCGCGAGTGCATCGTGGTGGCCAGCTTCCACCCGGCCATGCTCTCGGTGGCCAACACCAAGCACAGTGGTCCCAAGCTGCTCAAGGCCTTCCTGCAGTACGCCTGGGACCTCACCCACGGTCGTCGTATGCAGGCCGACAAGACGCTCGAGCGCGTGCGCCACGGTAGCCTCGGCGACGTGCCCTTGCGCCAGCCGAAGCCCATCCTCACCATGCCGCCCCTCGCGGCTCAGGTGGCCGCTCGGCTCGACGCCGAGGGCGTGACCTACGACATGGAGGTGGGCACATCGGGCTTCCGCGTGCCGCTGGCCATCATCGATCCCGAGGATCCCAACGTCTACAAGGTGGCGGTGCTCACCGACACCGGCGACCGACAGAGCGACGTGATCGAGGCGCACCTGCACCAGCCGCGGGTGTTGGTGGCCCGCGGCTGGGAGGTGGTTCGCGTGGACAGTCGGGAGTGGCACCGCGACCCGGCCGCGGTCATCGGCCGGATCATGGAGGCGCTACATCACAGCGACGCCGAGGGCGACGCTTAGAAAAGATCGCCGTCGATGGTGATCAGCAGACCGGGCAGGCACATCTCGTTCTGCGTGCCCCATCCCGGCAGGATGGGCTCGGTGTCGCCCGACGTGTCGTAGGTGCACGTCACCTCGAGGGAGTCCGCTGCGCTGAAGGGCACCGGTCCGTCGTACATGTAGATCCGCTGCCAGTTGAAGTCCCAGTTGGGCACGTCGGCCACGCACGTCTCTGTCTTGTCGGCATGTCGCAGCGCGATCGACATCTGCGTGCCGCGCTCGTGCATATGGGGCAGCACACCCACGATGTTCGGGCTCAGGAAGCCCGGGACCAGCCACTCCATCGGCATCGAGTAGGTGATCTCGGCATCTGCCTGCCCTGCGGGGATGGACTCCGGCACACCATCCACGCCGCCCAAGAAGAGGTCGGGCAGCGTGACGTACATCTCCTCGTCCACCTCGTCTTCCAGACGCAGGTCCACGAAGGTCTGGTCGGACTGTCCGCGGGTGTCCTCGTCGACCAGGTTGTAGTGGACCTGGAAGACCATCTTCGCACCGACGGGAATGCGGATGCCGTGCCCCTCGGGGTACTCGACCGCGCCCTGGCCAGGTGCCCACGACACGACCTCACCGCCCGTGCTCACGCCTTCGCCCGCGCCTTCGAAGCACGGCCAGCCGTCTCGCTCGGGATCGGACATGGCGGCGATGATCTCGGCGTTGGTCTGCTTCTTGTCCCAGCCCAGATCCTCCATGACCACGGGGAGGCCGATGACGTGGTGCACGACGGCCTCGTTGCCCGGAAACACCTCGTAGCCCGTGAGGAAGGTGTCCTTGTCTGTGGGAATGTCTGCGGCGAAGCAGCGGTACTCGTCGAACTCCGCCTTGGCGCCTCCCACGATCTCGGGCACGAACTCGGGTGTGGAGACCCGGACCGCGTCACCTGGCAAGGAGGGGGTCTCTGGAAGCGTGAAGTCGTAGCCCTCGCCTTCGAGGGCACCGTCGGTGGCCCAGTCGGAGATCAGCTCGATCTCCTCGTCGGTGAGCCACTGGCTGTCCTCGAAGTCACCACAGGAGCCGTCGCCGACCACGAGGAAGGGAGGCATGGAGCGAGACGCCGTGGCCGCCGCCGAGGCGCTCGCCCACATCTTGGCGTCTTCGTAGTTGTCGAGGCGGAAGGGGGCGATGCTCCCCTCCTGGTGACACGCCACGCAGCGGGCCTCGTAGATGGGCCCGATCTGATCGAAGGTGACGGCGTCAGCCGGGGTCTCGGTCGTGGTGGTGTCGGTGTCGGTGGTCTGTCCGCTGCAAGCGGCGAGCAGCAGCGCGGCAGCACTAAGCGATCGCATCGTGTCCCCTCGGTTGGTCTAGTCAGACACCCTAAGTGGGCAGATCGGGTACCTCTTGTGACCCCGACCACGCGAAGGGGAGAATCTGTCTGGCCTTCCGGACCTACAGCGAGATCACGTCCGTGGGCTCGACGGTCTCGATCTCGGTGCCCTCCCACCGCACCGCCACGTCGGCGCCGTTGGACGTCGCGCCCGAGCCGAAGTCCGAGGTCTCCAGCTCCAAGCCCATCGGATGGGGATTGCCGCGTGTCGACAGCTCCAGCACAGCCGCTGAGGCGTCCCAGGCCGCGTTGCCGAAGACGTCCAGATCGGAGGCTCGCAGCGTGGGGGTGTGCGTGTCGGGGTCCCAGGCGCCCCGCCGCTCCACGCTGATCGGTCCCCACTGGCCCTCGTTGCCCTCGATGTGCGCCCCCGCCAGCGTCACGTCGTGGGTCCACAGGCCCAGCTGCAGCGCCGATCCGATCGGCCACTCCATGAGCTTGTCGGGATTCCCCGTGTTGTCGAGGATCTCGAGGTCCGAGAGCACCGTGGGGCCCGTGCTGCTGACCTGCATGCCGGCGCTCCAGTGGCCCAGGCCGGTGTTGCCCTCGACTCGTACGCGCGTCAGCTCGATGTCGGAGCCCGACAGGAGGGCCGTGACGAAGCGCGTGGTGTTGTTCAGGAGGTCGACGTCCTCCAGGAGCGCCCTCGGCGGCTCCTTCATGGTCGCGGCGTCGGTTCCCAGCTCGAACCACAGGGGGGTGTCGACGTGGATGTGCGGTGCCTCCAGGGGGGCGCTTCCCTCGATGGTCACACGGGTCAGCACGAGCTCCATGCGTGGCGCCAGGATGCGGCTCGCGTCGAACGTCACCGCCTCGCTCGGCGAGAGGTCTCCGTTGAAGTGCAAGGCACCGTGCGCGTTGTCGGTGAGCGCGCTGTCCACCATCCGCACGGCGGATCCGACGGCATACAGGGCTCCCCCCTCGATCGATGCGACGTTGTCGCGCAGCGTGGAGCAGGTCACGTCGACCGCCGAGTCGACGACCAACATCCCGCCGCCGAAGTTCGCCAGCTCTCCCTTCGCCGTGCCTTCGGTCGTGTTGCCGTGAGCGATGGTGAGCCCGTCCAGCGACACCGTGCTGTGCAGCAGCGTGAGCACCCGGTGGGTGTCGGCCCCGCTCAGCACCGTCTCGGCCTGCGGATCGATGGCAGCCAGGTCGAGGGTGCGGTCGTCGATCCACAGCTCCGCCTCGTGCACGCCAGGGCACACCCACACAGTGTCCCCGTCTGCCGCGGCCTCCAGCGCCGCGTCGAGATCGCTGTGGGAGATGCCCGCCACCACCGCCTGCACGCCAGCTGTACACGAGGCGAGCAGTGCGGCGTCTGCCTCCCGCTCGCACCCCACGTCGTTGCCGGGCAACGTCTCCAAGGTGGTGCTCGTTCCGGGCAAGGGCTCCTCGGAGCCGAGTTGTACACAGGCTCCCGCACCGAGGATCACGAGGACCCCAGCTGTCCGTGAATGCATGTTCGACCTCTCGTGCATTGTTCTGCTTTCTGGCGGCTCTCACGGCCGATGGCCGCCCGCCGTGGTCCATGCCCGGACAGTCTCGTCGGCGTCAGTGGTGCGAGGGGTGCGGAGATGCCGGTTTTCGTTTGCGATGCAAACCGCGAGTGCTAGGTGTCGAGGCCCGCAAACGACTGGAGGTCGGTTCGTGCTTGGAGAAGGCTGTTCAGAAGGGAGAACGGTGTCTATGGGCTTGATTGGGAGAGGTGTTGTGGGCTGGGTGGTCGCGGCCGCGATGTTGGCTGGCTGCCGAGGGTCCACGCCGGGGGGGACTGCCACCACCACCATCGACGACCCCACGATCGAGCCATCCGACAGTGTCACGGACACGGTCGACGTCACCCATACGGGTGACACCAGCCTCACGGACACCGGTGAGCGCTCTGCGCTGTGTGTCTACGACGACGAGCGCGAGGGAACCGACCGCATCGCGCAGGGCTCCACCTGCTTCGAAGACAATGACACGGAGCCCTCCTGCGCCGAGGACGAGCCCAGCGGAGAGGATCTGACCTTCCTGTGGCGCGCCCCCTACGAGGCCACCTGGGTGATCGATGGCCGGCGTGCGTCGTCGAACACCATCTTCGAGGTCCGCACGGAGTGCCCCGATCCCGAGCTGTTGACCTGTGTCTCGAACTTCTCGAGTGCAGCGAACATCGTGGAGCACCCGCTCGCCGAGGGGGAGGGGGTGTTGATCACGATCGACACCGAGTCCGATTGTGTCGACGAGTACGAGGTGCTCGTGTACGACGCGGCTGCGCCCGACTGCGTGGAGCAGGCGCCCAACGACACCGCCAAGACGGCTACCGTGTTGCCCGAGGGGATCGCGGACATCCACGTAGGTCCCGAGGACATCGACTGGTACGAGATCACGCTCCCCGCGATCTCGTCGGGCGACGTCTATGCCAGGTTCGACGGCTCCCTCGCCGACGTGGACATCCGGCTGTACGATCAGGATCTGAAGTTCATCGACGGAAGCTTGTCCTCGACCTCGTCCAGCGAGCACATCGGACCCTTTCCGAACGCCAGCTTCTGGGACACCACGTTCTACCTGAAGGTGGAGACCTTTGGGGACGGGGTGAACTGCATTCCCGTCGAGCTCGAGCTGGAGATCTGACCTCGCCTGGAGCACACGTGAGCGCTGCGACGGACCTGCACGCACGGCTGCGCGCCGCCACCGACGCGGCTCATCGCGCGCTGCATCATCACCCGTTCATGGTGCAGCGCTTCTTCGCGCCCCAGATGACCATGCAGACCTACGCTGCCTTCCTGCAGGCCTTCGCTCCTCCCTGGTCCTCGCTGCACACCTGCGCTGTCGTCGGCATGGCTGCCCACGCCTCCCGCTGGCCTGCCCTCGCGCGAGACCTCGCGGAGCTGGGGCACGAGGGCCAGCGCGGGCAGCCGCTGTCCACGCCCGATCAGGCGCTCGGCTACGCCTATGTGCTGATCGGCTCCACGCGTGGCGCCAAGGCCCTGCGGACACGGGTGCGTAGCCAGCTCCCCGACGCACCCACCGCCTTCCTCGATCCCGACGGTGCCGACGAAGCCTGGGAGGCCGTGCTCGATCACCTCACGCACGCACAGCTTCCCGCGGATCGGGAGCAACACGTCGTCGAGGCCGCGCTGCGCTGCTTCGGCGACGTGGCCAAGGGCTTCGCGACCGCTGCGGTACTGTCTTCAAGGGACTGACCAGCGCACGCAGTGCGCCAGTTCCTTGTGGGCAGAATCGCGGTGGGCGAGGAAGAAGCCCGGTAGGCGGTGAGGGCTTCGCGACCGCTGCGGTACTGTCTTCAAGGGACTGACCAGCGCACGCAGTGCGCCAGTTCCTTGTGGGCAGAATCGCGGTGGGCGAGGAAGAAGCCCGGTGAACGGTGAGGGCTTCGCGACCGCCGGTCAGCCGTCCTCGAAGCCCAGCACGTCCATTGGGTAGACCGGACCCTCACTCGCTCGCCGCATCCAGGTGAGCACCTCCCGACCTCGCAGCGGCAGGGCCTGCGCCTCCAGGTAGGTCACCCAGGCCGCCTGCAGGGAGTGCTCGTTGCCCGGCGGGGCCAGGGGAGGGACGTCCGCCGTGGGCTCCCCCAGGAACACCACCCGCAGCCGCGCCCCGTGGGCATCGGGGGTGTGCTGGATCTTGAGCACCCCCGTGAGTGCGATGGGCACCCCCGCTTCCTCCAAGGCCTCGCGCTTGGCGCCGTTCATCAGGCTCTCGCCTGGCTCCACGCGTCCCGCCGGTAGGTACCACCGCTCCGAGAACTTGCGCTCTTGCACCAGCAGGAACTGATCGCCCTGGCGTACCACCGTGAGCGCGAAGCACCAGGTGGGGATGGGCTCACGCGGCAAGACGGGCCCAGATTGCCGACACCCCCATCGCCACGAGCGCCCACACGATGCCTGCACCGCCGTGCCCGACGACCAGGTGCACCCAGTCGATGCCCGGGCAGAACACGCCCTGTGCGGCGAAGGCTGCAAGGCCCCCCACCGCACCCGCCAGCCCCATGCGCCACACCACCGGCTGAGGGCTGCGCTCCAGCAGCCCCATCCACAGCAGCGACGCGAGCACCACCATCGAGGTCATGCCGAAGCAGTACAGGTGCATCTCGAAGGGCACGTTGGGCATGCCCGGCCACGGAGCCACCGCCGCCCACAACATCATGAAGGCCCACACCAGGGGCACCAAGGTCCAGCCACGAACGGGCGCGCGGCTCCAGGCGCGCAAGGTGGTGCGCGCTCCCAGGATCGCAGCCACCACCAACGCGCCGGCACTCACCGCGAACAGCTGCCAGCCCGTGGCATCCAGGTCCTCACGCACGCCCTGGGCCGCCACCAGCACCACTCCCGTCAGCACCAGGCCCAGCACCGCCAGGAGCTGGCGCACCGGAGTCGACAGCGACACCAGCGGGTCGCGCCAACCAGGCTGATCCAGCTCCGCGTCGATGAGGGCCCACAGATCCGCCGCACCCCCGATCGCGTCGGCGTCTGCCGAGAGCAGCCCGCCCACCTCTTCGTCGTCGGGATCAGTCGGCGCCATCGCCCACCCCCAGCACGACGCGCAGGGCCTTGGTGGCGCGATGGGATCGCACCTTGGCCGCAGTGGTGTTGATCCCGAGGACCTCGGCGATCTCGGGGAAGGTCAGGCCGCTGTACCAGCGCAGGAGCACCACCTCGCGCTGGTTGTCGGGCAACGTCTCGATGGCGCGGCGCACCAGCCGGTCCGTGGCCGTGGACGCGTCGGGCGCCACGCCGATCTCCCGACCCGGATCGAGCGGCTCCTCGGGCCGGCGGCTCCGGCGACGCCAGTGGTCGCGGCGCACGTTGGCGGCGATGGCGAACAGCCAGGGCCGCAGGGTTCGCGAGGGATCGAAGTCGCGGCGGCCGCGATGCACGTGCAGGAACGTGGTCTGCACGAGGTCCGAGGCCACCACGGGGTCGCGCACACTGCGAGCGAAGAACCGGTGAACGCGCTGCTGGTACCGGTCGAAGATCTGGTTGAACGCGGCACGGTCGCCGCTCTGGGCGTAGCGTGCCATCAGCGCCTCGTCGGTCTCGTCACCCAGAACCGATCCTCCACGCGGGACGGCAGGGTAATACAGCGGGTGTCAAACGGCATCCGGCAACGCTCCTCGCTCCTGGTGCTGGGTAGGACACGTCGGGCGCAACGGTTACCGGCCGTGTGGTAAGAAGTTTTTCATGCTCGACAGCGTGTGGAACCGGAAGCTCGCCCGCTTGCCCGATGAAGGCGTGCTCCTCGTGGCCACCGACCTGCAGGGAAATCTCCCCGACTTCGAGCAGATGGTGGCCATCTACCGACAGGAGAGCGAGCAGCAACCCACGGTGCTGGCGTTCTGCGGAGACCTGGTGCACGGACCGTCTCCCGACCTGAACGAGCCGGGGGCCTGGCCCGAGCACCTCGGCACCCCCTACGTCGACGCGTCGGCGGAGATCTTGCGTCGCTTCGAGGACCTGGTGCGCACCGAGCGGGTCTTCAGCCTGATGGGCAATCACGAGCACGCCCACGTGGGTGGACCCGTGGTGCCGAAGTTCTACCCCGACGAAGCCGCCATCCTCAACGACGAGCTGGGCTCGGACAAGCCGCGGATCCTCGACATGATCCGCACCTTTCCGCTGCTGGCCACGGCCCGGTGCGGGATCGTGCTCACCCATGGAGCGCCGCGCCACAGCCCCGTCTCCGCCGAGGGCTTCGAGCGACTGACCTGGGACGGCTACGAGCACGTGCCCATCCTGGCGATGTCCGAGATCGATCCGTTGGGTGCGCTGCTGTGGGCCCGGGGTTGCAGCGACGAAGAGGCCCTGGGCTTGCTCCAGGTGGCCACCGATCGGCGCAGCGGAGTGGTGGTCCACGGCCACGACGTGGTGCGCTCGGGCTACGCCAAGGAAGGCAAGCACCACATGGTGGTGTCGACGTCCTTCGCGCTGCACGACGACCGCAAGGTGTACCTCCGTGTGGACCTGGCCGGCAGCTACCGCTCCACGGAGGACCTGCGGGAAGGCGAGGAGATCCGTCCCCTCTACGTCTGACTCCAAATTTTCCTCTTTGTCACACTGAACGGCTTCGCGAGATGGGCCGATGAGGCGACAGGGAGGCTCGGTGATTCACACCGTTGCGGTCGAGACAAGCATCGGGCTCGTCGGGGATGCGCAGCACCCCTGCGTGGTGGAGCACATCGACGAGGTCGGCGCCCGCGTGCGGGTGGCGGGTGGCGTGCGCCTGCCCGAGACCTCGGCCGTGTTGCTGTGGATTGGCGAGGGACCTCAGGGCAGCGCCGTGGTGGTGCCTGCCTACACGGGATGGCCCGACGACAACGAGGAAGACTGGGTGTGCGATCTGTACTTCGCCGAGCCCAACGCCCTTCAGCGGCGGGAGCAGGCAGGGGTGGACCGGCGGACGTCGATCCGCGTGAGTCCTGAAGATCACGAGGTCGAGGTCTGGCTGTCGTCGGACCGACCTGGGGTGGAGGATCCGGTGAAGTGCCGGCTGGTGGACCTGTCCGAGGGGGGCATGTGCATCGAGCTGGCGCTGGGGGAGGAGCCGATCACGCCCTTCACCGGCGCGGACTTCCAGATCCTGTTGCCGGGGGAGGCGTGGCCGCTGGTGATGTTCGCCCAGGTGCGTCATCGTCATCGCCAGAGTCGGGAGATGGTGCGATACGGCCTGCAGTTCGATCGTCAGCGCACCCAATCCTTCGAGGATCAGCGCCCGAAGATCGGCAACTGGGTGGCTCGTCGCCTGGCATCGCTGGCGGATCGGCTGGGTCGGGATGCGCCCGACACGCCCGACCCCGAGCCGGTGGAGGCGTGATGTTATGGCGCGCCCCATGCGACACACGATCCTGCTCCTCACAATCACTGCCCTGGGTTGCGCTGGTGCGCCTGCGGACCCGCTGACACCTCGGTCGACGGGACCTGCCTGCGACGAGGGGGAGACCTACCTCGAGCACGATGTCGATCCGGTGGCGATGGAGCTCGGCGGCGTGATGTACCCGCATCGCTGGCCCGAGGGGGAGCATCGGGGCACGGGCCTGCGCACCGAGGTGGATCTCGGAGCCATCCCGTGTGGCACCAGCTCAGACATCGACTGGAGCCCGTTCGACGTGCTGCTGTTCGTCTCGATCCCCGCTTGGTGAAGCGCCTGCGCGAGGCACGCCGGTTCGGTGGCCGAAGTGGAAGACGACATCGTGGCGGCGGGCGCCGAGATCATCTGGGTGCTCGAGCGCGACAACCGCAACCAGCCTGGCACCGTGGACCTGTGCACCTCCACCATGGACACGCTGGGCAGCGAGGATCAAGGCTGGTGCGTGGGGGACGAGCAGACGCTACCCCAGTCAGGAGCCTTCGACGATTCCCCTCTGAGCATCGCTCGCGGCTTCGACATCATCGTGTCGCGAGAGTCGATGGAGATCTTGTGGGAGTCCAACCACGGAACCCCCATCGGCAACGACAACCTGGACGGTGAGCAGGTGCTGGCCGCCGTTCGCGAGGCCGTCGCCAACCTGTAGCCCGCGCTCTCGGCGAGATGACCCACTACGTTCCAGACAACCCCTTGATCGTGCAGGGGGACCACACGGTGCTCCTCGAGACCGTGGGGCCTCGCTACGAAGAGGGGCGGGATGCCCTGCTGGCCTTCGCCG
Organism: Myxococcales bacterium; assembly: GCA_019634415.1. Lineage (GTDB taxonomy): Bacteria > Myxococcota_A > UBA796 > UBA796 > DRPG01. The sequence continues at coordinate 37,236 of JAHQVJ010000102.1, forward strand.
AGCTGGTGAAGAGCCCGGAGTACGTGCACACCTGGCGCATCACCCCGCTGTCGCTGTGGAACGCGGCCGCGGCGGGACACACCGCCGACTCCGTGGTGCAGGTGCTGACGGATCTGGCCAAGTACCCGGTGCCGGAGAACGTGCCCGTGAGCATTCGCGAGCACATGCTGCGCTACGGCACGCTGCGGCTGGTTCGAGATGGTTCCTGGCTGCGGCTCGAGGTGGACGACGAGGTGGATCTGGAGGTGATCCGCGCGCTGAAGCCGGTGCAGGATCTGCTGGGAGATCCGGTGGACGCGGTGTCGGTGCGGATCCATCCGCGCCATCGCGGCGAACTCAAGCAGGTGCTGACCCACCAGGGGCATCCGGTACAGGACCTGGCTGGCTTCGACGACGGCGACGCGCTGGACTTCGCGCTGTCCACCGAGCTCGCGAACGGGGAGCCCTGGGGCCTGCGGGACTACCAGGTGGAGGCCGTCGACGCGTTCGTGGGTGGGGTGGGGCAGACCGCCGTGGGCGGCTGTGGCGTGGTGGTGCTGCCCTGCGGCGCGGGCAAGACGCTGGTGGGCGTGGCGGCGATGGCGCGCCTGGGCATGCGCACGCTGGTGCTGTGCACGGGCAACGAGGCACTGCAGCAGTGGAAGCGCGAGATCTTGCGGCGCACCACCCTCACGGAGGACGAGGTGGGGGAGTACAGCGCCTCGGTCAAGGAGCTCCGACCGGTCACGCTGACCACCTACCAGCTGCTCACCTGGAGAAAGGACCGCTACGCCCCGCCCGCGCACTTCCACCTGTTCTACGACGCCAACTGGGGGCTCATCGTCTACGACGAGGTGCACCTGTTGCCCGCCCCCATCTTCCGCGAGACCGCCATGCTCCAGGCGCGGCGTCGGCTGGGGCTCACGGCCACGCTGGTGCGCGAGGACGGGCGCGAGACCGACGTGTTCGCGCTGGTGGGCCCCAAGCGGTTCGATCTGCCCTGGAAGACGCTGGAGCACCAAGGGTGGATCGCGAGCGCCGAGTGCGTGGAAATCCGCATACCGCTGGCCGATGCGGACCGGCTTCGCTACGCCGGCGCTGGCGAACGCGACCGCTTCCGCATCGCCTCCTCCAACGCACGCAAGGGCGTGATGGTCCAGACGCTGCTGGAGCGTCACCCCGACGACCAGGTGCTCGTGCTGGGCACCTACCTCGATCAGCTCCGCTGGATCGCGAGGCGCTTCGATCTGCCCGTCATCACCGGCAGGACGCCGCGGCGGGAGCGCGAGGAGCTCTTCGAGCGGTTCCGCCAGGGGCAGGAGCGGGTGCTGGCGCTGTCGAAGGTGGGGAACTTCGCCATCGATCTGCCCTCTGCCAGCGTGGCCATCCAGCTGTCGGGTACCTTCGGCAGCCGGCAGGAGGAGGCCCAGCGACTAGGACGGGTACTGCGCCCCTTCGGACCGAGTAATCGTGCGTTTTTCTACACCCTGGTGACGGCGGACTCCAAGGAGCAGGAATTTGCCGAACGGAGGCAGCTGTTCCTGACGGAACAAGGCTATCCGTATCGAATCGAGGTGATGGCGTGACGCGTGCGGTGTCGGTGCTCGAGGTGGCCGACGAAGCAGTTTGGAAGGAGCTGGAGGCCATGGTGCCCCTCGCCGTCCACGTGCGGGAGGTGCTGGACGAGGTGCGCCGCGTGGTGGCGCCGAGCTTCGAGCGGCAGGCCCTGCCCGAGCTGCGCAAGCGGGGGGCGGTGGTGCTGCTGCGGCATGCGCGCCGCCCAGTGGGGGCCGCGCGGGCCAGCACCGGTGCGCTGGCCGAGCGGATCTCGGCCCTCTCCCACGACGCGCGCACCCTGCTCTTCGCCGCCCAGCGCCACGCCCTCGACGACATCGTGCTGGGCGCCCAGGTGTGGGACCCGGAGCACGACGGGCCGGTGGTTCGCGAGCTGATGGGAGCGGAGATGGTGGCGCCGCTGGCCGATGCCGACGGCCCTGCCTGGGCGGGGCGCTTCCATCTCAACCCCGATCTGCCGCCCCCGCCGCCGCTGTCGTGGTCCTTCGACGAGGCCGTGATGGAGCTGCCCGACGATCTGGACGAGGGCGGGGGCAGCAGCCCCGTGCAGCTGCTGCACGATCTGGCGTCGCTGGCGGCGGCGCTGCACCACGTGCAGCCCCGTCGGACCCACGCGGGCACCGTGGCGAAGGTGGACGCGCGCACGCTGGGGCGTCGGCTGGGCAGCGCCGAGCTGGGCAAGTCCGGGCAGCTGGAGGCCGATCTGCGCTGGGGGCGGGCCCTGCACGCGCTGGAGCTGCTGGGGGCCGTGTCCATGGACCCCGTCAGTCGTCAGCTGCAGCTCGATCTGGGGCTGCAGGACGTGCTCGCGGGCTCCACCGCAGAGGCCGTGGATCGCCTGGTGCGCAAGCTGGTGGATCGAGACCTGCAGTCGGTGCTGCCCGCCGTGCGAGCCGCGCTGGCGGCTGCAGGTCCGGGTGCTGTCGACGACGTGGTGTTCCTGGAGCTGATCTGCGAGCAGCACCGCGATCTGCTGTTCCGACCCTGGAGCCGCCGCGGGGTGGCGCTGTATCCGTCGCTGGGCGACGCCACCCTGCGCCGCTTCGACGATGCGGGGTTCGAGGAGGTGGAGCGGCCGATGGTGCGGGCGCTGCTGTCTCGGCTGCATCGGCTGGGGCTGCTGCGGCGGGCGCCAGGCGTGTTCGCGGCCACGCCGAGCGGTCGGATCTGGGCCGGTGCGGACGATGGCCCCATGCCGCCTGTCTGGGTGAGCTCCGATCTCGAGGTGGTGGTGCCCCCAGATGCGCTCACGCCCTGGGAGCGGCTGGCGGTGGAGCGGCTGGGGCGCTGCGTGTCGCGCGACGTGGTGGACCGCTACCGCCTCGATCGCGATGGGCTCATGAGCTGGCTGGCCACCCAGGAGCTGCAGGAGGCGCTGGAGCTGCTGGGGCGTCGCTGTCACGCGCTGCCGAGCACGGTGGTGGACACCCTGACCAGCTGGGCCGCTTCCGCGCGCCGGGTGGTGCTCACCCGAGGGGTGCTGCTGGACGACGTCGACGCGCGGGAGGCCCCCGCCACGGTCCTCTGACAACGGAGGATCCAGGCGCGGATGGACCGAGTGGTGGGGGGTAGGCTCGCGTTTGGGGGTGGAGGGAGTGCCGCGGGCGTGAGAGGCTGCGAGGCGGAGGCCCCATGTCGCTACTCGCCGTGCCCGTCGCCCTCGCTGGCCTGGCCCTGCTCGCCCTGGCCCTGCTGGTGGCCCACAAGTCGCCGCTGCCGCCGATGCGGCGCCCCGGTCTGTTCTGGTGGCCTGCGCTGATGCTGATGGCGGCGGCGCTGTTCCTGCTGCTGGCGCCCCCCACGGTGAGGTACACCCAGTGCGAGGCGACCTGCGATCTGGCGGTGCAGGGCGAGGTGTCGGAGGAGTACACCGTCGACGTGAAGGCTGACTACGAGTCGTGCGCCAAGTCGTCGGTGGCGGAGATGCGGCGGAACGGGATGAAGCGGCTGTCGGACGGAGAGGCGCTGGACGTCGACGCGATGGTGGCGGGTGGCACGCCGGGCGCCGAGGAGGTCTGCCTCGACATCGCGCTCAGCCGCTGCGTGTCGACGTGCTACCGGCCGGATCTGCCCTCCGAGTAGACTCTGCAGCAGTGGGACGACGCCCGGCGGCCCCACTCGGGGGGTGCGATGAGGCGATGGCTCGTGGCGGCAGCGGGGATGGCGTGGGGGTGCTCTGGACCCTCCACCACCGACGAGGGAACCACCACCCCCGAGGTGCCCTTCGTCACCCTCGGGCAGACACCTTGTGATCCGCTGGTGGAGCAGCACTGCCTGTTGCCCTTCCCCAGCGATCGCTTCCTGGCCGTGGACGAGACCACCGCCACGGGAGTGCGCCTGAACTACACCTCCGAGGTGCTGCCCCAGGCCGGCGGGGAACCCTTCGAGGCTGTCGACTGGCAGCGGCTCGACGGGGCCAGCCCAGGGGGCCAGATCATGGCCGCCTTCGCGGCCACGCCCGATCTGTCCCAAGCCGCTGGGCAGGACTCCATCGACCGGTCCTTGACCGCGGAGTCGCCGAGCATCGTGGTGGATCTGCAGACCGGCTTGCCGGTGGCCCACTGGGTGGAGCTGGATGCCCAAGCGCAAGAGGACGGGCCGGTGATGGTGTTCGTGCGCCCCACCGTGCGCCTGGAGGAGAACCGCAGCTATGGAGTGGCCTTCCGTGATCTGATGGCGGCCGACGGCACCCCCATCACGCCGTCTGCGGCCTTCGGTGCGCTCCGAGATGGCGCCATGACCGACGATCCCGATCTCGAGGCTCGGCGCGACGGCATGGAGGTGCTGTTCTCGGCCCTCGACGTGTTCGACTGGGACCGCGGCTCGGTGACGCTGGCCTGGCGCTTCCATACGGCCTCGGCAGACGCCATCCGCGGGGACATGCTGCACATTCGCGCTGATGCACTGAAGCGCCTCGGGCCCGACGGGATGGGCTGCACCATCGAAGAGGTGATCGACGACTACGGAGAGGGGGGCGAGGTGCACAGCGCCCGCTGGGTGCGCGGCACCATCCGGGTACCGGCCTACGTCGACAGCCCCACGCCGCCGGCCCGGTTCGTGCGCGGCGCCGACGACAGGCCCACGTACCAGGGCGACCACGAGGTGCCGTTCTCGGCCATCGTGCCGAAGAACCTGGCGGATGCACCGTCGTCGGAGCGCCTGGTGCTGTTCGGCCACGGGCTGCTCGGCAACCATACGTCCTACACCCAGAACGTGCTGCCCGCAGAGGCCCAGGCGCAGCGCGCCATCGTGGCGGCCACCGACTGGGCCGGTATGAGCAGCGAAGACGTGCCGACGGTGGCCTCGGTGTTGGCGGACGTCTCCTCGTTTCCCGCCATCTCCGAGCGGCTCCACCAGGGCATGATCAACCAGATCGCCCTGTCTCGGACCCTGGCGGGGGTCTGCCGCAGCGAGGCGGTGTTCACCCAGGAGGGGGTGGAGCTGATCGACCCCGATCGCGTCTACTTCGTGGGGGCGTCCCAGGGCGGGATCTTCGGCACCACCCTCGCCGCCCTGCATCCCGATCTGGAGCGCGCGGTACTGCTGGTGGGAGGGGCAGGCTACCCCTTCATGATCGACCGCTCCATCGACTTTGCGCCGTTCGATCCCGTGTTTCGCGTGAACTACCGCAACCGGGTGGATCGCTCGGTGCTGCTGTCGCTGGCCCAGTCGCTATGGGACGGCACCGATGCGGATGGCTGGCTGCGGGTGCTCGCCAGCGGAGGTCTGTCGGGCAACGAGCCCCAGATCCTCATGATCGCGGCCCACAACGACGCCCAGGTCACGAACCTCGCCACCGACTACAGCATGCGCACCATGGGCCTACCGGTGCTGGAGGGCTCCAGCCGGGAGCCCTGGGGGTTCGACGTGGTGAGCAGCCCCCACGACGGCAGCGGCTACATCACGGTGGATCTGGGGGATCGGCCAGTGCCCTTCGGCAACGTGGCTCCCGAGGCCAACGACGGGGGGCACTCCGCGGTGGGGCGCACGGAGGCGGCTCGTCATCTGGTGGATCGCTTCCTGGCGCCCGATGGCGTCATCGACGTGCCCTGCGACGGGATCTGCGACCCAGACTGAGGAGCAGTGCGCCCAGCCACCAGCCCGAGGCCCCGCCTGCGTGGCGGCAGGTGCAGCCGCCTCCTCCGGCGAAGGCGTCCATGGGCCCGGTCACCTCTTCGGTGAGGTCGGTGGTCCACCAGGTGGTCCCGGTCCCGGTGTCGATCCAGTCGGTGCAGTCCTCGTCGACTTCGCCGTCGCAGTCGTTGTCGGCACCGTCGCCGCACACCTCCTCTTCGTCCGGGGACACGTCGCTGCGGGCGTCGTCGCAGTCGGTGGGCAGGAGGCTCACCCCCGTGGCGCCGTCGCATCCACGCACGGGGGCTGCGGGATCTCCGTGGCCGTCGGCGTCCAGATCGGCGAAGTAGCCTTCCTGCAGCTCGCACAGAGGCTTCAGGCCCCCGTAGGCGCCGATGTCGGCGAGGGATCCGTCCAGGTCGAGCTCGTAGGGGATCGCATCCACCAAGGGGCTGGAGGCGGTGGGCCACAGCTGGGCGGTGCTGCAGTCGTCGGTCGTGCGCTGCAGCAGCGGTGGATCGAACAAGTGGGTGATGCCAGGCTCGTAGGGTCCCTCGGCGGGGCCGGCGGTGTTGCGCCACCAGGCGTCGTAGGTGCCCACGGCCTCGGTGTTGTCGGCGACCCAGGCTCCGAAGCCCTGGGTGTGGGCGACCAGGGAGTTGTCGAGGACCACGTCGGACTGGCCCCGTGCGTCGATGGCGCCCCAGCCCTTGCCCGCGACGTTGCCGACCACGGTGAGGTGCCGCATGGTGACGGGGCTACCGATCAGCCACAGCGCCCCCGCGCCGGAGTCGGAGCGGTTGACGTGGAACACGCTGTTGGTGACGAGGGCGCGCTCCACCAGATCTCGCACGCTGACGGCTCCGCCGGCACCGGCACCCGGTCCCGGCGCCCACGGCATCGTGCTCTCGTTGTCGCAGAAGGTGGTGCGCGTGACCTGCAGATCGCCCACCGACTCGATGTGTAGCGCTCCGGCCCCGTGGCTCACGTTGCCCTGGAAGTGGCTGTCGAAGATGTGGATCCGAGCCGGGGAGACGGCCCACAGGGCGCCGCCGCGACCCAGGGAAGGGTCGGGTGCCAGGTTCCACAGGAAGCTCGAGCCCACGATGTCGACCTCGGAGGCCTGGGAGAGGGCGATCGCCCCGCCGTATAGCCCGGCCTCGTTGTCGGACAGCTCGCTGCCCCCGATCTCGAGGGCTGCCCGCCCGGTGTGCTGGATCGCTCCTCCGGAGCGCGTGGCCTGGCCGCTGGTGAGCACAGAGTCCATCACCGACACCGCGCCCGCCCCGGACTGGATCGCGATGTGCGCTCCGGAGTCGGCGACGTTGTCCGCGAACTGGCTGGACTTGGCCGTCAGCGTGCCTCCGGAGGCCACGAACACGCCTGCGCCGGGCTCCCGCTCGGCATCGCAGCCTGCCACGGTGACGGCCGCCAGCGAGAGATCCCCGCTCGTGAAGAGGCAGCGACCCTGCTTGTCGCTCGTGATCGTCAGCTCCTCCAGCACGGCCACGGCCTGCGCCTCGACCACCACCGCCCCTTGCTTCGCGCCAGCCCGCAGTGTGGTGTCGGCCGTACCGGCTCCTCGGATGGTGAGCACCCGGCTCTTCGGGATGATCACGGGCCCCGTGAACGTGCCCGCCGCGACCTCCACGACGTCTCCGTCCGTGGCGGCGTCGACGGCCAGCTGCACGGTCGCGTACGTGCCGGGAACCGACAGCACGCCAGCCTGCGCCGCAGCCGTGGTGAGGACGAGCCCAATCATACGACCCCCAACGGGTCGGACCCTAACCCATGCTACCGATCGACCAGCTCGCAGCCGTGCTGTGCGTCTCCGTAGCGGGCCACGGCGCGCGCGAACAGGGCCCTGGCCTTCACCTCCTGCGCCTCGTCGTCCACCCGAAAGCGGGCCACGTCGGGGGTGAGGCGCACCAGCTCTCGACACTCGGTCTCGCCCAGGCCGCTCACCCACAGGCAGCTGCAGGCTTCCTTGGCCGTGAGCCCTGCCGCCAGCCGGTACACCCCGTTGCCGTACACGGGGCCCGACTTGGCCGCGCATCCCGAGCCCAGCAGCGCCATCCACAACACGGCGATCCCCCTCATGGGTCCTCCACCAGATCCAGCGCCAGGTGGACGGCCACCCCGAGATCGAAGCTCTCGTCCCGATCGTCGGCGGTGCGCACTACCACCAGATCGTGGCTCGGGAGCACGGCGACCACCTGGCCGAGGTTGCCCTCGGCGACCACGAGATCCTCGGGCAGGTCCGGCCAGCTCTGCTCGACCCAGCCATGATCGGGCAACGCCTTGTTGAGCCACAGCCCCCAGCCGAGCACGCCGCGGTTGCGGGCGGTGGCCTGGCGCGTCGGATCACCCACCGAGGTGGCTCGCTCCACCCAGCCGTCGGGCAGCAGCGGAGTGCCCTCCCAGCAGCCGTCCTGAAGCAGCAGGAAGCCGAAGCGCGCCAGGTCTCGCGGCGTGGCCCACAGGTGGGACGACCCCACATAGGTGCCAGCAGCGTCGCGCTCCCAGGTGACGTCGTCGATGCCCAGCGGCGCCAGCAGGGCGGGGAAGGGGAAGTCGTCGCCGTAGGCCTCGCGCAGGGCGGCCCCCACCACGGCGGAGAGCACCACGGAGTCACCCGAAGAGTAGCGCTTGGAGGTACCGGGCGGCTTTGCCAGCGGGTGGTTCGCGGCGAAGGTGGCCATGTCGGCGGCCCCCACGCCGTAGAGCATGGCGAGCACCGACGACGTGCGGGCCGTGGCTCCCCGGACCGCTTCGTTCCAGTCGAATCCGCTGGTCATGCCGAGCAGGTGCTCCACCGTCACGGTACAGCTCGCGTCGGGAACGCTGAACTCGGGCCTCAGGTGGTCGCAGATGGTGTCGGTGAGGGCCAGGTGCCCGTCCCGCACGGCGACGCCCGCCAGCGCCATCACGAAGGGCTTGGTGACGGACCAGGCCAAGTGGCGGGTGGTGGGCCCGTAAGGGTCGCGGTAGCGCTCGTAGACGAGGTGTCCGCCGTGCACCACGAGGAAGCCGTCGGTGCGCACGCCGCGGCGTTCGGGATCGTCGCCCTGCCCCGGCGGGAACAGGTAGGCGTCCAGCGCCTGTGCGACCCCAGGTCGCCGGCGCATGGTCTCGCCCGTGCGGTCGTCCCACGTCTCCCCGGGCCAGGCGGCGTCGGGGCAGACGGGATCGAGGGGGATGAGCAGATCAGCTGGCAAGTCCACCACGTCGATGTCGACGGGGTCCTGTGCCAGGGCCAGGGACGCGTGAAGGAGGAGGGGCAGCACGGCCGCACCGTACCTCAGAGTGCGGCCACCACCCCGGCGGAGATCTGCGGAAGCCACCCGCCGTTGGGTAGCCCCGCCTTCAGATCGTCCCATCGCTGGCCAGACCAGCCGCCCACCGACACGTTGGCGTTCAGCCCGATGTGCTTGTGCAGCATGACGTCTGCGCCGAGCCTCAGGCGTGCGCCAGCCGCCCAGTCGGCGGCGTCGACGCTGCGGTAGTACTGCGCGAAGATCAGGTCTGCGCCCCCGTAGGGCCGCAGCATCGGGCCGATGTCGAGCTTGTAGACGGCGCCCACGTTGAAGGGCAGCAGCGTGTTCCACCGACTGAAGTCGCCCGTCTCGAGCTGCTGGTCGGGTGGAAGCACCACATTCACCGCATACAGCTCCGCACCTGCGACGACGTGCAGGCCAGCCACGGTCCGCACGGCGGCCTCCAGGCCGGCGGTGCCGAAGTTGAAGGCGTAGAACTTGGCATAGCCGCCGCGGAGGGTCAGCTGCGCCGGGCTCGTGTCCTCGGCGAGGGCGGGAGAGGACACCAGGGTCACCATCGAGGAGAGGATGGCGGCCGCGAACGAAGATCGCATGCTCAGCTCCTGTACGAGTACCTTACCAACCGGCGTACCCGGCGTAGATCAACAATGCGGCGACGCCCACCACCACGGCGTAGAAGGCTCGCTGACCCCATTGCTGGGATCGGTGGGCGCGATCGAGGGCCTGGGCGGCGGCGAGGGTCTCGGGCCAGCCGTCGTCCGTGTCGGGCGGGGCGATGTGACCGGCGGCCAGGATCTGGGCGTAGCGGGCGAGCAGCACGCGCAGCACGGCGTCGTCGATGTCGGTGGGCTGCCTGAACCCGGCACGGTGCATGGCGAAGGGGGTGAGCACGATCACCGTGCTGCCCGCTCTGCCCTGGACCAGCATGGAGATCGTGGCTGCAGGGAACGACTCGAGCGACACCCCGATCCGGCGCGCCCACCGGGCGGCTCGCCACCGATGTACGAGCGACGGCTTGTCCCAGCCCATGGCGTGGGAGACGTCGGCGAGTGCCGTGAGGTCTTGCAGCATGCGGGCCGCGGCCTCGGCGTTCACTCCTGATGCGTAGCGCGCGTAGTGGGGCAGGACCATGCGCTCGATGTACGTCTGGGCGCGCTCGATGGAGTTCGACACGTCGTCGACGAAGGCCTCGGGCAGGCCGGCGGGGGAGGTCGAGCCGTGGCGCCGATCGTGCTCGGCGCGCCGCGTCGGATCCGACAGGATCTCGAACGCCGCAGCCACGGCCTTGAACCGCTCCTCGGCCTCGGGGTTGTCGGGGTTCCGATCCGGGTGGAAGAGCTTGGCGAGGCGGCGGTATGCCTGCTTCACCTCGTCGGCGGTGGCGCCGGGCTTCAGCTCGAGGGTGGCGTAGGGATCGCGGATGGGGTTCTCTGTGTCGGACATCGAGAGTCTATCGAGGAGCGGTCGATGACGGGGTTGCGGGTAGGGGTGACGGGGCATCGGAAGCTGGGTGCGGATCCTCGGGTGGCGCGGAAGGTCCATGCTCAGTGCGTGCACATCCTGTCCACCTGGCAAGCGCTGTCGCCCTACGCGGGACCTGTGCAGGCGGTCAGCGCCCTGGCGATCGGTGCGGATCAGCTGTTCGCCGAGGCGGCGCTGGGGCTTCAGATCCCGCTGGTCGGGGTGATCCCCTTCGACGACTACCCCGAGGACTTCGAGGGGCCGGATCGAGCGCGCTTCGAGGAGCTGGTGGACCTGTGCGATCGGGTGGAGCGACTGCCCCGCAAGCGGCGCACGAATCGGGCCTACTTGGCAGCAGGGCACTGGGTCGTGGATCACGTGGACCACCTGGTGGCGGTTTGGAACGGTGCCCCGGCGGCGGGTGTGGGAGGCACGGGCGACGTGGTGGCCTACGCCCAGAAGCGGCGGTGCCCGGTGCTGCGGATCGATCCGGCCCCGTAGCGGCGGGTGCGTCTGGTCTGGGGGGGATTCGACGCCACAGAGGAGCGCGTAGCCTCGCCGCAGGAGGTGGCATGGTCGCGCTCGCCCTGACGTCGCTGGTGCTCGCGGAGGAGGTCTCCGAGCGAAGGGTCGCCCTCGTGATCGGGAACGACGGCTATCAGCACGTGCCCTCCCTCGCCCAGGCGGGCCGGGACGCCAACGTCGTGTCGTCCGCGCTCGAGCAGCTCGACTTCGAGGTGCTGGTGGTACGCGACGCAGATCTGCAGGAGATGAAGGAAGGGCTCGGCCTGTTCCGGACCCGTCTCGAGGCCGCCGACGTCGGCTTCGTCTACTTCGCCGGGCACGGCATACAGTTCAACGGTGACAACTTCCTGATCCCGACGGACGCCACCCTTCGCGGTCCCGAGGGCCTGGGCCTCGAGACGCTGCGCATCGACGAGGTGCTCGCGCAGATGCACGCCGCCGGGGCCGACCTCAACGTGGTGGTCCTGGATGCCTGTCGCAACAACCCCTGGAGCTCGAAGTGGCGGCCGTCGGCGCGAGACGTGTCTGGGTCGCGGGCCATCGACGTGGCGGGACTGTCGGAGATCGACCTTCCGGATCCCACCTTCGTGCTGGCTTTCGCCACCGCACCCGACGACGTCGCCCTCGACGACGGCGCCTATGCCTCGCAGCTGGGCGAGCATCTCACGACACCGTGCACGAACCTGATGAAGGCCCTGGCACTCGTGGAGACGAACATCCTGCGGGAGTCGGGGCAGAGACCCTGGACCAACTACAGCGGAGTGGCTGGCTTCGACTGGCAGCCCGCTGGCTGTACCGTGCCGGTTCGCGCCTCCGTCGACCCCGAACGTCCACGGGTCGTGATGCAGCCTTCCGCAAGCGACATCGCGTTCCAGCTACTTCCGGCTGGCACCTTCGTGATGGGGTCGCCAGAGGTGGAACTCGGCCGCTACCCCGACGAGCAACAAGAGCGGCGCACCGTGAAGGCGTTGCTCGTGGCTCGCTCCGAGATCACGCAGGCGACCTACGAGGCGGTGATGGGGCGCAACCCCAGCAGCCGGAAGTCCTGTGCCGCATGCCCGGTGGAGCAGGTCTCCTTCCTGGACGCCGTGCGCTTCGCCAATGCCTTGAGTGCGCGCGAGGGATTTGCCGCGGCCTACGAGATCCGCGGCTCGGAGGTGGTGTGGCACCCCGACGCCGCCGGCTACCGCTTGCCGACGGAGGCGGAGTGGGAGTATGCGGCACGCGCTGCATCGGGGATCCTGCGCTTCGCTGGCTCCGAGAACCTCGAGGGCGTGGGCTGGGTGGGAGGAATCCAATCCGAGCCTGTCTGTACCAAGGAGCCCAATCCCTTCGGCCTGTGTGATCTGACCGGCAACGTCGAGGAGTGGGTCTGGGACGGCGCGGGCCGCCGCCGGAGTGTGCGCGGGGGCAGCTATCGCTCGTCGTCGGTTCAGGCGCGTGTGGCCTATCGCTCCTCCGTTCATCCGGACAGCCGCTACCCGTGGCTCGGCTTCCGGGTGGTCCGCAATGCCCAGGTCGACGGCACCCCCTGACGGCTCACGTCTGGTCCTCGAAGGAGTCTGCGCCGAGCAGGAACAGCTCGATGCTCCCCGTCCCAGTGGGGCGAACCAGGTCCTGCCGCACTCGGGAGGTTCGCAGCTTCGAGCGCGTGCGTGCGAGCAAGCGATCGAATCGCCTGCGGAGCAAGATCTGGTCTTGCTCGCGGCGCCACAGCTCGCGGGCCACCGCACGCCACGGAGCGGGGCGCCCAATCTGTCCGAGCTCGGTGATGAGCCGGGCTCTGAGGCCATCTAGAACAACCACACGGTGGCCTGTCACGATGTGGACGGACTCGTACCGCCCGATGATGCGCAGGGGCTCGCAGAGCGGATCCATGGGGCGGATCCAGTGGCTTCGTGTCATCCGTACCTCCTCTCGATTCACCAGGGGGGCACGCTCGGCGTCTGTTTCAGGTCTGATCCTCGGGGGGTGACCGAGGTCGGTCCGCCGACGGACACTCGGCCCATGATCGCGTTCCTCTCATGGTGGTCGGGCCTAGCTCTGGCCCAGCAGTGCAAGCCCGTGGACCTTCCGAAGGAGGTGGCTGCCACCGTCTACTGGTGGGACAACAACCGGGCAGCCGTCGCTCCTCACGTGGCTTCGGTGACGGAGATGGCCAGGCAGTGCGGGCTGGCGCTTCCACAGGGGCCCACCGCGCTCGTGCCCTACGATGGCCTCGTCACCTTGTGGGCCTACGGCGCCCGAGCTGACGACGAGGCCGCGGAGGACTACCTCGAGCGCATCGTTCGGCTTCGCCCGGATCCACACTACCTGTCTGCCCGGTTCGGCTTCGATCCGCCCACCCTCGAGCGCTACCGAGAGGTGGCTCGCACGCTCGCGGGGCCCATGGGCACCGTGGAGCTGAGGGTGCAGACGTTGGTGGACGGGCGGCTGCTGCCTCCTGGCTCCTGGGAGCTGCCCCAGGGAGATCACCTCTTCCAGACGGTGTCGCAGCGAGGCACGCGCACCTGGGTGGGTACCGTGACCGGCGAGCAGTCGCTGCGGGTGGGGCGAAGCCGGGATCCTGGGCGCGTGGCGGCCACCGTGGGTGGGGTGCTCGCCGTGGCGGGGGGCACCACGCTCCTGCTCACCGAGTACGCCCGCCGCCAGTCCGACGGGTTGGCAGGGAGTGCCGTGCCCATCGGGGTAGTGGGCGCCGGCCTCGTAGGGGTGGGCTCGCTCACCATCACCGTTGTTCCGCGACTCGGGAGGCCTCTGTGACGTGTCTTCGATGCCTGGTGCTGTGCATCTTCGTGGCTTGTGACTTCGAGAACGTCGTGTCGTCCGACACCGACGGGTCCTCGATGGCCGGGGCCGACACCTCCGAGACGTCCGACACGGCAACGTCTGGGCACCCGCCTCTTCCGCTGTGGTACCAGGACATGGACGAAGACGGATTCGGCGTCACCGACGAGGTGTGGCAGGGGGAGGGCCCACCCGATCGGTTCTTCGCCTCGATCCCGGGCGACTGCGACGACCGCGACCCCTTCGTGCATCCCGACGGCGTCGAGATCGACAACAACGGAGCAGACGACGATTGCGACGGTGTGGCTGCCGAGTACGGCTGGCTCGCACTGCTGCGGGACGTAGGGGGCGAGGTGGAGCTGTGGCTCGTCTCCGACGACGCAGAGCGTCTCGTTCGAGTGACGGACGGTCTGGCGGCGGATCCCACCCACGGGGTGGGCCCTGCGTTCTCCTGGAACGCACAGCACCTGGCTTACTCGGGTCCCACGGGAGAGCTGCACGTGCTCCGCCCCGACGGAACGGATCGTCGCGTGCTGTCCATCTCCGCCGACTGGCTCGTCCCACTGCCCATCTCGTGGACCCAAGACGGGCGCCGAGTGGTGTACTCCGACAGCTCGAGCTGCAGCACCGACCTGCGGCAGATCGACGTGGTCACCCAGCTGGACGCTCTGTTGTACGGAGCCTCGAGCAGTCTTGCCGCGCCTGCCCACTCGCCGGTGGAGCCCCTCGTGTTCGCGGGGACCTTCGATTGTGGAGACGCCGACCAGGCGCTCACGGCCATCGATCTCGTCACGGCCGACCCGGAAACCGTGCTGGGGTCACTGGGGCGCTCGCCCTCGACCTTTCACATCGGGTGGGCAAGCGACGGCAGTCGCTTCGCCTTCAGCTCCCATGATGCCGATCGTATTCGGGTGTACGACCTCGCCACGCAAGGCCTGACGACGCTGTACCAGGGGGCCTCGACGCCGCTGCTGTCTCGTCCCGTCTTCGGCTTGCGAGACGAGACCGTGTTCGTGGCACGGCACGACGCAGACTCCTGGGAGATCGTCGCCATCGACGTGGCGTCGGGTGGGGACTCGGCGCTGTCTGTTCCGGGCCTTCTTCCGCAGTCCCAGCTGACCTGGGCGTACCTGCCTGCCGAGCGCGACCCGGACTGTGACCGCGACGGGCTGGGCAATGGTCTCGACGCTCACCCGGGTTGCTGACCGTTCGAAGCTGATCTGATCGTGGAGGTGCGTATGTGGCTCGTGTTGTTTGGGCTGTGTGTGATGATCGGGGGCTGTGAGGCGCCTCCACCCGCGGGCGGCGGAGCTGTGCCGAGCAACCCGGATCCCCCGGAAGACACTGGGGAGACGGTGCCGGATCGGCCCACGGCAGACACTGGACCCCTCACGGACTGGTATGCGGACGCCGACCTCGACGGGTTTGGCGACATGGCGTCGACGTGGTCGTCGGTGCGGCAGCCGGCGTGGGGCTACGTCGCGCAGGGGGGGACTGCGACGACGACGACGCACGGGTGAACCCGGCCGCCGCCGAGGTCCCGAACAACGGAATCGACGATGACTGCGACGGACAGCTGTGGCGCTACGGGTGGATCCCGGTGGTGCGGGAGGTGTCGGGTGACAAGCGGCTGTGGCTGGTGGCCGACGATGGATCCAAGCAGGTGCAGCTCACCGACTTCCTGAACGCAGATGCCGTCTACAACGTGGATCCCATGATCTCCTACGACGGCACCCAGGTGGCGTACATGGACGGGGTCGGCACCGTGCATGCGGTCGACGTGGAGGGGTACTCCCACCGGCCGCTGGTGGATGGCTGGTGGACGCCCCAGCCGGTGTCCTGGTCGGCCGACAGCGAGTGGGTGGTCTACCAGCGAGAGGTCACGTGCACGCCGGATATTCGGCGAATCCACACGTTCACGGGCACCGATCAGCTGGTCTACAGCCTCGGCAACATCGTGCAGCATGCCATGGTCAACCCCACCGACAACGACGACATGCTCGCTTCGAATCAGACCTGCGCCAATGGCTTGCAGACCCTCATCCGGGTGGACGTCGCGGCACAGCGTCACGTGGGGCTCGCAGCACTTCCTGCAGAGCAGACGTTCTGGCGGACCAGCTGGAGTCGATCGGGGACCGAGTTCTCGTTCTGTCGCGCACCCGGTACCGAGATCGAGCTGTACGACCTCACCGCGGACGTGGTGAGTACGGCGTACGCCGATCCGAAGCACACCCACTACTTCCACGCCATGACCGACGACGGCCGCATCGTGGCGCTTCAGGGCGATCCGACCTCGAACATCATCTTCGATGTGTTGGTGATCGATGTGGCGACTGGCAAGGCAACGGGCCTGGGGGTGACGGGGCTGCAGCGAAGTCAGCTGTCGTGGGCCCGATTGCCCCTGGGGCTGCAGATCGACTGTGACGACGATGGGCTGGCAAATGGAATCGATGTCACACCGGGGTGCTCTGCTACGGGCATCTGACGCCCTCCGTCTCCCGGGTCCATGCGCGGTCCGACATACGCTGTCGGGCTTGCTCGTGCAGCTCGACCAACCGCCGGCCGGTGTGGCCCTGGGCTGTCAGCTCGGCGCAGAGGTGGAGCTGTGCGAGTCCGACCAGCTCGTCGAGGCCGTCGGTGCCGAGCCTCTCTGCAGCTCGTAGCCACGCCTCCAGCTGATCTCCTCGACCGCCTCCTTCGGTGCAGTACACGGTGTAGAGCAGCAGACCCCGCAGTGCCGGCTGGGTGTCGGCCGGAAGGCCGCGGCGGTTCAGCGCTCCCCCCATCAGGGCGCATCCTTCCCCGCGGCGACCCTCGTGGGCCACCAGGAGCCGCAGGTTGTAGGACGCTGCTTCGAGTGCCGCGTCGGCGCCGTATGCGTCTGCGAGGAGCGACAGAGCGCGGGATCCATGGGGAGCGGCTGCGCGGGTGGGAGCGATGGTCAGGAAGAGGGGATGGGTCCTGTCGGGCCGTGCCCAGTCGAAGCTGCCATCGTCCAGCGCTCGGGCTGCCTCCGCGTCTGCAGGCCACTGGGGAGGCTCGAGCACGTGTGGACTCAGGGTGGCGTCGTGATCGATCTGAAGGCCCTGGATGGCCAGATCCACCAGCAGACTGCGCCACATCATGCCTCGGAACCCTGCACCGTCCGGTCCCGAGGAGACCACGAGCATCATCTCTGTGCCTGCCTGAAGGTCTTCCAGCACCGAGGGGGTGTCGAGCCAGGAGGGAGGACGCAGAGGCGTCTGCGTCCAGATGGGGATCTGCTCTCCGTCGGCTCGGATGCACGTCACGCGACCTCCTCGGAGGTCCGCGGCCACCGTCAACTCGATGCGGTCGAACCAAGGCTGTGTGCTTCGCATCGAGGGGGGCAGGGCCACCCGGTTGCCCAAGACTCCCCGATACACGGGTCGGTCGCAGTCCACCTGAGCCGACAGCTCGTCGGGCAGGGCCCCGAGGCCCGAGAGGCTCGCGCCGATCAAGCGACCGTGTCGCGTGTACTGGTCGCGGAGGTACAGTCCGATACTCAAGCCGCTGCCCCAGTCCGCGCGAGTGTCGTCCACGATCGTGCGCCCATCTGCGGCGCGGTGGAGCCATGGCTCCAGGGCGAAGCGGACCCCGACGGCCGGCCCCGTGAGTCGAACTGGGATCCACGCCACCACGTGTCCACCGCCCAGGACCTCCACGGGCTGGTGTCGCGTGCCGGTCCACCGCGACCAGGGATCGATCCGCCGCACGTCCCGGGGGTCCACGTCGGTCCAGCCATCGTCACTGATTCCGCGCAGCTGCTCCTGGACGCGCCGGACGGCTGACGGTGGGCCGAGATCCTCTGCCAGCATCTCCATCTCGGCGTCGTAGCGTAGGCCCCACCGAGCGAGGCGCTGCACGACTCGCCACTCGGGGATGCTCTCGTCGACGTGTAGCGCTACGTTCTGCGACCAGGTGGTCCCAGGCCGCACGCTCCCCTCGCTGCCCAGCACGACGTGCGTGTCGCGCAGCCGCTGGTCGTACAGCACCAGCTCGGGGACGCCGTCGCGATCCTCGTCGGTCACGGCCCGCACGTCGTAGTGCCACAGCACGATGTCGTCGAAGGACCCGTCGGGCTGCTCTGCGAGGAACCACACCGCCGAGTCGCGAGGTGCGGGGGCCATCAGCTCGGCGACCAGGATGGTCTGCCCGCCTCTGGAGATGTCCCAGAGCTGGCCGAGCCCGAATCGACTGCCTCCGAGACGCCGAGGAGGACAGGGGATGGCGGCGATTCGCTCGTGGGGTTCCCCCCGAACCACACGGAACATCCCGAAGTCCTCGAGCGTCGGTGTGAGGCAGGTGGTGGCGTCAGGGTGGACCAGGGCCCAGGCTTGCTGGTGTGGGGCGTGGCGGCTCATCGCCACGGCGCGGACATGAGGCACGGGCTCGATGTGGAGTGTGCCGTCCAGCCGGGCCCAGGCCACGCCGGGGGAGTCCCAAGGCCCCAGGCCCACGAGCACGGTCTGGTCGTCGATGGACTGCAGTCGGACGATGTCGGACACCCCCTGAAGCTGTGGCCACAGCGGTGGCGTTGTCCGCAAGAAGCCGGTCTCGTCCGGCCTCAGGGTGACGATGCCCCTGCGCTTGTTCCCCGTGGCCACCAGCACCGTGCCGTCGGGTAGCTGCATGGCGTCGTACAGATCTCCGATCTCGAAGGCCTCACTGACGACGTCGAACTGCAGTCGCCCTTCGACTGTGTGGGGTTGCTGGATGGTGGCCTGGCGGAGTCCCTCTGCGTCTGCCAGGCGGCCTGTCACGAACCGCTCTCGACCGCCCCGCACCCCGACGGCCACGTGGCCCGGAAAGAGAGGCCCCGCCGTCTCGGCTCCGGCGTCGTCCCTCCAGATCGTGTGTCGTGTGCCCGGCCTGGTGAAGTCCCTGAACAGTCCGAGCGAGCCTCCCTGATCGGCGGGTGCCACCCAGAAGGGATTCAGGGACGTGGTTCGCCCCGACGCGTAGGGGGCGAGGGCTGTGCCCAACGACCCTCCGAGCCGGTCGGCATGCCGAGGATCTCCCTGGCCGAAGCGCGCTCGCGCGTGCCATGTGGTCCGTGCGTCCGTGTCCAAGGAGATGTCGGGATCTTCCAGCATGGCCTCGAGAGCGGACCAATGCTGCAGGGAGGCGAGGTTGTGGAGGATGGCCGTCGTGGCGCTCCGGCGAGTCGAAGGGCTCTGGGCGATCTCCAAGGCTCGAACTCGGCTTCGTAGCGGGTCCGACTGGAACTCGAACCTCTCGGTGATCTCGGCGAAGACCAGGAGCAGCTGGGCGGCATCCTCGTGTTGGCCTCGCCTCAGCAGGTCCTGGACCTTCTCACGAACGTAGGCCCGTGCTTCCTTCGGGGCGCCAGGGATGTTCCCGAGCCGAGGTGGCTTCAGATAGTCCACGAGATGGCTAGCGAAGGTGTCCGGGTCGACGTGAAGTCGAGGCCGACGCACCAGCGCCCAGCCTGCGACGATGGACACGATGGTCGCCGCGAGGACGATGGTGGCCATGACCTCGACCGATGGGATGCCCCACAGGGCCCAGCGCATGGGGCGTGAGGTGGGTCCGCGGCCCCAAGAGGTGGCGGCGACGCCGAGCTGCAACCCACGAGGCACCGACGTCCGACGCACGCTCGCGACGATGTCGCGGAGGTCCTCGTGTCGCTGAACCCCGACGAGGATCCGCAGCGGTGGTGCCGCGTCTCCCCACGCCAGCTGGCGCCACTGCTCGAGGGTGGACCAGAGGTCGGCGGCGGGAACTGGGGTGGGCCGAAGATGCCGCTGGGCGCCACGGAGGATGGCTCGGTGGAGCACGGGCGCCACCTCGGCGTCCGGGCGCAGATGAACGGGACACCACACGCCTTCGCTGGGCTGCATGGGGTGGGGGAGCTGTAGGGCCACACGGCGACTCCTCGGCCAGCGCGGGCTGTGCGCTGGTGGGGCAGCACGGTTGGCCAGCTCGCCGAATACGGCGCGTACCACGTCGTCGAAGGTCTGCCCCTGTGGAGCCACGAACCGTCGCACTCCGTAGTCCTCGGCGAGTTGCCGCTTGTGCTCTACGTCGTCGACGGGGATCAGGAGCCATCGCCCCGAGGCGTCGACTCGGCTCGGATCGAGATCCCCCGTGACCACGACAGGGGGTGGGCGAACGTCGAGGAATCGGCTCAGCACCGCCAGCGCCGCTGCCACGGCTCCAGAGGACTCCGAGAGGCTGTCGGTGTCTCTAAGGCCGGTCAGGCGCAGCTCCACCGTGAGCGGGCCCGTGTCGACGTGGCGGTGCTGAAGCAGCCATGCTCGAGCCGCAGCTCCGCCTCGAGCGCAGGCGCCCACGAAGGAGTGGTCCCCGTGGGTGGAGCGCACCACCACGGGATCGCCCGAGTACTGTCGGCGAACCTCCGCACGAAGGCTCGCGAGTGCGTGACGGTCGCCCACCAAGGGAAGCCGCAGCCAGTGGAGAGCGAGTCGCTCGGCGGCGTCTCGCAGCGCACGTGCGCGTCGTCCCTCGGGGGGCGGCCCCACCTGCGTCATCCACCCCTTCACCCACTCTGCGACGCTCGCGGTGGGGTGCTCCCGTCGAAACGGGGCAGGGGCGCGGTGTAGCTCGACCGGGATGGCGTACGGGTCGAGCTCCAGTGCGCCGTCTCGCGCGGCGGGCCCAAAGCCCCGGGCCACCGCCTGCACTGCTGCGGCCTCGATGGCCATGGCGTTGCGGCACGCTCGTTGCCGCTCGGTCAGCAGCGCGTCCACGTCGGGTAGACGAAGGGCCCGTGTGGCGCGGAGGATCCCCTCCAGCAGAGGAGGACTCGGGCCGTCGGTGAGGCCGACGGGGGCCCTCGAGCGAGGGAGCGCCTCCTGTGCGAGCTGGTGGAGCAGATCGGCAGCGCCACTGGCTGTGGGAGAGCGGGCCACCGCGTCTCGCGCGGCCGCCAGGGCGTGTAGCAGCGACGCTTCCGAGCGTTCTTCCATGGCGATTCCTGGGGGGACGCTACCATCCCCCAGACGCCTGAAACGTTGGGAACGCGTGGCCCCCTGTGGGTCGTGGAGGTCTCGCTGGACGCGAATCGGCTGGTCGAGCGGCGGTACGAGCAGTGGGTGGACCTGGCCGGACATGCGATCCGTCGTCGCGGGCCTTGGGCTGGACTCCCCCCCGATCCCTGCGAGGTGGTGCACGCCTCCTTCGTGTTGGTGTGGACGCGTTGGGGATGTGAGCTGGGCGACGGAGAGATGGAGGAAGTGCTGGTGGAGCAGGTGGAGCACGCGATCTGCAACCGCGTGCAGACCATGGCGAGGGGAGAACAGCGCGCGCGCCAGAGAGGCGTGCTCACGGATCTGCGTCGCTACTCCGTGGCTGATCCGACGACCTGGGAGGCGTCGCTGTCCCGGCAGGGGGCCGTCGACGACCAGGATCCCCTGGTGGTGCTGCTGGCTCGCGCCGATCGCGCCGAGCGCGCGGAGCGCCTCGCTCGCCTGCGGGAGCTGACTGAGGAGGCTCGCCTGGAGGGACCGCGGTGGTGTCGTCTGGAGCTGGTGCGCGACGTCTGGGTGGCGGGAACCTGGCCTGGAACTCTGGGAGCGCTCGCGGGACACCTCGGCCGCCCTCGATCCACCACGTGTCGGTACCAGCAGTGGTATCGCGCGTTCGTGATCGGCTGGGTGGCTGCGCGCTGGGGCGTGCTGCCGGAGCGTTCGGAGGTTCCGGCCTACGCAAGGGGATGGCTGACGCGGGGTGAGCGGGCCGCCTTCGATTACATGAACCACCTCCGAGGAGGTCGAGATGTCTGAGCGGCCGCACCCGGACCGGGCTGCCCTGTTCCAAGGCGAGATGGCGCTCCTCGAGCACCTGGAGGCCATTGTGGCGCAGTGGTCCAGGCCGGCGGGTGAGCTCCAGGTTTGGATCGACGGAGCCCGGTGCTCGTCGCGAGCGGACGGCACGTGGGAGCTACCGGAGGGCGCCTGCGAGCTGGAGATCCGCGACGAGCGCTCGATCCCGCGGCTCATCGTCGCAGATCTGCTGGAGGCCGGCGTTGGCGATCGCACCCGCAACGGTGTGCACGCCATGTGGGCCGAGCGGAGGCTGGTGGTGTCTGCGGTGGGCGCCGAGCGATTGGCAGCGTCTCACAAGCCTCCTTGGGCCGGCGCCTTCGACGTGATCTCCGGACCCGAGTTGGATCCTCACACCGGCGACTTCGTGCTCGAGCTGCAGTTCGATGCCACAGACACGGGACGTCTGGTGTGTGTGGACTTCGTGGGCGGGAACCTGTCGTCGCTGGAGGTGCGCATCAAGGCGAGCGGGCGCGCCACCTTTCGGGGACCTCGAGATGTGCCCCCGGAGCGGCTGAACGACATCCAGGTGCGGTTCGCCGACAGCGTCTGAGCCTCATGCCCGCTCGCTCAGCGCCTCCCAGCGGCCGTACAGCGCCTCGATCTCCGCGGGCAGCTTCTCGAGTTGCTCGTTGAGGCTGGCCACCTCGTCGGCGCGGTCGCGGTAGGTGGCCGGATCACCCAGTACCCCCTCGATCCGCGCCTGCTCCTCTTCGAGTGCCTCGATCTTCGCCGGAAGCTCCTCCAGCTCCTGCTTCTCCTTGTAGGACAGGCGCTTGGGGGCTGCCGTCGCCTTGGCTGGCGTGGGCTCCGCGCGCCGCGCTGCGGTGGTCGCCGCCTCGCGCTGCTGCCGACGCTGCACGCTCTGGGCCGTCATCAGCTGGGCGCGGTCGGCGTAGGTCACCACCGATCCGTCGCCGGGCAGGTGGATGAGCTGGGTGCACACGCGATCCATGAACGCCCGATCGTGGGTGACCACCAGCACACCGCCGTCGTAGCCGAGCAGCGCCTCCTCCAGCGTGCGCAGGGTGAGCAGGTCCAGGTCGTTGGTGGGCTCGTCGAGCACCAGCAGGTTCGCGCCCGTGAGCATCAGCTTCGCCAGCAACAGCCGCGCTCGCTCGCCCCCCGACAGCCCCGCCACCTTCTGCTCGAACATCTCGCGGCGGAAGGCGAAGCGCTCCAGGAAGCCCGCCACATGGATCTCGTGATCGCCCACCGTGAGGTGCGTGCGCCCGTCACCCGCGGCCCACAGCACCGTGTCGTCGTCGTTCAGACCGGTGCGCTGCTGGTCGAGCACCCCCGGCATCAGGCGGGGACGCCGCAGCACCTCGCCCACATCGGGGGCCAGCTGGCCCAGGATCACGCGCAGCAGTGTGGACTTGCCTGCGCCGTTGGCGCCGACGATACCGATGCGATCGCCCGGGCGCACGGTGAGGTCGACGTCGCGGAACAGCGGCGCGCCGTCGCCGAAGCCCTTGGCCACCCCGTGCAGCTCCACCAGCGTGCTGCCCTTCGGCACGCCCGTCTCGAACAGCAGCTGCAGCCGGCGCTCCTGTAGCTGCGGCAGCGACTCGCGTAGGGCGTCGAGGCGCTGCAAGCGGGCCTTCTGCTTGGTGCTGCGCGCCGAGGGGGAGCGCGCCGCCCACGCTGCCTCGCGGGCGATGAACGACAGCTGGCGCTCCCGCTGCTGCTGCATGCGTGCCGTGCGCTCGGCGCGGGCCACCAGGTAGTCGCCGTAGGAGCCAGCGTACGACACGGCCTCGCCGCGATCGATCTCCACGATGCGATCGGCGGCGGCTTCCAGCAGGTAGCGATCGTGGGTCACCAGCACCACGGCGCCGCGGTAGCCGGTGATCCACGACTCCAGCCACTCGGTGGTGGTGGCGTCGAGGTGGTTCGTGGGCTCGTCGAGCAGCAGCACGTCGGGCCGCTGCAGCAGGACCGCGGCCAGCGCCACGCGGCGTCGCTCGCCTCCCGACAGCTCGTGCACCTCGCGATCGCGACCCGGCGCGTCCAGGCGCTGGATCACCGCGTCCACCCGGTGATCCATCTCCCAGCCCTCGAGGTCCAGCCGGGTCTGCAGCACCTCTGCTTGCTGCAGATCGTCGGACTGCAGGGCCGCCTCGTAGGCCGCCTTGAGCTCGCCGTGCCAGGCGATGGCATCGCGCAGCACGTCGTCTACCCGCGGTCCCGCCAGGACCGGATCCTGCGAGAGCAGCGCCACCCTTCCTTCGTGGGCCACGCGGCCGTGATCCGCGGTCTCGGCGCCGCCGAGGATCCTAAGGAGCGTGGACTTGCCCCCTCCGTTGATCCCCACGAGGCCGATGTGCTCGCCCTCGTCCACCCGCACGTCCACGCCGGTGAGGATGTGTCGCTGCCCGAACGCCTTATGGACGTCCTCTGCCAGGAGTACCGCCATCGGCGCCGACGTAATGCCGAGGCGCATTCGGGGCGAGGAGGTCGGTGATGGGTGTGGCTGCATCGGGCACGTTTCGGATCGGGGGGGAGCTGCCGGTCCACCGCTTGGGGTTCGGAGCGATGCGGGTCTGTGGACCTGGGATCTGGGGCCATCCGGCCGACGCCGAGGCGTCCCGCGGCGTGCTGCGGCAGGTGGTCGAGCTCGGGGTGACCCTGGTCGACACGGCCGACGCCTATGGCCCGGAGGTGTCGGAGTACCTGCTGGCCGAGGCGCTACACCCGTATGCGCCGGGGCTGGTGATCGCGACGAAGGGGGGCTTGGTGCGTGGAGGCCCTGGCGACTGGGGGCGGGACGGTCGGCCCGAGCACCTCGAGCGCGCCGTGGCCAACAGCCTCCGTCGCCTCCGCCTGGAGGCCATCGACCTGTACCAGCTGCACGCCCCCGATCCGGAGGTGCCCTTCGAGGCCTCCGTCACCGCGCTGGCGAAGGCCAGGGAGGCGGGGCTGATCCGGCACGTGGGGCTGTCGAACGTGTCGGTGGACCAGCTTCGGCAGGCGCGCGCCATCGTGCCCATCGCCACGGTGCAGAACCGCTACAACCTCACCGACCGCGAGCACGAGCCGGTGCTGGCTGCGTGCGAGCAGGCCGGGATCGGATTCATCCCCTGGTACCCGCTGGCCACGGGCAAGCTGGCGACGGGGGAGGGGGTGCTCGCGCGCGTGGCGGGCAAGCACGAGGCCACACCGAGTCAGGTGGCGCTGGCGTGGTTGCTGGCGAAGTCGCCGGTCATGCTCCCGATCCCCGGCACCTCTTCACCTGCACACCTCGCCGAGAACTGTGCCGCCGCCGATCTCAGCCTCGACGCCGACGACGTTGCGACCCTGACGGCGATGGCTTGACTCGGTCGGGGAAGCCCCTTCGACCCAGCGCCCAGGGCAGCAGCCGCACGGTGTTCCGTGCGTCGTCGATGCCACGGTGATGCGTGCCCTCGTGGGGTAGCCCCACCAGCTTCAGGGCGCGCATCATGCCCATCCGCCGTCGGCCGGACTGCTCGGCGAAGACCTGCTTGAGGTCGAGGTGGCGCGAGCCGAAGGGCAGCTTCACCCCGTGGCGATCCGCGTCGGTGAGCAGCTGGTACTTGTCGTAGGCGCCCCACGACGCGAGGAGCACGCGCCGATCGAGCCAGCGCCGCCAGGCCTCGAGCGCCTCGGGGAACGTGGGCGCGTCGTCCACGTCCTGTTGGCGGATCGAGGTGAGCTCCGTACAGAACGCCGTGAGCCGGGGCTGCACCACGGGCCGCACGAAGGTGGCGAACTCGCGGATGGGCTGCAGGTTCTCCGGGTCCACGAGCACGGCTCCGATCTCGATGATCTCCATCCGGGCACGGGGAAACCCAGCGCGGTCGCAGGTGGCTTCGAGGTCCACGACGAGCAGGTGTGGGTCCATGGCGACCTCCTGCACGAAGCCTAGGCAGCCAGGGGGTCACGCAACCGGACGCCCTTCCGGACACGAGCCGATCGTGCGTTAAGATGGTCAATATATAGGAAGATATTTTGGACAGAATAATGTGCGCTATTACCGTGGACCAAGGAGGGGCCATGGCTTTCCGGACGAACCAGATCGTGACGTTCACGGACTTGCGAGAGCGTATGGGCGAGCACTTTGCGCAGGCGAGCAACACCCGCGACCCACTGGTCGTCACCCGCAACGGACGGCCCGAGGTGGTCGTGGTGAGCTGCGAGGTGTTCGACTGGATGCTCGACGAGATCGAGTTGCTGCACAGCCTTCGTCGGCTGAGACGAGCGGGCGCCGAGCTGTCCGGCGCTCTGTCGTCGGACGACGATGCGCTTACCTCGGTCGAGGACGCCAAGCAGCGTTCCCTCGACCGGCTGCGTGCGCGGTCGGGTGGCCTCCGTCGAGGCGATGGATAGCCCGTGGACCGCTATCTGGTCGTGGTGCTGGACTGCTTCGCCCAGGAGGTCGATGACCTCACGGAGGAGCTGCTCCATCTGGACGTCGACGTGGCGACTCGTCGGCTGGAGTCGGTCTGGCACGCGGCGGAGTCCCTCTCGGAGCTTCCGCATCGGGGAGCAGTCGCGAGGGAAGACGAGGGATGCCCCTACGAGGTGCGGCAGCTGCTAGTGGACCGCTATCGTCTGCTGTACTCGATCCAGGAGGAGCCGCAGCGTGTCTACCTCTTGGCGCTTCGGCATGGCCGTGCCCAGCTTCGGTGGCTGCCCGATCTGATCGGGGGCTGATCAGCCGCGAACGTAGTTCGCGGCCAATCAGTACAGTGGCGGCGGAGCCGGCACGAGTCTGATCAGCCGCGAAACGTAGCTCGCGGCCAATCAGTACAGTGGCGGCGGAGCCGGCACGAGTCTGATCAGCCGCGAACGTAGTTCGCGGCCAATCAGTACAGTGGCGGCGGAGCCGGCACGAGTCTGATCACGGTCCGTTGACGTCGTCGCCGGCGATGTTGGTGAAGGTGTTGCCCGACATCGTGGGGCTCGCGCCGTCGCGCAGCTCGATGGCGTGGCCCGCCGAGTCCGTGAAGGTGCAGTCCGTGATGCTGGCGTCCACCCCGTCGAGCCCCACGCAGGTGGCGAAGGGCACCTCGGTGTTCGACGTGGGGTCGCCGCAGTGGGCGAAGTCCACGGCGCGGAACAGGGAGCTGTCGAGCGCGTCCGCCTCGAGTACCACCGACTCCCAGTCTCCCGCAGCCCCTGGCGTGGAGGTGCTGCGCAGCGTGATGCGATCCGCGGTGCCGTCGGCCACGATGCCGCCCGGCTGGCTGCTGCCCACCACCAGGGCCACCTGCCCCCCCAGGGTGAGATCGAGGCCTGCGCCCAGCGTGAGCACCGGGGAGCCCGAGCCCTGCACCACCACGTCGCCGATCACCTGGAAGGGGATGCCGATGTCGGACCAGGTGGCGCTGGTCTCCACCGTGCCCGGACGGACCTCCACCCGGTCGCCCGCGTCGAAGGTGTGGCTGCCGGTCAGTGCGCCGGCGTTGGAGGCGTTGGCGGCGATGGGCCGGCCCTGGTGGCCCGTGAAGGTGTTGCCCGAGAACGCGGTCAGGCTGGCGTCGCCCAGCAGCTGCAGGCCCGTGTTGGCGTTGTCGCGGAAGGTGCTGTCGGTGACCGAGGCTGCGGCGTCGTAGACGATGAGCGCGCCCTCGCCTGCGAAGTTGAAGTCGCCCGTGGGGTCGCCACCGCCCTCGAAGACGGTGTTCACGAAGGTCGCTTCGGTGGCCTGGCGGTCGATCACCACCGCTTCCCAGCTTCCTGGCTTCACCGAGCCGACCGCCGTGAAGAGGATCGGATCTCCGCCCGCTGCGTCGGCCACGAGGCCTCCGGGCCCGCCCGAGCCCACCACCAGAGCCGCCGACTCCGCCAGCTGCATGGTGACGCCGGGCTGCAGCGTGACCACCGCCGCGGCCCCATCGCCCTGAACGAACACGTCTCCCAGCAAGCGACAGGGCGCGCCCACGGCTTGCCAGGTGGCCGACGTGGTCACCGTGCCCGCCTGCACCTCCACCAGGCCGTCCGACGCGAAGGCGTTGGCGCCGAGCGAGCCCAGGGTGTCGGCTGGCACGCTCACGTCGGCGAGCTCGTTGCTGCCGAAGTCGTTGCCCGACAGGTCGGCGGCCGAGCCGCCCTGTAGAAAGGCCACCCCGTGACCGCGATGGTCCGACACGTTGCTGTTCGTCAGCGTCACCTCGGAGCCGATCACCGTGAGCCCCGCGGTGGTCGGCTGGGTGGCGCCCGTGCTGTCGGCGCCGGCGAAGTGCAGCTGCACGTGGTCCAGCACGCTCGCCATGGCGTTCACGTCGAGCTGGATCCCGGGCCAGTCGCCCGGGGCAGGGGTGGCCTGTGCCGAGGTGAGCACGATGGGCGCTCCGGCCGCTCCCAGCGCCTGCAGGCTGCCGGTGTCGTCGCGGCCCACCACGATGCCAGCGCCCGTGTCGAAGGCCCACTGCGTGCCGGCCTCCATGGTGACCGTGACCACCTCGCCTGCGCCGTCGATGGTGATGGGGCCCTCCACCCGGTAGGGCGCGCCCACGTCGGCCCAGGTGGCGTCGGCGGTGATGGCGCCTCCCTCCACGGCGATCTGGGTGTCGAGGGTGTTGGGTCCGGCCAGGGTGCCCAGCTGTGCTGCCGGGATGCGGATGGCGTCGAGGCGGGTGTCGCTGATGGTGTTGCCGGAGAACGCCGTGGCGCGGCCCTCACCCGCGAAGTGCACGCCGTGCGACGCGCTGCTCACGATGGTGGTGTCCACGATCTCGGCGAACCCGAGCACCACGATGCCGCCTTCGCCCGGGGCGGAGCCGTCCTGGGTCTCGTCGCCGGCGTACTCGACGGTGACGTTGCGGAAGACCGCCTGGGTGGCCTCCGTGTCGATGACGATGCCCTCCCAGTCTCCGTCCGACTGGACCCCTTGGCTCGAGGTGAAGAGGATCGGCCGAGCGGTGCCGTCGGCCACGATCCCGCCGCCGTCGATGTCGTTGCCCACCACGATGGAGGTGTCGCTGGCCATCTGCACCGTCACCCCTGGGCCCACGGTGAGGATCGCCCCGTCCGCCACCACCACGTCGCTGTTCACCACGTAGGGCACGGTGTTGCACAGCCAGTCGGTGTCCACGTCGATCCGGCCGCCCACCTCGATGGGCTGGGTGTAGGTCCGGCACTCGGGGGGCGTCTGTGCGGTGGTGCCGGTGTCGGTGTCGGTGGTGCCGTCTTTGCCAGAGCATGCGGTGCACGCCGCGCAAAGTCCCAGGATGCCCAACGCTCGCATACCGCACCTCTCCCAAGTCATGGTCGAGGTTATCCGCTGTCTTGCCACGTGCGGTTACAGACCGGCGTTCGCGAGCTGTTACTCGCCTTTACCCTTGGGTTCGATGATCTCGTTCACCCCGACGGGCACGGTGATCGTGCGGCCGCGGTCGGTCATCACCTGGTAGTCGGCCTGCTTGACCGAGTCGATGAAGGTCCAGTCCGCGGTCACGTCGGTGGGCGTGAAGGTGACGGTCATGAAGCCGCGCTCCAGCAGGTTCGAGAACTTCAGGTTGGTCACGAGCTGCGGTAGTCCTCCCTCGAAGGCCACGGCGGCTGCGCCGGGGTCCTCGGCGGCCGTCAGCCCCAGGAAGTCCTCCAGGCCCGGCGACGACACGCCAGCCGTGGCGAACTCCACGCCCACCGGCGCCTCGTCGAGGAGCAGGTTGTTGGCCCAGGCGTTGTGGGTGTCGCCCGCCAACACCACCAGGTTGGTGCCGTTCTTCTGGGCCGTCTCGAGGACGGTTCGGCGCTCTGTGGGGTAGCCGTCCCAGGCGTCCAGGTTGTACGGCACGTTGCGTGCCAGCAGCCAGTTCACGTTGTCCGTCAGGAACTGCCGGTTGTCGTCCAGCAGGGCCAGCTCCTCCTTGGTGAGAGTGTCGTCGCCGGCCTGGTCGCGCTGGTTGATGAAGAACACCGTGACCAGCAGGATGTACTCGTCGAAGGTCAGGGGCGCGCTGCTCGGATCCGACAGATCGGGCGGCAGCACCGCCAAGGGCAGCTCCATCGTGCCCATCAGCACCTGCTGGCCCAGCACCTGCCAGGTGGCCGTGTCGTTGAGCTCGGTGAGCAGCCAGTCCAGCTGGTCGGCCCCCAGCAAGGTGCGCGTCGGGTCGCTGATCGCCGCGTCGTACTTCGCGCCGATGAACCGCCCCGTGTCGGGGTTGATGAAGTCCGCCAGGGTGTACTGCTCCTCGCGGCCCACCAGGCGGGTGTCGAGCATGATCAGGTTCACCAGATCGCCGAACTGGAACGAGCGCTGGATGGAGGTGATGTCCTCGTCCACGGGGGGCCGCACGGGCATCCACTCGGCATAGGCCTGCAGCGCCACCATCAATCGGTCGGCGAAGGGGCCCTCGTCCTCGTCGTGGTTCTCCGCCCCGCCGTCGTAGGTGTCGTTGGCCACCTCGTGGTCGTCCCACACGCAGATGAAGGGCATGGCTGCGTGCAGCGCCTGCAGGTCCGGATCCGTGCGGTACTGCGCGTAGCGGGTGCGGTAGTCCTCGAGGGACAGGATCTCGTGGGCGGGCAGTGGCTGGCGCCCGAGGGCCTCGGCGTCCTGGGTGGCGTAGCCGCCCTCGCCGTACTCGTAGATGTAGTCGCCGAGGTGCAGCGCACAGTCCACGTCGGGCACCGAGGCGGCCTCGGCGTAGACGTGGAAGTAGCCTGCCGGGTAGTTGCTGCAGCTGAACACCACGAAGCGCACCTGATCGGGCGAGCCCGTGGGCAGCGTGCGGGCCGTGCCGGTGGGGGAGGTCTGGTCACCCACCACGAAGCGGTAGTGGTAGGTCGTGCCGGGCGACAGGTCGATGGCGTCCACCTTGACCGTGTAGTCGCGCGATGCGTCGGTGGTGCCTGCGTCGTCGATGACGACGTCGGTGAACGCCTCGTCGGTGGCCACCTGCCAGCGCACGTCCACCTCGCCGTCCACGTCCGGCGAGAAGCGCGTCCACAGGATCACCCGATCGGTCTGGGGGTCTCCGCTGGCCACGCCGTGCTGGAAGGAGCCCATGTTGGGGGTGCCGTCGGGGCCGGTCTCCGTGGTGCCGTCCTTGTCGCCGGAGCAGGCAGCCGTGCTGGACACGAAGGCGGAGCCTGCACCCAGCCCCAAGAGTCGAACGAACGCGCGTCGAGAGAACCGAGCCATCACTTCCTCCAGCCCCGGAATGGTCGGCTAGTCTGCCTCACGGATGCAACCGTCGGAGAACGAAAGGGGGGCGCCCGTGTGTCGATTGGCGAAGGTCGTGCTGTGCGCCGCGATGGCGAGCTGCTCGGGAACCCCTCCCGCCATGGATGGCTCGAACCCTGCGCCCATCACGTCCACGTCTACGTCCACACCATGTCCCGACGCGCTGTCGGTCGAGGTCCACGAGGCAGCCCCCGAGGTCATGCTCACCCTGGAGGTGGTGGTACAGCTCGAGGCGCCAGCGGGTCTGTCGGTGGCCGTGGGCGACGGGGCCCCGGAGCAACGACCGGTGGCTCAGCAGCACCGGTTTCCGCTGATGGGGCTGCAGCCCGATGCCGATCTGCAGCTTCAGCTGATGGTCACCTGCGAAAGCGCCGCGCCGCGACCGCTCCCCGCCGTGGACCTGCCTGCGGTGCAAGGGCCCGAGCTGTGGCCCATCGTCACGGTGCACGCCGACGATCCGGACCGTCGCGAGCCAGGCGTCACGCTGATCGATCTGGCCTCGGGCGATCGGTTCTACGTCGCCGTCCTGCGTCCCGACGGCTCCGCGTTGTGGGTCTACGAGGCGTCGGAGCGCGTGGTGGACTCCCGGCTGGAGCCCGACGGCACCCTGTGGCTCATCGAGGGCTACGACGTCGTGCACCTCGATCTGCTGGGTCGGGTGCTCGGCCGCTGGGGACCGCCCACCAGCAAGACCGCACGAACCGAGGTGGACGTGGTCGACTTCCACCACGAGGTCTACCCGCTACCCGACGGCTTTCTGTCCATGGAGTCCGTGCAGCAGCGCGTGCCGGCCTACCCGCGCAACCCCAACGAGCCCGACGGGCCCTTCGTGAGCACCAACATCGTCGACACCCGCGTGGTGGACGTGGCCCTCGATGGCACCGTGCGGCAGCGCTACTCCATGGCCGAGGTGCTGGACACGCGCAGGATCGGCTGGCTGTCGATGCGTGGCCTCGCCTCCGGGTGGGACTGGAGCCACGCCAACGCGATGCTCCTCGATCCGAGGGACGGCCACCTGGTGGTGAGCGTGCGCCACCAGAGTGCCGTGGTGAAGGTGGACCGACAGACCGGGGAGCTGCTGTGGATCCTGGGCACGTCGGCTGGGTGGCGGGAGCCCTGGTCGAAGCTGTTGCTGGAGCCCGTCGGTGAGGTGTCCTGGCCGTCGAACCAGCACGCGCCGATGCTCACGGACGACGGGCGGATCGTCATGTTCGACAACGGGAACTTCCATCGCACCACGCCCTACACCCCGGCGGCGCCGGCACCCGACGAGCCGCTGTATTCGCGGGTGCTGATCCTGCAGGTCGACGACGCCGCCGGCACCGTGCAGCCCGTGGCGATCCACGAGCAGACGTCCACGGGCCGTCAGTTCGCAGGGGCCTTCGGAGATGCGGACTTCCTCCCACAGACCGGCAACGTACTGGGCAACTGGGGCTTCCTGCTCTCGGAGGACGGCGTGACCAACGAGGAGGCGGGGCGAGGCGTGAAGTCCGTGCGGTTGGTGGAGTTCTCGCCAGCCGGGGAGGTGGTCTGGGAGCTCGGTCTGCACTCCGAGCGGAAGACGCGCTTCGCGGGCTGGCAGACCCATCGAGCCCAGCGCCTGGTGCTTCCCGCGCTGTAACGGGCCGTCACGGTGCCCGACTGTGCGCGTGGATGCTCGATCATTACGGCGCGGCCTGCGACCCGGGCACGATCTGCAACGGTGCATCGCATTCCGTGCCGTGGCATCCTGCTGGGGCCGATGGGGCTCCGAACATGCCGAAGGACCCGACGTTCAGCTACGAGATGCACGATGTGGTCGGCCGAGGGGGGTTCGGCACGGTGTACCGTGCGGAGCTGCGCGGCCCGAGCGGCTTCTCCAAGGTGGTGGCGGTCAAGCTGCTGAATCGCGAGGCCGAGGGCAACGTGGACCTCGTGCAGCGCCTGCGGGACGAGGCACGGATGTTGGGCCTGATCCAGCACCGCGCCATCGTGCAGGTGGACCGGCTGGTGGTGCTCGACGGTCGCTGGGCCGTGGTCATGGAGTACGTGCCGGGCTTCGATCTGCGCGTGATCCTCAAGCAGTTCGGCGCCCTGCCGCTGGGGGCGGCGCTGGAGGTGGTGGAGGAGCTGGCCTCCGCCCTGCACGTGGCGTACTCCTCGGCTCCGGGCGTGGGTCCCGAGCCCACCACGCCCCTCGGGCTGATCCACCGCGACGTGAAGCCGGCGAACGTGCGGATCACGCGGTCGGGTGCGGTGAAGCTGCTGGACTTCGGCATCGCGCGGGCCCACTTCGCCAAGCGCGAGGCCGACACGTCCCAGCTGCGCTTCGGCTCCATGAACTACATGTCGCCTCGGCGCCTGGCCATGCAGGACGATGGCCACGCAGGCGACGTGTATGCGCTGGGGGCGGTGCTCTACGAGGCGGTCACGTCGATCAGCCTGGGCATGTCGTCGCACCATCCGTCGGCCCATGCCGAGGTGGTGCGGGGTGGGCTCGAGGTGCTGCGCACCCTGTCGATGCCCGAGGAGTTCGTGCAGCTGGTGGGAGACTGCCTGGCCTATGCGCCCGAGGACCGACCGGACGCGCGCCAGCTGCTGGCTCGAGCGCGGCAGATCCGCAACGGCCTGGGAGACGCGCCCTCGTTGCTCGAGTGGGTGGACCGGAGCTTTCCCGAGGTGGACGCCGTCTCGGCCAAGCCCGATGCCGTGATGGGCACGGTGCTCTACGAGGCCGCGCCCACGCGCTCCAACCTCACCATGACCACCGACCTGTTCACTCCCTTCGACGCGGCGCCCGACGTCGCGGCTCAGGCGGTGGGGGATTCACCAGTGCGGGGCTTCGACCCAGGTGCGATCTCGGCCGAAGGAGCGCTGGGCACGCTCACGGCCCCCACCGCGATGTCCGCGTTCGTCGAGGAGCCGGTGATGCGCACGGGTGTGTCGAGTGGGTCGTTGGCGATGGCGATGGTGGGGCTGGCCGCGCTGATCTTGGCGGTGGGCATGGTGATCGTGCAGCCCGAGGGCTTCGCGCTCACGGAGGTGCCGCCGGATCCGGAGCCGCCCACGCTGGCGCAGGGGCCGGTGGTGGAGCTGGTGGGGTTGGGGGACTCGTGCCAGGTGCATCCAATCGAGCCCGAGCGCGACAGCATCCGCTCGGTGGACGCACTCTTCAGGGGCTGGCAGGAGCTCGACATCGAGCGGGTGGGGCGCGTGATCGCCCACGACTTCGAGCGCCAGGTGGGCGACGATCTGCAAGACAAGGCGTCGTACATCGAGCAGCGCAAGGGCATGTTCGAGCGGCTGGAGACGGTCACCTGGACGGGCACGGAGCGCGATGCGCTGGGCTGGGGGGTGCCCCAGGTGGAGGACGCGGTGGCGGTGCGCTGCGAGGCCACTGGCCACCTGCGCGTGGTCGTTCGCTACGACTGGTCGGTGCGCTCCAAGTCGGGCAACGAGAAGCAGGAGCAAGGGGTGGTGGACGCCTACGAGCTCGACGAGGACGGCTTCATCGTGTCGAACCTGGACTACGCGGACCTGCAGGGAGCCCGCGGCTGGCGCAACCGCTGCTGCGAGGCGCCACCACCGCACTGACGCTCGGCTAGAAGCGAAGCCCGAGCTGCACCATCCCGCCTCCCGGCTGTGGCATCACGCCGATGGCCAGCTCGTTCTTGCGCATCTTCTTCGCTCCCGTGGCCCACAGCCCGATGCCCGTGGCCAGGAACGGCACGGACAGACCCACGATGGCACCGCCGCCCACGACCTGGAACGCGTTGCCCGTGTTGCAGTCGGGGCGACCTTCGCTGCACACCCCCATCGAGGCCGCGCCCGAGATCATCAGGCCGCCTCCGAGGCCCGCGAGCAGGGCTCCGGGAACGGTCAGGCCGATGCCCACGTTGCGGGTGGCGCGGGCGCGCGGGTGGGGCAGGGGCTCCGAGGGATCGGAGCCACCGGCAGCAGCGAGGGTGGACAGGAAGAGGAACACGCGCGTCTCCTTGGCTGCCCCGAGTCGCTGCAAGCGGCCTGCCACGCGGAGAGGGAGGGTTCTCCCTGGGAGAGTGCAGGTCATGTCTCGGGAGATGGGGCGCGAATGTCAAGGACTGGTGAGCGGCCCGCGAGGTGTCCGAAAATGTGGGACGTCTGGCAGATCGCCTAGGCGGATCCTCGCGTTACGAGCGCCGCATCGCCGAGGGAGCCGTCGTGCAGATCCGAATCTTCGTGTTCCAGGGGTTCACCGCTCTGGATGCCGTGGGGCCCTACGAGGTGCTCTCGCGGCTGCCGGGCGCCGACGTCCGCTTCGTGTCGCAGCAGCCGGGCGAGATCCGCACGGACACGGGGCGCTTGGGCCTCACGGCCGATCTGGGCATGGCGGACGTGTCGTCGGCGGACATCCTGCTGGTGGCAGGCGGTAATCAGCTGCCCCACGAGTCCGACGAGGCGCTGATGGACTGGCTGCGCCAGATCCATGCCACCACCACCGTGACGGCTTCGGTGTGCACGGGGGCGCTGCTGCTGGGCGCTGCGGGGATCTTGCAGGGCAAGCAGGCCACCACCTACTGGGCCCGGCTGAACCGTCTGACGGACATGGGCGCCACCCCGGTGGAGCAACGCTGGGTGCGCGACGGCAAGGTGTGGTGTGCGGCGGGGGTGTCGGCGGGCATCGACATGGCCCTGGCGCTGACGGCGGAGCTGACGGCGCCACAGGTGGCCCAGGCGCTGCAGCTGGGGATCGAGTACGACCCTGCGCCGCCCTTCGACGCTGGCTCACCGGCAAAGGCGGGTGAGGCGATCACGCAGCTGGTGCGCGCCTCGCTGGAGGGTTGACGGCGCTGGGAGCCGCGAGCCGATTACCGTCCCGCCACGCTCACTCCCCTCGACCGTCTCGCCTGGGTCGGCGGCACTGGTCTCGGTGCGCTCGCCTACCAGCAACCCCGGATCAGGCGCGCTCCGCTCGATCGCGACAATCAACGGAGTTGATTGTCGCGATCAGAGGAGCCTGGTTTCCAGCACGGTCACCACCTGCGTCAGCGGCACGGGCTGGTCGGGTCGTGGCATGTGCGGTCAGGGCAGCGTTCGCCGAACGTCCGTGTCGTGCGGGTACAGCTGCGCCACGTGCTGGGAGCGGTACGAGGTCACCCCGTCGTCGTCTCGATGGACCGGCGTCGACAGCCGCACGTCCAGCGCCACCTCGCCGCTCCACGGATCGAACTCCAGGATCCGCACCGAGCTGCCTGCCCACCCCAGCTCCACGTTCGGCACACCCCCCTCCTTGTGAATGGCGCCGAAGTGGGCCAGCACGCGCCCCGAGTCCAGCGGATCGGCATCACCGCGCGTCGGTGCCGTGAGCCGGGGGCCCGGAGGCTCGAAGGACCACGCCTGGCGCACCCGTCGCTGGCCCTCGTCGATCTCGTAGGCCACCACGCGGCTCGCCAGTGGCTCGTCGGGAGGATCCGTGTAGGGCGTGTGGCCGACGGCCTGGTTGTCGAAGAGCACCAGGCGTCCCTCGGCGTCCAGCGCAGGCGCATGCTGGTGGTACGGCCAGGCCACTTCGCCGTGGGGCTGCAACAGGAAGGGCTGCAGCTGTTGCGGCCAGCCTGCCGGATCCGACAGGATCCACATCAGCTCACCCTCGGCATCGAGGGCCGCCACTCCTTGGTTCCGCACGCTCACGATCACGGAGCCATCGGGCCTCGGCAGCACCGCGTTGGCATGGCCCCAGTCGAAGCCCGGCCCCGATGGACCGTTCGGCTTCCACGACAGCGAGCCGAAGCCGATGCGGGTGTCCGCCAGGCGATCCGCCAGGGTCCACTCGCTGAGCACGTGACCATCGGCGTCGAAGTGCACCACGTCGCTCGCCAGCAGCGTGGTGGCCTGATCGAGCACCGTGGGGGCCTCGTAGGAGCTCGGGTAGGCCGGCACGTCGCGCAGCCTCTCCACCAGGGTCCACAGCGTGCCGTCCGCATCGACGAACAGCTCGTGATGCGCGATGCCGAGGTCCCACTGTCGCACCGGCTGCCCGTGCAGATCCAGCTGCGACGGAGTGAAGTTGCGCAGACCGATCAGCCGACCGTCCGGCGTCAGCGTCACGTCGCGGAACAGGGGCTCGGCGCGAAGCAGCCAGGCCACCTCGAGGTCGTGTGTGTCCAGGGCCGCCAGCCAACCTGGCTGACCAGGCGCCGCCAGCGTGATCGGCAGCAGGAGGTAGCCCTCCGTCGGATGGGCGTGTGCGAGCACGTCGATCTCGGGGAAGTCGTCGGGCAGCTCGGGCATCTGCACGCTCTGACCCACGCACTGATCCGAGACCGCCGAGCACACCTCCACCTCCCACTGCCGTCCGGGCTTCAGGCCCAGCAACGGGATGTGGTGGACGAGGGAGGCCGTGGGAGAGGTGAGCCGAATCGTCTCGCTGCCGTCCGTCATCTCGACGGTGACCCGCACGGGCAAGGCCTGCCGGACCTCGAGCAGCGGCGACAGCGGTGCGTCGTCGAAGTGGACGACCTCCATCGTGGGCGGCAGGACCGGTCGGCACCCTGCCCACCAGCCGATCACCAACGTCGAAACCATGCTCCCTCCAACCGTCGCCCAGCAAGGCCGAAGTGTACCCGGGCTCGCGTTGTTGCCGCGGTGGGCTCGTGTGGAACGGTGTTGAAGCGTGTGGAGTGAGCGATCTGCGCCTGACCCGTACTGGATGCGACGATGCGGAGGACGAGATGACTGTTGTGCCGATCTTGCTCTGGAGCGCCTCGGCGCAGGCCCAGGCGCCGGAGGTGTTGGAGTGCGACACGACGCACTGGGTGGAAGCGGAGGACCAGGAGTTCGCCTTTGGCAACGTGCTCGTCCCCGGCCTGCGAGAGGACTGCGACGTGGATCCAAAGGCCCTCTTGGCAGCAATGGAGGCCACGGACCCCTCGTTCGTGTCCTTCCGCGACGACGTGTGGTCGTCCGTCCGCGACGAGTGCTTCGACGGCCTCGCACAGGCCCCGGACTGGACTGCGGCGGCGGAGTGCGACGCCAGCTGCTCGGGGTCCGGTCCGCTCCAGACGAGCACCGACGACGAGCTCTATGGCATGGATGGAGCGTCTGGCATGGCGTGCGAGCTGGCCTTCCGCTTGCCTGCCGGGGCGGACACCTGCTGGGGAGAGCTCGTCTGCCGCGGGCTGTGTGTCCGCACCTTCTCTACCCTGTGGACGTGTGACTGATCGGTGCGAGCCGCGGCATCGGGCTTGGTCACGCTGTCGGGTGGGGTCGTAGACCTCGAACGTCGCGTCGTGGAGCGCGGAGAGCGCGCGCACACCCTGTCCGTGCTCGAGGTGAGCTTCCTGGGCACGCTGCTCGAGGCCGAGGGCCGACCCGTGCCGCGAGACGTGCTGCTCCGCGAGGTCTGGGGGTATCGATCCACCTCGCGGTCCCGCTCGGTGGATCATGCCGTCAAGCGGCTCCGGCGCAAGCTCGAGCGCGATCCGCGTCGGCCCGAGCACCTGCTCACGGTGCACCAGGTGGGGTACCGCTTGGCCGTCGAGTCCGAGTCTGCGGAGCCGGGCTTCGTGGGCCGGGAGTCGGAGCTGCAGGCACTGTCGGACATGCTGCGGGACCCGGGTCTCGTGACCCTGATCGGCCCCGGCGGGATGGGCAAGTCCTCCGTGGCGCGCCAGATCGTCCGTCGTCTCGGTGGGCGCTGGTCGGACCGGGTGGAGTGGGTGGATCTGCAGGGGCAACGCAGCCTGCAGACCGCTCTGTGCAGCGTGGCCGAGGCCATCGGGATGACCGTGCGGAGAGACGTCGCCGTCGAGGCCATCGGACAGTGTTTGGCCGATCGTGGTGTGGCCTTACTGGTCCTGGACGCAGTGGAGGGGGTGGCGCGACCCCTCGGGGCTGCCGTGGCCGCATGGCGGCGATGCGCTCCCAAGCTGCGGATCCTCGTCACGTCGCGGGTGCGCCTGCACGCACGGGGTGAGCAGCTGCTGGAGCTCGGACCGCTGGCCGAGGACGACGCCGTGGCGCTGCTGCGGAGCCGGGCTCGTGCGGTGAGGCTGGATCTCGAGGCCTCGCAGCAGACGTGGGTGGCGCTGGCTGCGCGCCTCGACGGCATGCCCCTCGCCCTCGAGCTGGCCGCGGGCCGGGCCAACGTGCTGTCGCCCGAGCAGCTCCTCGCCGAGGTGCAACGTCGCTCGGGCCTGCTGTCGAGCCCCACGCGAACCCTGCAGTCGGTCCTGGATGCGTCGTGGGAGCTGGCGTCGGCCGACGAGCAAGCCGCCCTGGTGCAGCTGTGTCTGTTCGAGGGGGGCTTCCAGGTCCAGCACGCAGCAGCGGTGCTGGGGCAGGACGCGCCTGCGGCGATCCGGTGCATCCAGGCGCTTCGAGATCAGAGCTGGCTGCGGGCCTGGACGTCGCCGGGAGCGCCAGAGCTGCGCCTGGGCATGTACGAGAGCGTGCGGGACTACCTGCTCACGAAGCCGCCTGCTGGGGAGGCCGTGCAGCTGCGCCACGCGGAGGTGTTCGCGGCACTGGGGGCCCCGAGCGTCTTGCGTCGGGCGCGGCAGGCCCGCACGCCCGCTGCCCTTGCCCGATACGGAGCGGAGCACGCCAACCTGCGGGTGGCCTTCGAGACGGCGATGGCGCTGGGGCGCCACGATCTGGCGGTGCGGCTGTGGGCAGCGCTGCACAAGTGGCTGCACCACCGAGGCCCCTTCGCCACCTCCATCGCGCTGGCCGAGCGGCTGCTCGAGGGGGATCTCCCCTCGGCCGACGAGGCCCTCGTGCGCCGCTCGGCAGCGGATCTGCATCGACGTCTCGGCCACATGGAGCGCGCCGAGGCGTGGGCCCGACGCGGCATGGCGTGCGCCGACGACGGTGGCTCCGCGCGGCTGGGTGCGGCCTGTCGCGAGGTCGTCGCCAGCTTGCTCCTTCGCCAGGGCAAGGGGGCCGCCGCCGAGGCCTTGCTCCACGAAGCCGAGACCTTGCTCGCCGTCGAGCCGTGCCCCGTGGTGGCTGCGTCGGTGTGGAGTGCTCGCGGCGCGCTCGCCCGCGATCGCGGCGACCTGGTGGCGTCGAGCCAGCGCTACGAGCAGGCCCTGCAGCTGGCGCTGGACTGCGGAGACACGGTGCTGCAGGCGGCCATCCACAATGCGCTGGCCACGGTGGCGCGTGCCCTGGGTGATCAGGCGCTGGCGGCGGTGCAGTACGCCCGTGGCATCGAGGTCACCGAGGCACTCGACGGATGCACCGCAGTGCCGAGGATGAACCTAGCGAACCTGCATGCCGACTGCGACCGCTTCGAAGAGGCCGAGGAGGGCTATCGAGCGGCCCTCGCCGACGCGACGACCCAGGGAAACTCTGCGCTGCAGGCCTCGATCCTCACGAACTTGGCCACGGTGTACCTCTCGCAGGGGGACTATGCCCAAGCGCTGGAGCTTCTGGTTCGCGCGCTGCCCCTGCATCGGCAACGTCGCTCTCGGCGGCACGAGGTGGCCACGCTGTTGATCCTGGGCGAGGTGGCGCTCCGTCAGCGAATCGCCGCCACGGCCGGAGGGCGCTTCCACGAGGCGAGGCGTGTGGCCGAGGCGGCAGGGCTGCAGCGGCACTGGGGTCTGGCTGAGCTGGGCATGGCGCGGGCCGCCCTGCTGAGAGGGCTGTCGGGCGAGGCGGAGGACTGGCTGCAATCGGCCGAGCCGCGGCTTCGCGCCGTGGATCATCGCCGGGGACTGGCCCAGCTGCAGTGCGTGCGTGGCTTGTTGGCCCAGCAGCGGGGCGAGGCGGCGCGGGCACGCGAGCACGCGGCCTCGGCGTCGAGGCTCGCGCCCCAGGACCGTCCGGGTCGAGGGTCGACCCTGGCGTGGCTCCTGGCTCGTCTCGACCGTGAGAGATGAGGGGGAGACTCGTCTCGTGGCGAGTGCCACATCTGCCACATCCGTGCCACATCGTTCCTGCGACGGTGACCTCACCGGCACAGACCGGTGGAGGTTCCCATGATGAAGCGCTTCTCGATCCTGGCCCTGGGCTCGCTGTTCTTCGCCGCTCCGTCCTTCGCACAGACCTGTCCCAGCGACTGCTCCGACATCGTCTGGGGAGACGTCAACGGCGACGGGGCCATCGACATCACCGACCTGTCGGTGCTGGCGAGCCACCTGGCGGGTACCGGCACCGTCGTGCCCTGCGACGGCGCCGACAACAACCGCGATGGCGCCATCGACATCGCCGACCTCAACAACCTCGGCGCCTACCTGGCTGGCACGGGTCCTGCGCCGCAGGAGCAGTTCTGCTGCGACGACTGCGCCAACACCACCGCCGCTGGCGACGCGAACGAGGATGGCACCGTGGACATCGCCGACTCCACGGCGATCTCCGACTACCTGGCGGGCACCAACACCGACATCTGCCTGCACGCCGCTGACGCCAACGCCGACGGCGTGGTGGACGAAGCGGACGTGAAGGTGGTGCTGGCCTACCTCTTCGATGGTGGAGACGCACCCGCCCTCGAGTGCTTCTGACCGCGGCGATCCGCCGAGGGTGTCGTCGGCAGCGCTACTCGTCGATCAGCTGATCGGCGGTGGCGCAGCTGACCGAGCGGATCGCCCAGCGGGTGAGCGTGGGGATGCTCAGCTCCTCGGTCAGGGCGCGATCCACCCGCTCGGACACGTGCAGGCCTCGCTCGTGCAGCGCGCGGCGGATCTGGGTGACGACGGCGGCTCTGGCGACGGCGAGTGCTCTCTGCTCGCCCCTTGCCTCGCCCCTTGCCTCGCCCCTTGCCTCGCCCCTTGCCTCGCCTGCGGCTTCGGCCTCGCGGCGGATCTGCGCCTCGTGTTCTCGCAGCAGTCGGTGCTTCTTCACGAGCATCGCTCGAACCACCGGCTCGTCGGGGTCGATGCCGGACGCCAGCGCCTGCACGGGCACGGGTGTGACGAACACCCGGTCCTCGACCACGGAGTCGCCAGCGAGCGCGACCCACTCGTCGCCTGCGTCGGACCACTCGAAGAGCTGCTCGGTGCGCACCTGGATGGCGAACACCCGGCGCACGCCCCGTCTCGTCAGCAGGCGGGCCTTCTTCGCAGCGCTGGGAAGCGTCTGGCTGGAGGCGATCTCGAGGGCGAGCTCCGGGACGCGGCGCCCACCCGTCTCGGGGTCTGGGGTCGGGTCGTCGACGATTACGTCTGGTGCGATGTCGTCCACCAACGACACGCGCGTGAGCGCATCCACGAGGACCCGGAACCCCGTGGCCAGGTGGGTCTGGATCAAGACGGTGGCGGTGGTGTGGCGGTGCGCGTGGGGTGGATGGGCTGGCGGCACGTAGACAGGCACTCCATCGATGACCTCGAAGCGTGTCTCTGGCTCGGCCAGCCGGTCGTCGAGGTCGGGCCATGGCTCGGATCCACTGGACAGGTCGGGTTGAGTAGACATGTCGTCCTCATGGGCCATGACGTCCTCACGCACAAGGAAATCTAGCGCGCCTGCTCATTTTGTGCGCCTCGTTCCTGAAGAATCGGGGTCTGATCCGCGATGATCCGCTGTTTTCCTGGCTCTCCTCGGGTTCGGAGTGGTGTGTAAGACCCCGCGTCCTCCGCACATGACCATGGCAGGACACGCCGCCTTCGGGAGGAAGCATGCACCTCGCCTTGCTGACCCTGCTGTCGTGCAACAAGCACGGCAGCGACGGTCAGGAGCAGACGCCCCTGGAGCCCACCACGGGCACACCGCCGACCCTGTGCGAGGTGGACGAGCAGGTGCTCACGCCCCACTGCATCCAGTGCCACGACGGCGTGGTGCAGCCGCTGGACCTCCGGGTTGCGGGCTTCGCCGGTCGTGTCGTCGACCAGCCCGGCGACGGCGGCACCCTCGTGGTGCCCGGGAACGCAGCCGACAGCCTGCTCGTGCAGCGCATGTCGGGGGCGCTCGGCGTGATGCCTCCTGCTGGAGCGCTGTCGCCGGACCTGCAGGCGCTGGTGGCTGCCTGGATCGACGGTGGGGCCGTCAGCCAGTGCGAGCAGAGCGTGCCCTTCGAGCCCGAGGCCCCCCACAGCTACGCCCGCAAGGTCAAGAACCTGCTCACGGGGCTGCCCCTCACCGAGGGCGAGCTTCTCGACGTGCAGGCCGACCACGACAACCTCCGCGGTCTGGTGGAGGCGTGGATGGACACGCCGGGCTTCGAGTCGAAGATGAGCGAGTTCTTCGGCACGGCCTTCCAGCAGGCCGAGCTGCAGACTCCCCTCGAGATCATCGGCCAGCTCCGCTACGGCGACTCGCTCAACAACACCCGCTTCCCGCCACAGATGCACGAGAACAT
Source organism: Myxococcales bacterium (assembly GCA_019634415.1). Taxonomy (GTDB): domain Bacteria; phylum Myxococcota_A; class UBA796; order UBA796; genus DRPG01. Next base: position 80,157 of record JAHQVJ010000102.1, read on the forward strand.
CGCCGAGTCCTTCGCGCGCACGGCGCTGCGCATCGTGCAGGAGGATCGACCGTTCACGGAGGTCGCGGACACCCGGCAGTGGGAGATGACCACCGCGATGATGGTGTGGTTGCTCGCCAGCGACGTGGTGAATCCCTTTCGCAACACCCGCATCGCGGACCGGCCGCGCGGCGGCCAGCTGTCGGACTACTACGACGACGATCCGTCGCTGTACCACACCTTCTGGCACGACACGCCTCCCGAGGGGCTCGGTAGCAACCCGACCTTCGAGGAGCAGATGGCGGCGCAGGCCTGGTACGTGCCGGTCCCCTGCGACATCCTCCCTCGGGTCACCATGGACCAGGCGGAGGTGCTGGGCCTGCTCGCGGGTGGCCTGGGTCTGGTGTGTGACCCCTGGTTCGACGAAGCCGTCCTGCAGCCCGCCGACTACCGCGACTGGCGCACGGTGGACCTGACCCGCCTCGACGACCCAGCCGAGGCCATTCCCTTCTGGGACGTACCCGAGCTGCGCACGCGGTCGTCGATCCCGCTGGCGGTGAACCGCAACGGCTTCTTCACCACGCCGGCCTTCCTGGCCAAGTGGCGCTCCAACATCGACAACAGCTTCCGGGTGGTGGCCAACCAGGCGCTGATCGCCGCCCTGGGCGCAGGCTTCGACAGCGAGGACAGCACCATCCCGCTGACGTCGGATGGCCTGGCGGAGGAGCACGCGGCCGAGGGCACGGTCTGCTACGACTGCCACAAGTCCCTCGATCCCATGCGCAACTTCTTCACCAACGAGCTGGATCCGGACTTCTCGGCACCCACCAACGACCCGCAGTTCGTGCAGCCCTCCTTCGCCTTCCGTGGCCACACCGCGTCGGGCGACGATCTGCTCGATCTGGGGCGGGCCATCGCCACGCACCCGGACTTTGCTGCGGCCTGGGTGCAGAAGCTCTGCTTCTACGCGAACTCCCAGCCGTGCCTGCAAGACGATCCAGAGTTCCTGCGTGTGGCGCAGGCCTTCGAGGACAGTGGCTTCTCCTTCGAGACGCTCCTGCTGGAGCTGTTCACCTCACCGCTGGTGACGGCCCACGCGCTGGTGCAGACCCACGAGCAGCAGGCCACGCTGCTGTCCATCACCCGGCGCACGCACCTGTGTCAGGCGCTGGGGCAGCGGCTTCAGACCGATCCCTTCTGCGCCGACATCGTGCCGAACGAGCGGCCGACGACGCGGGGTGGGGGACGCACCCTGGCGCTGGCCGTGCCCGACGACGAGTGGGGCCGAGCCAAGGAGACCCCGTCGCAGCCAGCCACGCCCAACCTGTTCGTGGGGGTGACGATGGAGGCGCTGTGCCTCGACGCCGCCGCGGTGTTCGTGGACCGTGCCGGCGCGCCGCTGCGCAGCACCGACATGGAGGCGTCGCTGACGTTCCTGGTGGAGGAGCTGGCCGGGCTGAACCCCGCTGATCCACGCGCCGCCGACTTCCGCGCCGACCTCGACGAGCACGTCGCGGCGGCCCGAGCACTCGTCGACGACGAGACCGTGCTGCTGCAGTCCGCCTTCGTCCTGACCTGTACGTCCCCCTTCGTCGCCAGCATCGGCCTGTAGGAGCTGCCATGGACCTCGATCGTCGAACGTTGCTGGCCGCGCTGGCGTCGGGCTTGCCCCTGGGGCTGCTGCGCACGGGTGTCATCCCCGACGCCTGGGCTGCGGCTCCCCCCACGAGCGCGCCCCAGTACCTGATCCTGTCGTCGGGCTCCGCCGGCGACCCCATGAACGCGAACTGCCCGGGCAGCTGCGGTGGGCTGCCGGGGGTGGTCAACAACCCTGCGTTTCCCATCGTGGACGTGGATCTGGGCGCGGTGCGCACCCGGGCCGCCGAGCCGTGGGGCACGCTGCCCGACTGGGTGCGGGCTCGCTCCTCCTTCGTGCACCACATGACCTACCAGAACTCCCATCCGGGCTACGGCAAGGTGATGACCTTGCTCGGCAACGGTCGCTACTCCGACGGCACCGGCGTGGAGCAGATCACCTCCATCTTCTCGGACGAGCTGGCGGGACCGCTGGGCACCATCCAGAACGAGCCCGTGCCGGTGGCCTTCAGCGAGCTGACCTTCCAGGGGCGGGCGCTGCACTCGCTCACCCCCACCACGCTGGCGAGCATGTTCGCGCCGCTGCAGGGCACCAACCTGCAGCTGCAGGCCCTGCGCGACCAGACCTTGGACGCCATGAACGCCCGGCTGCGGTCGGGGGCCACCCCCGCCCAGCGCGCCTGGCTCGACCACCACGCCCGCTCTCGGATTCAAGCCCGCGAGCTCGACGACACCCTGGTGGAGCGCTTCAGCGACATCGAGGACGATCTGTCGGTGAACCAGGCCATCTCTGCGGTGACCCTGATCCTGATGCGGGTGAGCCCGGTGATCGTGGTGCAGATCGGCTTCGGCGGCGACAACCACGCCGACGCCGATCTACTCGGCGAGCGCGATGCCACGCTGCAGGCCATGTCCACCCTCACGAACCTGTTCACGGAGCTCGATCGGGTTGGCCTGCGGGATCAGGTCACGGTGGCGAACCTGCACGTCTTCGGGCGCACCCTGGTGGAGCCGGATCTGCGGGGGCGCGACCACAACCTGGCGCACCACGTGATGATGACCACGGGCGTGCACGCGCAGCCGGGCGTGATGGGTGGCCTCGTGCCCTTCGGCAACGACTACGGCGCGAGCGCGTTGGACTCCGTGAGCGGAGTGGCTGCTGCCGACGGCGACATCGGGCAGGACGAGTCGCTGGAGGCGGCCTGCAAGACCCTCGGCGTGGCGCTGGGCATCGAGCGCGACGTGCTCGACACCCGGATCGAAGGGGGAAAGGTCATCGAGGCGGCCGTGGGCTGAGGCGCCCAGGCGTCAGCCTTCCGTCCCTCGGAGGGCCCGCAACAAGGCGCGCTGCGCGTCGTAGAGGGTGGGCTCGCCGAGGAGCGACAAGACGAGCTGCAGATCAAGCGTGGGGAAGAGCACGCTGCGCTCGACCTCCACGAAGGCACCGTCGCGCAGCACGTGGACGTGCAGTGCGCCCCGGCGCCAGGTCCACACCTCCGGTACGCCGAGGCGTCGGTAGATCTCCAGCTTGGAGAGCCCCCCCGACGTCCAGACGACCTCGATGGCGAGATCGGGTCGCTCCTTCTCGTCGGGTCCGATCTGGTAGCACTCGTCGGGCTCGGCTCCAGCATGCTCCTGTTCGTCCTCGAGGGTCCACGATCCGAGGGGCACCAGCCGGATGCCAGCCTCGAGGGCCCAGGTCTCCACCAGCCTACCGATGTAGCCCTTGATGCGCTCATGATGACGAGACGGCGATATGATCTGCAGCTGTCCGTCGAGGAAGGAGAACCGGGGCGCACTGCAGTCTCCGCGGGTCTCCTGTAGTCGGAGCCAGTCGGACCACTCGGCTCGCAGCAGGACGATGCTGTCTCCCTTCGGAGTGTCGTCGTGCGTGGAGGCGACCATGGCAGCGGGAAGCGACATCATGTCGTTCTAACCTGGAGTCGTGGTCCCAGTCATCGGGCTGTGGCGTGTCGAGCATCTCGCGTCCTTGGTCGACGGCGGTTCGGCACGCAAGGAAATCTAGAGCGCTTGGTCGCGATTCTGCCGCGGTATCCTGGCCGAGGAGGCCAACGTGGGTCCTTGGTGGTGGATGCTCGTAGGGTGCACGCGTGTGCACACGCTGACAGCCGGTGGGCTGTTCACCTTCGACACGTCCGACACCGGTGAGCCCACCGAGGCCGAGAGCTGCCTCGCCCCGTACGACCGCGCCTGCCCCCCCGACAGCGAGCTGACCTGGGGCAACTTCGGTCGCCGGTTCTTCGTGGACCACTGTATGCGCTGTCACAGCTCCACGTTCGACGACGAGTCCGTCCCCACCGACCCCTCGGATCTGCACTTCGAGCCAGTGAACCGCATCCGACGGCTCACCTCCCGGATCTACGAGGTCGCCGCCGACGACAACCGGCGCATGCCCCCCGATCGCCACGCGCCCGTGTCGCCGGCGAAGCGGGAGGACCTGGGAGATTGGCTCGCCTGCTGCGTTCCGGGGCTGCCCGAGTGACGGCACTCGTCCTGTGGGCGCTGGCTTGCCTCGCGCCTGCCTGGGCTGCCGACGTCGTGGTGCTGCAGGTGGCCAAGGACCTCGAGGGTCAGGAGCTGGAGGCCGCCTTCCTGGACGAGCTCCGGCTGGCGCTCGTGGACCACCTGATCGACGCCCACGCGCACGACAACGGCTGGGCGGAGCTGTCGCTGCCGGAGCGCGTGCGCATCGCCCGCGGGGTGGGGGACGAGGCGCGCGCGGTGGTGTGGATCGACTCCGGCCCGCAGTCCCTCATCGGAGCGCTGCTCGTGGAGGACGACCCCATCCAGCTGCTGGAGGTGCCCAAGGGGGCACTGGGGCCGCCGCAGATGGCGCTGGTGGTGGCGGACCGCCTCACGCCGGCGTCTGCCCAGACGGTGGTGGAGCTGCCGCCTCCTGCGGTTCCCGAGGAGCCACGCACGAGGGTGTTCGCCGGTGTGGATGGCTTGCTGGGGGCCGGGTTGGCGGGCCGAGTGGGTCCCGTGATGGCCTACGGAGGGCAGGCCGCCATCGAGGTTCAGGGGGGCGTGCTCGTGGGGGGTGCGCGCGTGGGTGCGCGCGGGGGGCAGGCCGCCGACGTGCGCGACTCCGTGCTGCAGGTCGGCCTGCACGCCGCGACGATGCACGCGCTGGGGCGGCTCGCTGCAGGTCCGGAGCTGTCGCTGGCGGTCGCGCAGCAGCGCGTGGAGGTACCGCGTGCTGGCGACATCGCCGGGGTCACCCGGTACGCGCAGCTCCGGCTGGGGGCGGGGGGGCGGGCTCGCCTGCAGCTCGCCGGAAGCTGGCACGCCATGCTCGCTGCTCGACTCGTCGTGCTCCCCATCCGAGATCAGGTGACCGTGCCTCGCCTGGGGTTGCTGTACGACTCTGGACGCGTCGAGGGCGTCTGCACCGTGGGTGTGCACGTCGAGCTGTAAGGTTGCCTCACGTGACGACATGACGTCGCTGAGGGGTCCCCCCATTTCCGTGCCACGAACTCGCTCAGAGGAGCCCAGCGATCACGCACTCATGTCGGCCCTGGCCCGCGGGGAGGTGGAGGCCCTGGCTCCCCTGTACCGACGGTACGGCCCCGACGTGACCCGCGTTCTCCGCCGATCCTTGCGGGGGGCGTCGGTCCAGGAAGCGGACGATCTCGCGCACGAGGTGTTCGTCGTGTTGCTCGACACAGCCCATCGCTACCAGCATCAGGACCGCCTCCGGGCGTGGCTGCTGGGCATCGCCGTGCGGCTGGCGCGCAACCACGTGCGCACCCGCCGCTCGCGGGCGAGGACCCTGGCCACGCTCACCCCGCGCCGCGGCACCGACGCCGACGCCACCCTGCAGCAGCTCGACGCGCGACAGCGGGTGGACATCGCGCTGGACAGCTTGTCGGAGTCCGATCGCGAGGTCTTGCTGCTGAGCGTGGTGGATGGGCTGTCGGGTGCGGAGATCGCCCATGCGCTGCAGCTCACCCCGGGGGCCGTGTACGTGCGGCTGCATCGAGCCCGCAAGCGGGTGGCAGCCGCCCTGCGCCAGGCCGACGAGGGAGGCCGGCCATGAGCTGCGATCTGCGCGACGGCTACCTCGACGGCACGCTCTCGGCCGCCGACGCCCAGCGCTTCGGGGAGCACGCCGCCACCTGTCGAGACTGCAGCGAGGCGGTGGCGGCCTGGCGCTCGGCGGCTCGCGAGATCCGAGCGTGGGCGGAACCGCGTCCGGTGGAGCCGTCCGACGACCAGGTGGCGAAGCTGCTCTCCCGGGCGCGCACCCACGTCCGCGATGCAGCCGTGCCGCCTCCCGTCTGGCCGCGACGGGTGGCCTTCGGGGCGGCGGTGGCGCTGGCGGCTGCCCTGCTGCTGTGGGCGCTGGGCGTGGGGCGCTCCCCCGAGGGGCACACGCCACGGGAGTCGCCCGTGGCTGCCGGAACGCCCGTGGCCCCGCCCGCGGCCAAGGTGTGGGCACCCGTGGGGGATGCCGAGGTGGTTCGCGCAGGCGCAGATACCTTCGTGGTGGCCGACGGCGCCGAGCTCGCAGCCCTGGAGGAGCCCGATCCTGCGAAGCCCACCGACATTCGGCTTCGGCTTCGGCGCGGCGTGGCCGCCTTCGACGTGCAGCGACGCACGCAGGGGCAGGCGTTCACCGTGGACGTTCGCGAGCACGTGGTCTCGGTGGTGGGCACGCGGTTCTCCGTGACGGCTCGCCCTGGACAGCCCGTGGCCGTGCACGTGGTGGAGGGGCGGGTGGAGGTGATGGGGCCCGGTGGACCCTGGAGCCTGCAGGCCGGTCAGAGCGTGATCGCCGAGCCCGGACAGCAGCCCACCACAGCCGGGGATCCGGCCGACGCACTCCTGCGCTTGCAGCGAGCGGTCGACCGCTCGGAGCCCGTGGCTGCCCCGGTCCCCGAGGAGCCGCCTCCGCCTTCGGTGGAGCGGGTGCGCGAGGCGCTGCTCACGAGCCCGGAGCAGGCGGTGCAGCTCGCCCGCCAGCGGCTCGCGGTGCACCCGGAAGACCCGGCCGCTCGCCAGGTGCTCGCCCAGGGGCTCGAGCAGCTGGGGGATCACGAGGGGGCTGCAGCCGCTTGGCTGGCGGTGGCGGAGGTGGCCCAGGACGACGCGGCCTGGGCGGCGCAGCGCAGTGCGGCGCGGCTGCTCGCCGCCCTGGGAGCCCACGGGGAGGCCGTGGAGATCTACGAGGCCATGCTGCTGTCGGATCGAGGGGGCCCATTGCGCGCCGAGGCCCACCTGCAGCTCGGGGACTCCCTGGCTGCCTTGGGTCGACGCGAGGAGGCTCGTGCCCAGTGGCAGCGCGTGGTACTCGACTATGCGAGCACGCGTCACGCCCGGGCGGCTCTCGCCCGCTTGGAGCCCTGAGGGAGATCGGTGAGACGAATCGATTGGAGCCTTGCCGTGCTGTTGGCGATCGCCGTCGCGATGTGGTGGATGGGGTCGTCGCCGATGGCCGAGCCGGAGCTGCCCGCTGCTGCGGACGCGGCTCATCCCTCGAGGAAGCCCATCTCCGCACCACAACCCAGCGCCGCTTCACCACAGGTGCAGGATGTGGAGACGGTGCCCGAGGAGGAGCCCCACACCGCGCGAGCAGGGCACCAGCGCGTGGCCGAGGAGCTCGGATTGGTCGCGACTCGCTGCTTCGTGGGCCCCGAGTACGACGGCGACAATTACGTCGGGGGATTCCTTCAGCGCGTCGAGAACGGGTGGTACTCGCACGTGGAGGCCAGGCTGGAGGGGAGTCGCAAGGTCGAACAGCGGTTCGAGGGCCCCAATGGGCAGCCCGAGTTCGAGTCGCGGTTCATCGTGAGCTGGTCGGCCACGAAGCCCGGGCAGACCGTGCCGTGTCAGGTCGGACGCATGCGGTTCGCCCTCGCGCACGTCACGGTGCTCGACCCGAGCGGGGAGCCCGCCGAGGGCGTGACGGTCTATGGGTGCGGGGGAAGTGGGACCAGCGATCCGAGCGGGGTCGTCGAGTTCGCGGTGCATGCGGGCCAACCGTGTGACCTCACTGCGTATCTGCCCGGCGAGGTCTCGAGGGCCACCGCCAGCGTCCCCGCCTTCCGCGAAGGCAAGGTCGACCGGATCACCATCGAGCTCGAGACCCACGACGCCTCGGATGTTCAATTCGAGCTTCCCACCAGGCCACAGTCCATCGCGACTCGCCCCGAGACCGAAGAGGAGTGGGATGCCGAGGCCGACCTGTTCGAGGCATGGGCAGCAGGAGCGGAAGGCTCGGAGAAGGCGCTGTACGAAGCCTTGGTCAACCATCGCCGACGCATGGCCGAGCTGAAGCACGAGCAAGCCCTCGCGGCGGAGGCGCGAGAGGCCATGATGGAGCGGATCCGGTCCGGCGAGCACGTGTCGTCCGAGGAGCTCGAGGACCTGATCCCGGCGTGGCCCCCCGAGTAGGCCGTCTCCGCCGAGGGGTCAACGCGCCGGCTGGCCGCGGTAGTTGCCCAGCGCCTCGACGTCCAGGTAGCTGCTGCGCATGAGCTCCACCCAGGTCGCAGCGCCTGCGTGCGTCCCGTCCTCGAGCCAGCCCGCCACGTCCATCCAGATCTCCGCACCGTCGCGGGGCTGCAGCTTCACCGGCGCAGCCCCCTGGACATAGCGCTCCGGCACCAGCGACGAGAACCATGGACGCGACGGATCCTCCGCACGCACGTCTCCCGCCAGCGGGATGCCGAGGGTGGTGGTGCTCAGGGTGCCCGTGAAGGCCACCACGTAGCTGTCGTCGGGGCACGAGGACGTGGTGGTGCTGGTGTACAGGGGCTCCCACGTGCGGTGGCGCACGGTCTGCGACACCGCTCGCGTCAGCGTCAGCGGCTCGGAGGAGCCGTCTGCGAAGGTGAAGGTGCCCGACAGCTCGGCGGGCACCCCCTGAAGGAAGGCGCGGGCCGTGAAGTCCAGCGTGCCCACCGCCACGTCGAGATCCGACACGTCTACCTCGAATGCACCACACCCGAGGGGATCGCCCTCCTCCCCGATCTGGATGCCGGGGACGGGTTGTCGGTCCACCGGATCTGGGCAGCCCGCGGCCACCAGCAGGGTCGAGACGAAGACGCGCATCACTTCCCCCTAGCCGGGCAGCCAGCCCACGAACAGCTCCGCCAGCTCCACGTCGGGCAGGGTCTCGCCGTCGGCCGCCTCCTCGGTGAAGGTCACGTCCTCGAGGTGGAAGGTCGCGTAGCCGTAGGGCTCGAGCTCCGTGGCGTCGGGGTGGGGCCTGACCGTCACCGTCAGGGTTCCCGACAGGGCGTCGAGCTCTCCGTCGATCACCGGATCTCGCTCCGCCACGTCGTCGCAGCTGTACCACTCGCTCAGGTAGCTGCCCCACAAGGCGCGGATCGTCACGTCGGGGTGGGGCAGCTCGTAGGTCTCGGTGACCTCCGCGCCGTCGACCCGCGCCTGCTCCGCCAGGCCTGCATCGACGGCGATCACCAGCACCGTGGAGTCGGATTCCTCGAAGACGTGTGCCACCACGTCGCCGCAGCTGTCCGTCAGCGGATCGTCCGCGAGCACGGTGTCGATCACCGAAGCCAGACCACTCGTCTCGGTGGGCTGGGGGCCCGGCTGCGGACCCGGATCGGGGGTCTCACCAGGCAGCTCGCACCCGATCAGGAGGGCCAAGGCGGCCAGTCGAAAGTCCATGGGGTCGTCTCCGTGTCCGTGCCTGGCTTCAACGTGGCGCGTCGCTCGTTGGCTGACCATGTCCGAAACGCACAAATCGTGGGGCCGAAATGCCCCTTGGCGTGCAGATCAGTCTTGGGTCGGGCCATCGAGGGGTACCACGACCTGGTGCACGAGCACGACCCGCTCGGAGGGGGTGGACTCCGCCACCAGCGCGCGCATTGCGCGGAAGGTGGACCGATACAGCTCCACGACCTTGGGGAGATCGGCCTCGGCAAGGGTGAAGGCGTTGTAGGACCACGAGGTCTCGGGCTCCTCCAGGCGCTGCAGGGCCTGGCGAGCCCACCAGCGCTTCAGGGCCGTCCCCGCCTCGGGGTGCCGGCGCGTGTCCACGGTGTGCACCTCGCTCACGACGAAGTGGGCGCCGTCCCTCCGGATCTGATCCGTGGCCTGCAGGCTCGCGATGGCGCCGGCCACCTCGTACAGCTCCAGGCCGAGGCGGTCCGCCAGCCAGGCGTCGTCGTGGGCCGCCAGGCCGCGGTAGTCCTGTAGATCCAGCGCCAGCAGCACGAGCTGGGCGTGGGGCATGCGCCAGAACAAGGAGCGGGCGGCCTCCAGCTTGGCCCAGGCGGCCGCCACGCTCGGCAGGTCGCCCGGGTCCACGAGGATCGCGACGAAGTCGAGCAGGCGATGGGTCATGGCGTCCACCAGGCCCAACAGCTCGGGCAGGCGAGGATGGGTCTTGCCCGACAGCCACCGCGACACCTGGTAGCGGCTCGCGCCGCAGCGCCTCGCCACCTCCGCGATGCCCTGGTCGCGACGGAGGTCGCGCAGCAAGCGACAGACACCCTCGTGGGACGTGGGGTCCACCTCGTCGAGGAAGTCCGTGTCGACCTTGTAGAAGCGCTTCAGCCCCGAGCGGACGTCGATCCCGAGGCGCTCGGCCGCCGCCAACACCACCCGAGCCGCAGGGGAGCGCCTGCCCGACTCCCAGGTGGCGGCCACGTTGGAGCGGTAGCCGAGGCGCCGGCTGAAGGCGACCTGACTTCGGCGCCCGCGCAGGGCGCGGAGGATCTCGGAGGCCAAGAGGGCATGATCCGTCATGACGACAGAATCACACGCTTTCGTGCGTGATGTGTGTTTCTGTTAGGGTGCGCCACCCCGCGCGCGGCGATCGTCGGGGCGGTATTCTCACGGCGGAGGACATCGGGTGGGTGTGCCGGACGGATGGACCGAGGTGGGCAGTCGCATCGCGCTGCACGATGCTCACCTTCAGCTCGCGCGAGACCCGGGTGGGGTGGTGCACGCCATCCTGAGTCGGCGTGGCACCGACCTCGGCAGCGGTCCTGCCCACGTGGGGGAGCTGCTCTGGGATCCGGGCGTGGACGGGATCGCCCCCCTCGCGATGCACGACTCCGAGGACGGTGCCTATGCCTACCGGATAGGCGACGGCGTGCTGCTGGCCCAAGCCGACACGGAAGGGTGGGGGGCAGACGCCGCGGTGGATCTGCTGTTGGCCTTGGGGCGGGTGCTCGACGCGGCGACCCACCTCGGCCATGCGGGCACGGCGGAGCACGGTGCGATCGACCCGTGGCGTATTGTGCTGCACTCCCACGGAGCCGTCAGCGTGCTCGGCTACGGCGTGCGCCTTCCCTCGAGCACCGAAGACGTGGCCCACGGGGCAGGCGTGCGCTTCCTGGCGCCCGAGCGGTGGCGTGGCGCCCCTGCGAGCCTGGCTGGCGACGTGTATGCCGTGGGTCTGTGTGCCGCCGAGGTGTTGCTGGGCCGGCCTCTGCTGGACGGATCGGGCTCTGGCCCTCCGCCCGCCTTCGCACAGGGCGTGGTGGCGGAGCGGCTCCGGGGGGAGGAACTCGGTGGGCCCCACGTACGGCAGCTGATCCTCGACTGCCTGTCCACCGATCCGGGCGACCGACCTGGATCCGGGGCCGAGTTGGTGCGCCGTGTGCGTTCTCTGGGGGAGGAGGATCTCCCCATCGAGCCCACCGAGGAAGCGCCGGAGGGCGAGCGCCGCGGATGTGGCCTGCACCTGCTGTGGTCGGGCCCGTGGGCCCTGGTGCGCGGTGCGTTCCGGTTGATCGCGCGGGAGTGGTCGGCGCCCTACCAAGGCCTCGTGGTGGCGCCTGCCGAGCGCCGCCGGCGGTCGGGGCTCCAGGCGGCCGCCTCGGTGGCGGTGGAGGAGGCGGAGGCCTGTCAGCGGCTGGTGGAGGACGCCGAGGAGATGCTGCGCTCCTTGTCTCCCGTGCTCCGCAGCTCCAGCGCCGCGGACCCCGCGCGCATGCGCGACGAGGCCATCGCGTCGGTGCAGCAAGCCAAGGCCGAGCTGGCTCCGCTGCTCGCCTTGGCGGAGGAAGCGCGCGGGCTGAAGGCCAAGTCCGAGATCGAGGTCGTGGCCGAGCGGATTCGGCAGGCGGCCTCGGCCATCGAGGATCGGGTGGATGCGGCCCTGCACACGCTGCAGGAGGCCGAGGTGCTGGCGGAGGAGTCGTCGGGCGTGGTGGCGCGGGCGATCCGCGAGGCCGCCCAGGCGTCGGAGGTGGTGGAGCAGCTCGAGGGCCTGGCCCGCAAGGCGGCTGCAGCCGGTCGCGAGCGCGCCGAGGATCTGACCGGCGACAACGAGATCAAGACGAAGCTGGCGGCGCTGGACGTGGCCTTGGAGGGCTATGCCTCGGATCGAGCCGAGGCAGCGCTCGCGCGGGACCGAGCGCGTCAGGTCGATGATCCGGACACGGCACACCTGCTCATCACTTCCATCCAGCCCGTGGTGGAGCGGGCTCGTGCGCGGCGGCGTCACCTGGATCTGATCCTGAAGGGTCTGTCGGATGGCGTGGAGGCGCTGGAGTCCACCTCGCAGGCGCTGGAGGACGCGCGTCAGACGGTGTCGTCGGCCATCGTGGCCGTGTCGTCCGATCTGGAGCGAACCCAGGGTGCTTCGGATCGGGTGGAGCGAGCGGTGCTGCAGCACCGAGCGTCGGGCGAGGAGGTGGCCGCCGCCCAGGACGAGCTGAAGGCGTCGGTGGATACCATCGAGGACGCTCTGGTGGGCCTGCGCGAGCTGTCCGAGACGGTGCGGGCCGTGAGCGACCCGGCCGAGGGACGTCGGCTGGCGCGGCAGGCACAGCAGCATCGCGAGGCCGCCGAGGAGGCGGTGGAGCGGGCGGCCGATGCCGAGGTGGCGGGCATCGCCGCCGCGCAGAAGCACGACCGAGACCGCAAGGCCCAGGTGCGTCGCAGCCTGGCGGACGCGCGCCAGCTGGCGGAGCAGTCGCTGCAGCAGGCCAGGCGATCGCTCGAGCGCCTCGACGCCGTGGTGACCTCGGCGCGCGACGAGGTCTCCGGGTTGGACGCGGCCCCGGCCCGCACCAAGCTGACCCTGGCGATGGAGCAGGCCACGGCGGTGCAGGGGCGGCTGGCGGAGCTCGAGCTGCTGGGTACGGAGGTGGCCACCGAAGATGCCGCCGCAGCGGCCGAGGCGAAGGCCGAGCAGCTGCAGGCGCTCGCAACGCGCGTGGGCACGGACGCGGAGCAGGCGCAGCAAGTGGTGCTCACGGCGCTGGATTCGGCCCGGTCGGCGGCGCAGGACGCGGCCTCGCTGGAGCGCGTGCGCAACGAGCTGCAAGAGCACGTGCCCCAGGTCGATGCTGCCATCGAGCGAGCACGCAGCCAGATGGAGCGGCTGCAGGAGCTGATCGACGACCTTCCCGACGCCGAGCAGTCCGTCGAGGCGGCAGCCGAGCAGCTTCGCGTGGCCACCGTCGCAGCCGACGAGGTGCGCTCCCTCGGGCGCTCGGGGGAAGGGGCCACCGATCTGAGGGCAGCGCAGGACCTGGTGCGTGCCGCACGACTGGCACAGCGGCGGGCGACGCGGGCTGCCGACGCCTTGACGGCGTTGGTCAACGACGCGCTCAGCGCCGTGGAGCGCGCGCGCCAGGAGGCGGCGGCTCGCGCCCTTGCCGAGGCGCGACAGCGTGCGGCGGACAGCGCGCAGGAGGCCATGGCCGCTGCGAAGAAGGCCGAGGCATGGCTGGAGGCGGGCCGGCGCGAGGTGGTGGACGCTGGCGTGGTGTCGGAGCCGCCAGCGGGGCTGGGGGCGCTGAGCAAGGAGGTCCAGCAGGTCTACGACCATGCGGCCGACGCGCAGGCTGCGTCCGCCGAGGCGGCCGAGGCCGAGACGGCCGAGGCGATCGAGGCCGCGGTGGAGCGCACGGAGCAGGCCGCCCGAAGGGCTGCTCACGTGTCGAGCAGCGCACGACGCACACTGCACCGGTTGCGCTCGGTGCTGGCGGAGCTGCAGGAGTCGATGGCCGTGGTCTCCGATCTGGTGCGTCAGGCGCGCGAGCACCAGACGGCAGCCACGCAGCTCGCGGACCAGGTGGAGGCCACCCTGGCCGAGCTCGAGGTGTGGGCCCGTCATGCTGATCCGCAGGCCGTGAGCGGTGCGGTGTCGGCGGTGCGGGATGCGTGCGCCGACGCGCGACTGGCAGCCGAGCAGACCGAGCAGGCGGCGTCACAGGTCGCTCGGGCCGCCAGCGAAGCCGATGCGCGCACCTGGATCGAACAAGCCGAGCGTCATCGCCAGGAGGCCGTCGCTGCGGCGGGCCGGGTGGTGGCCGGGGAGCGCGACGCGCGAGATGCGCTGGAGCGCGCTCAGCGACAGGCTCCCGTGCGCGACTCGCAGCGGAGCGGCGCCAAGGGAGGACTCCGCGTGGGGCGGGCGCTGCGGGCGCGGCTGCAGGGAGATCGCGTGCCTGGGCAGGTGGACATGACGGCCAGCCTCTACGCCCCTCGCGGCTCCGAAGAGCAGCCCTGAGTCAGGGCTGCGCTGACTAACAGCCTGGGGTCGTCACGCTCTGCCGGGCGTTCGTCCGCGTTCGTCGGCCAACGTCAGCAGCACCCTCAGAGCAGCTCCAGCAGCTTCTCCGGGGGTCGTCCCACCACGGCGCGATCTCCCATGATCCCGATGGGTCGCTGCAGCAGCCTCGGGTTGCTCGCCATCAGGGTGATCAGCTCGTCTGCCGACTCGTCCCCCGTCAGCTCGGCCTTCTTGGCATCTCGGCCACGCAGCACGTCGCTCGGCTCGAGCCCGAGCTTGCCCAGCACATCGCGAAGCTCCGCTTCCGTGAGCGGCTCCCGCGTGTACTCGCGGTACGTGAAGTCCACCCCTCGTTCGTCGAGCAAGGCGACCGCCTTGCGGCAAGCGCTTCAAGTACGGGTGCAGATCAGGATCATGGTCCACCTACAGGGGGTACAGGGCGATGTAGATCGTGGCCAGGGCCACGTGGGCCACGGCGAAGGGAGCCGAGGCCACCACGAAGTCGCGGAACGACAGCGGGACACCGTGCTTGTGCATCACGCTCACCGCCACCACCGTGCTGGCACTTCCGATGGGCGTGAAGTTGCCGCCCAGGTTCGCGCCGAAGATCGCCGACCACCACAGCGGTGAGTCGGCGCCCACGTTCGGATCGGCTGCCAGGATCTTTGCCAGCACCGCCGCTAGGGGCACGTTGTCGGTCACGCTGGAGGCCAAGGCGCTCGACCACAGCAGCGCGGCGCCACCCACCTGATCGCCCAGCGCCACGAGCTGTCCGATGGCACCGCCGATCCGGTCGAGCACACCTGCGTGCTCCGCCACGTTGATCACCACGAACAGATAGACGAAGAAGAACAGCAGGTCCCAGTCGAAGGCCTTGTAGTTCTGATCGACGTCGTGCTTGTAGCGAACCAAGGCGATGGCCGCGAAGCCCATGGCCACGAAGCCCATGCCCAGCTCGGAGACCACGGGCAGCGTCTGGGTGCCCGCCAGCGTGGCGATGAACGCCCCCAGCAGCAGCCACGACACGTTGAAGAAGGTGCGGCTGTCGATCCCGTCGTTCTCGTCGAAGCCTGCCACCAGATCTGCGGCGGCCTTCCGCTGCTCGGCGTCCGCCAGGGGCGTGATGCGGAAGCGCCACACGGCCAGCGCCACCGTCAGCGCGCCGGCGAGCGCCACGTACGGGGCCGCCACCACGAAGAAGTGCAGGAACGGGATGTCGGCAGCCTGCCCCAGGATGATGTTGGGCACGCTGCTGATCAGGGTGAGCAGGCCACCCACGTTGGTGAGCAGCCCCTCGGTGAGCAGGAAGCCCAGCAGCAGGTCCTTGCGCCCGAGCTTGCCCAGCGACACCGCCGTCAGCGAGCCCACGATGATCATCGCCGTGACGTTGTTGAGCACGGCGCTGAAGGCCACGGTCAGCACGGCGTAGTAGGTCAGCAGGCGAAAGGGGTCGCCACCCGAGATCCGCGTGAGGCGGATGGCCATCCAGGTGAAGATCCCCGAGCGGCTCACCACGTCCACGAACATGGACGCACCCAGGATGATGGCGATCACGCCCCAGTCCACGGCGGGCACGTACACCGGCATGTTCACGTGATGCCCGTTGGGCAGCGTGATCTCGCCGAAGGGCAGCAAGCCCGCGGCGCCGCCGGCGAGCAGCGCCACGACGGCGAACACGCCCGTGATCACGGACTTCTTCGCGTGTAGCTGCTCCTCGAGGGCCAGGGCTAGCACCATGGCGCCGAGCAGGGCGGCGAACGCGGCCGTGACCCAGGGCTCGGGAGCGTGGGTCGCGACGGACTCGGCGGAGGCGAACAGGACGTGGGTCATCACAGCATCAACAGTGGGCGGTGGCGGATCTCCACGGCCAAGGCGTGAGCCAGGCCGTGCATGGCGCGTTGTCGGTCGTCTCGACCGTTGACCACGAGCAGGTCGACGTAGTGGGCGTCGACGAGGTGTCGATAGTCCGTCAAGGCGTGCCCCATCTGAACGATGGGTACGACCTGCTCGGAGATTCCTTGCTGAGCGAGCACTTCCTGGATGCGAGCCAGATAGTCGCGCGGAATGTCGAGCAGCTTCTCCGGGATGCGCTGGTTGGCATCGTCGCTGCTGATGTCGCGGATCCGGCCGATGACGTCGAGGTAGCGCTGCATGGTGACGTCGTCCTCGACGTGGGCCAGCACCAGCGTGCCCTGCTCGGGGGTCAGCGTGGCGGCCCAGCTCACCAGCTCGTCCTCGCCCGCCATGTTCGGCGTCACCGCCATCACGCTCCGGATGGTGCGCTCCTGCAGGTCGTCGGGGAGCAGCAGCACCGGTGTGGGCTGCGCCTGGGTGAGGGTGTCCACCACGGACCCCAGGGAGAACGGGGCGTCCACCGCGCTGAGCAGGTTGCGCCGCGTGACCACGAGGTCGGGGCTGATCTCGTCGAGGTGGCTCACCAGGGTGGGGATCGCCGCCGCGCGATCCGCGGCCCAGAGGCTGGCGGGGATCGCCTGCCACTCGACCTGACCGGCTCCGTGGGAGCGGCGCAGGAACGCTCTCGCCTCCTCGAGGTCGGGGCTGTCGGTGTCGCTGACCAGCGCGATCCGGCGCAGGGGCGGGGGCTGGTAGTGGAAGACGTCGTGCAGCGCGCTGCGGAACACGGACTCGAACTCGTCGAGCTTCTTGTCGCCTGTGGACATGGCCCTCGCCCGGAGGTGGAAGGGTCCGAAGTGTACGCTAGCCGCCGCCAGGGGCAACCCCAGGCGTACCTGGAGGGGGAATGCTCGGCGGCCTGCTGATCACGAGGCGGTTCTGGCCGCTGTTCTGGACCCAGTTCCTGGGCGCGTTCAACGACAACTTCTTCAAGAACGCGCTGGTGATCCTCATCACGTTCCGTGCGGTCCACATCGCGGGCATCCCGCCCGAGCAGATGGTCGCGCTGTCCACGGCCGTCTTCATCCTGCCGTACTTCCTGTTCTCGGGCTTCGCGGGTCTGCTGGCCGACAAGCTCGACAAGGCAGCGGTGGTGCGGGGCACGAAGCTCGCCGAGATCGGCGTGATGGCGCTCGGCGCGGCCGGGTTCGTGCTGGAGAGCCCCGAGCTGTTGGTGCTCGTGCTCTTCTTCATGGGCCTGCAGTCCACGGTCTTCGGTCCGTGCAAGTACGCCATCCTGCCGCAGCACCTGCAGGAGGAGGAGCTGGTGTCGGGCAACGCTCTGGTGGAGATGGCGACGTACCTGGCCATCCTGCTGGGCACCATCGTGGGGGGGATCCTCGTCGGGATGCCCGGGGGCGACTGGCTCGTCGCGGTGGGGGTGGTGCTCACGGCGGTGGTGGGCTTCGGAGCCGCCACCTTCATTCCGCCGGCTCCCTCCGTGCGGCCCGATCTCAGGATGCCCTGGGACCCCGTGCGACCCACCCTCGAGCTGCTGCGGGTGGCGCGTCGGCAGCGCCCCGTGTGGCTCGCCATCCTGGGGATCAGCTGGTTCTGGTCCTTCGGGGCCGTGCTGCTGTCGCTGTTCCCCGCCTACACCAAGGACGTGCTCGGAGGAGGGGAGTCCTTGGCCACCTTGTTCCTCGCCATGTTCAGCGTGGGGATTGGAATGGGCTCGGTGCTGTGCGAGCGGCTGTCGCGGGAGCGCGTGGAGCTGGGGCTCGTGCCGCTGGGAGCGCTCGGCATGAGCGTGTTCTGCCTGGATCTGTGGCTCGTGGGGCAGCCCTGGGCCGCGCCCGAGGCTCGGATGGCCGTCTCCGAGTTCCTGTCGACGTGGTCGGGACTCCGCATCACCGTGGATCTGGGGATGCTGGCGATGTTCGGCGGCTTCATGATCGTGCCGCTCTACAGCTTCATCCAGCTCCGCGCGCTGCCCCACGAGCGCTCCCGCGTGATCGCCGGCAACAACGTGGTCAACGCCGTGTGGATGGTGGCGTCGTCGCTGGCGCTCACCGGCGTGTTCGCCCTCGACGTGCAGCTGGTCGACGTCTTCCTGGGCCTGGCCGTCCTGAACCTGGCGGTCACCATCACCATGTACACCGTGGTGGCCGAGTTCATGCTGCGGTTCGTGGTGTGGGTGCTGTCCTTCGGCGTGTACCGGCTCAAGGTCGAGGGAGAGGAGCACATCCCCCGGGAGGGCCCCTGCGTGCTCGTGGCGAACCACGTGTCGTTCATCGACTGGTTCGTGATCGCCGCTGCGGTTCGCAGGCCGCCCCGCTTCGTGATGTACCACCGCTTCATGAAGCTGCCGCTGATCAGCTACCTCTTCCGGCAGGCGCAGGTGATCCCCATCGCAGGGGCGAAGGAGGACCCGGAGCTGCTCCAGCAAGCCATGGACCGGATCTCGTCGGAGCTGCAAGACGGCTGGACCGTGTGCATCTTCCCCGAGGGCACCATCACCGAGACTGGCGAGATGATGCCGTTTCGCCCCGGCATCGAGCGCATCGTGCAGCGAGATCCCGTGCCGGTGGTCCCCATGGCCATCAATGGCCTGTGGGGAAGCTTCTTCTCGCGCAAGGATGGCTCGGCCATGACCAGGCCCTTCCGCCGCGTGTGGTCTCGCGTGTCGGTGACGGTGGGAGCGCCGGTGCCCGCCTCCGAGGTGACCGCCGCGGGGCTTCAGGACCGCGTCGCAGCCTTGCTTGCGAGGCATCCCGACCCCTGATCTGCGATAACAGCCCGCGTTCGGGGGAAAGCATGTCCGTGCTCGGATCCACCTTGGTGCTGATCGCCTGTGTGCTCTTGGGGGGGCCCGCCTGGGGGGCTGCGTCGCCCGACGACGTGGAGGATCCACGTCGTCTGCGCCAGCTGGCCGAGCAGGCCCTGGAGGAGGGAGACCACGCCTCGGCGCGGGCGCTGTTCGAGGCCATGCTCGACCGGATGGAGATCCGGCAGTTCCTGCCCTACCGGCCGATGCTGCTCGAGGCGCTGGTGCTCGAAGCCGTCGGCTCCACCGACGAGGCCGCTGCGAAGTACCGGCAAGGCATGGCCGACGACCCGCTGCGGACCGTGCTCGTGCTGCGGATCCTGAGCGAGCACCCCGATCGAGACGCGCTGGTGGCCGAGGTCTACGAGCGGATCCGGCAGCTGGCGTCCGACGCGGCCGCTGGCGTCAGAGCGCAGCCCGTCTACGTCACCAGCAAGGGAGCGCCTCGCTTCCTCGAGCCCATGACCACCCAGGAGGTGGTGGCCAACGCGCGCGCCGGAAAGCTCACGCGCTACTGCTACGTGGAGGACCTCGACTTCACCACCGTCTCGGGGCCGCTCCCCGAGCAGATCGTGATGGACCGGTGCGTGCTCGGTCGGATCTGGGGCCCCGCGCTGTCCTTCGGCAAGCTCGTGATCGGCAAGTCCTTCGTGCTGGGAGACGCCCACCTGGGCAAGACCTTCGAGGGCAAGGCCCACGCCTCCCCGAACGTGCAGCCCTCCAGCTTCGAGGACTTCTCCTTTCGCGAGACCGTGTTCATGGGTCATGCCGGCTTCGCGGCCGTCGAGACGGGGCCAGGGCGTGCCTACTTCCCCATGGTGGTGTTCGAGGGCTCCGCCGACTTCAAGGGGGCGGAGTTCCGCGGGGTCACCGAGTTCCGCTTCGCCTCCTTCGGCAAGGGGGCCAACTTCCGCCTGGTTCGCATGTACCAGCCCGTCTACTTCGGGGGGAGCCGCTATCGAGCCGACACCTCGTTCTCCTCCGTGTTCTCCGAGCGCGACGTCTACTTCAACGAGGTGACCTTCGAGGGAGCGGTCACCTTCGACGACTGTGAGCTGTCTCGTGGGGCCACCTTCGAGAACGCACGCTTTCAGGGGCCTGCCAGCTTCGGGACCTCCAAGGTGGGGGCCACGCTCAACCTGTCGCGCGCCGTCTTCCACGCGCCCGTCAACGTGCGCGAGGTGGAGGCCGACAGCCTCGACGTGCTCGGCACACACTTCCGCGACGACGCCTGGTTCACCGACGCGACCGTGCACGGCCGAGCCCGGTTCTCGCTGGATGCCGTGACCCGGGCGACGGTGGGGGAGTCGGGGGACATCGACCACTTGCTGTCGCTGTACCGGGACTACCAAGGCGACGAAGACGCCGACGAGCCCCTCACCACCCAGTCCAGCTACGGCGTGGTGGACATCTCGGATCTGGACGCCCGCATCGACGGCAACATCAGCTTCGCGAACACCAGCTTCGGCGGCTACACGGTGTTCGAGGGCGTGACCTTCGGCCGGGCCGAAGAGCCCAGCGTCGCCAGCTTCTACAACGCGCAGTTCCTGGGCGAGACCCACTTCGAGCGCACCGAGTGGAACGCCAAGGCCGACTTCACCACCATCTTCGGGCGGGAGGTGGCCTTCAACGAGGCCCACTTCCACCACTCCCTCGTGCTCGACGACGCCAACATCAACGGGCGCGTGAGCCTGACGGACGCCACCTTCGGAGCACAGGCCGATCTGTCGTTCTACGCCGCCGAGATCGACAGCTTCGAGATCGATCCGGATCAGGTGCGCGGAGAGGATGCTCCCCACAGGCTGTTCTACGAGCGGTGCGCCCGGGGGCTGATCGACGGCAGCGACTCGCGGATCCAGCGGATCTCCGGCCCCGACGTGGACGAGGGCCAGGTGCGCGCCATCTGCTACGACAACGTGATCGACGAGTTCGTGGCCTTGAAGGAATCCTACGGCGAGCGCGCCATGACCCAGGCCGAGGACGATGCCTACTGGTGGGCGCGGCACCACGCCGCCATGATGGCGCTGCAGCACGGCAGTCCGTGGGAGCGGGCCTTCGCGGTGGTGCAGCTCGTGCTGTTCGAGCTGTGCTTCGGCTGGGGCGTGCGCCTGGGCAACCTCGGGCTGGCATCTGCCGCCATCACTGTGGCCTTCGCTTGGCTGTACCGGCGCTTCTGCCCCGACACCGTGCTCGTGTTCGACGGGGAGAACCGCCAGATCCGAGACGTCTCCTTCGTGGGGCTGTGCTTCGTGTCGCTGCAGTCCCTCATCGCCATCAACACCGGCTGGGACTTCGGGGACGATGACCACCGCTTCCGCTACCTCAACACCATCGAGACGCTGATCGGCTTCATCATCCTCACGTTCTTCGTGGGCGCCTACACCCGCATGATCCTGGCCTGATCGCTGCGGGCCTGCACGGTTCCTGCACGAACCGTGCGGCTCCATTGGGCAGCAGCGTCTCATCGGGGCCCCATCGCCCGACGACATTGCTCGCGGGAGGATGGATTGGCCAATCTACCGCTTTCGATGATCCGCCTGATCGGGCGGACCCATGCACCGTGGGCGTTCCTGCTCGTGATCGTCGTGGTGATCACCATGGCGAGCCAGGTGTCGAGCCGCTCGAGCTTCGCCAACACGGAGCTGTACGACGACGTGATGGATCGGTGGGGCACCCCGATCCTGCAGCCGGCGCCCAGTGTGCGCTTCGTGGAGCACGGTGCGGTGTTCCACGAGCTCGAGCCGCTGCCCCTGTCGCAGCAGCGGGTGTCCGTGGACGCCGAGATGAACTACCGCAAGCGCGGCCTGGTGTACTTCTCGGGGTTCGACTTCATGTTTCGGGGAGCGTACGCCTTCGTCAACGACCGCAGCTACCCCATCGACGTCGCCTTCGTGTTTCCCCTCGACGTTCAGACGGATCGGGTGCTGCTGTCCGATCTGACCTTCGAGGTGGACGGACAAGCCGAGCCCATCGCGCTGCAGGAGGCGCGCGACAAGCTGCTGTGGACGGGTCGGGTGGATCCCGGACAGTCGGTGGCGGTGAACATCTCGTACCGAGGCCGTGGGCTGGACTCGTTCCGTTACGCCCTCGATCCGTCGCTGCCCGTGCGCGGACTGGATCTGACCCTGTCCGTCGCTGGGGGCTCCAACTACGACTACGCTCCGGGCGTGGTGCCCGCCACCGAGGTGGAGACGGACTCCGACGGCACGCGCCTGAGGTGGACCTACGATGCATTGGAGGCGGGGGTGCCACTGGGGGCCATCCTCCCGTCCGAGAAGGGCTTCGACACCATCATCACCACGTTGGTGTTGCGGGCGTGGGTGCCCTTCGGGCTGTTCTTCGTGGGGCTGGTGCTGCTCGGCATCGCTCGTCGGCATGCCTTCCGCTTCTACGAGATGGCCCTGCTCACGTCGGCCTATCTGTTCTTCTACGTGCTGCTGCCCTACCTGGCGGCCTTCGTGCACTTCTACCTCGCCTACGGTGCGGCTCTGCTGCTGTGTGGTGGCCTGATCGTGGCCTATGTGAGGCGGTTGCTGGGGACCGAGGCCGGCACCCCCATCGTGGGGCTGCTCGCGGCGACGCTGCTCGTTCCCACCCTGGCCGTGCTCCTGACCGGCTACACCGGCCTGATCTACACCCTGGCCATCTTCGCGGGCTTGGCACTGCTGATGGTGGCCACCACCCGTCCCCAGTTCCAGACGCTGCTGCGCGGGCTGTCCGAGCTGTCGGCGCCACGTAGCGTGGGCATGTCCCAAGGAGGCCTCTGATGGTCGCATGGCTCTTCAGCTCGGTGGCGCTGGCCACCTCCGGAACCGCCAACATCCCCGTGGAGCAGCTGCTCGAGCTGCACGACAAGGAGCCCGAGACGCCTCGTGCGCCCGTAGCGGGGGTGCTGGACCAGCTGACGCTGTCGGGGCGGCTCCTCGACGATGCCCTGGAGGTACAGGTCGCCGCGTCGGTGTCCATCTTGGAGGGGGAGGGGTGGACTCAGGTGCCGCTGCTCGACGTGGGGCCGCGGGTGGCGCTGGTGGACGTACCCAGCCTCGAGGGGGCGTGGCTGGCCGTGGTGGACGGCACGCTCACGTTGGTGGCCAACAAGGCCGCCACCCACAGCTTCCAGTTCGAGCTGTCGGTGGTGCCGCGTCGTGCCGGAGCACGGCGAGATGCCCGGCTGCAGGTGCGACCCGCCACGGCGGCCGCGATGACGCTGGACTTCGATCCGAGCCTGGTGAAGCTCCTGTCGAGCGAGGGGGCTTCGGGTCGGGCTCTGCGGCCACGCGCGGGGGCGTTCGAGGTGGCGTGGAGGTCCACGGGTGCTCCTGCGGACCAGGTACGGATGGAGCGACCCGTCATCGAGCCCCAGGTCCAGCGGGCCCACAGCAGCGTGGTCTCCACCCTGGAGGGCACGTGGCTCGTTCGCACCCGCTACGAGCTGCGGTTCGAGGGGCAGCGGGAGCTCACCCTGAGCTGGCCCGCCGACCACGTGCTGCAGCGGGTGTACGTGAATGGGGCACCCGTGGTGGTGTCGGAGGCGAACGACGCCGTCACGCTGGCGGTCAGCCCGGCCCGGAGCGGAGGCAACGAGGGCTCCGTGGAGCTGGTGCTCGCTGGTGAGCGCGAGGGCTACCTGCTGCAGGGCACCCTGGACCTCGAGCTACCCAGGAGCTCGTGGCCCGTGAGCGAGTGGAGCTGCGACACCCACCTGCCAGAGGTCTTCAACTACGCGTGGAAAGGCGGAAGCATGCAGCAGGCCGAGGGAGGCGAGTCACCGACCTTCGCCTTCACGATGCCCACGCCAGGTAAGGCCACCCGATGGAGACAAGAACTCGTCTTCGGCACACCTCCCAGCTTGCGTATCGGCTACACCGTGGACCTCGAAGGGTCCTACTTCAGGCCGTACAACGAGTTCGCCGGGCGCTGAGGGGGGTGTAACCGTGGGGTCTTCGATCGTGACCCAATTGGCGAATGCTTCAGCGAGATTGCGCCTAATCGGTCGATGTCACCGAAGTTGTACCCCCGTGTAACCCCACCAAAACCGGTGACCCGGTAATCTCCTGCCGGGACAAGGAACCACACTACACAACCCCCCCAAACGGAAATGGAGAGTTTCCATGCGTCTTGCTTCGCTGATTGCGATTACGGGCCTCGTGGGCTGCGCCCCTGAGGCTGAGCTCCCTGTCGAGGCTGCACAGACCGGTGCCGCTCTGTCCGTGGACTACTTCGGCGACACCGATGTCGTCGGATTCCACTTCTACGTCGAGCGCGTTGCCTGCTACTACGGTGAGACCTACCCCTGGGAGCACTACTTCGCGAGTGTCAACCTGGTGGACGGCATCTTCCCCGGCCAGATCGACTTCATCGAGGAGACCCTCGACCCGTCGTCCCGCCACCTCGGTGCCGACTTCTTCGTCACGCTGAGCCCCGGCTGCTACGACGTCTACGCCTACCCGGCGTCGGCGATCGACGACCACTACGACTACTACTACGGCTGGAAGCCGTCCTACGACTGTACCGCCGTGCACGCGGAGAAGGTCGAGGTGTTCGCCGAGCAGACCACGGACGTGGTGCTCGTGTCGCAGTGCAAGGGTGACCCCATCGGCGCCCTCGACACGCTGGTTCTGCTGAACCACCCGCCCGAGTTCGATCTCGAGATCGACGAGAAGTTCAACTACGAGTGTGAGCCGGTGCGCGCCTGCGCCACCATCACCGACCCCGACGACGACCCGATCGAGGTCGTGTGGGAGGTCACCCCCGCTCCGTTCTCCATCGACGTCGAGGACCCGGTCATCGTCGGCTTCGACGACGGCCACCGGATCTGGGAAGCCTGCGCCGACATCACCACCCAGTTCACCAAGGACTACAACGTCAACATCAAGGTGTACGACGTGGGTTGGGGCCTGGACGACTACGGCAACCCCGTGCAGGTGCGTCTCGAGGAGATCGTGCAGGAAGACGCGATCTACGGCAGCGACGACTACCCGACCTCGCACGCCGAGCTCAACTTCCCGATCTACACGAACTGGATCGAGGAGCCCCGCTGCATCGAGTGGGAGTACTACGACACGTACCACGGCTACGGCTACGGTGACTACTGGGTGATCGACCTCGCCAACGACGGCAAGGGCATCTACCGGGCCGAGGGCTGCACCTGGACCGACGAGGAGACCTACTACTGCTCGGGCGCCTACTCGCACATCGAGGACGTGGGCGACATCGAGGACTTCGTCTGTAACGACGACGGCACCCTCGACGAGACCGCGCTGTACCCCGACTGCAAGGACGTCGTGAAGAAGCACGGCGGCACGCACTGATCGCTTGCTGATGTGGGCCGGTTCCGATGCCTTGGCATCGGGGCCGGCCCTCCTGTGTTCGGCTCCCAGCCGTTTCCACAAATTTACTGAACCCCCCCCTTTCCTCATCGTGAAGCCCGGCGCCCGCCGAGCTTTGGAGAGCCCATGCGTATCGCCTTGTACACGGGGGCCTTGGCCACATTGGTCGGCTGCTCGGTCACGGATCCCGAGCTGGACGGCCCGGCACAGACCGGCGCCGCCTTGTCGGTGGACTACTTCGGTGACACCGACGTCGAAGGCTTCGAGTTCTTCGTGGAGCGCGTCGCCTGCTACCCCGGCGAGTACTTCCGCTGGGAGCACTACAAGAGTGTCGTCGACCTGGTGGACGGCATCTTCCCCGGCCAGATCGACTTCGTCGAGGAGACGCTGGACCCGTCGTCCCGCCACCTCGGTGCCGACTTCTTCGTGACGCTGAGCCCTGGCTGCTACGACGTCATCGCCAAGCCCGTCACCAACGTCAACTACGACTACTACGACCACTCCTACGACTGCAGCGCCGTGAAGGCGGAAGGTGTGGTGGTGGAGGCCTCGCAGACCACGGACGTGGTGCTGGTGTCGCAGTGTGTGGGTGATCCCATCGGTGCGCTGGACACGCTGGTCCTGCTGAACCACCCGCCGGGCTTCGACCTGTTCATCGACGAGAAGTTCAACTACGAGTGCGAGCCCGTCAACGTCTGCGCCATCATCGAGGACGTCGACGACGATCCGATTCGCGTGGAGTGGGACGTGAGCCCCTCCGAGTGGGACATCACGGTTCACGATCCGGTCATCGTCGGTTTCGACGACGGCCACCGGATCTGGAAGGCGTGTGCCGAGATCGTGACCCGCTACACGCAGGCCTACGACGTCACGCTGACGGTGTACGACGTGGGCTGGGGCACCGACGAGTTCGGCAATCCCATCCAGGTGGACCTCGAGGACATCGTGCAGGCGGACTGGAGCCCCAGCACCGTCGACGAGGAGCCCCCGACCTCCCACGCCACCCTGCAGTTCCCGATCTACACGAACTGGATCGAGGAGCCGCTGTGCTTCGACGAGTTCGGCAAGCTGGGTTGGGCCGAGGGCGTCTACATCGAGCGCGCTGCGGGTTGTGACTACATCGACGCCGAGGAGTACTACTGCTCGGGCAACTACGACGTCGACCCGGACATCCTGCCCTTCCTGTGCGATGGCACGGATCTCATCGAGGAGGCGCTGTACCCGCCCTGCGACGGGGTCGAGGTCTGCGACGACAAGGACAACGACGGCGACGGCTACGTCGACGAGGGCTACGTCTCGGGTGAGAGCTGCACCTACGAGGACGACCACATCAGCGGCACCAACGGCAAGGCCGGTGAGTTCGACCTGGTGCGGTCCACCTACGACTCCGCCAAGGAGACCTGGGCGTTCCGGACGGAGCTGTCCCACAACGGTGGGACCACGGATGCGTTCACCATCGCCATCAGCGATGGTGCCAACCCGAAGGGCAACTCCGAGCTGGCGCTGGCCTACGTGGACTGCACGGGCAGCCTCACGGAGCCCAACATCACGGTCTACACCTACAACGGCCTGAACACCTTCACCTCCTACGAGGACGGCAACGGAGACGGCGTCGCGGGCGACCCCGACCAGATCGTGAACTCCCAGGACGACGACTCCTTCGTCATCAGCTCCAGCTGCGACGACGACGGCAAGGTGCTCACGGTGGACTTCGTCCTCGACGTGTCTGGCATCAACAGCCACGTGCCCGTCTTCGTGGCCAAGTGGGACTGGCTCGGCTTCCAGCACGACCACAACTTCGGCATCTGGATGCACCCCTGGGAGGGGGGCAGCTTCACCTACGACGCCGACGGCTGGATCACGGCCGCGAGCTACGCGCAGCAGGGCTGGTTCGATGCCTCCTGGCTGCCGGCTTCCTGCGACGACGTGTGCTACCCCGCGTACCACTGATTCGTCCGAACATCTGAGCGCCGCTCGGCAGCGGTGCTCCTTTCGACGCCGGAGTCCCATGGGGCTCCGGCGTTCGTGCTCAGGCCTCCAGAGTTGCGCGTGGACTTCGGGCTCGGGACCGTGTACGCGGAGCTGCATGTGCCGGCGAACACTCGATTTCCCTGGCTCGTGGTCTTCTCTCGCGCGAGCAACAATCTCGACGCCTGGCTGTGGGGTCCCGAGTACGGGTGGATCTCGGATGTGAACGGCAATGGCGCCAACTTCAGCGTCGCCGTGACTCCAGGGGCGACCTACTACTTGTAGGTACAGCAGTGGGATGACTACTGGTCCTCCGAGGGAACCATGGTCTTCGAGCTGTACGACAATTGACCACCTGACCGCCTTCGGGTGGCCCAGCGGCGGCAGACAGCAGAAACGCCGCGGCCTCGTGGAGGCCGCGGCGTCGTTGCTGGTTCAGCGTGAAGCGATCCGCGCCCGCCTAGCGACGGCGCCGCGCGAAGAACAGCAAGCCCAGTGGACCCACCAGCCAGGCGAGGGGAGCGGGTCCGGTGCTCGCACAGCTCGAGCAGGCACCGCCCAGGTAGCGGCCGTTCGACAGCGGATCGGTGTCCGGATCGAAGTCGTCCGCCGGATCGAGGGGGTTGCGTCCCTCGTCCACCTCGGCACCGTCCTCCTTGCCCCCGTCGTCGGTGTCGGGGTTGTTGGGGTCGGTGTTGTGGATGTCGATCTCGTCCCCGTCGTCGAGTCCGTCGTCGTCGGTGTCGGGGTTGTTGGGATCGGTTTCGTGGGTGTTGACCTCTTCGCCGTCGTCGAGCCCGTCGTCGTCGGTGTCGGGGTTGTTGGGGTCGGTCATGGTGGTGTTGACCTCTTCACCGTCGTCGAGTCCGTCGTCGTCGGTGTCGGGATCGGTGGGATCGGTCATGGTGGTGTTGACCTCTTCGCCGTCGTCGAGCCCGTCGTCGTCGGTGTCGGGATCGTCGGGATCGGTACCGATCTTGATCTCGACGTCGTCGGGCAGGCCGTCACCGTCGGTGTCCCGCTTCGGATCGTCGTCGCTGGGATCGAGGGGATCGGTCCCGTCCAGCACCTCGGTGCCATCTCGCACGCCGCCGCCGTCGGTGTCGGGGTCGAGGGGGTCGGTCCCGTGGGCGTCCACCTCGGTGCCGTCGTCGAGTCCGTCGTCGTCGGAGTCGGCGTCGTTGGGATCGGTGGTGAAGATCAAGACCTCTTCGCCATCGTTCAGCCCATCGTCGTCGGAGTCCCGGTCGTTGGGATCGGTCTTGTGGGTGTCGATCTCGTCGCCATCGGTCAGCCCGTCTCCGTCGGAGTCGTCACGGTTGGGGTCCGTGCCGTGCACGTCCACCTCTTCACCGTCGTCGAGTCCGTCGTCGTCGGAGTCGGCGTCGTTGGGATCGGTGGCCGTGTCGTTCACCTCTTCGCCGTCGGTCAGCCCGTCTCCGTCGGAGTCGGGGTTGTTGGGATCGGTGCCGAGCACGCCCTCTTCGCGGTCGGTCAGTCCGTCCCCGTCGGTGTCGTTCAGATCGGGCACGTCGTCGGCGCGGTCGAGTGGATCGGTTCCTTCGGAGACCTCCACGCCGTCGGGCACGGTGCCGTCGTCGGTGTCGGGGTCGAGGGGATCGGTTCCGTGGGTGCCGACCTCGTCGCCGTCGGTCAGATCGTCGCCGTCGGTGTCGGGATCGAGGGGCAGGGTACCGTGGTCGAAGACCTCGGGTCCATCGTCG
Source organism: Myxococcales bacterium (assembly GCA_019634415.1). GTDB lineage: Bacteria > Myxococcota_A > UBA796 > UBA796 > DRPG01. Next base: position 108,903 of record JAHQVJ010000102.1, read on the forward strand.
AGCCCGTCGCCGTCGGTGTCGGGGTCGTTGGGATCGGTCCCGTAGGTGTGCACCTCTTCGGAGTCCGTCAGCCCGTCGTCGTCGGAGTCGGCATCCAACGGATCGGTGCTGTGGATGACGACCTCTTCACCGTCTTCGAGTCCGTCGTCGTCGGAGTCCTCGTCGAGGGGGTCGGTGCCGTGGGTGTCGACCTCGGCGCCGTCGAGCAGGCCGTCACCGTCGGTGTCGGGCATCTGCGGATCGGTCCCGTGGGTGACGACCTCGGCTCCGTCGTCGAGTCCGTCGCCGTCGGTGTCGGCGTTGTTCGGATCGGTGCCGTAGACGTCGATCTCCTCGACGTCGAGCAGGCCGTCGCCGTCGGTGTCGGTCTTGGCCGGTGGTGTGTCGTCGGCGCCCTTCAGCGGATCGGTGCCCTGCGACAGGACCTCGAGTCCATCGCCTACGCCTCCATCGTCGGAGTCGAAGTCGAGGGGGTCGGTGCCGTGGGTGTCGACCTCGGCTCCGTCGAACAGCCCGTCGTCGTCGGTGTCGTTGTCTTGGGGATCGGTCTTCAGCGCCACCTCGCGGTCGTCCGACAGCCCGTCGTTGTCGGTGTCCTCCAGCAGCGGATCGGTGCCGTGGGTGTCGACCTCGGCGCCGTCGAGCAGCCCGTCGTCGTCGGTGTCCTCGTCGTTGGGGTCGGTGTCGTAGGTGTCGACCTCGGCGCCGTCGTTCAGTCCGTCGTCGTCCGAGTCGGGATCGAGTGGATCGGTGAGGACCACGTCGACCTCTTCACCGTCGAGCAACCCGTCGTCGTCGCTGTCGCGGTCCAGCGGATCGGTGCCGTGGGTGTCGACCTCGGCTCCGTCGAGCAGCCCGTCGTTGTCGGTGTCTTCGTCGAGGGGATCGGTGTCTTCGTCGAGGATCTCCACGCCATCGAGCAGTCCGTCGCCGTCGGTGTCGGGGACGTTCGGATCGGTGCCGAAGATGTTGATCTCGCTGAAGTCCGACAGCCCGTCGTTGTCGCTGTCGACGAGGTCGTCGGCCGGATCCAGGGGGTCGGTGCTGTCGGTGAGCACCTCGGTGCCATCCGCCACGCCGCCGTCGTCGGTGTCGGTGTCGAGGGGATCGGTGGGGCCTTCGCCCTTCACGGGGCCGGCGCCGTTGGTCTCGTCGCCGTCGAGCAGTCCGTCGCCGTCGGTGTCGTCGTCGTTGGGGTCGGTCTCGCCGGAGCCCTTGGTGCCCGTGCCCCCGATGACGTTGGTGGTGGCGCCGTCACCGTTGCTGTCTTCCTGGCCGTCGAGCAGCCCGTCGTCGTCGCTGTCGCGGTCGAGGGGGTCGGTGGTGGTGGAGGGATCGGCGTCGGCCACGAAGCCGTCGCTGTCCACCGTGCCCTTGGTCTCACCCACCTCGATGCCGTCGAGAATGCCGTCGCCGTCGGTGTCGGCGTCTGCTGGGTCGGTTCCCAGCGTGCCGACCTCACGGCCATCGTCGAGCCCGTCGTCGTCGCTGTCGATGTCGACGGGATCGGTGTCGTAGACCAGGACCTCCTCGCCGTCGAGCAATCCGTCGTCGTCGGTGTCGGTGTCGAGGGGGCTCGAGCCGTAGGTGTCGACCTCCACCCCGTCGAGCAGTCCGTCGTCGTCGCTGTCGTTGTCGTTGGGGTCGGTCTCGCCCGAGCCCTTGGTGCCGGTGCCGCCGGTGGTGTTGACGGTGGCGCCGTCTCCGTTGCTGTCTTCCTCACCGTCGAGCAGCCCGTCGTCGTCGGTGTCGGCCGAGGCCGGGTTGGTGGTGGACGACGGATCGGTGTCCGGAACGAACGTCTTGGACTTGAGATCGGTGCCGCTGGTGGGCAGGTTGGAGCCGTCGGAGGTGCCGCCGGGTACCGCGGTGGTGGCGTCGATGCCCGCCTCGAGCCCGTCGTTGAGGCCGTCCCCGTCGGAGTCGGGATCGAGGGGATCGGTGGCCTCGAAGGTCTCGAGGGGTCCGGTGCCGTTCACCTCGTCGCCGTCGGATAGCCCGTCGTCGTCGGAGTCTGCGTCGGTGGGGTCGGTGCCCTCCACGTTGGCTTCCGTGCCGTCGTCGAGTCCGTCGTCGTCGGTGTCGGCGTCGAGGGGATCGGAGCCCAGCGTGTCCTCCACGCTGTCGAGCAGGCCGTCGCCGTCGGAGTCCGTGTCGCCGAAGTCGCAGGCGAACTCGTCGAGGGCCACCGCCGCCACGTCGGCGATTCCGTCGGTGCCGGGGTTCCCGTCGTTGCCGGCAAAGGTGCTGCCCACGCCGCCGCCTTCACCACCGGCTGCGCTGGCCACGGCGTTGGTGGAGTCGACCACCCAGACCGCGCCGCCGCCGCCGCCGCCGCCGGCGCCGTCGTTGGCGAGATCCGACACGTTGCCCGGGCTGCCATCGGCCGCCAGGGTCAAGGTGCCGACGTCGTCTTCGTCGGTCACCAGCAAGATCGTGCCACCCGCGCCACCGCCCCCGCCGCCTTCGGCTTCGGCGATGAGATCGCCGGATGCTCCTGCGAGCAATCCACCGGTGGAGCTGACGGCCACGTCGGTGGCGCGCAACCACACGATGCCGCCGCCCGTGCCGCCTGCACCCGCCTCGGGATCGATGATGGGGTCGTCGCCGGAGGCGCCGCCGCCCCCGCCGCCGAGGAAGAGCAGGTCGGGCTCGAGCGTGAAGTAGCCGGGGCCATCCACGGGGGCGCCGCCGCGTCCCGGGAACTCGCCCACGGTACCGCCGTCGCCGCCGATGCCGCCGTATCCGGCGTTGGCGCCTCCGCCCCCGCCCGCATCCAGCGACTGTCGCGCGTTGCCGCCCGCGTTGCCGGGGGCCCCTGGGCCCTCGTCGGCCGGTGCGGGGTAGCCCGACACACCCAGATCCAAGAAGACGTTGGCGAGCGCGTCGTACACGCGCTGCGGTGTGCCGGCGATGCCCTCGCCCTTGAAGCCAGGGAAGCCAGCGGAGTCGAAGGTGCCGTCTGCAGGGCTGTCGGCCTGACCGCCGCGGAAGCCGCGTGCCGACGCGTCCACGTTGCCACCGTCGAAGGTGATGGTGGTGGCCACGTCCAGCGCCACGATGCCGCCCGTCTGACCGTCCCAGGCCTCGGCCACCACGTCGGCAGCGTTCAGGTCGACGTTGTCGAATTGTGGCAGCCGAATGACCTGCCACGACTGGTACCCAGTGTCGGCACCCACCACGCGACTGTTCACGTAGGTGTTCACGAGCCCGTTGTTCGCACCCTGCCCGAAGATGGGCACCACACCCTTGGTGAGCGGCCCCGCGGCCACCACGATCTCGTACTGCCCCGCGGTGAAGTTGGTGTTGGTGTGGCCGCTCCGATCGTTGTCGGTGGCGGAGGCCGGTGTGCCGTCGCCATAGGGATCGTTGGCGGCGAGTGCGGCACCGGCGTCGATGTCGACGCCCTGCACCTGGATGATCAGGAGGCGGTCTCCGGTGGAGATGGCCGTCTGATCGCCGCGTGCGGTGCCCAGGTCCAGGGTGGTGTCGCCCGCGGCAGCCGTCGCCTCGGTGGTCGCGGGTGGGTAGTACCCATTGACCACCGTCTCGGCGGTGACCACGAGGTCGCCGTCGCGCCCCGTGGAGCACAGCCCGAGCACACCAGGCTCGAAGAGACAGTTCTCGTTGCATCCGTCGAGGTTGGCCGTATTCCCGTCATCGCACTGCTCACCAGCGTCGATGACGGAGTCCCCACAGATGGCGTGGGCGAGGTTGGGCGCGGCCAGCCCGCATGCCAGCGCCAGGGCCCAGGGCCACGCCGCGGTTCGTCGGAGCGTGAGTGTTTGGGTTCGGAGTGAGTTGCCGAGGAGTCGCATCGTGCACCTATTGCATGTCGGAGGCACTTCCGGACCGCACTGTACGCGAAGTCCCCCCAGGATTCCACGCGCGTACGGTTGCAACCCAGTGACCGTGTCGCAAGCGTGGCGGGGCCGCGGTCGGAACGAGCCGACACATCCTGATGCGTTGCTGTGACATCTGCCCCCCTAGGTTCTCTCCAGCACGGAGCGAATCGATGGTTGCCAACAACGTCCGCGTCGATCTCCACGACCTCCCCGCCCAGGTCCGAGCCATGTCACACGACCTTGCGACGTACCCCTTCGGCGACTTCGGCTTCCACCGGGGGGCCGAGTTCGCGAAGTCCCGTCTGGGCTACCTGGCCCACGAGGTGGACGCGCTGCCGGCCCTCGCCACTGCGAGCTTCGCGGGTGTGGCCAATCCGCTCGCCAGCTGCGAGCTGCGGCGTGGAGCGTCGGTGCTGGACGTGGGCTGTGGCGCTGGCCTGGATCTGCTGCTGGCCGCCGAGCGCGTGGGACCGGAGGGCACGGCCATCGGGGTGGACATGACCCCCAAGATGGTGGAGCGTGCCCGCAGTGCGGTGGCCCACGCGGGGCTCGGCCAGGCGCGGGTGCGACAGGGCGAGTCCGGCCAGCTGCCCGCCCCCGATGACCGCTTCGACGTGGTCCTGGCCAACGGGTTCCTGAGCCTGGTGGTGGACAAGCTCGCTGCGCTGAAGGAGATGGTCCGGGTGCTCAAGCCTGGCGGACGCATCGCGCTGGGGGAGGTCGTGGTGGGACGGGGCGCGGCGTCTTGTCCTCGCGACAGCGAGGCGGTCACTGGCTGGGCCACGTGGACCTCGGGCATCGCAGGTGCCCTGCCCGTGGACGAGCTGGTGGCGCTGCTGCGACGGGCGGGACTGACCGACGTGCGCGTGACCGAGCACTTCGACCCCTTCCTGGGGTCGCCCTCCGAGGACCTGGCCCGGGCCCACGGTGTTCACAGCGTGACGGTGGTGGCGGTCAAGCCAGACTAGCTAAAAGGGGGGAATGGGCCTGCGGCTGCACGGATGTGAGGTGGATCTCGGCACCGGCACGGTGCACAGCGGGGGAGAGGTGTCGGCCCGCCTGTCCACTCGCGAGCGTGCCTTGCTGGCCTACATGGTGGAGCATCCCCTTCGGCCGATTCCGCGCGAGGAGCTCCTGCGCGAGGTGTGGGGCTACAGCGACCAGGTGGTGAGTCGAGCGGCAGACACCACCATGCGACGTCTCCGAGAGAAGGTGGAGGCCGTCCCCGATCGTCCGGATCACCTGCTGACGGAGTTCGGTACGGGCTACCGCTTCGTGCCTCCCGGTACACCGGCTCCCGAGGTCGCCGAGGTGTCGGTGGCCACGCCCGACGGCCCGCTCCTAAGGTTGCGCTCGTGCACGGTGGATCTGGCGCGGCGGCGCATCTCGGCGGGCGACGAGGAGCGGCCGCTCACGGCGAACGAGTCGTCGGTGCTGCGGGTGCTCTTGCGTCGACGGGGGGCGGTGGTGGACCGTCAGACTCTGCTGCACGAGATCTGGGGACGCCGCACGACCAACAGCCGGGTGCTCGATGCCGCTGTGGCGCGTCTTCGCTCCAAGATCGAGACGGACCCCTCGAGCCCGGACCACCTCGTGACCCAGCGCGGCGAGGGCTACCGGCTCGTCCTTGCCGAGGACCAGCTTCCAGACGCCTACACGCTGGTGGTGTGTGGCGTGCCCGATGCGCTGCGACTGTGGTCCGAGCTGCCAGAGCACATGCCAGAGGCCACCCAGCGACTGCAGGAGGCGCTGGGTGCGGCGCTGTCGCAGCACGAGGGCGTGGCGGCGGAGCACGACTCCTCGGGCTTTCGGTTCCGGTTCGCTGCTGCGAGCCAGGGGCTGACCTACGCGACCTCCCTGCAGGTCTCCCTGCGGGACGCCAGCTGGCCGGGTGCGCTGCTGGAGCACCCCTGTGGTCGGGTGGATCCGGACCGAGGCCACCGAGGGCTCCGCGTGAGCATGGCAGTGGTGCACGGCTCGGCGAAGCAGGGGCTGGTGCATCGGGCCGACGCACTGCTTCGGGCCTGCCCTGCCGGCGTGGTCAGGGTGGACGGTGCCACGTGGGAGCGGGTGCCGGCCGAGGAGCGCGGAGGCTGGATGGCGCAGGCGGCGGAGGGATGGTGGGACGTCCTCCCACATGCGCTGGCTGCACGCTTGTCGACGACGCCTCGACCCTCCCTTCCCATGGCGCGAACCTCCTTCGTGGGTCGGCGAGGGGTGCTGCGGGACCTCGATGCGGCGTTGGCTCCGGGCGCGCTCGTGATCCTGCTGGGTCCCTCCGGTGTGGGCAAGACGCGGCTGGCGCTGGAGGCCTGCCGTCGACCAGGCACCACCTGGTGCGACCTGGTGCCTGCTCGCACGGCGGACGATCTGTTGGAGACGGTGGCGCTGCAGCTGGGGGTGCGGCTGGCGCCCGGCTCCGATCCGAGCGGCTCCACAGCCACCCTGAGTCGTGCGTGGCAGCAGCGCGGCGGGCCGCTGGTGCTCGACAACGTGGAGCAGATCCCGGAGGTGGAGTCGGTGCTGGAGCGCCTGTGGTACTCGGCACCCGAGCAGCCCCTCGTCGTCACCACCCAGCGCCGCCCCGAGATCGTCGGGGCCCACGTGATCGAGGTGGAGCCGCTGTCGGTGGCCGAGGCCAGCGAGCTCTTCCAGCATCGCGCGCGAGAGGTGAACCGCGGCTTCGAGGCGGACGAGGCCGTGCTGGCGCAGCTCGCGCAGCGGCTGGACGGATCGCCGTTGGCCCTGGAGCTCGCGGCGGCGAGGTGCCGTGTGTTGAGCCCCGCACAGCTGCTCGACTCCCTGGACCGTCCGTCCCGACCCACGGGGAGGGGGCGTCACGCCACGGTCCAGGACGCGGTGGCGTGGTCCTGGGAGCTGCTGGACGACGAGGGGCGTCGTGGTCTGGTGCAGCTGGCCAGCTTCGTGGGGCCCTTCGATCTGGAGTCGGCGCTGGCCGTGCTCCATGGTCCAGAGGATCCGCTGTGGGTGCTGCAGTCGTTGCGCGACCACAGCTTGCTCCAGAGCGCGTCCGAGGGGTCCGACGACGTCCAGCTGCGCCTGACGCGAGCGGTGCGCGCGTGGTGCACGGAGCAGCGAGGCGCGTTGGACCCGACGGAGGAAGCCCGCCGACGCCACGCGGTGTGGTTCGCTGCCCTGCCCGAGCAGGGGCGCCGGTTCTACACCCCTATGGCACGTCGACGGCTCCGGCGTGCCCGAGCGGACCTGCGCGAGGCCATGGCCTGGGCCATCGGTGCAGCGGAGCCGGAGCTGGCGGGCTGGGCGGCCTTGGGTCTGCTAGACATCGCGCTGTTCTGGGGGCCCCACGAGCCGGCGGATGCCGCGGTAGAGCCGGTGCTGGCCCTCGAGGGGCTGGATGCGTCGCTGCGAGGGCAGCTGTGGGCGAGGCGTGCGGCCGTGCGCCGGATCATTGGTCGACGCCAGGCGTCGGAGGGAGATCTGGACGCCGCGCTTCAGCTGGGGACGGCCCACGACGACGCCACCATCGAGCTGAGCGTCTCCGCCGTGCGGTTCCGCTGGTGCATGAACGAGCACCGGAACGACGAGGCGGTGACCTGGGCACGCCGCGCGGAGGCGGCCGCGGAGCGCCTGGGCGACTCGCTGCAGGTGGTGGGCTACCGAGCGAGGGCGAGTGCTGCGGCTCGCTCCCCAGACACACCGCAGGCCATGATGGCCGCCATCGCGGCGGCGCGCGAGGCAGGTGACGTCTCGGGGGCGTGTCACAACCACCTGTTCCTCGCCGAGTATCTGCGGAAGGTGGGGCAGCACCTCGAGGCGGCTCCTCATCTGCAGGCCGCTCAGTCGCTGGCGCGGACGGCCCACGACGCCGTGGCCTGGGCACGCTCGCAGCACGGTCTGGCGCTGTGTCTCGAGGTCACGGATCCGCCGCGCGCCTACCTGCACTGGGCCGAGGCGGAGCAGGCCTGGGATCGCATCGACAGCGAGCACGCGTCCGCCAACGCGGCCGTGGGGGCGTGTCACACGGCCCCCGATGCGGAGCGGGCGTCGCGGCATGGCCAGCGGGCGCTGGGGGTGGGGCTGTCACGGGGCGACGAGGGGCTGATCGCGCGGGCGCACTTCGCGCTGGGCGATGCGCTCGACGATCGAGCGCAGGCGCTCGCGCACCTCACCTCGGCGCGTACGCTGGTGGAGCGGAATCCGCCGATCCTGAGTCTGGGGATCGTGGTCTACGTGGCGCTGGCGCGGTGGCACCTGATGGCCGGCGAGACGGATCAGGCGGCCGACGTGGTGGCGCTGGCGCGGGCTGCCACCGTCGATCTCCCGCTGGTGGGGCTGGAGCTGCACATCGCGGAGGCCTTGGTGGCGGTGGCCCAGGGCGAAGCGGTGGACACAGCCCCGCTCGACCAGGAGCTGCGTCGCCTGCAGGTCCATGCGCTGCATCGCGCGGGGCGGGCGTGGACACAGCTGCGTGGCATGCTCCCGGAGGGCGACTAGCAACCCGTCCTGGGCGTGGCTGCCGCCGAGCTGGGCGCGCTGCGCCGTGGTCAGGGCATCGAGGGCCATCGCCGTGGCGGCGCCGTCTCCCCGCACAAGGTGCACGAGCGCGCGGGCGATGGCGCCAGTGGCCCGGTGCCGGTGGGTGGCGGCGAACGACACCAGCGCCCGGTCGTCGCCGGCACCGGCCAGCGCGAGCAGGTGGTGCAGGACCACGAAGGGCCGATCGGTGCGGGTGGCCAGGCAGCGACGGGCGTGGCGGCGCACGTCGGACCAGTCCAGGGGCAGCGTGGGATCGGCCAGCGCGAGGCGCCACAGGGCGGAGGGCCCGTCGGTGTCTGCGGTTCCGGCCCGCACGGCGGGGGCGATGTGGCGCAGGTAGCGGCGATGGGCCTGCTGCGTGAGCCCGAGGGCGACCTCGAACACGAGCATGTGCCACTGCAGGTGCACCCACTCGGAGCCGCTGCCCGTGCGACCCTGAAGGAACGCGGCCAAGCGTCGGTGGCCTAGCTGGATGCGCCCGGCGTCCAGATCGCGATGGGCACGGACGTGGGCCTCACCCATGTCGCCGGAGCAGAACAGATCAGCGCCGCGGACGTCGGTGGCGCGAGGGTCGATGGAGCGTTGCATGCCCACCACGTCCTGCGCGTGCGTGTGAGCGTGCGTGTGAGGCGTCGTGGGAAGTTCAGGGGCTGTGTGCCGCCAGCCGTCGCGCTTCCTCCGTGGCCCGTGCGAGCAGGCCACTGGGGGGCTCTGCCTCGAGCAGGACGCTCGCGATCAGCTGCCAGCTCGCGCTGTCCACCGCCGTGGCATGGTCGAGGCAGATCTGCGCCCAGCGCCGGGTCTCGTCCCCCAGTCCCGTCGAGCGGGCCCACAGCGCAGCCCGACCGGTGAGCTGTGCGAGACGATGGCCGTGGGTGGGCTCGAGGGAGGTGAGCGCTCGATCGAGGGCGTCGGTGTCTGAATCTTCGTGCAACAACACCAGCTGGTGTACGGCCCTGGCGTAGGGCGCGTCGCTGCCTCCCCGAGCCTTCTGTCCAATCCGCTTCAGCTCCTCGCCCAGCGTCGCCGCGCGTCGCGCCAGCCCGAGCTGCACGCACAGGAGCGTGGACTGCTCCAGCGCCTCGAACTCGATCAGGGGGGCCTCTCCGCCTGCAGCGAGGGTCCTTGCACGCTGAAAGCAGACCTCCGCCTGGTCGAGGAAGCCTCGGTGGCGATGCAGCCAGCCGAGGGCCAGCGGCAACGCGGGAGGAGGGGACTCGAGGCTCCGCGCCTGGGCCTGGGCATGTAGCAGCCAGGCCTCGGCCTGACCGAGGTCGCGCTCCATCATGAGGCAGGTGCGGGCCGCCTGGGCTTGCGCCTCGATCTGGCCCGCTCCCTCGGCGTCTCGGCTCACGAACTCGGCGCGCATGGCCTTCCGGTGGGCCTCGCTGAAGTCGCCGTGCTCCCAGTGCAAGTGAGCCGCCAGGTGAAAGCCGAGCCGTGCGTGCTCGGCGCTCCCTTGATCCAGGGCGTGCTGGGCGAGACGCACCACCGTGGCCGCGTCTTGCTCCGGTGCCTCGGAGCGTCGGGCCGCCAGCGTGAGCTCCCACAGCTCCAGCGCCCGCTCCGTGGTGGCGGGCTCCGGGAGCTGACCGGCATGATGCCGCCCGCGACGGGCCAGCGCTGCGGCCTCTGCCGTGGCGTGCACACCGATGCAGCGCCAGCCTGCACGCACGCACGCCTCGCTGGCGGTGGACGCGTCTCCGGCGGCGGCGGCGTGGCGCACGAGCTCGTCCACCACCGACGGGTTCGTGGCTTCCTCCTCACAGAGCACGCGCGCGGCCGTCGCGTGCATCAGCGTGCGACGCGGGCCGGACAGATCCGCGAGCACCACCGTGCGGAACAGGCCGTGGCGAAAGGGATCGCCATCGGAGTCCGTGGTCGCCACGCCGCGGCGCTCCAGCTCCTCGAAGGCCATCAGCAAGCCATCGTCCGTCAGATCGATCAGTCGCTGCAGGCGCTGCAGGGAGAAGCCGGCGCCGAGCACGCTGGCCCAGCGCAGCACGGCCTGAGCATCGCCCGACAGCACCGAGAGCCGATCGCGCACCAGCTCCGACAGCGTGCTGGGAAGGGGCTCGTCGGCGGGCGAGCGGGCGAGCTCCAGGGCGAACAGCGGGTTGCCGCCGGCGCTCCGCACCACCTGTTCGTCCCGGGTGGGGGCGATGGGCTGCACCAGCTCGGTGATCTCCGCGTCGGTCAGCACCGACAGCGCGTGTTGCGACAGGTCACCGCGTCGGCGCAGCCCCCGCAGGGTGCGCAGCATCGCCGTGTTGTCTTCGAGGGCTCCGCTCCGCGCGGCCAGGAGCACGGCCACGTCGGGGGCGTCGTGCACGACGGCCATCAGCAGCTCCGCGGAGGCGGCATCGCACCACTGGACGTCGTCGAGAACCACCAGCAGCCCATCGGTGCGGGCCAGCTCGGAAAGCCCGGCGCACACGCCGTCGAGGATCTGCTGGCGACTCTGTGCGCGCCCGGCGTCGGTCAGCAACGAGCGCAGCGCGTCGTGGGCAGCCAGGGCATCGGCCCACACCGCCCAGGGCCTGGCGTCGGATTCGCGAGCCTCGCCGCGAAGGAGGGGGCGGGTCGAGTCCGCCAGCACCTGACGCATCAGGCGCGTCTTGCCGATGCCGGCCTCCCCCGTGATCAGGTGTACCCGTGGCCCCGTCGCGGGTGCGGTGTCCAGCCATCCCTGCAGGGCCTCCACGTCTGCGGCACGTCCCACGAAGTCCTGCTGCTCGGGGGCGGTGGGAGCGCGCGGTGCCGCTGGGGCCGGGCTGGGCGCGGGGGCCCGCGTCGAGGGCTGGGGTGTGCGCAGGGCGGCCCGCAGCACACCGGTCGGCTGACGGCCCACCTCCCGCATGGCGCGCAGCCCGGCCTGGACCTGCAGCTCCGCTTCCTTCATGCGCCGCAGCGCCACCAGGGTCTGCACCAAGGTCGCGCGCGCCTCCTCGTCGAGGGGATCCGTCTCGGCCAGCTCGCGAACGTAGGGCTCTCGGCGTGCCGGATCGGCTGCGTGGCGCTGCTGCAGCTCGGTCAACACGGCACGTCGCAGCTGGACCACGGACTCGCGCTCGGCCAGCAGCCAGCTCTGGAAGCCGTCGAAGTCGTCGAGGTCGAGGCCCTCCAGCAGCTCGGATCCCAGCTGGGCCGCCGCCGCCTCCAGCGCCTCGGCGTCGAGGGCGGCAGGTCCCTCCTCGAGCTGGGCCCGTACCTCCATCACGTCCACGCGCAGCGCAGACGCGTCGAACCGCACCGACGAGCGGCTGGCCACCACCCGCTGGTGATCGGTATCGTCCACCACCTTGCGCAGCCGAGACAGCACCCACCGCAGGGCAGCCCGGGGGTCGTCGGCCACGTCCCACAGCAGCTCGCAGAGGCGGTCCCGCCGGTGCTCCCTGCCGGTGAGCACCAGGTAGGCGAGGATGGCTCTGGTCTTCTTGGAACGAGGCAGGGCCACCACGGAGCCGTCGCGCACGACGCGCATCTCCCCCAGCAGACGAAGCTCGAGTGTCATGGCGGGAGTGTAGGCGGAAACGGGAGCGCGTGCGTGTCGTGTGGCGCTGTTAGAAAGGGCACCATGTCTTTCTTTCAAGATCCTCCGAAGCTCGGCAACCAGTACCATGACGACCGCGTCATCCAGTCGGTGGTGCGTCGCCACGTTCCGGCGGATGGCCTCGCCACGGTGGAGGAGGAGCTGGCGAGTATGGGAGCGCTCGCCGGCGACGAGCTGTACCGCGCCCAGCTCGCCGACCGACAGAACGAGCCCCTGCTGGTGCAGTGGGATCCGTGGGGGAACCGGGTGGACCGGATCGAGCTCACCGCGGTGTGGAAGCGGGCGGCACAGCTCGCTGCCGAGCGGGGCGTGGTGGCCACGGCCTACGAGGGCCGGCTCGGCGAGGCGTCGCGGATCCATCAGTTCGCGCTGGCCTATCTGTTCGACCCGTCCACCGACACGTACACCTGTCCCCTGGCGATGACGGACGGCGCGGCGCGGACCTTGCTCGAGCACGACGACCGCGTACTGGCCGAGCGTGCCGTGCCCCATCTCACGCACCGCGACCCCGCGCAGGCGTGGACCTCGGGCCAGTGGATGACGGAGCGCACGGGCGGCTCGGACGTGGGCCTCACCGAGACCCGGGCGGAGCCGATGGAGTCAGGCGCCTACGGGGTGTCTGGCGCCCATCGGCTGTACGGCACGAAGTGGTTCACCTCCGCCGCCACGAGCCAGATGGCGCTGACCCTGGCGCGACCCGTGGGGGAGCCCCCCGGTGGGCGAGGGCTCACGCTGTTCTACCTGGAGACGGTCCGCGACGACGGGTCGGCCAACGGGATCGCCGTCAATCGGCTGAAGGACAAGCTCGGGACCAGGAAGCTGCCGACCGCCGAGCTCACCTTGCACGGTGCCGTCGCCGTGCCGGTGGCTGGGCTGGGGCACGGGATCCGGAACATCACCCCCATGCTCAACGTCACCCGCACCTGGAACGCCGTGTCTTCGGTGGCCATCCTGCGACGCGGCGTGGCGCTGGCCGCCGATTATGCGGTGCGTCGCCACCAGTTCGGCACGGCCCTGCACGACAAGCCGCTGCACGCCGACACCCTGGCGGGCGTGCAGGCGGAGCTCGAGGGAGCCACGCTCATGGCCTTCCGGGTGGTGGCGCTGCTCGGGCGGCACGAGGCGGGCACTGCGACCGACCAGGATCGGCAGCTGCTCCGGGTGCTCACGCCCATCGCCAAGCTGCTCACGGCCAAGCAGGCCGTGGCGGGGCTGTCGGAGATCCTCGAGTGCTTCGGGGGGGCCGGCTACGTCGAGGACACGGGCCTGCCGCGCCTGCTGCGGGATGCGCAGGTGCTGCCGATCTGGGAGGGCACCACCAACGTGCTGTCCCTCGACATGCTGCGCGCCCTGGGGCGGCAGCTCGATCTGGGGCCCATCGAGCGAGAGCTGCAGCGGCTGCAGGCCCCACAGGCCGCGGTTCGCGCCTTCGAGGCGGCGCGTGCCTGGCTCGTGGACGTGGCTGGGCGCGACCGGGGGGCCATGGAGGCGGGTGCCCGTCGCCTCGCACTGACGCTGGGGCGCAGCCTGCAGCTCGCGCTGCTGGCGGACCATGCTCGCTGGTGCGAGGCGAGGCTGTCGGATCCGCGACCCGGCGTGGCGGCGGCCCGCTTCAGTGCGGCTGGGGTGTCCTGCTTGGCTTCGGTGCCCGCGTGGGACGAGGCGCGTGCCACGTGGATCCCAGGGAGCGCGGCGGACTGAGGCTGTAGACGGCCTGTCGCAGGTGGCTCACCAGCTGCTCGTCCGACCGAGACGCCAGGTCGTCGGACCAGGGGATGGGCAGACCGATGCGCACGCTGACTGGCTGGCCGCGTCGAGCCTTCATCTCGCGCATCAGCACCGCGGCCCGAAGGGTAGGGCTGAACTGGCTGACGGCCTGGAAGAGCGGGGAGTTGGAGCCCTGCGTGTGCATCGGCACCACCGTGGCCTCCGACGATCGGAGGATCTTCGCCACGGTGGGATGCCACTCGAGGTCGGTGATCGGGCCGCTGAGCCCCTTGGCCGTGGAGATCCCGCCTGCCGGGAACAGCAGCAGCGTGCCGCCCTGACGCAGCTCCAGCAGCGCCGCCTTCACCGACGTGCGGTTGACGCGCCGGGCCTGCTCGTCGTCGGCCATGTCCACGGGAAGCATGTAGGGCTGCAGGCGAGGCTCGCGACACAGCCCCTGGTGCAGCAGGATCTTGAAGGGACCACGGCACTGCGCCGCCAGATGACACAGCGCGAGCCCGTCCACCACCCCGAAGGGATGGTTGGCGATGAGCAGGACGGGCCCTTCGGCGGGGATGCGCTCGAGCGCGGCCTTGCTCACGTCCACGCCGATGTGCATCTCGTCGAGGATGCGACCGAAGAAGCCCAGCGGATCGCCTGTGCTCAAGGCGGCGTCGTAGCGGCGACCCAGCCACCGGCGACCCGTCATTCGCTCGACGACGCGAATGAACCGACGCCGCATGGGCGTGTGCTCGCGGGTGGCGTAGGTGGGCCAGGCTTCGCTCAGGGGGCCTCCTGCGACCCGGTAACGCTGTTCTCCCGTTCGGGGGGAGATCCGCCCATCAGCTGGTGCAGGAACGCGACAGGGTCGTCACCTCGGGCCAGCACATCCACCAGGGCGGATCCCACGATCACGCCGTCGCAATGCGGGGAAAGGCGCTGAACGTCGGTGGCGGCTCGCACCCCGAAGCCGGCCATCACCGGCAGCGCGGTGGCGTTGCGCACGCGGCCCAGGTAGCTGGACAACCCCTCGCGTTCGCTGTCGAGCGCCGTGCCCGTGATGCCTGTACGGGTGACGGCGTACACGAAGCCGCTGCTCGCCTCGCACAGGTCCGCCATCCGGCCAGGCTCGGTCAGCGGGGTGACCAGCTGCACCTGGGGAACCTCTCCGAGGATGTGACGCTCGTGGAGCGGACAATCGGGCACGATGAGCGCCGAGACGTCGGCCTGCACGAGGGCCTGGGGGAGACCATCGCCAAAGGCGAGGAAGGGATTGAGGTATCCCATGAGCGCCACCGGAACGGGGCAGCCAGCCACGGTCTGCAAGATCCAGGGAAGGTCCACTCCCTGCTGCAGGGCGGCGTGGCTGGCCTGCTGGATGCTGACACCGTCGGCCATCGGATCGGTGAAGGGCACGCCCACCTCGATCACGTCCGCGACGGTGGCCACGCGGTGGAGCAGCGCCCGGAACGCCTCGCGGTCGGGGTAGCCGGCCACGAGGTAGGCGACGAGTGCGCCGCTTCCGTGCTTGGGGCTGCGCAGGGCCTGGGTGATGGGGCTCATGGGGTCGCCTCCAGCGTGGCCAGGTCCTTGTCGCCGCGGCCCGACAAGTTCACCAGCAGCAAGCTGCCGGGGTGGTCGACGGCGTAGGCGCGGGCGCCCGCGAGGGCGTGGGCCGACTCCAGCGCCGGCAGGATCCCCTCCAGGCGACACAGCTCCCGCAAGGCCTCCAGGGCCTCGTCGTCGGTGGCGACGGTGTAGCGAGCCCGCCCGGTGGCGGCGAGCAGCGCGTGCTCGGGGCCCACGCCGGGGTAGTCCAGCCCCGCTGAGATGGAGTGGGTCTCCTGGATCTGGCCGGCCTCGGTCTGCAGCAGCAGCGACAAGCAGCCGTGCAGCACGCCCTCGGTGCCGTGGGTCACGGTGGCGGCGTGATGCTGTGGCTCTGCCGAGCGTCCCCCTGCCTCGACGCCCAGCAGGGCCACCTCGGGGTCGTGCCGGAACGGGTGGAACAGGCCGATGGCGTTCGAGCCGCCGCCGACGCAGGCAATCGCCACGTCGGGGAGGCGGCCGCGGGCTTCGAGGAGCTGGGCGCGGGCCTCCCGGCCGATCACCGCCTGCAGCTCGCGCACCAGCAGCGGGTAGGGATGCGGACCCACGGCGGAGCCGAGCACGTAGGCCGTGCCCTCGGGGTCTGCGACCCAGGCCCGCAGTGCCTCGTCGATGGCGGCGCGCAGGGTGGCGTCCCCCGACGTGACGGGAACGACCTCGGCACCCAGCTGGTGCATGCGCATCACGTTGGGCGCCTGGCGCTTCACGTCGACCGCCCCCATGTAGACGGTGCACGGCAGCCCCACGCGAGCGCAGGCCGCGGCGGTGGCGACCCCGTGCTGCCCGGCACCCGTCTCCGCCACCACTCGGGTGGCGCCGCTGCGCTTGGCGAGCATGGCCTGTCCGAGCGCGTTGTTGATCTTGTGGGCGCCGGTGTGGGCGAGGTCCTCGCGCTTGAGGTAGACCTCCGCCCCCCACGCCTCGGACAGGTGCGCGCACAGCGTGAGGGCGGTGGGGCGCCCCACCCAGGTGCGCAGCTCGTGCGTGTAGACCTCGAGGAAGGTCTCGTCGGCCAGCGCCTCCGTCACCTGGGCGGTGAGCCGCTCGATGGCGGGCACCAGCATCTCGGGGACGAAGCAGCCGCCGAACCGGCCGAAGCGGCCGAGTGCGGTGGGCGCATCCGATGCGATCACGACTCCTCCAGTGCCGCGCGAGCGGCGGTGACGAACGCCCGGACGGCGTGTGGGTCCTTGCGACCCGGGGTGGACTCCACCCCGGAGCTGACGTCGACGGCGGCCGGACGCACGGTCCGGATCGCGGCGGCGACGGTGTGGGGGGTCAGCCCCCCGGCGAGCACGAGTCGGCAGCGACGGGCGAGGGCGTGGGCGCGCGACGCGTCGGCGGCGATGCCCTGGCCACCCCCGGCGGGCCCGTCGAGCAGGGCGTCGCCGAGGGGGGTGGGGGAGGTGCGCAGCTGCAGGTCGTCCGCATCCTTGTGGGCGATGAGCCGCGGTAGCGGTGGGGTGGTGCGGAAGTCGAAGGCTTGCACCACGTCGAAGCCCTTCAGCTCTTGGCCGTCCCAGGTGCGGAACACGGCCACGCGGATCACGGACTCGGCGGCGACGAGCAGGGGCTCGGGATCGAGCACGGTGCGCGGCGAGCCTTCGCAGCACACGATGCCGATGGCGTCGGCTCCGGCGTCGATGGCGGCGCGCACGTCCTCGGGGCGGGTCACCCCGCAGATCTTGATCACGGCTGCCTCCCGGCGGCGAGCATCTCGCCGAGCAGGCGTGCGGGGTCGGCGGCCTGCATCAGCGCCGTCCCCACCAGCGCCATGCGGTAGCCGGCGGCCCGGGCCACGCCGATGTCGGCGGCCTGGTGCATGCCGCTCTCGGCCACGTAGATCTCGTCGTCGCGGTGCAGTGGACGCAGCGTCCACAGGCGCTTGCGCTCGAGGCCGAGGGTGGCGAAGTTCCGCACGTTCACCCCCACGAGCACGGTGCCGCGATCCGCCCGATCCAGCGCTGCGTGGATCCGATCGAGCTGCGCTGCGTCGTGGGCCTCGGCGAGCACGAACAGCCCCAGCTCTCGGGCCAGCGACAGCTGCCGGGTGAGGGTGTCGGCGTCGCACAGGGCGGCCATGAGCAGCACGCCCCCCGCCCCGGCCAGGCGCGCCTCCAGCAGCTGGCGGTCGTCCACGATGAAGTCCTTGCGCAGCACGGGTCGGTCGGTGCACGCGGCGGCACGGGTGAGGTCCGACAGGCTGCCCCCGAAGGCGGTGGGCTCGGTGAGCACGCTGATGGCGGCGGCTCCGGCCTCGGTGTAGCGGGCCACGGCGTCCTCGAGGCCGTCGGCGCGCGCGTTGAGCGGCCCCTTGCTCGGCGAGGCGCGCTTGAACTCGGCGATCACGTCGAAGGTGTCGCGCTGCAGCGGTGGTGGCGCAGGGCGGTCGGCCAGGCGTGCGCGCAGATCCTGCAGGTCGAGCTTGGCGGCACGCTCTCGGGAGCGCTCGGCGAAGGTGTGCAGCAGCTCAGTCATGGAGGGCCTCCACGAGCCGCGCCACGCGGCCGTCGTCGATGGCGTTGCTGGCGGCCTTCAGGGGCTCGGGCTCTCCGAGCAGCTCCAGCAGCAGCGTGGCGTTGAGCACGATGGCGTCGCGCACGGCACCCCGCCTGCCCGCGAACACGTCGGACAGGGCGGCGGCGTTGACGCTCGCGTCGCCGCCGGTCAGCGCCTCGGGCGCGCAGCGTGCGATCCCGAAGCGCTGAAGCGGATCCTCCACCACGCGCGTCACGGAGCCGTCGCGCACGTCGAAGGCCACGTAGGGGCCCACGGGGGTGGCCTCGTCGTAGCCGCCGTGGCCGTGTACCACCCGTGCGCGGTCCACCAGGCCCACCAGCGCGTGGGCCAGGCGACGGGCGCACTCCTCGCTGAAGGCGCCCATCAGCTGGACCCGGGGGCGGGCTGGGTTCACCAGGGGTCCGAGGAGGTTGAAGGCGGTGCGCGTGGCCACGGCCTGTCGCGCGCTGGCCACGGCCTTCATGGCGGGGTGGAACCAGCGGGCGAACAGGAAGGTGAATCCGGTGGCGTCGAGCTGGCGCTGCGCGTGGTCGGCATCGGAGGCGAAGCGCACGCCCAAGGTCTCCAGCACGTCGGCGCTGCCGCAGCGGCTCGACACCGAGCGGTTGCCGTGCTTGGCCACGCGATGGCCCGCGGCGGCCACCACGAGCGCTGTCGCCGTGGACAGGTTCACGGTGTGCTTGCCGTCTCCGCCGGTGCCACAGGTGTCGGCCACGGCTCCCAGGTCCATGGGCACGGCCGCCGCTGTCAGGGCGCGCGCCATCTCCCGCAGCTCGTCCGCGGTCTCGCCCTTGGCGCGCAGCGCCACCAGCAGGCCTGCCTTGCGGGCGTCGGGCACGTCCTCGGTGGTGAGGGTGTGCACCAGGGTGTGGGCTTGGTCGGCCGACAGGCTGTGGCCGGCGAGCAGGTGGTCGATCACGGGGCCTCCAGCGCCAGGAAGTTGGCCAGCAGCGCTGGTCCGTCGGGGGTGAGCACGCTCTCGGGGTGGAACTGCACGCCCTGCACCGGCAGGTCGCGGTGGCGGATGGCCATCACCTCGCCGTCCTCGGTGCGGGCGGTGACCGTCAGGCAGTCGGGGAGGGTGGCCTCGTCGATGGCCAGGGAGTGGTAGCGTCCGGCCGTGAGGGGGCTGGGCAGCCCCTGGAACAGGCCCTGCTCGTCGGTGTGCACGGGCGAGGCCTTGCCGTGGCGGAGCTGTCGGGCGTGGGTGATCTCGGCGCCGAGGAGCTGCGCGATGCACTGATGACCCAGGCACACGCCCAGGATGGGCACGCGGTCCATCAGGGCCGAGAGCACCTGAAGCGCGTTGCCGGCGTGCTCGGGGCGGCCCGGTCCGGGCGAGATCACGAGGTGGCTGGGAGCCAGATCGGTGGCCTGCTGCGCGGTGATGGCGTGGTTGCGCCGCACGGTGACGCGGGCGCCCAGCTCCAGCAGCGCCTGCACCAGGTTGTAGGTGAAGGAGTCGACGTTGTCGATCATCAGCACGTGGGCGGTCACAGCGCACCTCCGGACTCGCGCAGCGCTGCCTCGATGGCGGCGGCCTTGGCGTGGCACTCGGCGTGCTCCCGCTCGTCGATGCTGTCGGCGACGATGCCAGCGCCCGCCTGGGTGCGGTAGCGGCCGTCGCGGAACCACACGGTGCGGATGGCGATGGCCTGATCCATGCGGCCGTCGTGGCCGAAGTAGCCGACGGTGCCGGCGTAGGGTCCGCGGGTCGCAGGCTCCAGCTCGTCGATGATCTGCATGGCGCGCACCTTCGGGGCGCCCACCACGGTGCCAGCGGGGAAGGCCGAGGCGAACAGGTCCATGGCGTCGTGGCCATCGGCGAGCTCGCCCACCACGCCGCTCACCAGGTGCATCACGTGGCTGTAGCGCTCCACCGAGCGGTAGGGCTCCACCCGGATGGTCCCCGGCGTGGCCACCCGACCGAGGTCGTTGCGCGCGAGGTCCACGAGCATCACGTGCTCCGCGGCCTCCTTGTCGTCGGCGAGCAGCTCGGCTTCCAGCTGGGCGTCGTGGGTGGGGTCGCTGCCGCGGGGCCGGGTGCCGGCGATGGGGCGCAGGGTGGCGATGCTCCCGTCGAGCTTCACCAGCGCCTCCGGCGAGGAGCCCACGATCTGCAGATCGCCGGTGTCGACG
Organism: Myxococcales bacterium; assembly: GCA_019634415.1. Lineage (GTDB taxonomy): Bacteria > Myxococcota_A > UBA796 > UBA796 > DRPG01. The sequence continues at coordinate 128,793 of JAHQVJ010000102.1, forward strand.
TAGAACACGTAGGGCGAGGGGTTGAGCATGCGCAGGGCGCGGTAGGCGGCGAAGGGATCTCCCTCGGCGGTGCCCTCGAAGGCGATGGAGAGCACGAGCTGAAACACGTCGCCCTCCCGGATGTGGTGCTTCACCCTAGCCACCCGCTCGCAGAACTCCGCCTTCGACAGGCTCGGGGTGGGGGGCGACGTCACGAGCGGCGTGGTCTCGGGGACGGGGCCTCGCAGCAGCTGTGTGACCTCCTGGCGCAGATCGGCGGCCTCGGCGTCGGGGCCGTCGTGCAGCACCGCGATGCGACGGGTGACGTGGTCGAAGACGAGGGCTGAGCGGGTGGCCACGTAGGCGGCGTCTGGCAGAGGATCGGGGTCGGTGCGTCTGGGGAGGCCCTCCAGGCGACGCACCAGGTCGTAGCTGGTCACCCCCACCAGTCCTCCGCTGAACGGCCCCACGCGGCGGCGGAACCGAGGGGCTCGGTCCAGCGCCTGTCGTAGCCACGTCATGGGATCGGAGGGATCGTCGGGCAGCAAGCGGGCGTGCTGCGCCTCGCCGAAGCCGAGCAGCGTGTAGCGGCCCTGGTGGGTGCCGCCCTCCACGCTCTCCAGCAGGTAGCGGGGCGACAGCGAGCGCAGCTTCAGGAACGCCGACACCGGCGTGTCGAGGTCGGCGGCGATGTCGAAGGTGGCGAGACGGTCGTTCATGGGGCTCCTCGAGGTCATGGGACCGGGGAGCTCACCGAACGAAGGCGCCGCATCCCCGGGGTCTCCGTGGGGATGGGCTGGTGCAGCGCGCAGCTAGGCAGCCATCTCCACGGAGGAGAGCCACCACCACCAGCGCTGCGCGAGTGAGTTCGTCATCTGCTCGCACCGTGTCCTGCCCGCGTCGGGGTGTCAAGCACAACGCGGTCTCGATCCCTCACGGTCCGCCGAGCAGCGTGGCCGTGGACTGCGTGTGTCCCGCCGTGTGTCCCACGCCACCCACGTCCGTCGAGCCCGCGTGGGTGGTGTAGCCGGCGAAGGTGGTCCGATAGGCGGCGTAGTCGGGGGCTTGGCTCAGGGAGACGTGGCTCGTCGAGGCGTCGACGAGATCGGAGGGGGAGGCCGTGAGGCCCCAGGAGGCTGGTAGCTCGGGCTGCGTGAGTTCGGTGGTGTCTGGCGGGGCGATCAGCCACCAGCTCGACAGGGCGTCCTGGTAGGACGAGGCGTGCCAGCCCAGGGTCACGACCAGGGCGGAGGCGGATGGCTGGGCGTCGCTTGCTGCAATCGAGATCTGGGCGCGAGGCTCGTCCGTTCGGACATCGGTCCGTGCGATGTGCAGGTAGGGAACGTCCCGGTCGACGTCGATCGTGGCGGGAAGAGTCGAGACCCACGTGCTCCACCGTTGCGTCTCCGTCGGGGTCTCGGTGTGATGCGACAGGTGCCACGATTCCGCGAAGTTCGACGGAAACCGGACTTGGAACGCGACGACGTCGGGGGCGCCCGGACGCAGCTGGATCTGGTCGACGAGGGTGTCCCAGTCGCGTCGAGTCGCGAACACCTGGCTGTGGTGCAGGAGCTCTCCGTCGTCGATGGAGGACGCCGAGAGATGGGTCATGGCCTGTAGTGGGTCCCAAGCCTTCGGGTGCACCTGAACACTGCCCGCGCCCAGGGGCAGGTCGCGCACGGTGGCTGCGGCGAGTAGCTCGCCGTCCGTTCCGCGGGCCGTCAGCACGGCGTCCGTGTGGCCGTCCGTGGTGCAGTCCGTGAGCGCGGGTCCCTCTGTCTGTGCTCGGAGGGTGGGCGGACTCAGGGTGACGTCGTGGCAGGCGACGGACGCTCGGTAGCTCTTTGCGCCGGTCACCTCGCCCGGGGCGTCCAGCGTGAAGGAGGTGGTGGTGGGCGCAATCGTCGCGGGTGGTGTCGGATCGCCGATCAGCAGCTCGTCTCCTGGCTGCACGTCGAAGATGCTGAGTGCGCTGTAGTAGAGGATGCCGTACCAGCCGTCTTCCTGTCGGAGCAGCACGGTCACGATGCCGTTGTCGTAGACGGGTACCCCGATCCGACCGTCCCGGAAGGTCCGTACGGTCTCCATGGCTCGACCGTCCGCAGTGTGGCTGGCCACGTGGGTGTCCGACAGCGGCACCCCGTCCTGGAAGACGAGCACCTGGGCTTCACCGATGGGCTGCGGTACCGGGCCAGTGTCTGCGGTGGTCGTCGAGCCGGCGGAGTCGCCGGCGGGCACGGTCACGACGGTGGCCTGGGAGTCCTGCTGCTCCTGCCCCGTGGGTCGGCACGCGAGCAGGGAAACGGAAAGAAGGACGCCGGCTCTCATGCAACCTCCGGTCGCGAGTGTAGCCGGCCATTCTGTCGCTCGCGGAGACGAAGCGCCGAATGCCTAGGGGCTCCATCGGAGCGACGAATGGGCACCTGGCTGCTCGGCATGACCGTGGGAGCTGTCGCTGTGGCCAGTCCACAGCGTGCGCTCGAGGTTCAGGAGCGCGATGCTCCTCCCGTCGAGGCCGGCAAGCGGGTGGCGTTGGTGGTGGGGAACGGCGCCTACCAGCACACCGGTGTGCTGCCTCAGGCACCCGCCGATGCCGAGGCCGTCGCCCAGGCGCTGCGGGCGCTGCACTACGAGGTCCGGGTGGTCCAAGACGTCGGCTACCGCTCGCTGAGCAAGGCCATCGCCGACTTCGGGGCGGACCTGCGAGGTGCCGAGGTCGGGCTGTTCTACTACGCCGGGCACGCCGTGCAGGTGGGCGACGTCAACTACATGGTGCCCATCGACGCCGAGCTGTCGGATCCCGACTATGCCGAGTCCGACGCCGTCGATGCCGGCCGGGTGCTCGACGTGCTGCAGCGTGCACGGACGCCCGTGAGCGTGGTGGTGCTCGATGCCTGCCGCAACAACCCCTTCGCCTCGAGCTGGCGGTCGTCGTCGCGCAGCTTCGGCACGCGGGGTCTGTCGCAGATGTCCGCCCGCGGAGTGCTCCTCGCCTACGCCACCAACCCGGGCAACACCGCCCAGGACTCCGGTGTGTTCGCGCGCGCACTCACCAAGTACATGGCCGCCCCCTGCCTGTCTCTCGTGGAGGTGTTCAGCCACGTCCGCGACAACGTCCTGCAGGCCACCGGGGGCACCCAGGAGCCATGGATCGGAGGGTCCGTGGGCACTGCCTTCCACGCCTACCGTCCCGGGGGATGTGATGCGGAACCGACACAGGTGGTGGTCACGATGGAGCCTGCTGTGGCGCCCGCGGCCCCCGACGACGAGATCACCCGGCTCGAGCGCACCCTCACCGAGGCCCGGCGCATCTACCGCGAGCGCTGCGTGGAGGCGCTGCAGCTCTCCACCGCCGGGGAGCGCAAGCGCTGCCATGCGCGCTACGGTCCGGTGGTGGCGCAGGCCGAGCAGGCGCTGGATCGCGCTCGCCTGCGGCGTGCTGCTGGGCCGTGAGGCGGCGCCGGCCTTCGCCCAGGATGGGCCCGTGCAGGCCAAGGTCGCAGGCTTCGTTCCCCACCTGGTGATGCTCGCACCCCCCGACGTGGACCTGGCGGGCAAGCGCAGCCAGGTGGAGCTGGCGCTCGGGAGCTGGGGGCTCGGGCTGTCGAACTGCGACTACCTGCGCAAGCTGGATGCCGAGCTGGATGCCGAGATCGAGGATCGCTACCCGACGTGGCGCGACGACGTGAACCTCGCCACCAACAAGAAGATCCTGTCGGCGCAGTGCCTTCCCCCCGAGGGCAGCACGTCGTTCTACATCGCCAAGGTCACTCTGGACGTGGAGCCCGACTTCGGCGACCAGAAGCGCGCCACCGTGCAGCTGCTGCCGGTGGGAGAGGACGCGCTGCAGCGACAGTCGTTCCAGGGAGGCTACGCCCACCGTCCCTTCGTGGAGGCGGAGACCTGGACCACCATGCTGGACCGGGCGCTGAGCCGGGCGCTGGGGCAGTTCAACGAGCCACCGTCCATGTACCTGGAGGGTAAGGCGAAGACCCGGGTGGGCAAGCCCGTGGGCTTCGACGGCTCCCGCAGCTGGGACCCCGACGGCGATCCCTTCGAGATCCAGTGGAAGGCGTCCGTGCCTGCCTGCGTGGGAGAGGACCGGCTCGGTGGGCGGAAGGTGCTGCCCCGCTTCGGGACGGGATGTCCGTCGGGCACGCAGGCCACCTCCCACACCGTGCCCATGACGGCGTCTGAGAGCCGCCGGCAGCGGGAGCTGCTGCCCGCCGTCATCGGTGAGTACACCCTCACCGCCACGGCCCTGTCGGGGGGCGAGCAGGTCGGCGAGCCGGTGGAGCGGAAGCTGAAGGTGCGGCCGCGCCACAACCACTCGTTCGGCACGCTGATCTCCGCGCAGCCCGTGCCCGCGGGGCTGCTCGCGGACGATGAGGGGGCGCGGAGCACGGCGATGACGCGGCTGTTCTACCGCTACCGCATGGGCGCGAGCCGGTTCGGGAACGGCGTAGCCGAGGGCTTCGTGGGGTTGAACGTGGGCAACTATGCCTACGATCCGTTTGCCACGTCCGTCTTGCTCAACGGGCTGTTCGGCGGGGTGGAGGGCATGACGCGCCTGACGGGCGCCCGCGGACGGGTGGGCCTGGAGCTGGCCAGCACGTTCCACATCGGATCGGCGGCCACCTGGCGCGGCGGTGTGAACGACGCTGCCGCGATCGCCTTCGTGGAGACCCGCTATGCGGCCTTCGTGAGCCTCGCCGACGCCTATGGCGTGAGCACCGATCGAAGCTGCGTGGGGATCTGCCTCAGCGCTTCCCTCGGTGGCTCGATCAACACGCACTACATCGCCGACACCGGCCGGTTCCACATGACCGTGACCCCGGTGTTCGGCCTCGGCTACAACCCCTGATCCGGAGCCCGCGATGTTCACCGCTGTGTGGGTGCTGTCCTCCTGCGTGATCCTGGACTCCCAAGAGGGCTTCCTCGCGCTCCCGCCCTGTGGGGCCACGGGCTCGGTGGCCAACGGCTGGCCCTGCAGCTGCGACGAGGAGTGTGCCTCGGGCACCTGCTGGGAGGAGCGCTTCACGGGTACCCCTCTCGGGGCGTGCTTCCAGGAATGCAAGCTCGACGACGACTGTGCCTTGTCCGAGGTCTGCGCGTTCGGACGCTGCATGCCTCGCTGTCGCTCCTTCGAGGAATGTCAGCCCAGTCGATCCTGCCTGACCCTGCTCTCCGACGACGACGAGGAAGGCTTCTGCGATCCCGTCTGCCAGCGCGACGACGACTGTCAGAGTCGCAACTGCAACCTTTGGTCGGGCACCTGCATGGCGCTCGGGGAGCAGCCGCAGGGACTGGGGGTGGGAGAGGTCTGCCAGCAGCACGACGAGTGCAAGTCGCAGGCCTGCATCGACGGGGCGTGCTTCAGTGGGTGCGTGGTGGCGGCCGAGGCCTGTCCCGACGACAGCACCTGCGTGCCCACCACGCTGGAGGGTGGGATCTGCTTGCATGCCTGCCAGCGAGACGGACAGTGCGCAGACCTGGGCATGCCCGTCTGCGACGACCATTGGCTCGACGACGATCCCGAGCAAGGGTTCTGCTGGTACCCCTGATAGGTTGCGACTCGGGGTCCCTATGCCGAGGGTACGACGCCGTGAGGGTATCGCTGTGCTGCCAGGTCACTGGCCCGTGGTGGGACATGCCCCCGCCATGTACCGAGACCTGGCCGGATTCCTCGACCGTGCAGCCGAGGTGTCGCCGGTGAGCTGGGTGGATCTCGGTCTTTGGGACTGGTACGTCGCCTGGCTCGATCCCGCGAGCTTCGATCTGTTTCGGAGCAAGCAGACCAGCTCTCGGCACCTGGGCGAGGTGCTCGAGCCCGTAGTGGGACTGTCGCTGGTGGGGCAGGACGGCGCGGATCATCGGCGCATGCGCGCGGCGATGCACCGGTCCTTCACGCCGGCTGGGCTGAGCGGTGCCGGTATCGGTGCGCTCATGCGAGAGGTGGTGCAGGACTGTGTGGACGAGATCGCCGCGGGTCCTGCGTGCGTTGCTGTTGGCGCTGGCTCCGGTGCTGGGTCGGCTGCCGGGCATGCCCCACTTCAGGGCAGCGCGCGCGAAGGTCTGGCTGGACGCGCAGCTCGCCGAGCTGGTGCGGAGCGTGCGCGATGCCCCCGACACCCCTGGGTTGCTGGGCGCGATGGTGCGCGGAGGGGAGGGCTCCGACCAGCAGCTGACGGACCAAGAGCTGCTCGACAACCTGCGCCTGCTGCTCCTCGCGGGCCACGAGACGACGGCCTCGGTGATGGCGTGGATGGTGGCCTACCTGGTCCACCACGAGGACGTGGGGCAGCTGCGGCTGCATCCCCCCGTGGGCTTCCTCGAGCGCTGGACGTCTCTGCAGCGCAACCCCACGCCCCTGGAGCTGATGCAGTTCGGGGGCGGGTCTCACTTCTGCCTGGGGTACCCCCTGGCGTGGCTCGAGGCGGTGCAGTTCGTCACTGCTCTTAGCCAGACGATGACGACCACCGGTCGGCGCCTCGTGTCGCGCGGCTTCCCGCGGCCCCGCTTCTTCCCGCTGCTGCACCCCAGGCGCGCGGACACGCGCTACCGCGTGGAGTAGACGCGGCTCAGGAGCTGCTCGAGGGCGGCCACCCGCTCGGGATGCGCCGCGGCGAGGTCGTCGCGCTCCAGCGGATCGGTGGCCAGATCGTACAGCTGCTGCCCCTCCTCTGTGCGGATCAGCTTGTGGTCGCCGGACACCACCGCGCGTCCGAAGCGGCGCAGATCCGTCTCGGCGTAGTGCTCACGCGGCACCGGATGGGGGAGCAGGGAGCGGCCGTGGAAGGTGGGGGGAGGCTCGACGTCGAGCAGCTGCAGCAGGGTGGGGGGCACGTCCATCAGGCTCACGGCAGCGGACTCCACACGAGGCTGCAGCCCCGGTGCCTTCAGCAGCAGCGGCACCCGCAGCTGCTCCTCGAACAGGGTGATGGCATGGCCCCAGTAGCCGCGCTCCCCCAGCTCCTCGCCGTGGTCGCCCACCACCGCCACCACCACGTCTCGCCGGCCCTCGACGGCAGCGAGCAGGCGCGACAGCTCCCGATCCGTCCAGGCGATCTCCTCGTCGTAGGCGTTGGCCCAGCCCGTGCCGAAGTCCACCACCTCGTCGTGGTGGAAGTAGGTGTCGTGGGGATCGAAGTAGTGCACCCACAGGAAGATGGGATCCTCGGACCCGTCGTCGAGCGTGTTCCAGGCCTGAAGGGCGAGATCCGTCACCCGGTGGGCCGTCTGGATGGTCTCGGGGCAGCGACCCTCCCACACCGAGACGTCGAAGACCTCGAAGCCGTGGTGGAACTCGTTGAAGTCGGGGTCGAAGGCGTTGTGGGACGTCACGGCCCAGGTGCGGAAGCCGGCTTCGTGCAGGATCTCGGGGAGCTGTGGGATCTCTGGAGCCACCGTGAGCGGCCAGCGGGTGAGCCCGTGATCGATGGGCAGCTGCGACGTGAACAGGCTCGCCATGGCGGCCTTGGTCCAGGGGGCGTGGGTGCGCGCGTGGGTGTAGACCACGGACTGGGCAGCGAGCCGGTCGAGTCCGGGGGTGGTGTCGCGCCTGTAGCCCGCCGGGCTGATGTGGTCGGCCCGCAGGGTGTCGATGCTGACGAGCAGCAGGTGAGGGGTCTGAGACGCCGGTGGAGGCGTGCAGGCAGCCCCCCCGAGCGCGCCCATGGCCATGGCCCATCTCATGGGGCGAGCGTATCGGCTAGCAGCATTCGCGAAAGCTCGCGAAGCGAGCTTCCCGGTTGCTGTGGGAGCGAAGCGGCCAGAGAGGGGTCCATCGAAGTCCGAGCGAAATGGAGGAGCGGAGCGGAGGAATGTAGCGAAGGGCTTCGGCCCCGTGCCGCGCAGCGCTGATCGGTAGGGCAACGCCGGGAACAGCTCGAAGAGCTTTCCCGAACGTTGCTACGCGTACATCGCGTCGATGTGGTGGGCGAAGCGGTCCTCGATGGCGGCGCGCTTGAGCTTGCGGTTCGCCGTGAGCAGGCCGTTGTCGATGGTGAACGGCTCGTCGAGCAGCACGTGGGCGCGGATGCGGCGGTAGTGGGGCAGCTCGGCGTTCAGGTCGGCGATCCCTTGCTCGACGGCGCCTCCATCTACCCGGTCGCCGCTCACCAGCGCCGCCAGGTGCGGCCGGCCGTGGCCCACCACCACCGCGTGCTCCACGCCCTCGATGGTCTCCACGAGGCGGCGCTCGAGGGGTTCGGGCGCCACGTTGTGGCCCGAGGTGGGCACCAGCACGTTCTTCACGCGTCCCACGATGCGCCAGGTGCCGTCCTCGTGGACCTCTGCACGGTCCCCCGTGCGGAACCAGCCGTCGTCGAAGGCAGCAGCGGTGGCCTCGGGACGCTGCCAGTAGCGGTCGAACACGTTGTCGCCCTTCACCAGTAGCTCGTCGTCGCTCCCCAGGCGCACCTGTACTTCCGGCAGCGCGCGGCCCACGCGCCCGGCGCGGACGTGGGGAGGCTGGTCCATGGTCACGATGGCGGTGGTCTCGGTGAGTCCGTAGACCTGGTACACGGGGATGCCCACCATCTCGAACCATCGCTGGGTGTCGGGGCCCAGCGGTGCGGATCCGGCGATCAGGCAGCGCAGGTGGGGTCCGAAGCGGTCTCGGATCCGCTGGAACACCAGGCGGTCGGCCAGGGCGAGGGCGGCGCGATCCCGACGCCCCCTCGGCTGGGCGTGCCACGCGCCGGTGGCGCGACCCATCAGCCACCGAATCGGAGCCGGCTGGGTGCGCAGGTTGGCCTCCACCCCGTTCTTGATGCGCTCGAGCAGCATGGGGACGTTGAGCACGTAGTGCGGAGACGCGGTCCGTAGCTCCTCGGCCATGTTGTCGAGATCCGTGCCCACCATGATCGGCACGCCGCGCCACAGGCAGGTCCACAGCACGATGCGCGAGCCCGCGAAGCAGAAGGGCAGGTAGTGGAACACGCGGTCGCCACCGGCGGGCTCGCCGCGCAGTGCCATCATGGCGCGCAGGGCGCTCTCGGTGCGCGGCAGCATGAAGGCCGTGTTGGCCACCGTGAGCACCACGCCCTTCGCCTGGCCCGAGGTGCCCGAGGTGTAGATGATGGTGAGATCGTCGTCGGGCTGCCAGGCATGGGGAGGCGCGTCGAGGATCTCCCCCGCGAACAGCTCGTCGAAGCTCAGGAGTGGGGCCTGTGGCCAGTGGGTGCGTACGGCCTCGGCCAGCGCCTCGCTGCCCACCAGCACCACGCTCGGGTCGCAGTCGTGCATCATCTGCACCAGCTCCGCCGGATCCTGGCGGGCGTACATCGGCACCACCACGCGCCCCTCCGCGAGGAGCGCCAGATCGGCGGCCACCCAGCGGGCGCTGTTGTCGGCGAGGAGCACGGCCCGATCGCCAGGTGCTCCGTGGACGCGGAGCGTGCTGCGGGCGCGCCTCACGAGGTGCTGCATCTGTCTACCCGAGGTGGACAGGAGGCTTCGGCCGTGCACTTCGCTGACGACGGGCGACAGGGGGCTATGGGCGAGGTGGTCGAGGAACCGCTTCACAGGGTCCACGGCATGCTCCGAGGCGGAGCGCTGCTCTAATGTGCGGCACACCCCGGAGGAACCAGGTGCAGCGATTTGCAGGGAGGCTGATCGACTCTGCCAGTACGCGACATGGATCGGGTGCGGCTGGCCCGACCGGCCTGTACGATAAGGGGCCACTCGCCATGCACCCTGGCACGGACGGTGCGACATGGCTCTGGAGCAGCGCATGATCCCCTGGTCGAAGGCCCTGACCTTGCTCGCTGTGGCGGGGGCGTGCACCCCCGACACCCTCGCGACCCTTCCCGATCCGACGATCCCCGAGACCACCTGGGATCCCATCGGGGACGACACGGGCCAGGCCCTCAGCAGCGCTGTGGATCTGGGCCACCCGGTGGGTCCCGTGCCCGAGGAGATGTGGGAAGACCCTGGCCCCCTGCGGTTCTCGGACGCCACCGTGGCGGCGGGGCTCGGCGAGGCGTTCGGCGGGGGCAACACCCATGGCGTGGGCGTGGGGCTGGTGGACCTCGACGACGACGGGTGGCTGGATCTGGTGCTGGTGAACGGGGTGAGCCAGGTCAATCGCAGCTGGACGCCGTCCACGCTGTACTGGAACAACGGCGACGGCACCTTCACGGAGGCGCCGCGCGCCAGCTTCGCCAACGTGCTCAACGGGATCGATGGCCACTCCGTGGCGGCGGGTGACGTCGACAACGACGGCGACGTGGACCTGTACGTGGGGGCTCAGCCCACCAACCGCCTGTTCCTGAACCAAGGCGATCGCACCTTCGTGAACGTCACGGGGGCGTCCAACGCCGGCGCGAGGCCCTCGGATCCCACGCTCGTGCGGGACGGACGCGGCAAGATCGTGGCCATGGGAGACATCGACGGTGACGGGTGGCTGGATCTGGTGAGCGTGTCGTCCACCTACGACGCGCCATCGGCGGCGCTGCTGATGAACCAAGGCGACGGGACCTTCGTGGAACAGACCAAGTCCAGCGGGATCGCGGCGCATCCCACTGGGCATCCCTGTGCGCTCATGCTCACCGACTACGACAACGACAGCGATCCCGACATGTGGATCTGGAACGATCGGGGCGGCCACGTGCTGCTGCGCAACGACGGTGGTGTGTTCACCAACCTCGGCAACGACGCCGACGGCATCCCGCGCACCAACGCCATGGGGATCGGTGCCGCCGACATCGATGGCGACGGTGACCTCGACTACTACACGGCCAACATCGGGCCCCACCCCCTGCTGTTGAACCAGGGCGACGGGACCTTCGTGGACTTCACCCAGGCCGCCCGAACCACCGGCGACTTCGGCTGGGGCTTGGCCTTCGAGGACTTCAACCTCGATGGCTTGCCAGATCTGTACGTCACCCAAGAAGACGACCGGCCGATCCTGGTCTACCCCAACGTCACCAAGCCGGGGCAGACGCCGCAGTTCGTGCCGCTGGCCTTCCCGAGGCCGCTGCCCGTGCTCAATCTCGTGCGCGCCCACAGCGTGTCGGCGGCCTTCGGCGACGTGGACAACGACGGGCGCATCGATGCCGTGTGGGCCACCACCGACGGCTCGCGCATCGTGTTCCATCGCAACACCACCCGGGTGGGATCGCACCGCTACCTGGAGGTCCAGCTCCGCAGCGATCCGGCGTTCGGGAGCAACGGTGGCGTGGGCGCGCGCGTGGCGGTGATGTCGAACGGGGTGTTGCAGATGCGCGAGATCTACAGTGGCACCAGCCGCAACTCGGTCTCGTCGCTCTCAGCGCGGTTCGGGCTGGGCAACCACGACGGGGCGGAGTGGATGGTGGTGCTCTGGCCGGACGGCCACCGGCAGCTGCTCACCAACGTGCCACCGGGCGTGGTGGTGGTGGATCCGTACGAGTAGCTTCGGGGCTCAGTCGTCGGTGAACACGGCCTGAAGCGTGTCGGCGACGAAGAGGCGGTCCAGCCAGGTAGACAGCTGCGCCAAGGAGACATCTTGCAGGCGCTGATCGAGATCGTCGGGCGTGGAGCCGAAGCGAGCCTGGAGACCCCGCTGAAGCGTCTCACACAGGGTGAGCCGCCGTCCTTCTTGTCGGCTCTCCTCTCGCCATTGCTGCGCCCAGGTCATGATGGTCTCCGAAGCAGGTGCTCTGATTTGGTCGATCAAGTGGCGCCACTGCTGGGGGCTCGGAGAGTCCAGCGCCACATCCGAAAGGGTAATTCAAGACTGTTCTCAGCGCGCCAGGACCCGATTCCCGATGCACTTGCTGCATCACTTCGACCCAGCGTGGCAGCTGATCAGACTCGTGCCGGCTCCGCCGCCACTGTACTGATTGCTGCGAGCTTCGCTCGCAGCTGATCGGCCAAGTTTCTCGAGCGAGCATACTTGAACGCCAGCATCGCCATCCGGCCGAAGGCAAGGCCCCACAGCTCTTCGTCGTCGACCTCGCCGAGATCTCGAAGGACATAGCGGAAGTCGACGAGCCACGGTGCCAGATCGACTCTGATGAACCGTGGAACTTCGATCATCTCCGCGAAGGATAGAGGTGCGGTCCAGCACTCGGCGCCGTGGTAGAGCACCAGCGGGATCACGGGAGGGAGGGACTGAGCCTTGGGGTGGCTGGCGTGCCAGCGATTCCAGATCTGAACCAGATAGTCGAGCAGTCGGAGTGGCATCCATCGGTCAGACGACGACTGATGCTCGAACAGGATGTAGAGCAGAACGTCATCACCGGCCCGGGTCTGCATGCGCCAGAAAGCAAGACCCGTGCCCGCCGATTGTTGGTGTTCTTTCTTTGGAGCTGTGGAGGCGTTGCGGCGAGAGTCCGCGATTGCCTGCTTTCATCCTGCTGACGGACGTCCGTCGGCGACATTCGTCAGACAGTCGTCGGGCTCCGGCGACCTGCTCATCGCGACAATCAACCCCGTTGATTGTCGCGATCGAGCGGAGCGCGCCTGATCCGGGGTTGCAGTGGGACTGGAACGAGCGAGCGTGCGAGCGAGTGCAGGGAGTGTTGCAAGTCCAGGCGCGGAGCGGCAACCTGTAGCATCGCGACAATCAACTCCGTTGATTGTCGCGATCAGAGGTCGCAGCTGCCGACCTCGTAGGTGATCCACACAGTGGTACCCGGCTTTGGTGGCGTGTCGAAGCGCACGGCGTTGCGCGCGGGATCGTAGGTCCAGCCGTCGTCTAGCTGCGTGCCGTCGAGCTCGATCCGGAGCGTGCCGTCGATGGGGAGGGCAGACAGCAGGTAGCTGTGCAGCGTCTCGGCGGTGCGGTCTCCCAGGGCCACCATCTGCTGGCCCCAGTCCTTGTCGCACACGTCCAGCACCAGCCCGTCCGCAGCTGTGGCTGCATCGGCGTAGGCGGCACCGTGGGTGCCGCAGTCGCCCTTCGGGCTCGTGTCCACCACCGCACTCAAGGTGATCCGACGCGCGTCGCCCACCTGCTCCGCCCAGCGCGTCAGCCAGGTGGCGCCGCTGATCCCCGACTGCTCGTCCTCGTCGGACACCGTGACCAGATGGACCACCGCCCCTGGTCGCAGGAAGCCGTGATTGCACTCCCCCGGATCCACCAGAGCGAGCGCATTGTCCGTCATCTCGAAGAGCTTCTCGGCAAGCTCGGCGGGTGGCCCCACCGCGTCGGTGGCCGCATCTACGAACACGTCCTCCACGTGGGGCCAGTCGGGCTCCAGCACGCCCACGTTGAAGCACCCGTCGTCGCGGGTGACCGCACCGAGCCGCCAGTCGGCCGTCACCTCGTCTACCCGGTCCACGAAATCGGCCAGCGCCACACCGAGCGCGTAGGCCTCGTGGCGCATGGAGCAGGACTTGTCGATGGCGAAGAGGATGTCGGCGGGCGGGTCCTCGCTCACCTCGTGGCTGTCGCGCACGGTGCGGGAGGTCACGGACGACGACAACGTAGCCCAGCGCAGGCCCTCGGGATCGTCGCTGTCGACCCGCAGGAAGGCCTCGGCCTCTCCCACGCCCTCTGGGGTGTGCTGCACCGTCACCGCGGCGTGCTCACCGGGCTCCAGGGTGAGGGGCAAGGGCAGCTCGTGCTCGAGGGTGAGCACCGTGAAGGGCTCGGGCGTCAGGGCCACGTCGAACAAGGTGAGATCGGCCGTGCCCACGTTGCGCAGGGTGACCGTGCGATCCTGGGGGCACCAGTCCACGAACTGGTGCTCCCGGGGCTCCACCGACAGCTCGGGAACCGGCTCGGGCGGCGGCTCCTCGTGAGGATCCACGATGTCGTACTCGGGACATCCCCACCACAGCGCTGACGGCAAGAACCACACTGTGAGAGTGTACGCCATCGGACCGCTCGGCGGTGGGCGCGACCGCTGAGTGGTTGCCGCGACCAGCGCTTCGGTGCGCCGGTGAAGAGGGCCGCGCAAGGAGGAACCATGTCACTGTCCATCGCTGGTCTGTCGAAGACCTATGCCAACGGGGTGAAGGCCCTCGACGACGTCTCCTTGGACCTGCCCGTGGGCATGTTCGGGCTGCTGGGCCCCAACGGTGCCGGGAAGTCCACGCTGATGCGCACGCTGGCAACGCTGCAGGAGGCCGACACCGGCACGGCCACCCTCGGCGCCATCGACGTGCTCCGGGACAAGGAGGAGGTGCGGCGCACCCTGGGCTACCTGCCTCAGGAGTTCGGGCTGTCGCCTCGGGCCCGCGCCCACGATCTGTTGGACACCTTCGCGATCCTCAAGGGGATCACGGCGCGCACGGAGCGACGCGACCTGTGCGAGGCCCTGCTGCGCAAGACCAACCTGTGGGAGCACCGGCGCAAGCGGGTGGGGGGCTTCTCCGGCGGCATGAAGCGCCGCTTCGGCATCGCGGTGGCCCTGCTGGGCGATCCCAAGCTCATCATCGTGGACGAGCCCACCGCCGGCCTCGATCCCGCGGAGCGATCTCGCTTCCACAACCTGCTCTCGGAGCTGGGCTCGGACGCCGTGGTGCTGCTGTCCACCCACATCGTGGAGGACGTGGCGAACCTGTGCGAGCAGGTGGCCATCCTGGACCAGGGGCGGATCCAGCTCGTGGGCACCCCGCTCGAGCTGTGCGATCAGCTCGGCCCTCGCCTGTTCAGCAAGACCATGTCGATGGAGGAGCGCCGTGCGCTGCCGGAGTCCATGCCGGTGATCTCCACCTGGCTGCGCTACGGCCAGCACGAGGTGCGCGTGGTGGCCGACGCGGCTCCGGACGGCTTCGAGGCGGCGCAGGCGACCCTCGAGGACGTGTACTTCGCCGTGACGGCGGGCCGCTGGGCAGGTGTGGCATGAGGCAGCTGACGCTGCTGGTGGCCAAGGAGCTGCGGTTCTGGTTCACCCGACCCGGCGTGCACCTGTTCGCGCTGCTGTTCGCCAGCATCGGTGTGCTCACCATGCTCGCCCTCGCCGGGCAGATCGAGTTCATCCAGATCGGGGGCATGGGCGGCCTGAAGAAGGCGGACTCGGTGAACCAGCTCACTCAGCTCACGATGATCTGGAGCCTGTTCGCCACCATGAACCTCGCTGCTGCGGCCGGAGGGGCGGCGACCCGCGACGTGACGGAGGGCAGCCATCCGCTGGTCTTCAGCACGCCCGTGGGCAAGCTCACGTTCCTGACCAGCCGCTACCTCGGTGCGCTGGCCGTCAGTGCCTACCTGCTCGTGGCCATTCCGCTGGGGCTGTTCGTGGGTCGGTTCGTGCCTGGCCTGGAGCCCGAGCGCATCGGCGCCTTCGATCCGCTCACCACCTTGGCCAGCGTGGTGGTGTGGGTGGGTCCCAACCTGGTCTTCGTGACGGCCCTGTTCTTCGGGATCGGAGCGCTCACGCGGCGCATGTTCCCCATCTACCTGGGCGGGGTGCTGCTGTTCGTGGGCTACCTGGCCTCGGGCACGTTCGTGGAGGATCTCGACGACCGCACCCTGGCCGTGCTGCTGGACCCCTTCGGGGTGCAGGGCATCGAGGACGTCACCCGCTACTGGTCGCCCGAGCAGACCAACACCGATGTGCCGTGGCCGGTGGGACGCTCGCTGGCGAACCGCGTGCTGTGGCTGGTGGTGGGCGTGGCCTCGCTGGCGGGGTGCGTGGGGTTGACCCGCCTCGATCAGTACGGCTGGCAGCCGCTGGCCCGCCTGTCCCGTGGAGAGACGGTGCGGGAGGAGGCCAGCGAAGGGAACATCGCGCTTCCTGCGGTCACCCGGTCGTTCTCGGCCAGTGCACGGCTCGCCCAGCTGCTGCGCCTGTGCCGCCGCAGCGTGCTCGACGTCGTCGGCCACCGCTACTTCTGGGGCTTCGTGGGGGCAGCCGTGCTGTTCCAGCTGCTGAACTCCCAGGCCATCGGTGTGCTGTACGGGACCCAGACGCTGCCCGTCACCTACGAGGTCCTCAAGGTGCTCACGGGCACGCTGCAGCTGTTCCTGCTTATGGTGATCACGTTCTACGCAGGCGACTTGGTCTGGGCCGATCGGGAGAGCGGACAGGCCCAGCTGTTCGACAGCGCGCCCGTGGCGGACTGGGCGCCGCTGCTCGCCAAGTGGCTGGCGCTGATCGTGCTGGTGGCGGTGATGCACCTCATCCCGCTGATCATCGGTCCCGCGTTCCAGCTGCTGTCCGGCTACCCCCACCTCGAGCTGTGGCTGTACGTGCAGACCCTCGCGATGGACGTGGTGGAGTGGGTGCCGCTGGTGTGCTTCGCGCTCGCGGTGCACGTGGTGGTGGACCACAAGCTGGCCGGGCACGCCGTGGTGATCGGCTACTGGATCCTGCAGCTGTTCCGCGACGGCCTGGGCTTCGAGCTCGATCTGCTCTGGCTCGGATCGGGTCCGAACAAGGTCTACAGCGACATGGCGGGCTGGGGCCACAGCCTGGATGCGGCCTTGCTCTACGACATGTACTGGCTCGCCGTGGGTGGTGTGCTGCTCGCCGTGGCGCGGCTGTTCTGGGTGCGCGGAGCGCTGTCGGCCCGGTCCCGGCTGCGCGAGGCGCGGCGCCGACTGTCTGCATCGGCCCTGGCCTCCATCGCCGCGCCGGGCGTGCTGGCTGCGGGACTCGGAGGCACCCTGGCCGTGCAGACGCTGGTGGTGGGGGACTACCAGACGGCTGTGGATCTCAAGCGTCGCCAGGCGTCCGTGGAAAAGACCCACAAGGCCGCCTGGGAGGGGGCGCCTCATCCCGAGGTGGTGGCCATCGAGACCACCGTGGATCTGTACGGGGAAGAGGGTCGGGCAGAGATCGAGGCCACGATGACCTTGGAGAACCGCAGCGGACGGTCCATCGAGCGAATGCTGGTGCGGGTGCCCGACGAGGTGGTGGTGCGGCGCAGCGAGCTGTCGATCCCCATCGAGATCGAGGCGGACGAGGTGCATCGCCTGCAGATCTGGACGCTGACCCGGCCCTGGGCACCCGGCGAGCAGGCCACCCTGGCCTTCCACCACACCTACCAGCAGCGAGGTCTGCGCAACGACGGCTTCGAGACCCAGGTGGTGCCCAACGGCACGCAGCTCACCGACGACTCCGTGTTTCCCAGCTTCGGCTACGAGCGCGGCTGGGAGCTGTCGGATCCGGCCGATCGGCGGAAGTACGACCTGCCCGAGCGGCAGCGCATGCGGGACCTCGACGATCCGCTGGCACGCGAGTACACCTACCTCACCGACGACGCGCAGCGCATCGAGCTCACCGCCACGGTGTGCACCGACGCGGGCCAGATCCCCATGGCGCCGGGCGATCTGGTGGACGAGCGCACGGAGGGGGATCGGCGGTGCCGCACCTACCAGCCCGACGACCCCATCCTGTACTTGTTCTCCTTTCTGTCGGCGGACTGGGTGCGCACCACCTCCGAGGAGGGACCCGTGCCCGTGGAGGTCTACGCCGATCCGGCGCATCCCCACAACGTGGCGCGCATGATCGAGGCGATGAACGACTCCCTGCGCCTGTTCGAGCGGGATCTAGGGCCGTTCCAGCACGACGTGCTGCGCATCGTGGAGTTCCCGCGCTACGCGCAGTTCGCCCAGTCACAGCCAGCGATGATCCCGTTCTCCGAGTCCATCGGCTTCATCGCCGACGTGGGGGATCTGGACGAGGACATCGACTACGTCTACTACGTGACGGCCCACGAGGTGGCGCACCAGTGGTGGGCGCACCAGGTGTGTGGCGGAGACGGGCAGGGCGCCACGGTGCTCACCGAGAGCCTGTCGCAGTACTACGCGCTGAAGGTGATGGAGGCCGAGTACGGCTCCGACCAGATCGACCGCTTCCTGACCTACGAGGCGGATCGCTACTTCAGCGGGCGCGCCAACGAGCGCGACGAGGAGCTGCCGCTGATGCGGGTGGAGAACCAGCAGTACATCCACTACGCCAAGGGAGGCTTGGTGCTGTGGACGCTGTCGCAGCGCATCGGGCCGCGCCGCTTCGATGCAGCGCTGCAGCAGTTCCTGCAGCGCTGGCGCCTGGTGGGTCCTCCGTACCCGACGGCGCGAGATCTGGTGGAGCACCTGGAGTCGAGCTTCCCCGAGCACATCGACGCCATCGGCGACGGGTTCCGTCGGATCGTGCGCTACGACCTGAGGCTGACCGAGGCGAGCACACGGCCGGTGGATGCGGGGTTCGAGGTGCAGCTGCAGCTGGTGGCCGACCGTATCGAGTCGGACGGCGCGGGCCGGGACACCACCGACCCACTGCACGACACGCTGATGGTGGAGGCCGAGACCGAGGCCGGCGATACTGCACGCGCAGCAGTGCAGCTGACTGGTTCGGGTTCCTACACCGCGGTGTTCGCCGAGCTGCCGGCACCGCCCGTGGCGGTGCGCCTCGACCCCCTGGCTCGCTTCCTCGAGCAGGACCGCGACGACAACGAGGCCACTCCGACGCAGTGACGACGTAAACGAACCTCGCTCGGCCTCCACAGATCCCACCCAGTGGGGAGGCGATGGTGCGTTTCGTGTGGTTGGCGCTGGCCCTCGGATGCACCCCAGAGTCGGGGCCCACGCCCAGCTTGCCCGATCCCACGCCCGTGGTGGGTCCGCTGCAGGGGGAGATGCGGCTGTCGAGTCGGCGCGAGATCTGGGAAGCAGATCTCTGTGTGGCAGGGGGAGACGTGTACGTCAGCGACGTCTCCCGCGCCGACAGATCGACGCAGGTCGGGGTGGTGACGCGCCGGTCGGCGCAGGGCGGAGATCCCGACAGCTGGTCGGAGCCAGAGTCGCTGCCCACCGTCGTGTCGCCGCTAGCGATGCACCACACCCTGGGCTGCGCCGAGGAGGGAGCGGCGGTCAGCTGGTCCGTGTGGCTCGACGCGGGCCCCGTCCACCAGCTCTTCGTGGCCTCGTTGCGGCCGCGCGGACTCCAGAGCCAGCTGGCGGAGGGGAAGACGGAGCGAAGCCCGGGCTCCCTGTCGGCGGTGGAGATCGGCCGAGACCATGCCACCGTGGCCTGGTCCGATGCGGCGTCGTCGAGCCTGGTTGCGGCCCGCTCCGCGGACGGATTCCAGACCTGGGAGCAGTCCCGTGGCCTCGCGCTCACGCTCGACGACGTGTGGTGGGCCCAGCCGCCCGTGATGACCACGACGTCTGCAGGACAGGCTGTGCTGGTGGCCACCGCCACCCGGGACGAGCAGTTGGGCGTGTACGCCATGACCCTCACGGAGCAGGGCGATCTCACGGCGCCCGTGCGCCTCGATGATGGGCTTTTCGACACGCTCGTGGACCGCAGATCCCTGTCGATCTGCCGCCACGACGACGAGGTGGCGGTGACCTGGGCACAAGGGCACGGCGCGTCCGACCTGGTCGTGGTGCGATCCCTCGACGGGGGGAGCACCTGGGCACCGGCGAGGAACGTGTCGCTGAGCCTGGCGCTCTACACCTCCACCCTGCAGTGCGCGGTGCGCGACGGAGACGTGCACGTGGCGGCCACGGGGGTGTCGCTGGGGCAGGGGGAGTCGCAGGTCTGGTACGGCCGCCTCGGGCCCGACGATGACTTGCAGGGGCTCACCATCCCCGTGCTACGGCCGGCCTCGGGCTCCCACCTGCAGCTGCAGGTGGACGACGGGCGCGTGGTGCTGGCCTGGCTCCAGGCACGACAGGAGGGCTCGGAGGTGGCGCGCCCCTACGTGGGCATCTTGCCCACCAACCTGGTGCCCGCGACGGTGCAGCCTCGAACACTGCCGGTGACCAAGCCGGCGGAGTATCGCTGGTCCTTCGACTTCCGAGTTCGCGAAGGCACGGGCTACGCCTTGTGGGTCGGGGGAAAGGAGCGCCGGGTGTTGACGTTCGCCCGATTCACGCTCTGACGCTGCAGCGGTCTCGTGGCTTGTCGCCACCGTGGCCTGATGGCTGGGGTAGGATGAGTAGATGCGCTCGTCGTCGATTGCCACACTGCTGGCTGTGCTCCTGTGTGGGTGTAGCGACGGCGCGGTGTCCACCGACGGTGCGAGCGGGGTCACTCCCGTGGACGCGCCGCGGGTGGTCGGCGAGACGGAGCTGACCCACGGCCGTCGCGTGATCGAGGCGCGAATGTGCGTGTCGGGGGCTGGTGACGTCGTGACCACCTGGTTGGCAGGCGACGAGCGACAGGACGCCGAGCTCGCAGCTCGGGTGTACGGTCCCGATGGCCCGTGGGGCCCCGAGATGCTGCTGTTCTCCGCCGACGGGGCGGCGCCCTACCACGACACGACGTGCGGTGAGCTCGGTGCCGTCAGCACCTGGAACACCTGGGATCGGGCCGGCCTCACCCAGACCGTCTGGTCCCGTCGGATCTCGGCGGCGCAGGACTCGCTGCCCGCGCAGCCCTTGTGGCACGTCCCCACGGACCGAGCGCCGGACTGGCCCGTGGTGGGCGTGGTGGACGAGCAGGTGGTGACCGCCTGGGTCGACGAAGGGGGTGGCGAGGTCCTGGCGGCGACCTCGCAGGACGACGGGCAGACCTGGGGGGCGCCCGTGTCACTCGGCTTGCCTCCAGAGGAAGGCTCGCAAGCGTTCCGACTCGCCATGACCACCGAGCGGGCGAGCTCGGCGTTGGTGGCTGCCGCCGTGCACGACGGCGACCGCATGCAGCTGTTGGCCTCGCACCCGGGCGGACCCGTGCGCGTCGACGACGTGGGGCCGGGGGAGTCGCTGGAGCCGTGGTTCACCTCCTGCCGGGACGGAGCAGACGCCTACGTGGCGTTCCCCGTGCGGCCCGGCTCGGGTCACGCGCCCGTGCTACGGGTGGCGCGGTCGGCCACCGGTGGGGCCTCCTGGGCGTCGTCCGTGCAGGTGAGCGACGATCGCGTGGTGCTCACGGGCACTCAGCAGTGCGTGGTGCACGACGGCGTGATGCACCTCGTGGCAGACACCGACACGCTTCGGGGCGGGTCCGAGATCTGGCTGCTGCGCGTGTGGCCCGACGGCTCGTACCAGTCCCACGGGGTGCCCTACCTGCGCCCGGGGTTCGGGGGCTCACCGCACATCGCCGTGGACGACGATCGCATGCTGGTGATGTGGATGGGCATCCGGCAGGCCGACGTGGTGGGCTACCTGTTGGTCGTGCCCGCGTGGGTGGATCCTGCGTCCACGGAGCCCGTGCTGCTGGCCTCCGCTCGTCCGAGTGCCGCCCTGCGGCTGCTGGTCGGTCTGGAGGTGTGGCAAGGTCGGGCCCACGCCGTGTGGATCGAGGGCCTGACGCTGGACACGGTGGTCCACGCTCAGTTCGAGCCGTGACGCCTCACTCGTCGCCGACGTCGAGCTCCAGGCTCCGTCCGCCGCGCGGGGCTGCGCCTTCGGGGGCCGGCAGGCCGCGAGAGTCGGTGGTGACCTCCTCCTCGACGGGGGTGAGAGCGGCGAGCTGGAGCTCCAGCTCGTTGCGCTCGTCCTTGCAGGCGGCGACCTTCTTCTTCTTCTTCAGTGCCGCGCACTCGCCCAGCTCCGTGAGCTGAGCCTTGATCACCGCGCGCTGGGCCGCCTGCTCGTGGGCGGTCTCGCACGCGGCCTTCTCGTCTCCCTCCATGCCGGTGCAGTCGGGGAGCTCGGGCTCTTCGGCGAGGGCGGACATGGAGAAGACCAGGAGTTGAAGCATGGAAACACCTCGGTGGTTGGCCAAGACCCAAGAACGTAGTCCGACCGATCGGGGCGTACAAGGGTCTGGATTGGCAACAGACCCGTGTCGGGCCCAGTAAACTCCCTCAGGTTCGGATCCGAGGGGGCGACACCGACCAGCACAGAGGTGTCGCGTGCAGTGGATCTGGATGTGGCTGCCGACCCTGGCCTCCGCAGGGGTGGACGTCTACGGCTCCGGGACGGGGACCGACGGGTCCCTGATCGTCACGGGCACGGCCACCGTGAACGAGGCCTCCGGGGTCACGGCCGACGCCGACGCAGGAGACGTGGAGATCGTGGTGGCGGATCCGGCTCCCTTCACCGCAGGGCAGCTGGTGTTGATCCATCGGGCCTTCGGGATCGAGCCGGAGCCGGTGAGCGGCGACACCGCGGAGGTGGATCTGACGGGTCAGCGCGCGGGGGCCTGGGAGCTCGCCCGCGTGGAGGCGGTGGGGGGCAGCACCCTGACCCTCGACGGACCCTTGCTCGTCGGGGTGCGCGCCGATCAGGCCCAGGTGGTCACGGTGCCGGAGCACACCGACGTGACGGTGCGGCCCGCGGGCACGCTCACGGTGGATGCCTTCGACGGTGCGAGCGGTGGCGTGCTGGCGTTCCTCGCCACGGGCACTGTCGCCGTCGAGGGGCGCCTGGACGTGGCGGGTCGCGGATTTCGTGGCGGCGAGGTCGAGAACGGGCCGGGCAACTTCGGCTGCACCGATCTCGATCCGGCGCGGGGCGACGGGGGCGCGAAGGGCGAGGGGCCACTGGCGGGCAGCTACGGGCTCGACGTGGTGGGGCGTGGCAACCGGGCGAGCGGCGCAGGCGGTGGCAACTGCCACAACGGTGGCGGCGGCGGTGGCGGGCACGGTGGCTCGGGCGGCCAAGGCGGCAACACCTACTCCGGTGATCTGCCCCTGGGCGGCCTGGGAGGGGCCTCGGTCCACTACGACTTCGAGACGCATGCCCTGTTCGGTGGGGGCGGCGGAGCGGGCCACGCCAACAACGACGTCGGCACCTCGGGGGGTGCGGGGGGCGGTGTGGTGTGGGTGCGTGCCGGTGGGGACATCGAGGTGGAGGGCACCGTCGATGCCGGGGGGGCCGGCGTGGGCACCTCGGGCAACGACGCCTCTGGTGGCGGTGGGGCAGGCGGTGCCGTGTCGCTCGAGGCCAGTGCCGTGACGTGTGACGACGGGGCGCGCGTGCTCGCCGAGGGTGGGCATGGCGGAGACGTGGCGACGACCTTGGCCCATGGACCCGGCGGAGGTGGTGCGGGTGGTCGCATTCGCGTGGTGGGCACCACCGACTGTGACGTGGCCCACGTCTCCGTGGAGCACGGCTTGGCGGGCACGTTCGGCGGCGATCCCTACGGGGCCACGCCGACGGCGGCCGGCCCCGACGGCCTCGGTGACGTGCAGTGGCTCGAGGAGCCGCCGCTGCGCGATGCCGACGGCGACGGGCTGTCCAACCACGAGGAGCAGGAGGGGGGTACCGATCCGCTGAACCCCGACACCGACGGCGACGGGCTGGACGACGGTGTGGAGGGCGGGCCCGACGGGCCCGACAGCGACGGGGACGGCGTGGTGGACGCGCTCGATCCCGATCCCGACACCTGGCTGGATCGGGACGGCGATGGTCTGTCCGATGCCGTCGAGGCCGTCTTGGGGACGGATCCGGACGTGGCGGACACCGACGGCGACGGGCTGTCGGATGGCATGGAGGTGGGGCTGACCCACACCGATCCGCTGGACGCCGACACCGACGGCGACGGGCTGCGGGATGGCGCCGAGTGGAATACCCACAGCACCGATCCGCTGGACGCCGACACCGATGGCGACGGGCTGCAGGACGGGTCCGAGGTGAACGACCACGGCACGGATCCGGTGCGCGCCGACTCCGACTCCGACGGGCTCACGGATGCCGAGGAGATCGTAGAGCACGGCACGGATCCGCTGGATCCCGACACGGACGGCGGCGGGGTGCGCGACGGGGTGGAGGTGTGGCGGGGCACGGATCCGCTGGACGACACCGACGACGGC
>JAHQVJ010000103.1 GCA_019634415.1 Myxococcales bacterium
AGGCGGCCGAGCAGGCCGTGGTCGCTCCAGGTGCCGGGGCCCCGGATGAGGGCGCCACGCACGGTGGAGCGCTCGGGAGCGCCCACCTCCGCAGCGGTCCACAGGGCCTCGCTGACGGCGTCGATGTGGTCGCCGTCCACCAGCAGCATGTCGTCGCCCACGGGAAAGCACATGGCGGGCTGCAGCTCGGCGACGAGCAAGCGTCGGTGGCGCAGCCCGTCGTCGCGGATCTGCAGGGCGATCACCGAGGCCTGGCTCTGGGGCCGGGCGCCCAGGGTGGGCGGCAGCAAGGCGTCGACGTCGAGCACCTGGGACTGCACCAGGCGCGCGAGGCGGTCGCAGCGCGGGCACTGCTGCACGTGGGTGCGATGGCAGCCCTCCACCACGTCGAGCACGCGTGGGCACGGCCCGGGGGCCCAGGCGGCCAGGCGGCGGAGCAGGCGGTCCACGCGCTCCTCGGGCCAGCGGCCCATGGGCAGGCCATCTCGCGAGCCCACGCGGACCACCACCGAGCGCAGCCCTGCGCGCACGCGCTGCAGGTCCAGTCGGTCGTGGCCGAGGGTGGAGGCGAGGTGATCGAGGCTGCGGTGGTCGCCGTAGTGGCGATGCAGCACGGACTCGGCGAGCGCGTCCATGGTCTGCTCGATGGCCCGACGCCACCGGCCCGACAGGGGCATCTCCCAGTCAGCGGGCCACGGGTCTTCGGGTGCCTTGCCGAAGGCTCGGGCCACGAACTCCTCGGTCAGGTGCTCGGCGAGGTCTTCGGCCACGGGCAGCGAGGTGGCGGGGTCGAGGTGGTAGAGCACGTGGGTGCGTGCGTCTTGCAGGACCTCGGTGCGCACGCGCACGCCCAGGCGTCGCAGCGTCCAGGCGATCCGCACGGTGATGGCGGCCCAGCCGAGCACGGCTACGTCTTTCGACTTGGGAGGGGGGGCGACGGGAAGGGCCACGGTGGGTCGGGGAGACGGGGGGAAGGAGACCCTGAGTATAGTGGGTTGATCCTTGCTGCGGGAGTCGATCAGCGGAACGTCTCGCTGGCGGTGGCGGGAGCGCTGCAGGCATCGGGTTGAAGGACCCCGGAGGCCGCTTGCGCGATCCACGATGCAGGGGGGTGCGGTACAGCGCGCGGCCCCCGGGGCTCCATCTGTGTCTGTGACGACCTGGCGTTCGTTTCGTTCGAATGCGTCGATCAGCGTTCGTCACGGCGTGTCGTCGGGCGTCACGGCGGCGCACAGGGTGAGGAGCACCACGCGCTCGGCGTCTGCACCCAGCAGCTCGCGAGCGCAGGCCGCGGCGGTGGTTCCGGTGGTGACCACGTCGTCGACCAGCAGGAGGCGGCCGCGCGCGGAGCACCGGCTGCGGACGCGGCCAGCGAGGTTGGCGCGGCGGGCCGCCGCATCGAGGCCCGCGTTGCGGGGGCCGGGGGCGATGGAGAGGGCCGGGATCAGGGGAAGCTGGGCGCGCTGCGCCAGGGCGTGGGCGAGCCAGGCGCCGGTGGCGAAGCCGCGCTGGATGCGGCGCGTCCAGGGGCTGGGCACGTCGACGACGGCGTCGAAGGGGCCCCTCAGCACGTAGGGGGCCAGCACGTCGGCGAAGGCGCGCGACAGCACCTTCATGAGGTGGCGGTCGCGTCCGTACTTGGCCCGCTTCAAGGCGGTGCCCACCGGGCCGACATAGGGTGCGGCGGCGATGGCGTCGTCGATGCCGGCGATGGCGTCGGGCACTCGACGGAGTGCCAGCGCGTCGCGGCAGCCGGGGCAGAGGCGGCCGTGCCCGCGCACGTCGCAGCCGGCGCAGACGCTGGGCCACAGGATCTCCAGGGCGTCCATGGAACCTCCCATCGCGGTGTGGCCGGGCACGGCGTCGGGGGCACGGAAATCTAGAGCGCCAGGTGGCTAGGATCGGCTACCGAAGGGCTTCGCGACCACTGCGGTACTGTCGGCAAGGGACTGATCAGCGCACGCAGTGCGCCAGTTCTTTGTCGGCAGTGTCGCGGGGGGCGATCGAGAAGCCCGGCAATGGGACGGGCTTCGTAAGCCCGCCCAGGGGTAGGGGAGCGAGCATGGACGACGGATTCGGCGATGCCGCGTGCATCCATGCGGCGTGCTCGATGGCGACCGACTGTGCGCGCTTTCGTCGGGTGTGGCGAGCGGAGCAGCCCATCCTCGGGCGAGACGTCGTCTACCAGACCGATCTCGTCGGACGTGGCTGCCCGGCATTCCTCGAGGTCACCGACGATCTGCCCTTCGAGGTGTACCAGGCCGAGGAGTCGCGAGATCTGGCGAGCCGGCGGGTGTCGCGGCGAGCTGGAGACGAGGAGGCAGACCCGGTGGGCGCCTACGTGGACGAGTGGAGGTTTCGTCGCTTCGACGACGTGTTCCGACAAGCCGAGGCGGCCGTCGAGGCGTGGCGGCTGGTGGACGATCTGGAGCTACGGGAGCGGGCAGATCAGCTCGAGACGCTCCGGCCCCTGTTCTTCGACGCACAGGGTGTGAAGTCGGAGGGGCCGGCATCGGGTGGCTGGGCGACGCTATCGCCGACGGGCTGGGTGCTGGCCACTGGGATGATCCGAGCCGCTTCGGGCGATGGCGCAGCGGTGGCGTTGGTGGCTCGCGCGCGAGAGGGACACGAGGGGGCTGTGTGGGTGCTGCGGGACTATCTGTCGGAGCACGGATGGTAGGGCCCGACCGTGGTCGCGCGTCCCGTGAAAGGTCTCGGCGGCGGTCTGCGGGTCACCGCAGGGATCTCCGCTGAGACAGACGGGATTGCGTAAGCCTACGCGAGGGACCTACAGCTGCAGCAGCGCTTCCTCCGCCTCGCTCACCTTCTTGAACGCTGCCGTGCGCTCCAGGAAGGTGTTGCGCTCCGCATCGAGCCAGTCGCTGGTGTCCGTGTCGGCCGCCAGCGGCTCGTCGACGATCACCACCTCGATCTGTGCCTCGCCCTTGCACTTCTTCGCCGCCTTGCCGAGCTTCCAGGGCCCGTCGAGCAGGTCGCGGATCTCGGCCGCCAGGGTGTCGGGCCAGCGTGTGGCGGGCTCGCGCACCTCGCCGAAGTGGAAGGTGCCGTACTCCTTGCCGTTCTTGCAGGTCCAGGTCTCGTGGGCCAGGGCCATGTAGCGGTAGCTGCCGTCGGTCAGCCGATCGGGCCAGCGGTAGCGCACGGCGGCCTCGGCTTCCGCCTCGCTGCCCAGGCTCGCCAGCGTGTTGCGCATGACGTCGGCGCTGTTGGCGGGCACCAGATCGGCAGCGCCCAGCAGGGCTGCGGCAGCGGCCTTGGCGGCCTTGGCGTCCATGCCCTCCTCGTTGCCCACGTCGCCTGCGTCGGCGAAGGCCTCCACCAGCAGTCTGCGCTCGTTCTCGGGCACCGTGCCCATCAGCTCCACCAGCTTCGGCACCGAGGCTTCCCCCAGATTGCGGGCGTACAGCCCCACGAGCGCGTAGAAGCGCGTGCGATCGCGATCGGAGGCCTGATCCTCCAGGGCCTGGCCGAGCAGGGCCTGCACGCCCTCGGTGCGGCAGTCCGACAGCCCGCGGTACCAGCGATCGCGGAAGAAGCCCTCGTTGTCGGCGTCCTTTGCGTGCACGAAGAAGCCCTCCACCTCAGGCGCGCGGCTGCACTGGTTGCCCAGCCACTCGATGGTGGGCGCGAGCTCGCGCGGCTGCTGCTCTGCGAGCCACGCACGCACGCCCTCGTTCTCGCCGATCTGGATGGCGGCGAGCACGCCCTCGTTGGCGTCGGGGCCGGCGAGGAACTTCGGGATCGCCTTGGCAGCCAGGGAGGCTGCAGCGTCGGCGTCACAGGCCGCGAGCTCGGCGAACCGCGTGGCGGTGCGCGCCGGGGTGGCCTCGCGGACCGCGGCGGTCAGCGCTGTGACATCGCAGTCGGCTGCGTTGGCAGCCCCCACCAACAGCCACGGGACGATGGGCATTCGACCTCCTCTGCACGGCTCCTCGTATACCCGGAAATGGCATGCGCGGAGCGCGTCGATGTGCGGCGCTGGCAGCCGGGCGCGCATCGGTTACGCGCAGATCCTTCCGGAGGTACGCATGAAAGCTCCCATCCGCGTCGCCGTCACGGGCGCCGCTGGCAACATCGGCTACTCCCTGCTGTGGAGGCTCGCTTCGGGCAACTGCTTCGGTGACGACCAGCCGATGATCCTCCAGCTCCTGGAGATCACGCCGGTGATGGAGCGCCTCAACGGGGTCGTGATGGAGCTCGTGGACTCCGCCTTCCCGCTGGTGCACGACATCGTGGCCACCGACGACGTGAACACCGCCTTCCGCGACGCCGACGCCATCTTCCTGGTGGGCTCTCGTCCGCGCAGCAAGGACATGGATCGCGCCGACCTGGTGGCGGCCAACGGCCCCATCTTCGTGGGCCAGGGCAAGGCCATCGGCGAGTCGGCCAGCCGCGACGTGAAGGTGATCACGGTCGGCAACCCGGCCAACACCAACTGCCTGATCGCCCGTGCCAACGCCACGGGGCTGGAC
Source organism: Myxococcales bacterium (assembly GCA_019634415.1). Taxonomy (GTDB): domain Bacteria; phylum Myxococcota_A; class UBA796; order UBA796; genus DRPG01. The sequence goes on from JAHQVJ010000103.1 coordinate 4,494, forward strand.
GGCTCCTGCTTCTCCGCCATGACGCGCCTCGATCAGAACCGCGCCGTGGGCCAGGTGGCCGCGAAGCTCGGCGTGCCCGCAGCCCAGGTGCAGGACGTCTTCGTGTGGGGCAACCACTCCGACAAGATGTACCCCGACCTCCGCAAGGCGGTGGCGAGCGAGCTCCCGGCGATGGGGCAGCTCGATCTGGCCTGGGTGCGCGAGGAGTTCCGCCGCACGGTGGCCACGCGCGGTAAAGCGATCATCATGGCTCGCGGCGCCTCGAGTGCGGCGAGCGCGGCGAGTGCAGCGGTGGACCACATGCGGGACTGGTGGAAGGGCACCAACGGGCGCATCGTGTCCATGGCCATCCCCTCGCAGGGCTGGTACGACGTGCCGGAGGGGCTGGTGTTCAGCTTCCCCGTGACCGTCGACGCGAGCGGCACCATCTCCGTGGTGGAGGGCCTCGAGATCGACGCCTACACCCGCGACCGGATCGTGGAGAACATCCAGGATCTGGAGTCGGAGCGGTCGGCGGTGGCCGAGCTCATCTAGGGATCTCGCCCGGTGCGGCCCGCCGCGACAGGTGTGCCTGTAGCGGCGTGACGCCCGTGTGGCGTAGTCGGGCGACGACCTGCACGAGCCGGCCGTCGTTCTCCCAGGCGCGGAACCGGCCGTAGGCCGTCTGCCAGGGGCCGAAGGCCTCGGGGAGCTGTCGCCAGGGGGCGCCGGTGCCCAGGACCCACAGGATCGCGTCGAGCATGGTGCGATCGGGTCGACCCGGTCGGCCACGGCCCCTGCGCCGCGGGAAGAGCGCCCGCACCCGCGACCAGGCGCGGTCGGACAGCGGGCGCACGGTCCGGCCCGTGGGTGCGCGTCGTCGCCGCCGTACGGTGCTGGTCCCCGCCAAGCGCTGCTGTAGGTGCGCTCGCTCCGAGGCGTTGCGCGTCAGCGACAGCGCTTGCTCGAAGGCGCGCGCGGCCTCGTCGGTGCGGTCCAGACGCTGCAGCAGATCCCCGCGGGCTGCGTGCAGCAAGGGGTAGTCGCTGAGCTGGTCACGCTCCACCAGCCGCTCGATCCAGGCCAGCCCTGCGGCGGGTCCGCGGGCCATGGCCAGGGCGACTGCCGCGTTGAGCTCCACGATGGGCGAGGGGATCCGCTGAAGCAGCCCACCATACAGCGCCGTGATGCTGGTCCAGTCGGTGTCGGCAGCGCGAGCAGCGCGGGCGTGCAGTGCGGCGATGGCAGCCTGCAGCTGGTAGGGGCCCGGGGCGCCCAGCGCCATGGCTACGTCGAGGGTGGCCTGCCCCGCGGCGATCTCGCTGCTGTGCCAGCGACGTCGATCCTGCTGATCCAGGGGCACCAGCCTACCCTGCGCGTCCACGCGCCCGTCGCGCCGAGCGTGGTGCAGCTGCATCAGCGCCACCAGCCCGTGCACCTCGGCTTCCTCGGGGAGCAGCTCGGCCACCCGATGCCCCAGGGCGAGCGCCTGACCGCACAGGGCGGGGTTCACGGGTCGCTCGTCGGAGGTGGGGGCGTAGCCTTCGTTGAACAGCAGGTAGATGGTGGCGAGCACCGCCGCGAGGCGCTCGGCGCGATGGCGGGGGCCGGGCACCGCGAAGGCCACACCGGCCTCGCGCAGCTTGGCCGAGCCGCGCGACAGCCGCTGCGCCGTGGCCTCGGGTCGCTCCAGGAAGGCGCGGGCGACCTGGTCGGTGGTGCGGCCGCACAGCGCCCGCAGCGCCAGGCCCACCTGCACGCGCGGCTCGAGGGCGGGGTGGCAGCAGGCGAAGAGCAGCGCCACCTCGTCTTGCTGCGTGGGAGCCTCGGCTGGGGGCGGGGCAGCTGCGGGCGCGGAGGCGCGCAGGCCGTCCAGCACCACGTTGCGCGCCACCGTGTAGAGCCAGGCCGAGGGATCCTCGGGCACCCCTCGGTGCTGCCAGCGCTCCAGGGCGCGCATCAGTGCCGCCTGGACGGCCTCCTGCGCCGCCTCGATGTCGCGGAACTGGCGCGCCAGCACCGCCAGGATGCGAGGAGCGTCCTGGCGCGCCAGCTGCTCCACGGCACGCTCAGGCGTCATCCAGCTCCGCGGGCTCCGTGCCCAGCGGGCGGACCTCGATCGAGCCGCCGCGCAAGGCCGGACACCTCCGAGCCCAGCTCAGGGCCGTGTCGAGATCGGGCACCTCGAGCACGTAGAAGCCACCGATGTGCTCTCGAGTCTCGGCATAGGGGCCGTCGGTCAGGGCCACCTCGCCGTCCACCTCGCGCAGGGTGGTGGCCGTGAAGCTCGGCTTCAGCTGGGCGCCTCCCGCCAGCACGCCAGCCTCCGCCAGATCGGCGTTGTACTGCATGTAGGCTGCGATGGCGGCCTCGCGTTGGGGCTCGGGCATTGCGGACCACGCGGCCTCGTCACCGCGCAACAGCATCAGGTACTTCATCGGGACGTCTCCAGGGCGGCCGCAAGGTTGTCGAGGCTACGGTCGTACTCGTCGCCGAGCATCCCATCGGCGAACAGGCCGAAGATCCGTTGGGGACCGAAGGCCAGCGGGGCGGCGGCGCGCCACGTCAGCTGCGTGCTGCCGTCGCCCAGGTCCTCGAGCTCGAAGATGTCCCTCGAGGTGAGCGCGAAGGGCGCGGTGTAGTCCAGGGTGGAGATCACCCGCTCTCCGGGGATCACCTCCTCGAGGGTGAGGGTGGCGCTGCCGATCTCGTCGCCCTGCCAGGCCATGGTGGCGCCCACCTCGCCCGGCGTGCCGCTGAACTGGTAGTCGGCAGCAGGATCGAGCTCGGTCCAGATCACCCACTTCCGGCGATCGGGGTAGTGCGCGAGGTGGTGGGTGATCTCTTCGGGTGACGCCTGCACCACGCGGGTGCGCTGCACGTCGAGCTCGGTGGGCAAGGCAGCGGCGGACAGGCCGACGGCAGCCAGGAGCGCGCCGCCTACGGCGAGGGGAGTGGGGATGGGAAGGGACATCTGAGCCTCCGGGAGGGCAGGGAAGGTCGCCCTCTGCTGTGGAGACGTCTACCGGCCAGGCTGCTCTGGCATGGGTCTATTCGGATGCTTTCGTCTGGCATGTGATGGACGTTTGTCTGGAAAAGGTGCTCAGGCGGCTCATCGGGCTGACTCCCGCACCGCGGTGAAGGCGTCGATCACCCGCGGCACATCGTCGTCGGTGATCCCCAGGTGCACCACCAGCCGAGCGGCAGTGGCCGAGACCGGAAAGCAGCGCACCCCGTGGGTGGCCAGATCAGCCACGAACTGGCTCGCGGCACCCACCTCCACCACGACGATGTTGGTGTCGGGGGGCTGCAGCTCGAAGCCCGCTGTCTGCAGCCCTCGGGCGATCTCGGCGGTGCGCCGGTGGTCGTCGGCCAGGCGCTCCACGTGGTGATCGAGGGCATAGAGTGCTGCGGCGGCGAGGATGCCGGTCTGCCGCATGGCGCCCCCCAGCATCTTTCGCATACGGCGGGCACGCTGCATGCGCGCGGCGTCTCCGCACACCACCGAGCCCGCGGGGGCGCCCAGCCCCTTGCTGAAGCAGAAGCTGACGGTGTCGAAGCCCTGTGCCCGCCTGGCGGCCCCGATCCCCGAGGCCACGCTGGCGTTGAGCAGCCTCGCACCGTCGAGGTGCCGCGCCAGCCCGAGCTGCTGGGCCGCTTCGCACAGCGCATCGGTGTTGTCGAGGGGCTGGACCTTTCCTCCGCCGCCGTTGTGGGTGTCCTCCACGCACAGCAGCGCCGTTCGCGGGTAGTGGGGGGCGTCGGCCCGGACGGCCGCCCGCACGTCGTCGGGATCCATCACCCCACGCGGTCCCGGCAGCCTCCGTAGCTGCACCCCCGCGAGCCCCGCGGCGCCGGCGGTCTCGTAGTGGAACGGATGCGCCTCGTCGTGTAGCAACACCTCGTCCCCGCGGCGTGTGCTCACCTCGATGGCGATGAGGTTGGCCATGGTGCCCGACGGCACGAACAGCGCGGCGTCCTTGCCCACGAGCTCGGCGCAGCGTGCCTCCAGGGCGATCACCGTGGGGTCGTCGCCCAGCACGTCGTCGCCCAGCTCGGCGTGGACCATCGCGTCGAGCATGCCCGGTGTGGGAAGGGTGACGGTGTCGGAGCGGAGATCGATGGGTCGGGACATGTCTGCTCCGAGGTTCCGCAGGACGTGGGAGCCTTCAATGAGTTGTCGCGCTGCATTGACAGAGCGAGGTTGCGCGGACACCTTTCGCTCCCAGGAGGGAGCATGCTAACGCTGGCCTTTGTCGTACTGTCGATGCTCCAGGCTCACGCGGGGCCGCGCGACGATCCTGCCGAGGAGATCATCGTCTACGCGGACGACTTCGCACGGTGGGACGACACGCGGTGGCTCGTCCAGAACGAGCTTGTGCTGCCCATGGGGGTCACGCTGGCGCGCGATCAGAACGAGGCATTTCGCACCTACGCCATGCAGATCCGTGCCATCCTCGTGTGCAGCAAAGAGCACAAGCTGTCCAAGAAGAAGTGGGAAGTGGAGTGCGAGATCGAGGACGTCGGCTTGCTCGCCACGTCCATGCGCCGCTTCCGCCGCCAGCGCGATCGCGAGGTGGTGCAGCGGGTGCTCGACGAGATCGACTCCAAGATCACCGGCATGCGCATCCAGATGCAGACCGACTTCAAGGGGGGCATCACCAACGTCGATCTCGAAGGGATCGACACGCGCAACGTGCGCGAGCGATCCATCCAGGAGACCCTGCGACAGGTGGTGAGCCGCATGACGGCAGGCTTCCACCTGCGCATCCCCGACCACGCCCAGCGCGAGGGCCAGTGGGTGGAGTACCGCAGCGCGCTCATGCAGATGCCGTCGCTGACGGCGTCGCGCGGCTCCACCACCATGGTGCACCTCGTCACGCCGCGCACGGGCATGCAGATCGTGCAGACCGTGGGCGAGGGGACCACCACGGTGTTCCTGCCTCAGACCCGGCCGGACTTCCTGGAGGCCAGCACCGCCACCACCGATGCCGCGCGCAGCTCCGATCCCGACGATCAGATCGAGCGGGTGGAGGGCACCTCCAACATCGGGCTGACGCAGCAGACGGAGTCCGAGGTGGAGGCCATCTACTCCATGAAGGCCACCGGGGTGGCGATCTTCGAGCGGGCCAACGGGATCATGGCGGAGCGGGTGTGGGTGGTGCACGGTACGCCCACCGCGTCGTCCACCCTCGGTGTGCAGACGGGGCCCTTCCGCAACGCCGGGCGCATCACGATGCTGGGTGAGAACGACCGCCCCACCGTGGGCCAGACGGCCCAGGTGGCGCCTCCGGGCCGAGGGATCGAGGGTCTGGTCCCCTGGGTGTCCATCGAGACCCTGGAGTAGCGATGCTCGTCGTCCTGCTGGGGAGCTGCTTCGGCCAGCCGGCCGTGGCCCCGTGCCACGATCCGCAGCTGTGGTATTCCCCGCTGGACGACGCAGAGTTCGTGTGGGCCTGTGAGCCCCCCCAGGGGTGGTTGCCTACACCGCCCGAGGTGGAGGCCGTCGGGCCGCGCATCGGGCTGGGGCCCTTCCCGGCGGCCACCGCGGACACGGGGCTGGGAGTGGCCGCCCGTCGGCCGGTGCCGGTGCTCGACACCGGCGAGGCGCTGCCGCCCGTTCCCACCGGCCTTCCTTCCGATACGGGACGGTTCGACAGCGGCGATACCGGGGGCGTGGAAGTAGACACGGCCGATACGTTTTTTGTCGAGGACACTGGGCTCGCCACGGGGCTGACGGGCGACACGGCGGGAGTGGAGGACACGTTGACCACGGCTGACACGGGCGTGCCGCCCATCGATACGTTCGCGACCGCGGACACGGGGATTCCATGATCGTGTGGATGTGGGTGTCGTTGGCCTGGGCCACAGAGGGCCTGGATCCGTGGGTGGGTGCCTGGGGCCTGGATCCGGTGAAGAGCGACGATCCGGTGCAGACCCTGCGGATGGCCATCCGTGCCCCGACGGTGGGCTCGGGGGCTGCAGGTCGGCTCGCGCCCGATGGCGGGCAGTCCGATCGTCAGGATGCGCAGGCGCGCTTGGTGAAGACGGCCCTGTCGATGCTGGGACGCTCGGGTCGGGTGGAGTTCCGACGAGACGAGGCCGGGGCGATGGTGGTGGAGTTCGGTGGAGAGTCGCCGATCACCCTGTCGCCGGGTCGGAAGTGGACCAAGGTCCGTCAGGACGACGGAATGCTCCGCATTCGGGCCGAGCTCGGACCCGACTACCTGCTCGTCGAGCGGCGCATCAAGTCCATGGTGCTGGTGGAGACCTTCCTGCTACCCAAGGAGGAAGATCTCACCTACGCCGTGGTGTTGGTGGACGGCTCGGGCATGGATGGCGTCGAGTTCCGCCGCGTCTACCGCGCGCTGGACGCTTCCGATGCCGAGTCACGATAGGGTAGCGCCCATCGTGCGGAGCCCAAGATGCTGATCCTCGTTGGCGTCACCACCGCGACGGCTGCTGTCACCTGTGGCGATCCGGTGGATCGCGACCTGCACGTTCAGGAGATCCCCCTGGGGGACCGTGCGACGGGCGGACGACTGGCCACCATCGCCACCCTCGACATCGACGGTGACGGCCGCTCGGAGATGGTGGGGGCGGTGGTGCCCCCCCTCGAGGCGACCTCCCCGATGGGGCTGTGGTCGGCGAGCTTGCCGCGCGGGAGCCGGTCGGCCACCCCTCGGCTGTCGACCCTGGGTGGGCTGTCCTTTGCTGGGCTGCACGTCCTGCCGGGAGATCTCGACGGCGACGGGGATCTCGACGTCGTGCTCGCCGACCCTGCGCGCGACGAGCTCACGCGGGTGGTGTGGCTGGCGGATGGTGCTGCCGTGGAGCCCACCCACTCGGCCGACATCGGACCCGAGCCCATCGTGGCGGATCTCGGGCCCGACGGCACGGACGAGCTGCTGAGCGTGAGCCCCATCGGCTCTGCCGCGGTGTGGTCCCTGGGGGCCGAGTCGCCCACGAAGGTCGCCACGGGCACCGTGCGGGGTGGCGTGGAGCAGACTGTGGGAGATCTCGACGGCGACGGGTCGCCGGAGTGGATCATCTCTCGCGGTGGATCACGGCGCCTCACGGTGGCGTGGGGGGGGGATCTGAATGCCCAGCGCGAGTACCGGGTGAAGGTGAAGCAGCCACGGGGGCCGCTGGCGGTCGACCTCGATCAGGACGGGCAGGCGGAGGTGCTGGTGGCGGATCGTCGCCGCGCGGCGGTGCGCATGCTGCGATCCGATGCGCTCAAGCCCGGGCCTTGGATCGTGCGGCTGCGCGGAGATGCGGCCCGCGACACCCCGCAGACGCTGCTCACCGCGGATGCAGATGGGGATGGCTGCACCGACGTGCTGTTCCACAGCTTCGCCACGCAGGAGCTGGCGATCGCGTGGGGCGGCAACCGTGGACGCTTTCACACCCAGCGCTGGACGCTGGGCGAGGGGCCCGTGGCGGTGGGCGACCTCGACGGCCGTGCGGGCGACGAGGTGGCCGTGGTGGCCGGGGAGCGAGTGCTCGTGATGAGCGCTACCCCCCAGTGACGTCCACGTCTTCCTCCGAGGCCTGTCCCTCGGTGGCTTGCTGGCCCAGCTCCTCGAGGAGCGCGGAGGTGCGGTAGGCCGTGCGGACCTGGGTGTCGGAGCCTCGCTCGGCGTCGTCTGGGGGGGCCACGGTCACGCCCAGGAAGCCCGCCGTCCGGCCGTCGTTGTTGAACCCCGAGGCGCTCACGCTCAGCCCGGCGTTCTCGATCCCCTCGGTGAGGGCCTCGGCGGCGGGTCGCGCCCGATCGCTCCAGCCTGGCTCGATGTTGTCGGACTCGTAGACGACGATGCAGGGGTACTCGGCGCAGTCCACCTCCACGAGCTCCACGCCGTCGATCTCCTGTGCGGCTTGCTCGGCCTTGGCGCGCATGGCGTCGGGCGTCAGCGCCTCCGGCACGTCGTCGGGCCACTCCTGGGGGCTGCCCACGTGGGCCTCGAGCTGGCCGCTGGTGACGGCTCCCGTGAACTGGGCCTGGCCAAGGGCTGCTCGCAGGGTCTCGAGCTCTCCCTGGAGCCGCGCGATGGTGGCGGCTTCGTCTTCGCCCGGGAGCGGGGTGAGGGGCGTGGGAGCAGCCACCCGAGCGGAGGCTGACGGCACGCGCCGCACCTCGCCCGCGGCCAGCTCCACGGGGGCTCCCTCCGTGGATCGGAGCGTGGCGGTGCCCTCGAGCACCGCCACCGTCACCACGGCTCCGCCCACTGCACCGCCGAGCACGGCCATCGCTGTCTTCATGGGATCCTCCTGGTTGGGTGCTGGGGGTACACGCACCAGGGTGGGATCCGGTTCCATCGTGATCCGGGCGAGGCCATCCACGTCGATGCGCACGTGGCCTGCCACCACCCGCGCGTCGCCGTGCACCACGGTGTCGCCCATGGCCAGGGCGAGGGTGGGGGGGGCCTGCCACGCCCACAGCACCGTGATCGCCGCAGCGGCGGCCAGGGCGGCGACGCCGGCGATCCAGCGAGGAGATCGGCGAGTCGCTGGCCGATGGGCGGCGAGGACGCGCGCGTCGAGCGCTGGTGGGGGAGGCAGCTGCGGCAGGTCCGCCAGATCGTCGGGCAGCGCCTGCAGGGTCGCGTACAGCGCCTGCAGCTCCGGATCGCGGGCCAGTCGACGCTGTAGCTCCGAGGCGCGAGCGTCGGTCAGCTCTCCGGCCAGCAGCTGGGACAGAGACTCGAGATCAGCGCTGGACGGCATCGGGCACCTCCGCGACGATGGGCTGGGACCAGGCGTGCAGCAGCGCGGCCAGGCGGGCGCGCCCTCGGTGCAGGCGCGACTTCACGGTACCGATGGCCACGCCCTCGGTGGACGCGACGAGATCCAGAGGCTGTCCGTGGAGGTGGTGTAGCACCACGGCCCGACGCTGATCGTCGGGGAGCCTACAGAGGGCGCGCTCCAGGGCCACCCGTCGGCGCGCCGCGTCGAGGTTCGCCTCCGTCGTGGGCGCCACCGGCAGGTCCGGCAGCTCCACCACCACCCCTCGCGTGCGGCGACGGCGGTGGCGATCGATGAGGTGGTGGTGGGCCACCGTGAGCAACCAGGTGCGCAGCGTGGCCCGACCCTCGGGATCGAAGCGGTGGATGGCTCCCAGCGCCTTGGCCCAGATCTCCTGGTAGGCGTCTTCGGGCTCGTCGCACAGTCGACGACACACCGACCAGATCGCCGGTCCGTGCTCGGCCACGAGCTGGCTGGGTTCGAGGTGGATGGGACCCCCAGGGCGCACACGTCTCGGATCTGTACACGCAGCACCGACGTGGAGGTTCCATCGGATCGCTTCTTTGGTTGCCATGTCTATCTAGTACTAGATAGACAGACGTCGTCGAGACAAGGAGTGAACCATGAAGGTCTTCGAGACGCCCGGCTTCCCGAACCCCCTGCGCATTCGCATGGCCTTGGCCGAGAAGGGAGCAGAGGACGTGGAGTTCGTGGAGGTGGACGTGATGGCGGGTGAGCACCGCAGCGAGGCGTTTCGTGCCAAGAACCCGGATGCTACTGTTCCCTACCTAGAGCTAGAGGGCGGGACGTGTATCTCTCAGTGCACCGCCATCATCGAGTACATCGACGGCGCCTACCCCGGACCCTCCCTCATCGGCGACGACGCCGAGCAGCGCGCGGTCACGCAGATGATGAACCGGCGCGCCGAGGCGGGGCTGCTCGACGCCGTGGGCGCCTACTTCCACCACGCCACTCCCGGGCTGGGGCCCGATCTGGAGACGCACCAGAACGAAGCCTGGGGCCTTCGTCAGCGGGACGTGGCGGTGCGCACCATGCGCTACCTGGACGAGGTGTTGGCGGACTCGACCTTCTTGGCCGGCGATGCCTTCTCGATGGCCGACATCACGGCCTACGCGGGGCTGGTCTTCGCCGACTTCGCGAAGGTAGGGATCCCGAGCGACCTGACGGCGCTGCTGGCGTGGCGCGGCCGTGTGGCCGCCCGACCCAGCGTGGGGGGATGATGCGTCTACATGCCGACTTCACCGAGCGCGTGGTGCTACACGCGCCCGAGCTGGACTGGGTGCCCTCACCCATGCCCGGCGTGCACCGCCGCATGCTGGACCGCGTGGGGGAGGAGGTGGCTCGGGCCACGTCCATCGTGCGCTACGCGCCGAACAGTCACTTCTCGGCCCACGTGCACGGTGGGGGGGAGGAGTTCCTGGTGCTCGAGGGCACGTTCCAGGACGAGCATGGCGACTACCCCGTCGGGAGCTACGTGCGGAATCCGCCCACGTCGGAGCACACGCCGCGATCCGAACCGGGCTGCGTGATCTTCGTGAAGCTGTGGCAGTTCGATCCCGACGATCGCCACCCGGTGTCGCTGAGGCTGCAGGACTTGTCCTATGCATCCCATGCGGACCACAGCGGCGTCAGCTGTGCCACCCTGCACGAGGATGCGCGGGAGATGGTGGAGGTCCAGCGCTGGTCTGCGGGCACGCGCGCTTCCTTCGACGTGCCAGGTGGCGCCGAGGTGCTCGTGCTCCAGGGCTCGCTGAAGGCCGACGGCGACCCGCTGCGCGTGCACTCCTGGATGCGTCTCCCCGCGGGAACGTCCTGGTCCGGCGAGGCGGGTGCCGATGGAGCCACGCTGTGGGTGAAGACGGGCCACCTGGGCGGATAGACCGCGTGGGGGACCGGATGCCACAACGCGCCCAGGAGATCCTGCGGGCTGGACAGCAGCTCATCCAGACCCGGGGCTATGCCGGGTTCAGCTTCCGCGACGTCGCTGCGGAGGTGGGGATCCGCAGCGCGAGCATCCACTACCACTTCCCCACGAAGGCCGACCTGGTGCGCGACGTGGCACGCCAGTACCGGCGCGACTTCGCCCAGGCGCTGGGGGGCATCACCGCCACCCAGACCACGGCTCGGGAGCGTCTGCTCGCCTATGCGGGCCTCTACAGCGCCCCGCTCGAGGCAGGTCGGCACTGCCTGTGCGGAATGCTCGCGAGCGAGGCGGCCATCCTGCCGGCCGAGGTCCGCGCGGAGGTGGATCGCTTCTTCGTGGAGCAGCAGGCGTGGCTCGAGCACACGCTGCACGCGGGTGTGACCACGGGCGAGCTGACGGCGTCGGACGTGCCGGCGTTGGCGTCGGTGCTGCTGGCGGCGCTGGAGGGAGCGATGATCATCTCGCGCAGCCGCGGCGAAGACACCGATCTGTCCTACGTGGTCGCCCAGATCCTGCCGACCTGAGCCGTGGGATCAGCCGCCCCGCTGCAGGCGCCAGCGGAGCTGCTCGTCTCCGAGGAACACCGACACCGCCTCTCCGTCGGCCTCGATGGCGGCTTGCGGGGTCCAGGGCTCGGCCACCAGCGTGACCGTCTCCGTGGCGACCTGTACGCCATAGAAGGCGGCCCCGTGCCGCGACAGGAATCCCTCGAGGTGCTCGAGGGCGGCGGCGTCTTCGAACACCTGGGCGTAGGCTGCCAGCGCCGTGGGTGCGTTGAACACGCCGGCGCAGCCGTGATCGCACTCCTTGCGGGAGCGCAGGTGCGGGGCGCTGTCGGTGCCGGCGAAGAACCGCGGGTCGCCGCTCGTGGCTGCTCCGATCAGGGCCGCGCGATCGGTCTCGCGCTTGAGCACGGGCAGGCAGTAGGCATGCGGGCGCAGCCCACCATCGAACAGGGCGTTGCGGTTCCACCACAGGTGATGGGGCGTGAGGGTGGCGGCGACGCCGTCGGACTGGCCGCGCACGAAGTCGATGGCGGTCCGGGTGGTGGCGTGCTCCACCACCACCCGCAGCGTGGGGATCGCCTCGAGCAAGGGCCCCAGCACCTCGTGCAGGAAGATCGACTCGCGGTCGAAGACGTCCACGTGCGGGTCGGTCACCTCGCCGTGCACGCACAGCGGCATGCCTGCTTCGGCCATTCGCTCGAGGGCCGGTCGGATTCGCTGCAGATCGGTGACGCCGTGGGCCGAGTTGGTGGTGGCGTTCGCCGGATACAGCTTGGCCGCGACCCAGGCGCCCTGCCGGAAGCCCTGCACCAGCGCGTCGCCGTCGACCTCGTCGGTGAGGTAGCAGGTCATCAGGGGCTCGAAGTGGCTCCCTGCGGCGGCGCGGATCCGGCCGGCGTAGGCCGTGGCCTGCTCGGCGGTGACCACGGGCGGCGCGAGGTTCGGCATGATCAGCGCGCGCCCGAAGGCACGTGCGGTGTGTGGGGCGACGGCCTGTAGCATCGCGCCGTCGCGCAGGTGCAGGTGCCAGTCGTCGGGTCGGGGAAGGGTGATGTGCACGCGCGGTGCTTATCCCGTGAGCTGCGCCTCCACCCATCGCATGGCGTGCTGCACCACGGCGAAGGAGGCGAGCCGGTGGTCGCCTCGCGCTGGCACGGCATCGTCGGCGTAGATCATCCAGCCCAGGCTCGCCCCCGAGCGCAGCAGCGCGAGGTTGTGGCTGTGGATGCACATCCACACGCTCACGGCGTAGATCTCCTGGCTCGGGAAGATGGGCATGCCGTGGTAGCGGAAGTACGTCACCTCGCCGGGCGTCTGGCTGGTCTGGCACTCTCCCGCGGTGGCCATGCGTCGGCGCACGGTGGAGCCAGCGAAGGGGCGGGGGAGCAGCAGCTCGATGCCCACGTGGCTCGCCAGCCGGCGGCTGCGGTTGACCACGAAGGCGCGGAGCTGCACGAAGGCTTGTGGGCCTCTGGGGTCGCTCGTGTCGAGCTCGGCGTCGCCGTAGGGCCCCAGGCGGCTGACCTCGACCTGCGGATGGTGGGTGCGCCGGAGCACGTCCTGGATGTGCACGTGGCCCATGGGGCGGGACTTGCCCGCGATCCGCAGGTAGTAGCGGTGGTCCTTTGCCTGATGGGGGGCGCGGGCGCTCGAGGGGATCTCCACCACGTACACGGCGTGCCCGGGGTTCACCAAGCTGTTCTGTGGACGGTGACCCACCTCGAAGACGTTGCAGCGCTGTAGCGGGGGATCCACCACCTGCGGCACCACGTCCTCGAGCCAGGCGCGGGTGCCGCCGCCCTTCAGATCGACGGGCACGCCCCCATCCACCACGCCGTTGTCGTCGAGCCCGATGATCAGGCGGCCGCCTGCGCCGTTGGCGAAGGCTGAGACCTGCTTGGACAGCGAGACGAGGAAGTGGTCGACCAGCTCCTCCTCGTCGTCGACCATCCAGGGGCTGCCCTTGAATTCTTGGAAGTCGTGCTCGTGGGGCTCGAGGGCCTCCAGCATCGCTTCGGTCCAGCCTTCGGCGGGCGAGTCGGTCATACGGGAAACGTAGCCCACGAACGGACCAGGTCTCGGGCCGCCGATCCCCAGGTGGGATGCGAGAACTGGAAGCCAGCGGTGGTGAGGCGGCCCGGGACCACCCGGCGGCTCTTGCGCAGCAGCTCCACGTCGGTGTCGATCAGCCACGCGCCGATCTCCGCCATCCCCGGGAGCACGGGCAGGCCGAGGGGAGCGCCAGCGTGCTTGCGCAGCGTCTGCATGAAGTCTCGGTTCGCCAGAGGGGTCGGCGCGGTGAGGTTGACCGGGCCCTCGATCTCGGGCGTCTCCAGCAGGAAGAGCACGGCTCTGACGAGGTCGTCGCCATGTAGCCACGACACGAACTGGTCCCCACCGTAGAAGGGGCCTCCGAGTCCGCGTCGGACCATCCACATGAGCCAGTCGAAGACACCCCCTGGGTCGGGACTCATGGTGAAGCCCAGGCGCATGGCCACCTTCCGGGTCTGGGGCGTGTCGGCCTGGTGCAAGCACATCTCCCAGGCGCGGGCGATGCTGACGCTGTAGCCCCAGTAGGCCGGCACGTCGGGCTCGGTGCCGCCGAGGATGCCGTGCTGCTCGTCGTGGGCGGGGCCGTGGGTGTGGGCGTAGATCGACGCGGTGCTGGCCTGCAGCCACACGGGAGGCGGTGTGCGTGCGGCGGCGATGGCGCGCCCTACTGCTGTGGCCGAGTCGATGCGGCTCTGCATCATCTCGTTGAGGTTGCGCCAGTGGTAGCGGCAGCTCACCGAGCGCCCCGCCAGGTTGACCACGGCGTCCGCGCCGTCGATGGCGGCGAACCAGGGGCCGTCGCTGTGACCGTCCCAGCGCAGTGCAGGGTCGTCGGTGTGGCGTCCGATCACGGCCACGTCATGGCCACGCTCGGTGAGGCCGCGCACCATGACCTGCCCCAGTTGCCCGCTTCCGCCTGGAATCACGATGCGCATTCGTCACCCTCCCATGATTTAGATAAACATGTTCATCTAAATCGCCAAGGGAGAAGATGTGGGAAGACGCGGACGCCCGCCGGGCACCACGGCCGTGGGGGAGGCTCGCCGCGAGCGGCTGTTCGACGTGGCTGTGCGGCTGTTCGCCGAGCGCGGCTACCACGCCACCACCCTGCGCGGGATCGCAGCGGCCGCAGACGTGAGCCCGGGGCTGCTCTACCGCTACTTCCCCAGCAAGGGCGCGGTGGTGACGGCGCTGTACGAGCGGCTGTCGGAGACGTTTGCTGTACGCCGTGGCGACATGCCCGAGGGGCGCTGGCCCATGCGCGTGCTGTGGACGCTGCGCGCCAGCCTCGAGGTGCTGCAGCCCCATCGCGACACGCTGGCTGCGGTGCTGGGGGTGCTGCTCACGGACCGGGAGCTGGGGCTGCTGGCCCCTGCGTCCGCCCCCTCTCGCGACCGGGTGATGGGCATGTTCCAGCACGCCGTGGCCTCGGCGAGCGACGCACCGACGGCACCGGAGGCCCTGGGGCGGGTGTCCTACGTGGCGCACCTGGCGGTGGTGCTGTGGATGCTGTTGGATCGCAGCGAGGAGCAGCGCGCCACGGAGGGACTGCTCACGCTGCTCGAGGGGGTGGTGCCGCTCCTGAGTGCGCTCGTATGGGCGCCGGGTGTGTCGGGGTGGCTGGAGCGCCTGGATGGGCTGATCGTCGATGGTCTATTGGCCAGCGCACAGACGCGATAGACCAATGTCAGTCGACCAACCAGACCAGATAGCGAGAGGGCACCCGGTGAAGCAGGTCAACGTGCAGGATGCCAAGACGCAGTTGTCGCGACTCCTCGCGGACGTGGAGCAGGGGCAGGAGGTCGTGATCGCCAGGGCCGGTCGACCCGTGGCCAAGCTGGTTCCGGTGGGGGAGGTTGCCAGGCGCCCACTGGGGATGGACGTCGGCAGGATCTGGATTGCGGACGACTTCGACGCGCCCCTTCCCGATGACGTCCTGGACGCTTTCGAGGGCGGCTGATGCTCCTCGTCGACACCCACGTGTGGCTGTGGATGCACGGTGAGCCCGACAGACTCGGTGCCCTCGCGCGGGCGCAGTTGGTGGATCCAGGGGTGACGTTGTTCGTCTCGGCCGCCAGTGCGTGGGAGTTGGGGATCAAGACAGCTCTTGGCAAGCTGCGCCTCGGTCAGCCCGTGGCGACTTGGTGGCCCACACGGCTGCACGCATCGCGTGCGCGGGAGCTGCCGGTGACCGGATCCCACGGAGCCGCTGTCGAGGCACTTCCCATGCTTCATCGCGACCCGTTCGATCGTCTCCTGGTGGTCCAGGCGAATCTCGAGGGGCTGACGCTGGTGACCGCTGACGAGCGCGTGATGGCGTATCCGGGGCGATTCCTCGATGCGCGTCGGTAGGGGTGGTTAGGACGACGCCCCGGAGGGGATGTGCGCTGGCTCATCGTCGGTCTGTGGATTGCGCTGGTGGCCGAGGCGTTGCTGCTGTCGCCCGCTCCGCGCCCCGATCAGGGGGCCTGGATCGTATCACTGCTGGTGGGGGACTGGGACGGCCAGGAGCCGATGGTGGTCGCCCTGTTCCAGCTCATGGGGGTGTGGCCCTTCGCCCTGGCGGCCGCGCTGGCCCCGCGCCTGCGGCGGCGACCCGTGCCGCTGTGGCCGTTCGTCGCCGCGTCGATGGTGGTGGGCGCCTACGCGTTGCTGCCAGGCCTGGCGCTCGGCGGCGAGCCCGTGGAGCCGCAGCAGCGGTGGCAGCAGTGGCTGCGCCATCGTGGGTTCCTGGCGGTGCTGGGCGTGGTGACCCTGGGGCTGATCACCTGGGGTGCGCTCGCGGGTAGCGTTCAGGGCTACCTGCACGCCTTCCGCACCGAGCAGTTCGTGCACCTGATGTCGCTGGACTTCCTGGCCCTCTGGCTCACCTCCGTGCTCGTGGCGCGCCGCGAAGGGGGGCCTTGGGCGTGGACGCTGCTGCCGGTGGTGGGCACGCTGCTGTGGGCCTCGGGCGGCGGCGGCCGTCGATGAGGCGCGTGCTGCACGGCGGGCTCGGCCTGGCGGTCCTCGCTGCCGTGGGGCGGATGGGGCTGCAGTGGTCGATGCTGGGGTTCCCCGACGGCTACCGGGGCCCCGCGGACGAGGTGGGCGCTGTGCTCTACCCCGTGCTGGCGGGCACGGGGTGCCTGCTGGCTGCCGGGCACGGTCTGTGGGTGCTCCGCCCGACGTCGATGGGAAGGGTCCAGATCGGATGGGCGGTGGCCAGTGCGGCGCTACTGGTCGTCAGCTTGCTCGCCGAGGGCCTGTTGGGGTGGTGGTTCCCCAGTGTGGGCGGGTAGGACCGCGGCTCAGAAGGCCAGGCCGACCCCGCCGAACAGCCACACGGCAGGCTCGGGCTCGTCGAGGTTCGGTCCGACCCACTGCGGTCCGCCGCCGGCCCGGAGCGTGGCCTGCAGGCCGAAGGTGGGGGAGAACCAGTACACACCTGTGCCAGCGAGGTCGAGGCCCGCCGAGTAGGTCCAGGGCCCCACCAGCTCCAGGTCGGGTGTGACGGTTCCCCCCAGGCCCACGCCCAGGCTGATCAGGGCGCGCTGGCCACAACCGAAGCACAGCGGCTTGGGCCGCCAGCGCAGGGCCCAGTCGAAGATGGGAGCCACCGCTCCCGACTCGTCGCCGAACAGGTTCGTGAGTTGATCTGCCGGAAGCCCCACGCCGATCTCGCCGCTGGTGGACGCACCCAGCCACGCCTCCCCACGAAGCGACAGGGCCGACGGCGACCCGCCCGACACCGCGATGGTGGAGTTGGGCGACTGGAAGTTCTGGGCCGCCGCGAGGGACGTCAACAGGGTCAGCATGAGAGGACTTACCTAATTGGCGGATGTCAGGCCAACGCCGAGACGAAGTCCTCCACGAGATCATCGGGGTCTTCGGCCCCCACGCTCACGCGGATCAGGCGGTCGGTGATGCCCAAGGCACGGCGCTGCTCGGGCTCCAGACCCAGGTGAGAGCTGCGGCTGGGCCGCACCACCAGCGTCTCCAGGCCACCGAGGCTCGCCGCGTTGAGGGCGATGCTGACTCGCTGTAGGAACCGCTGGGCTGCATCGTCGGTGTGGGTCTCGAAGGTGAGCATTCCCGACGCATGGGCGAACCAGCGGCTGGCGCGGGCGTGCTCGGGATCACTTGGCAGGCCCGGGTAGCGGACCCGGGCCACGGCGTCGTGCTCGGACAAGACCTGCGCGAGGTGCAGCGCGCGCTGGGCTTGGGCCGGCACGCGCAGGGTCAGCGTCTTCAGGCCGCGATCCAGCAGGAAGCAGGCGTGCGCATCCAAGCACCCGCCCAGGTGGTTGTGCAGCGATCGGGCTCGCTCGATCCGCTCGGCGGAGCCTGCGATCACGCCGGCCACGAGATCCGAGTGGCCGTTGAGGTACTTCGTGGCCGAGTGCACCACGAGATCGAAGCCGAAGGGGATGGGCTGGAATCCGGTGGGGGAGACGAAGGTGGCGTCGATGCAGCTGACGAGTCCGCGCGCCTCGGCGAAGTCGACGACGTCTTGCAGCGCGGGCACCTGCAGCAGCGGGTTGCTGATGGCCTCCACGTAGATGGCCCGGGTGTGGTCGGTGGCGGCCGCTGCCCAGCTCGAGGGATCGGAGGCGTCGATGGGGGTGGAGGTGATCCCCAGGCGCGCCAGATCGTCGAGGAGCGTGGCGGTGCCGCCGTACAGGTTGCGCTGCACCAGCAGGTGGTCGCCGGCCTTCAGCACCGACAGCAGGGCCGTGCTGATGGCGGCCATGCCGCTGGCCAGCGCCAGGGCGTCCTCCGCCTGCTCGATCGCCGCCAGCTTGCGACAGAGGGCAAGTTGTTGAGGAGAGTTCGCCAAGCGCAGATAGCGCACGCCGTCGTAGCGCTCCGCGTCTTGCTGCAGGTAGTTGGCGGACTGGAAGATCGGCTGGACCACCGCCCCGCCCGTGTGTGTGGATCCGGCGTGAATCACCAAGGTAGAGAGCCGACGAGACAAGGGCTGCTCCTGGGTTCGGGTAGACTCGCGCTCAGGATGCATCACGCGATCCCCTCCGGAGTCCCGTGGCCCTGAAGAAAGAGAAACCAACCGGAAGGGGTCTACCTTCACGTCGGCGCCACTCGAAGTCCGATCGGGCGTCTGGCACCGACGATCAGGGGCTGGGACCGGTGGAGGAGTTCACCGTGTCGCTGGACGGCGAGGAGTCCGAAGGCCCGGCGCCGAGCGAAGACACGGTGGCGCTGATGTTCGACGGCTTGAGCTCGGGACCGCCGACGGTGCCCGTCTCTGCCGACACGCCCGAGCACACGGTGCCTACGGGCCGCGCGGTGCCGCCACTGGACACGGGGCAGCTGCTGGCCGTCTCCAGCAACCCGAGCGAGGGGGAGCGCACGCTGGGGGGCGATCTGGAGATGGTGGTGGACGAGGCCACCGGGGAGCTGAAGCCGTTGCGCTCGGTGCTGATGCCAGGTGATTTCCTCCAGGATCTCACGGACGGTGGCGCAGACTTGGAGCTTCCGGAAGGCCCGCAGCCGGAGGCGAGGGCCCGAAGGAACCGTAGCGAGAAGGAGTCGCGCGGTGGGCCGAAGCAAGCGTCGGATCCCCAGATGTCGGTCCCGCCCCTGGCCCGGAACCTGGTGCCCCCTGCTTCCCAGAAGCGGCCGCGTCGGGATGCGCCGAAGCCTCGTGCGCCCGAGCCGGTCGGGGAGGAAGACGACGACAAGACCCGCAAGCTCCCACCGTCGGCGTCGCGGGCCGACGAGCCGACCCAGGTGCTGGAGCGCAAGCCCTCGAGCGACGCGAAGGCCGAGGGGGAGGGGGCCCCGAAGACCGTGCCCATCTCCGGCAAGGCGAAGCTGGCCACGGTGGAGGATCTGGGGCTGGAGGGCACTGAGGACCTTCAGTCGGAGCCGCTACTGGTCTGGGTGGCTGGTGCGGTGGGGCTGATGTTGCTCTGCACCGTCATGCTGGCCTTGGGCTCGATGGTGGTGTTGCTGCTGGGCTGAGCATGCGGCGCACGACGCAACGCGCCTGCTCGACTCGCTGCAGCTGAGTGGCGAAGTTCTGCCCGAACACGTCGTCGATCAACACAGGGTCGAGGTCGCGGACCCGCGCTAGGTGTTCGTGGGCGACGAGCTCGTGGTGATCGGCGAGGGCGAGCTGCTCGGCTCGCTCCAGCGTGTGATCGCGCAGGGTCTCGCACCCGAGCCGAAGTGCATCCCGTGCCAAGGTGAGATCGCGGAACAGGGCGATGGTGTCGGCGCGGGTCGGATCGTGCTCCCAGGTGTCGTCGTAGCCGCAGGTCCCACATCGAGCCGTGTGGGCCCCGCGGGCAGGTAGCGGCGCGGTGTCGTCGCAGAGTGGACAGGCCCGAGGGGGTTCGGGCGGCAGCGCTGCGCTCGCACGGCGTGCACCACTGAAGCGAGCCAACCAATGAAACATGGCATTCCCTCCTGGGAACACCGTGATGCGAAGGGCGTGCCGGTCATTGTGGGCGTCGGACCGTGTGCCGGCCGACGAACGTCGCGGAAATCTCGACGGGGATTGCGCCGCAATCCAGGGATTGCGGCGGAGATCAGGCTGCTTGGGCAGTCGGCGCCGGGCCCGTCAGCTGCCGGTACGTGCTCACGTAGAACATCATGCCGAAGATGCCGGCGATGGACGTGACCAGCGATCCCCCGAGGATCAGTCCCATGGTGATGGGGAAGGCGTCGAGGGTGGCGGCGGGGTCGTTCTGGAACTGCTCTCCGTACATCTGCCCGCCCACGGTCAGCACCTGGCCGGGCAGGGTCAGCAGCGTGAGCAGCAGCTGCAGCGCGACGAGCTTGAGCCACTGTCCCGACGTGGCCTCCCACGCGGACTGCAGGGCCTGGAAGGGGCCCTGGTCGCGCTCCACGATGAGGAACGGAGCGAGCATGAACCGGACGATGACGAAGCCCCACAGCAGCGACGGGATCGCCGTCTTCAGGGTCTGCGACAGCGCGGCAGGCGGCTGGCCCGTCTCGATCTGGGTCATCACGTCGGGGATGATCAGGGCCATCACGGCGATGGCTGCCGGGATGTAGAGCAGAACCATGAGCAGGAGGAAGCCCCACATGCGGAGGAAGGCAGGGCCGAAGTCGTTGAAGCCGGAGAACAGGGTGCCGAACCTGCCCTTCCCCTCGAGCGCCTCGAGCATGAAGGCGTAGAAGCCCCACATGAGCAAGGGCAGGACCACGATCCAGCCGACGCACGTGCAGAAGGACGCGTAGAGAAGGAAGATGCCGACGATGCCCACGCCGAGGATGGCTGGCAGGTTGGCCAGCACGGCCCCCACCCCTTCGGACACGGCGACGCCGATGTCGAGCTGGCCGTACTGGCGTGCACCGGTCTCGGCAGCACTGGGGGAAGCGAATTCGTCCACGTGGACCTCCTGCAACGCAAAGAAAGCGCGGCGGTGATGCCGCCGTCAATGTCGCCGGCGGGCTCGGCTTCCCATCTGTCGGGGATCCACGCCTCGAATCCTCGCTCGAATCAAGCGTTCCACCACGGTTCTCGCGGTGAGCCACGTCTTGAGCTTCGGGTTGCGGACCACGTCGTAGATGCCGGCACCGGGAACCATGACCTCCCACCCGACCGAGGTGCGGGCGGTGTGGGCGACCAAGCCGCCCGGCAGTACGCAGGTGTAGCGGCCTTCATTGCGATCCCAGTGCACAGTCACCTCATGAACGTGCGTTCAGTATACCTCGCAGGATCCACACGCAAGGACGAGGGCCCGTGGGTTAGCATCCGCGCCATGATCGATGCCGCCCGAGAGCTGTGGACGTGGACCGTCGAGAACCGATGGGTCCTATTTCTCGCCACCGTCGCTGCCTTCAGCCAGCTGCAGTACGAGGAGCACGGCCCACCGGCCCGACTCTTGGTGCTGCCGTCGCTGGCCATCATCGTGTTCCTGGTGATCCCGTGGGTGGCGTCGGTACTCCACGACGTCCGCGACAAGCTCGCCGTGTTCCTGGCTGTGGCGGCAGGTGTGGTCGTCCTGGTGCCGAACATGTACTGGGCGCACTTCCCGGGCGGCCGCAAGGAGCTGATTCAGGATCCCACCATGCTGGTGTTGGGAGCCGGGATCGGCTTGCTCCTGGTGATCGCAGCCTCCTGGCGCGGCAACTTCGACGCGGGGGCCTGGGGCCTGGGTCTGGGCGACGTGAAGTGGTGGAGCAAGCCCGTCGTGGTGCTGCTGGTGCTGATCGGGGTCGGCATTCCGCTGACGGCCTACTTCTTCCCCGAGTTCATCAAATACTACCCACGGTATCGCCCCTCTCGGATCGAGCCGAACGTCGTCGCGCTGCTCCAGTACCAGCTGGCCATGGGCATCTACATGTTCTGCTGGGAGTACTTCTTCCGGGGCTTCATGCTCTTCGGCCTGGCCCGTACCACAGGCCCCGTGGCCGCCATCATCATCCAGGCCTACCCGTTCTTCTTGCTGCACGACGCCAAGCCGGAGCCCGAGCTGATCTCGAGCTGGTTCGGCGGGATCCTGGTGGGGTGGCTGGCGTGGCGTGGAAAGTCGGCTTGGCCGTCGTTCCTGCTCCACTGGATCATGTACTCGACGATGGAGGTGTCTGCCTTCGTGGGCCGACATTACCTCGGCCTGGTCGGATGAGCGCCGCCTGTGGAGGTGTTAGCCGTGCGGAGCCCACCCGATGGTGGGAGCGCGGCCGCTGCGGCTGACTTCTTGGAGGGTGCGTGGGTTCGTCCGCAATCGTACTGGTGGCCGCACTATGGGGATGTGGGGCCTCTTCGTCGGGTGAAGAAGAGGGTGCGAAGACCGAGCAGGTGGCCAAGGCCAAGGGCAAGCGGAAGCACTTCCCCCGCAGCAAGAAGGGCAAGGCCAAGCCGATGGATCCCGTGGGGGCCGCGGGTCCCGTCGTGGGCTCGTTGAGCTTGAAGGAAGTGCCCGTCACCGATCCGGAAGGCGGCGAGGCGACGGAGGAGACGCGCACGGAGGCGAAGCTGGCGCTGACCTTCGGCGAAGATGGCACGGCGGAGGTGGACCTGGGCTCCATCAAGGGCAAGTGCGCCGAGGTGGAGCGGGTTCCGGTCGGGCCCAAGGGCAAGGAACAGACCCCGCTGTGGTCGATCCAGTGCGGGGAGGGCGACAAGTCGGCCAACCTGTACGTGCAGCAGGTGGGCAGCATGCTCCTGGTGGTGCGGGCGTTCCAGCCGCTGAAGGAGGGCGCTCCGGTCCGGTACCGGCCGGTGAAGCGCATTCCGATGGTGGACGGCGCCAAGCTGGAGCGGGGCGGCTGATGTGGTGGCTCGTGGCGAGCGTGGCGTTGGCTGCGCCCACGGCCGCTGAGCTGGAGGCGGCCTGGGAGGCGTGGCGCCCTCAGCTACAGACGCACGCGGTGTACCCGTTCCAGTTCACCGACGAGGAGTGGGCGGGGGTCGCCGAGGGCAAGGTGGTGCGGCGCCGCGAGCGCATGAAGGGCACCGATCGCGTGATGGGTCTGGTGTGGGCCCCGGCCGACATCGACACCACCTGGCTGGCGGTGCAGGACGGGCACGGGCAGGTGGTGGAGGGCTTCGTCGAGGAGCTGCTGCCGGGCTCCACCTTCGAGAGCAAGCTCGCTTACCAGAGCATCGATCTGCCGTGGCCCCTGGCCACGCGGCAGTGGGTGATCCGGGTGGCCAACAACGCCGCGCTGCGGAAGGCCACCGGGGGCAAGGTGTGGGAGCGCACCTGGGACCTGTCGGATCAGCGGGGGGCGAAGGCCGAGCAGGACAAGGCGGTCTGGCTGAAGGTCAACGAGGGCGGCTGGTTCTTCGCGGAGGCAGCGGGCGGCACGATCGTGGCCTACCATGCCCGCACCGTGATCGGTGGGATCGTGCCCGACGAGGTGGCCACGCGCTGGTCCTTCTCCACCCTGACGGGCATGCTGGAGCGCGTGGTGGAGCGCATCCCCTGGGTGCGGAGCCACTACGTGGGCGATCATCCGCCCATGCTGCGGCCTGGCTCCACGGAGATCGAGCGCTTCTGATCTCGGCACCGTTCGGTACAGGGTGCGACGCCGCCGCGACATGGCAGATGTCACCTTCGTCTCCAGAGCGGAGGTGCAGGGATGGCGCGACTCATGATCTCGTTCGTCGTCGGACTGTCGGCGTGCGCGCCGGGGCCCAGGGTGGTGGAGACGCAGCCCGACGCAGAAGCCGTCGACGTCTCGGTGATCGAGCCGGTGGTCTTTCACTTCGACCGGACGATCGACGCCAGCGATGCCCAGGTTCGGTGGAATCCCTATGGAGACAACGATCGCCTTCCCACGCGGATCGAGGTGGACGAGCGCTCCGTGACCGTCTTCCCGCTCCAGGAGCCCTGGTACGGCACCCGACAGGAGGTGGTCCTGACGGGCGTGCAGAGCAAGCAGGGAACTCTGATGGAGCCTGCCCGCGCGCGGTTTCGCACGGCGGCCAATCCCATGCTGACGTACTGGACGCGCAGCCTGGACGGTGCCTACACGGGCAACGGCATCCGGTGCTCGGTCGACGACCGGAGGCGCCCGACGGCGTGCGACGAGTGGATCAACACGGGGACAGGAACCGATGGCCTGCCGGGGTCCGAGGACGATCCGGTGACGCTGCGGCGCGAGTACACCTGGAGCGGAGATCTCGCGACCGAGGCCCTCAGGTTTGTGCGCGAAGGAGACACGCTCGTGCCGGACGGGGTCACCACCTGGAGCTACACCGATCGAGACTATGTCGACGTGGCGGAGGTGTGGTCGAGAGGTCCCGACAGGCAGCTCGGCACCGACGACGACGACCTCGTCGCCAGCCACTACTCGTTCGACGACCTGGGGTTCCGCACGGAGCGCCGCTGGGGGGATCCCGGCGCTGACGGCGTGTTCTCCGAGGAGGAGGTCTGGGTCGGGGTGGCGTATCTGGTGGACCCCCGAGGACACAACCTGGGCTGGACGGCTTCGGAGGATCCGGGGCCAGACGAGCAGTACTTCACCGACGACGACGTTCACTACGAGGGCTTCGTCACGGAGGTCGACGACGACGGATTCTGGTTGAGCGGCGAGCGGCTCGATCCCGGCGAGGACCAGTGGGTCCCGTCGGACGACGACGTCCTGCAGGAGCGCTACGACTACCTCTACGACGAGTCCGGCTTCTTGGTCGAGCGCATCGTGCCGTTCTCCCTCTCGTTCGGGGCGAGTCGGATCACCTGGACGCGAAACCCCTGGGGGCAGACCGTCCGCTGGACCGACCACTGGGTCGGCGGCGACTTCGAGTGGGGGACGGCGGACGACGAGATCCTCGACTACACAGCCCGGGTCTATGACAGTCGAGGGCAGCGGCTCCGCTCCACCCGCTTCGGGGCACCTGGTCCCGACGGCGAGTGGTACACCGACGACGACGTCGTTGCGGAGGAGTGGACGTTCGCCCCTTGAGGCTGGCCTAAGGCAGCGTCACCACGCTGTCGGCCTCCATCGGTAGCGGCTCGTGGCTGGTGATCACCAGCACGCGGTCCGTGCGCCACGCTTCGATCAGCGCACACAGCGTGCGCACGCGGCCAGCGTCGAGGTTGGCGAAGGGCTCGTCCAGCAGCATCACCGCCGGGGAGCCCACGCAGGCCGCCACCAGCTCTGCCATCCGCCGCTGCCCGGCGCTGCAGTGGCCCAGGAGCAGCTGTTCGGGCAGATCGAGCTGCCGACACAGATCCGAGCCGTCCCAGTCGGTGCTACCGCGGATCACGGCCAGCTGCTGCCAGGCCTCGCGCACCGTCAGGAAGTCCGGCAGCTGGGGCTCCGCCGCCATCCAGGCCACCTGCCGTCGGCCCTCGACTTCGGTGCGCGGGTCGCTGCCGCAGATCCCGAGGGTGCCCGTGCTCCTGCGTAGATCGGCACACAGGCAGCGCATCAGCGTGGTCTTGCCGCTGCCGTTGGCGCCCTGCAGGTGGTGGACGCCGGGTCCGAGCTCCAGCTGCAGCGGACCCACGCCGAAGCCGCCGGGGTACACGTAGGCCAGCTGCTGGGCACGGACGTGCGCGGTCATGTGCGCTGCCGACGACGCGTCAGCGCGCGCGTGGCTCCGGCGAAGGCGCCCACGCCGAGGACGATCGACAGCAGAGGCCCCCATGCTGGGCGCGCCAGCGCCGGACCCAGGCAGAGGGCGATCCACCAGGGGAACAAGGCGTGATCGGTGCGTCGGGGGCGCAGTGCCGTGAGCCACGCGGCTCCTGCGCCCACGGCTCCGATCAGCACGGCGACCCGCAGGTGACCCACCGCTCCCAGATCGGGCGCGCCGCCGACGGCGGCGGCGGCCCAGGACGGCGCGAGCAGCAGGGCCCCGAGGACGACCATGGCCAGCGCGCGCATCCAGGGGGCCGTGGGCCACCGCGGCGGGTCGAAGGCGCCTCGTAGGCGGCGGGCGGCGGCCGACACGCCAGCCAGCGCCAGCGGTCCCACCGCCGCCAAGGCCACCAACGTGGTGCGCGCCAGCGTGAGCTCGCTCGCACGGTTGTTCACGCGGGTGAAGTAGAGCACGGTGCCCACCAGCGGTGCGGCCACGAGCGAGCCCCACACGATCCCGCGATCGCGGCGCCACAGCGCGAGCGCGTCACGATGGAGCAGGGCCACCCAGGGCCACCGGCTGCCGACGCCCACCGAGGCAGGCGGCGCCTGCCCTTCGCGCGGAAGCGTGGTGGTCAGCCACCCCAGCAGGGGCAGCGTGCAGAGCGAGACCGCCACCGCGAGCACCGGCAGCAAGGCCGGCACCGTCTGGCCCAGAGCGAGCACCGGTGCCGTGGCCGTGGTGGCCAGTGCTCCGGCGAGGGGGCGCCCGCCGCCGAACAGTGCGGCCGCGGGCGCCGCCAGGGACACCCACAGCAGGGCGGCCCACGGCTGGCCGTACCAGGCTGTCGCCAGCACGGCGAGGGGGAGGCCCAGCGACGCCAGCAGGGCGGCCGCGGCGGGCCCGTAGGCGAGTTGTGGGGCCGGCTGCCGACGCAGCAGCGCGTGGCGTGGCCCCAGCAGCAGGTCGGCCACGGCTCGGCGCTCAGACCAGCCGTTCAGGCCGATGGCCGCTGCCCCCGCCGCTGCTGCCACCCAGGCGGGCTGGGCGCGCAGCGCCTCCGACAGCTTCGACCAATCCACGATCACGTCGAGCTGTACCACCAGCAGCATCAGCAGCGTGATCCGGGGCACCAGGTGCGCCCGCAGCGGCTTGCTCACGCTGGCTGCGCCCCAGCGGGCGATCCGCCCCGCGACGCGGATCACCAGGGGAACTCCGAGCCGCCCACGCGGCCCCGCAGCACGATGCCGATCCGCGTGAGGTTGCCGCCGTAGGTGCCCGCCCCCGAGGGGTAGAAGTAGCGGGGGCCGACGGCTTCGTCGTCGTTCAGCGTGACGCCGTAGGCACTGCTGGTGGTGCTGCGCTCCACGAGCAGGTGCTGGCTGAAGCTCAGGCCCAGGGTGAGCTGCTTCACGGGGGAGCTGAACGCGAGCGCCGACAGGATCACGGTGTCGTTGTCGAGGTTGTTGGCCGACAGCACCTGATCGGGCACCGCGGAGCGGTCGTAGGTGACGCGCGCACCGAGTCCCAGCAGCCGGTGCAGCTGCGCCTTGCCGTCCAGGCCCACGAAGAAGGTGGCGCGGTTGTCGCGCGCCCACTGCTGCTCCCGGCTCACGAGCGCTGCCGTCTCCGCCGCGATCTCGGGATCGTCCACGTCGACCTCGCTGGCGTCCACGGCGGTGGTGATGTCGAAGTCCGTGAACTGGTTCCACAGCACGGCGGCACCGAAGGCCTCGATCCGCACCCGGTCGATGGGCTGGCTGACCACGCCGAAGTGGAAGCGCGAGGGGAGCTGGTAGCCGATGGTGCCCACCCCATCGAAGCTCGCGTCGCAGATGCCACGCTGGTTGGCGCCCAGGCGACCCACCGCGTCGTGCTCCGGCGGGCACGAGAAGTCGAAGCCCACCGTGCCGCTGTTGTCGACGCGCACTCCGTGGTTGTAGGCCAAGGCCAGCACGAGCAGGTCGTTGTTCAGCGGGCGGGCGCGCAGCCCCACGCCGAAGGTGAGCGCCTGATCCTTGAGGTCGAACACCGTGGTGGTGCTGTAGCCGGGGTTCTCCATGTGCCCGTCGCCGTAGGGGGTGAGCAGCACGGAGCCCTTGCCCACCTCCTCCTCGATGGCATCCACCAGATCCGGGTAGATCGTGGTGTCGACGTTGGCCTGGTAGGTGCTGTCGAGCAGCGACACCGAGGCGCCCAGACCGAGCTGGTCGAGGACTTGGTAGGCCACGCCGATGGAGGCGTGCACCACCTGGATGTTGCCCTCGCGCAGGGCAAAGCGGTTGGCCCCCAGCTCCTGATCCGACGCGCCGCCGCGGGCCACGGGCACGTACAGCCCCACGCCGACCCCCAGGCGGTCGAGGGTGAAGTCCGACGACAGTCCCAGGAACGGCACCAGCGCTTGTCGGGAGAGCACGTCCGTGCCGCTGTAGTCGTACTCCGTGGGGAAGTTCGCGAAGGGCTGAAGCTCGCCGTAGTCGGGGTTGAGGCGATTCACCGTGACGTCGGCGCTGACCGGCGCGATCTCCCCGAAGAACTGGGTGCCCCCCTCGGCCGCCAGCCCCGCGGGGTTCCACCACAGCGCCGTCGGGTTCGTGGCACCAGGGCTGCCCCACGCCCCCCCGACCTCGATCAGATCCAGGCTTCCCGCCCAGCTCGGGAGGGAGGCGCCAATCAACAGGCTCACCATGTCTCTCTCTCCTCGCGGCATCTGCGCCGAGCGCAGTGCGCCCCCATACCCTACAAGCTTCGTCGAGCCCGGTCTGCAGTGGTAGAACCCCGTCGAGGAGGTGGCATGTTCCGCATCGTGGTCGCAGGCTTCGTCGCCGCAGTACTCGGGTCGGCTTGTGACGAGGACGACGGCGTCAGCTTCAAGGGAGCCAACGAGGGGCCTCCGGCCGGATCGCCGGGAGACGACACCGGGGCGATCCTTCAGGGCCAGGACGGCTCGTGTGATCGCATCGTGCTCGACGGGACGTGCCGTCAGTACCCTGGCTATGGCTGGACCGACACCGCCGTGGCCGAGGACTGCAACAACGGCGTGCGGACCTCCGGCGACTGCCCCCTCGGCGATCGCGTGGGCTCCTGCGACGAGGATCCCACGGGGGCCTTCGCCACCCTGCGCGTGTTCTACGTCGGCGTGTACTACGACGACAAGGAAGCCCCTGATCTGCAGACCAGCTGCGAGCTCAACGGCGGTACCTGGATCACCGGCGTACCGCCGCAATGAGCTGGCCAGACGTCCTCGCGACCCTGCGCGACGCCTTCGATCTGCACCTGTTCGACGTAGGGGGACGGTCCATCCGTCCTGCCACGCTCTTCGCCCTGGCGCTGGTGGCGTTCGTCACGGGCCAGATCTCGAAGGCGTTCCAGCAGGGCGTGGCGCGCGCTGCCACCATCCGCGGGATGGAGTCCGACCAAGGCTCCATCGCCGTGGCTCAGCGCGTGGTGCACTACGTCGTGCTCGTGGTGGGCGTCGTCGTGGCCCTGCAGATCCTCGGCATCGATCTCGCGGCCTTGGTGGCGGCGGGGGCCGTGTTCGTCGTGGGCGTCGGGCTGGCCATGCAGAACCTGGCGCAGAACTTCGTGTCCGGGTTGATCCTGCTCGCGGAGCGATCCATCAAGCCCACCGACGTGGTGGAGGTGGACGGTCAGGTGGTGGTGGTCAAGCAGATGGGCATCCGATCCACCATCGCCCACTCGCGGGACGGCGAGGACCTGATCATCCCCAACAGCTTGCTGGTGCAGAACACCGTCAAGAACCTCACGCACCTCGATCGGTACATCCGGATCCGGGTTGCCGTGGGGGTCTCCTACGACTCCGACATGGGGCAGGTGGCTCGGGTGCTGATGGAGGCGGCCAATCAGGTGCCGTGGCGCGTGCGGTCGCGCGAGCCCATCCTGTTGTGGCAGGGCTTCGGCGACTCCGCCGTGCAGTGGGAAATCAGTGTGTGGGGCAGCGATCCGTGGCGGGTTCCACAGATGCGCACCGAGCTGGCCCGGGTGGTGTGGGACGCGCTCAAGGAAGCGGGGATCACCATCGCCTTCCCGCAGCTCGACGTGCACCTCGATGCGGCGGCTCGCGAGGCCATCACGGGTGCCGAGGCCTCGAGGCTGCGGCAGGTGCAGGGGTAGCTCACTCCGAGGTGAGCTGGTCTCCGAGGGCGAACAGCTGCACGTTCGCCACCGCCACCACCTCGCTCGGCTCGCTCTCGCCCACCACCGTGCGCAGGGCGTGGAAGTAGGCGAGGTGCATCTCGCGAATCCGCTCGAAGTCGGCGCGGGACACGGCGAACACGTTGTAGGAGAACTGACCGGGTGCGGCGTCGTCGAGGTGGGCGGCGGCCACGCGCGTCCAGTGGGCCTTCAGCTGGCGCCCCACCGACGGATGGCGGCGGGTGTCCACGGCGAGCTGCTCGGGCTGAAAGTGGGTGCCCTGCCAGCGGATCTGACCGGTCTCCTCCAGAAAGGACAGGCAGGTGGCCTCGGTCTGCGCGTCGATCCCCAGGTGCTCGGCGAGCCAGCCGGGCCGGTGGGCGGGTAGCGCCAGGTAGTCCTGCAGCTCCAGTGCCCGCAGCACCGCCTGGGTCCACGGGTGGGTGGCCGCGCCGTGGCGTCGGGCCTCGAGTCGATCCCACAGGTCGGAGATCTCGGGCAGATCGCGAGGACTCACCAGCGTGGCCAGCAGGTCCACGGCTCGGAGGCTGGCGGCCTCCACCACCCGCAGGAAGTCGGGCAGGCGGGGTTGGGTGCGGCCCGACAGCCAGCGGCTCACGCTGTAGCGCGACAGCCCTCCTCGGCGGGCCAGGTCGCTCACCGTGGTCTTGCCGCGCAGGTCGTCGATGAGCCGGGCCACCGCCTCGGGAGAGGTGGGATCCAGGCTGTCGAGCCAGGGCGGGGGAGCGCCGTAGAAGCTCGTCAGCGCCTGCGCCAGATCCACTCCGCTCCGCATCGCGGCGCGCAAGGTCTCGGCGGCGGTGGGCCAGCGACGGCCGCTCTCCCAGGCGTAGGCCACGTTGCTGCGGTAACCGAGCCAGCGGGACCACTGGACCTGGCTGCGATCCCCACGGAGCGCACGCAGGAGCTGGGCGGCTGCACGGTCGTAGTTCATGCGCCACTATAGCGGTTCTGCACACCCCTGGGGCGAAGTGCCGGATGCAAAGTGCAGGGACGCCTGGCCAAGCGCTGCCTGGTGCGGCATTGTGACGAGGGAGGTCCGCATGACGGGTTGGAAGACGATGGCCCGGCTGCTCGGCGTGGCGGGCACCTTGACGACACTGGTGGCGTGCTGGGGCGGGCAGGAAGGCGAGGACCTCACCGACAACCGCTCCGTGGACTCGACCGTCACCGTGGACGCCGACACGGACGCCGATGCGGACGCCGACACCGACACCGATGCAGACACCGACACGGGCGGGACGGGCGCAACGACGGCGGACACCGAGGACACTGCCCCCGAGGGGCTCTAGCTAAGGGACGGTCTGGCCTGCCAGGCAGTCGGCGTACAGCCCGTCGCTCTCGCTACAGGCCCCACCCGAGGCCGCGTAGGGCCAGGGTAGACCTCGCACCGTCAGGGCGTCGTCGCACTGGTACTCCTCGTCCGCTCCGCAGTTCAGCAGGTCCACGTACTCCTCGAGACAGTCGTCCTCGAAGGACACGACGATCGAATCGCAGAAGGCGGGGCACTCGGCTCGGATCGCCTCGGTGTCGCACCCGAACCCCGTCGCGGCTGCCTGGCAGGCGCCCTCGCACAGCGCGTGGAACTGGGCGAGGTCGTTGCTGGAGCCCTCTGGATCACAGGCTCCCACGGCTGCCATCAGCAGCACCGAGGC
>JAHQVJ010000104.1 GCA_019634415.1 Myxococcales bacterium
AGCCGTCGGACCTCGGCACGCGTGGATCGTTCGAGAGATCTCGCACCGAAGACCAGCGCTCCACGACTTCGTCCTCGCACTCGCCGAAGCGCTCCACCACGTCACCACAGCGAAACAGGGCGTGGGCGAGAAGCCCTGCCGCTGAACACCTCGCGACCCACACACGGCTCGAGCACCCGCCCGATCGCTGCGGCGTCGGTGGACATCAGCTCGTCCACCCGTCCTGCCAAGGTCGACGGACCGTCATCCCACATCTCCGCGTCTCCGAGCAGGTGCAGCACGTCTTCGGTGTCTCGAAGAACCTCTGCCCGACGACGTGCGACGTCGAGCCTGGCCCTCGCGAGTTCGACCTCGGTGGGACCGGTGTCCGCAAGTCGCTTCACGGTGGACTCGAGCAGGGTCAAGGCGCGCCCCGTGGACTGCCGCTGCACCATGGCTTGCAGCTCGAGTACGTCTCCGTGGATGCCGCGCTGCACCGAGGCGAGCACACCGTAGCTGGAGCCCGTGGCGCGGCGCAGCGCATCGTTGGCCACGAGCTGCACGATAGACGTGGCCACCTCCCCTGCGATGGAATTCCGGCCAGACAGCCGACAGGTCATGGCGACGGCGGACTGCACCATGGGCGTGTCGCCGTGGACCAGAATCACCGCGCGCTCGGCGGGAGGAGGCACCGGCTCCGGCAGCCGAGGTCGCTGGCCCGACGGTCCCTTCCAGCGCTCGAAGGCGCGCTGCATCATGCCCAACGCTTCTTGGGGATCCACCGGACCGAGCACCACGAGAGTGGCGCCACCGGGCCGCGTGTGCCCTCGCAGCCACTTCCGCATGTCTCCAGCGGAGTGGTCCCGACTGGCCCGGAAGGACTTGTTCCACCTAGACCGATCGATCCCGAGGTGCTCCGCGCGAAACGCCTCCGCCCACCGATGGGCGTTGGGCCTCGGCTGCTCCAGGCCCTTGAGGTCTCGCAGATATCGGCGACGAACCACGACGCGCTTGGCATAGGCCTGGAGATCCTTCAGCCGATCTTCGAGGTCCTCGGGTCGGGCTTCGTTCCGGATCGACCAGGCGTTCCACGAACGGTGTAGAGAAGGCCGGTCCCACCAGAACACGATCCCAGGCGGACGCTTGAAGAAGGAGGCCTCCCAAGTCCACAGGTCCAGCGCGCGCTCCGGCTCGCCGATCGAGCCACCGGGCAGGAACAGCCCGACCTGCACATCCTCGTGTTCGGTGCCATGCTGAAGCGCCACGAGCTGCAGACCGTTCTCGAGCGTGCGTGTCGCCGCTCGATCCCAGCTGGGCGGTGCGATCACCCTCGACAGCAGCGCCTCGTCCACGGACTCCGGGTCGAGCGCGGCACGGTCGGGACGCGTGCGGTCGGCGTGGCGTTCGGGCAGCGCATCGACGTCCACGCCCGTCGGCTCGATCAGGAATCGCACCGCTCGCTCGGGGGCCGCCCAGCGCTCGTCGGCCTCCTGGACGTACAGCTGCGGCGGCGTGCCCACGGGCACGATCTCCTTCAGGTTGAACCAATCGGGGCGCCCGGTCTCGTGGAACAAGTGCACAGACACCTCGTCCCGTTCGACGGACACGCCGAACACATGTCCGAGAACCAGCTCCGCGGGGATGTAGCGCCAACGTCGCATCGGCTGCCCTCGGGCCACCGACTCCTTCGAGGTGGCGTTCCAGGCACTCACCAACGCGCGCTGGAGCATCTTGTCGGGATCGGCCTCGTCGAAGACCGGAAAGGTACAGACGAGCTCGGTGGCGTGGCGCCGCACGTTCAAGTTGAGCGCCGAGCCGAAGCGCTGGATCGCCGTGCGCGGCGGGCCCTGGTCGAGGCGCTGCGACCCTACGACAGCGATGGCATCGTGCGCATGCCCGCCCACGTGAACCTGGTCACCGCGGCCGCACGGTAGGCCAGGCGGCCTTCCAGCCCTCCGGGAGCTCGGGCGGGCCACCGCGTGTCCACGGGATCGGGGGCGGCACGGGCCCGCTTCGCGGGGGCGTTGCGCGCGGCGGCGAACCACGGCATCGGCGGCACGTCGTCGGGAGCGTTCGCTGCTGGATCGAGCACGGCGGCATCGAAGGACTCGTCCACGAACTCGAGCACGCACTCCAGCCGCTTGTGCCGAGAATGAACCTTCGAACGCTTCGATTTCACGAATCCCCCGTCGAGCGTCGTCCACTACCCGGTCCTCTACGATTTTCCGTTCTGCACCATCAACCCCCTCAACTCGTGCACACGGGGCGGAGAATCGGATGTGCACCCTTTTTTTATCCACACTCGCGATAGGTCACGCGTTGACCTTCTGACAACAGCATCCAATCAAGAGGAGAACAAGTGCGAATCTATTGGTCGATCGTGCTCTCGTTGAGTGCATGTGTTGGTACTGAGGAGCTCACTGAGGAAGAGCAGGAGCACTACGCAGAGACATACCAGGACGAGGAGTTGATGAGGCTCTTTCCAGACGGAGCGACCTGTGGAGAAGCTGTGTGTAAGGCTGGCGAATATTGTTGCGATTCGAGCTGCGGTCTGTGTCTGCCGTTTGCGTCTGCGTGCGCGGTAGAGGTCGGAACGTGTGAAAACGCGCCATGGTAGCAGTCTGATCGAAGCGACCTGGATGTCCAGAGCATACGTGTCTGGTCAAGGTTGGACTGCAGTTGTGATGGAGGTCTTTGACCACCAGCAGGAGCGTTCGAACCCACCGATCAGGGTGGGTTCGGCAGGGCAATCGCATGGATTCGTCCGCCTTTTCCGG
This sequence comes from Myxococcales bacterium, assembly GCA_019634415.1. Lineage (GTDB taxonomy): Bacteria > Myxococcota_A > UBA796 > UBA796 > DRPG01. Next base: position 2,757 of record JAHQVJ010000104.1, read on the forward strand.
TCGAATAGCGAGCCAACCGACCGCTTGCGAGGGAAACAGACTTCTTCACTGAGTCACAACATTCAAGAATGCAAGTTTTGTATCGTCGTAACTGGGTGCGCTTGTTTCAACACGTTTGGTGCCCAAAGACACCGATCACCACAACACTGAGCTTCAGCTGAACACGCATGATTCTCATTCCTGAACGAGAGGATCTTTCATGCCATTCTTGTGGATTTCTTGGATCTGGGAGAGCGGGCTGTGAGTACACAACGTCTGCGAAAGGATAGACTCCTCCTTGTCTTTGCAGTGTTCACGCTGGTTGTCGGAGCCTGCAAGGACGACGAGCCTGCCAAGATCGAACCGACAGCTGAGATCCGCGAGCTGCCGACTGAGCACCACGAAACTCCCCCAACCACCCCTGCCACCGAGCTTCCCACCGAACCGAGCAACGTGTTGGTCGTAGTGCTCGACGACATTGCGGTACACAACACCAGCACTTACACACCAGACTCAGAGGCTGCCTCGACGCCCACACTCAGCGCGTTGGCAGACGAGGGTATGCTGTTCCGAAACGCGTGGTCGATGCCGATGTGCTCTGCTACGCGTGCTTCCTTGGTGACAGGCAGATACCCGAACAGAACGGGCGTGGGGAGCGCAGTAGAGTTCTTCAACCTGAAGGCGGTCCGCCCACTAGATCCTGAGGAAATCACCCTACCTGAGATGTTGTCGCTGAGCAAACAAAATTGGGACACCTCGCTCGTTGGGAAGTGGCATCTTACTCCTTACGAAGACGATGTCAGCGATCCACAGCAGGTACTAGTTCACCCAGGCGAACAGGGTTTTGCTTGGTACGGTGCTACAGTTGGCAACGTCGATGACTACTCTCTGTGGGAGAAGAACACCAACGGTGCCACGTCGTTCAAGAATACTTACGTGACGACAGACTCTGCCAACGATGCACTCGAACGAATCGAAGTGATGGCGGAACCATGGTTGCTCTCGCTGAATTTCCATGCACCTCATTCGCCCATGCACTCACCTCCTCAGGAGCTGGTTCCAGGCAACTTTTCCACGGAAATCGAGAAGTACAACGCCATGATCACCGCCGCAGACGTAGAGCTAGGCAGGGTGTTGGATGAGATGGATCCAGCGGTGCGTGCCCGCACCACGATCATGGTCCTTGGTGACAATGGAACACCGTGGGAAGTGACCTCTTATTCAGAGGGTCGGTTCAAGGCGAGCGCGTTCGAACAGGGTGTGAATGTGCCTTTCGTTGTCGCTGGACCCTACGTCGAGCAGCCCGGGACCCAAACCGACGCGCTTGTCAACGTCGTCGATCTCTTTCCTACCATCGCGCAGATCGCAGGTGTAGATCTCGGAGTGCTTGGGGTACCCATCGACGGAGTCTCCTTCCTACCCGTTCTCGAGGATCCCCTGAACCGCGTTCGGGACACAATGTATACCGAAATCTTCTTCCTACCCGATGGTTTATACAAGCCAGGGACGACGACCTATGCCCTGCGAGACGAACGCTTCAAGCTGCTCGTCAGAGACGGGTGGGACTACACCGCTTGGGACCTGTCACCCGACGCGATCGAACTGTACGATCTCCAAAACGATCCAAATGAACTCATCGATCTATCAAATGATCCATCCTACGCTGCGGACTTCGATCGCTTGCAGACCGAGCTTGAGGATCTGCGCACCGACCTAGGCGCTGAATGACGCCGACGAGGACGGCTTGTCGACGGTTCTGGCGGCTTCGGTGCGGGGGCGGTCCCTGCTCACGGTCGGAGTCCACTACATCTCGCGCGGCTCGCTGCACTGGCACGGCCTCACCGGCCTCGACGGCTGGGTCACCGCCCCCATGCCCGAAGGCGCCACCGTGTCGATGCTCTCCTCCGACATCGTCAGCGGCACCGAGGTCACCATCCGGCGACGCGTCCATACCGTCGCGGGCTTCGTCGACGGCGGCGTGTGGCGGAACACCCTGCCCATTGGCGGCACGCAGCCCGAGCTGGAGACCATGCAGGTCACCGTGCAGGTGGACAACGGGTGTGCGCTACCCACCAACACCGTGGGGCTGCAGGTCAACATCCCATGCATGTCGCAAAGACGCATGGACCCCGAGAATCCCACCGTCGACATCGACGTGTTCACGCAGTGCTTCCACGACCGATCAGACACCTACGACGTCTACGTGTACGCCGTCGATGCGGGCGACTTCCGCCTCAGCGCGGGCACCCTGCTCGACCAGCCGTGGACGGCCGGAAGAAGCACCACCCACTCCGTGTGCCCCGACGACACCGACCTGCTCGAGACCATCCTGATCCTCGAAGATCTCCCTTCCATCCACCCAGGCGCCATCGCCACGTTGTCGGGACGACGCGACGGTCGGAGGGTCACCTCCGACAGCTACCAATCCGACGAACACGTCGACCCCATGGTCGCCGCCGTGCGCCTCCCAACGGACGTGTTCGACACCTTCGACGTGTCCATGGTCGCCGACATCGACGCACTGATGGGCTCGTCCCAAGGGTGGTTCCAGATTGGCCAGAACGGTCTCACGACGCTGCCCAAGTTCCTCACCCATTCCATCGACGACTTCGCCCGCTTCGACGGCGCGCCCCGGCTCCAGTTCAGCAACCTCGACCAACCCGATCTGTCTTGGGAGCTCACCGACGGCGCATTGGGCACCGTCGTGGACCTCACGGGGTCATGGGTCGACGAGGACGCCGCAGAGTCGACCTTCTGGCGAGCCCAGGTCCCCGCCGACACGCAAGGAAGCGTGGTGTTCCCCGAGCTGCCACCGGCCCTCGCCGACTTCCGACCCACCCTCGGCGCCACGCTGCATCGCGTCACCGGCGAGCACATCGGGATCGACGGCATCGTGGACATGGGGACCTACCTGCAGAACCCCAGCCACAAGAATTGGTTCCAGATGGGCGCGAGCGAAGCGTTCTGACCCACACGACGCTGCTGGGTCTCCCCACGATTCGCTGCGAGCCGCTCGAGCATCGCGTCGAGGCTGCGGGTATGAGCCTCGCGTCATGGCCGTCGACGAGCTGGGATCAGCACGGCCAGCCACACCACCAGCGCGCTCCCACCTTGCCCCCCGGCGCCCGTGGCACAGAACCAGCCGCGGGGAGCCGCCTGCCCGTCGTCCTCCAGTCGCGTACCGGTGTCGATCACGTCGACATCGTCGATCGCACGCCACGCCAGGGCCACCCCCGCCAGCTCTGGGGTGAGGCCCAGCTCCTCGGAGGCCATCGTCACCTCGTACTGGAAGTAGCGTCCCTGGACCGCGGCGAGGGGCCACTCGGGCAACGAGAGGGCGTCAGGAGCATCCTGGAACGGGTCGGAGAACGGCGGTTCGTCGCTGCAGTCCGCCGTCGCACAGGCTCGAACCCGCAGCTCGAGGGTCACGCGGTGGCGTCGGTACGCGTCGAGCACGTCCTGGCCAGTCCACGCATTCGGCACGATCACCAGCTCGTCCAGATCGGCGACGCTCGAAAAGCGACTCCCGCTGAAGGGCTTTCGAACGGCACCTTGGCCAAATGGCGGTCGACAACTCCGCAAACGACCATCGTGCCGGGTGAATTTCGCTAGCTGCTGGCCAAGTCCTCGACAGCACCCAACACCTCCGACACCAACGCCTCACCGCCCTCGCTCGGACGCGCGCGAGACGAGCGCGTCGTAGAGCCAGCGTGTGGCCGGACCGATCGGCCGGTCCGGGTCCACCGCCACCGCGAGCATCACGTGGGACGGGCCGAGGGATCCGTCGGTTTCCAGCGCCACGAGACGCCCCGCGGCGACGTCGTCTTCCACCTGCCAGTCCGCCACGCGCGACCACCCCACGCCCTCGAGCAGGAGTCCGCGACGCGTGGCCGCGTTGTCGAGCCGCCAGATCTCCCCTTGCCGCAATCCGTCTTCCGGGAGTGGCGGACCCGAGGCCAATACCAAGCGGCGGTGGTCCACCAGCTCCCGCACCGGAATCGGTGCCGACCGTCGAGCCAGCGGGTGACCCGCCGACACGACGGGCACAAACGCCACCTCCACCACCGGGTGCATACGTAGGTTGCCGGAGGACGCCCGAGGCGTCGCAATCGCGAGGTGCGCCCGGCCCTCCCGCAGCGCATCCACGGGTTCCCGAAACACGCCCGTCACGACGGACAGGGGCACGTTCGGGAAGCGGGTCTCGAACGTCTGCAGCAGGTGCGCGACATAGGCGGGAGGCACCAGCACGTCGACGCATACGCTGAGCGCAGGCTCGACCCCGGCCACGAGCTCCTCGGCCGTGGACACCATCCGGTCCACCCCCCGCAGCACGCCTCGAGCATGGCGCACCATCACCGAGCCCGCCTCCGTGAGCACGGGTCGGCGCCCGCTTCGATCGAAGAGCGTCACGCCGAGCTGTTCCTCGAGGCGAGCCACGTGGTAGCTCACCGCGCCCTGAGCTCTCCGTTGGGCCCGAGCCGCCGCGGTGAACCCGCCCTGGTCGACCACCTCGACAAGCACTCGGAGCTGGTCCAGCGTGACATCCATGCCCTCGCCTACCACCCCAGGGGGCAACCATCCATATTCTTGATGGTCGAGAGCAAGATTCGTGCACTGGTGATGATGATCGGAGGTCCGTATATCGGAGGCGCACCCAAGACCGAGCGGAACATGAAACAAATCGCCCTCATCGGGGCCACTGGCACGATCGGCCGCGCCCTCGCCGCGCACCTCGAAGCCAGAGGAGACGAGGTCATCCGACTCTCGCGGGGCTCGAGCCCCTCCATCGACCTCGAAGACGCCCCCTCGGTCCGCGCCGGACTCGCCGCGCTGGGCCGGATCGACGCCGTCGTCTGCGTGGCCGGACGGGCGTCGTTTGGTGCGGTCCCCGACCTGTCGGACGAAGCCCTCGAGCTCGGGATCCGCAGCAAGCTGCGAGGTCAGATCGACCTCGTGCGCTGGGCTCCAGAGCACCTGCGACCCGGAGGCGCGATCGTATTGACGTCCGGTATGTTGGCGCACCGGCCCGGCCCGGGAACCGCTCCCGTGTCGATGGTCAATGCGGCCATCGAGGCCTTTGCACGCGCCGCTGCGCTGGATCTGTCCGCGCATCGCGTGGAGGTCGTCTGCCCGCCCCTGATCCAGGAAACGGCCCTCGCGATGGGGCGCTCGGAGATCCCGGCGCCCCCGGCCGCAGACGTCGCACAGACCTACGCGCGCGCCATCGACGGCCACACGACGGGCACGACGTACTTCGTGCCCGGCTTCGGACCGGGGAGGGACGCATGATCCCCGCCTGGCTCTTGCTCTGCTCGTCCGCGTCAGCGCAGGCTCCGGCCAAGCCGAGCACCTCCCTGTCGGTGCAGCTGCTGGAGGTCATTTCCTTGGAGCGCGGCCACATCGCCACGGTGGTGGCCCCTGGCGTAAGTCTCCGCGTGCCGGTGAACGATCGCTGGAGTGTGGTCGGAATCGTGAGTCCGATCGTGGGCATCGACCAGACGTCGCTGGGTGGAGTCGTCGTGGTCACGCCCCAAGCCAGGGTCTGGCATCGCGGTCCTTGGCACGCCAGCGCGGGCCCCACCACCTCCATATCGGTGTCCTACGAGCGCGAGGAGACCTGGAGCGGACGCACCAACCTGTCGGCCGGGGTCGGGGGCGCGTTCGGGCGCAAGGGCACGGTGGCCCAACTGGGCCTCGATCTCAGCGCGTCACCCACCTTCGAGTGGGCGCTCGGACTGGTCCCTCGCATCGGCATCACGGCCGCGCTGTGATGGTCGACGCCCGCGGGTCGTCGGTCGGGGACGGCGGAGTCCCTCGAGGGGCGGGCCGTGCGGATAGCAGAAGATAGCCGCCTTCGGTTTCTATCCTGTCTCATCGAGGTCGTGGAGGCGCCCCTGACGGGAGGTGGTGGCGCCAGCTCAGGTGTCCAACCTGATGACCTGCGGGCAAGAACGGAGTTCTGGAGAAGCTTAGCCGGTGTTGCCCCGTGCCTTCAGATGCACCGGTCCGTGCCACGTCGCGAGGAGCGGCTACGCAGCGGAGAGCGGCATCGAGGGCGGGGCCCTTGCCTGCCGCAGGGACCTCCTCAGGCCCCGGAGGACGCGCAGCGTGGCGGGCGGCCCGAGAACCAGGGCCCGGAGGTGCATGCGCTCGCCGCAAACGGGGCAGGCGAACCCCTCCTGCTCGAAGACCCGGAGGAGGAGGTCCGCCCACGGCACCCACCGCGAGGCCGGCCGGTAGGTCGCGCACAGCGTGGGTCCACGCGTCCGGGGCTCGGCGCCCTTCGGCACAACGCGGGACCGCCACGCCGACCGGCGCGCGAGCACCCCGTGGTACAGCGTCTGGTGGGCCCGGGGCGGAGCCGACTCGCACGCGCTTCGCGCGTTGCTGTTCGGCCAGCGGGCACGAGCGCCACCACGCGCTCCAGGAACGCCAGCGGCGTGAAGCGGAGCTCCGTCGTCCCGTCGCTCCAGGCCCGCTTCAATCCCAGCACGACTTCGCCCTCAGGCCCACGCGACAGGCGCGCCTTCGCCAACGGGGGCCGGCAGAGGTAGCGCGCCAGGCGCTCGAGGCCCTGGCGGTCCCGAGGCCCCACCGCCACGCCCGCATGGACCCGGCGCACCCTCCCCAGCACCGACCGGCCGCCCACCGAGGCGGCCTGCACCTCGGACAGGCCGTCCTCGTCGTCCTCCAGCTCCTCCGGCAGCTCCTCGTCGCCGAACCCCTGCGAACGCAGCCATCGCTC
>JAHQVJ010000105.1 GCA_019634415.1 Myxococcales bacterium
GGCGATCCCTGCCCCTCCACGAGCTGCCGCTCGAGCTGCGGGATCCGTCGGATCATCGCAGGCGCCGGCCGTCCGTTCGTCGGCTCGGGCACGCTGTCTTCGCTGTACAGCGCCACCACCTCGGCCGGTCCCCAGGGCATCGGACCCGAGGCCGGGTCCGTGCTCGGCGCGGAGGCTCCCCCCTCGCCCAGGACCGGGAGCCGATCGACGGTCTGCTCCGGCAGGTCTGGCAGGTCCACGGCCTGGATGGGGCGACGCGGCAGACGCATCGTCGTGACGCCGTCCTGATCCTCGGGCTCCACGGATCCCGACACGATGCGCCCGGTGAGCGGACCCGGATCTCCCGAGCGCTGCGTCCACATCCGCTTGCGACACCACTGCATCAGGGTGAGGCCCGGCGTGCTGTCGGAGATCAGATCGCAGCGAGCCGCCACCTCGGCCGCCCGGGTCCGATGGGCCTTCCGGAAGGCGCACATGGCGCGAAGCAGCGCCACAGCGCGGTCCGAGCCGAGCTGGCCCCGGTAGGTCTGGCAGCGCTCCGCCACGAACTGCGTGAACCGGTTGGGATCGCCGGCCAGCACGAACAGCTGTCGATGCGACAGACCATCGAACAACGCCATGCCGGTGAGCACCTCGAACATGGTGCATCCCAGCGCGAACACGTCGGCCTCGGCGCCCACCTCCTGGTCCACCAGGCACTCGGGGGCGAGGTAGCGGATCGCCCCGATCGCAGGGGTGTCGGAGCCCACCGCTCCCGGATCCACCCGCGCTGCACGGGCCAAGCCGAAGCCCACCACCTTCACGCCCCCGTGCGGATCCACGTGGAGGTTCCCGGGATGCACGGACCGGTGCACCAGACGGAGGCTGCGCCCCCCTGGCACCGACGCCGCCGTGGCAGCAGCGCTGAAGGCGGCATCCAGGGCCGACGCCACCTGCGCGATCACCTCGTAGGCCGCTCGCGAGGGGAGCCCCTCCTCCTTGAGCAAGGTGGCCAGGTCCGACCCGTGCACGAACTCCGTGACCAGCGCGGGCTGCCCATCGACGTGCACGAGGTCGTAGAGCCGCGACAGCGCCGCGTGTCCCACCTGAGCCAGCAGACGAGCCTCGGCCCGAATGCGACGCACGCCGCTGGACTCCAGGTCGGCCGGGTTCTCCAGCACCTGGATCGAGACGTCCATCTCGCTGTCCACCACGAGCCCTCTGTAGAGGGGCCCGAAGCTGGACACACCGATCAAGCTGTGAATCTGGTAGTCAGGCACCACCGAGTTGTAGCCCAGGCGAAGGGGCCGACGCGACAATCCTGCTTCTGCTTCGGCAATCGGACGGTGCATGGGATGTCCCTTCGGTGCGGAGGAGGGGCTCGACGTCAGCCCTCGGGTGCGACGGAATCCGCCTCGTCGTCGAGGAGAGGCTCGCGCTCGCCCTGGAACAGGAACGACAGCAGGAATGCCGTCACCCCCACCACCAAGCAGGCATCCGCCACGTTCCAGATGGGGTAGACGTGGGTGCCGAAGCGCTCGATGAGCCAGCTCTTGGCAGGCTCGAAGCCGGCGTAGCACATCACCATGTCGGTGACGTACCCCTGGATCAGGCGATCGAGACCGTTGCCCACGATCCCCGAGAACACGAGCCCCAGCGTGAAGCTCACGAACCCGTTGCCCGGCCCGCGCTTGATGAACGCCATGAACCCGATGGCGATGACCACGGCCACCGCCGTGACCAGCAGGAAGAAGGTGCGCTGCCCCTCGAGGATGCTGAAGGCCGCCCCGATGTTCTGAACGTGCACGATGGACAGCAGCTCTGGGATGACGACGATCTCGTCTTGGCGCAGCTCCAGGTTCGCTGCCACCCATCGCTTGGTGAGCTGATCTATGGCGATCCCGACGAGGGCGGTGATGCCGAAGACGGCACGGGGATGCATGGCAGCCTCTCCACTGGTGTGGGTACCTACCCCGTCGGCTGGCAGGCCACCTCCGTGCTCTGGTGGCCAGCGAGAGGCAGGAGGATAGCATCGACCTATGCATCTTCCGATCTGGTCGCTCGTCGCCTGCTCCGCCTTCCAATCCCCGGCACCCGAGGCTCCCGCACCCGAGCCCGTGGTCGAGGCTCCACCGCCACAGCCTCCAGCGCCCGAGCCGGTGGATCTCGTCGTGCCCGACTCCGTGGACGCCATGGCCGCGCGCCTCACGGAGCTCGAGCTGAAGATCCGCGACCCCGAGACGCCCCTCGAGCGACTCGCCGACCTCGGTCATGCCGAGCAGCGGATCCTGCGCCACCTGGGTAGCGACCCGGTGGCAGCCAAGGCCGTGATCGCCAAGCTCGACGGTGCGGTGAAGGCCAACGTACAGCGCCTGCTCGACGCCACCACCAGCATGGCCCACACCGTGGCGAAGCCGCGCACCGATCTGCCGAACTGGAAGATCGTGGATCCGCTCCCGGCCGAGGAGCTGCTCTCCTACTACCGAGCCTCGGAGGAAGCCCACGGCGTGCCCTGGGCGATCCTGGCGTCGATCAACCTCAACGAGACCCGCATGGGGCAGCTCCGAGGCGTGTCCCACGTGGGCGCTCAGGGCCCCATGCAGTTCATGCCCAAGACCTGGGCCGCCTACGGCACGGGCGACCCCACCAACGATCGCGACGCGATCATGGCGGCGGGCAACTACCTGGCGAAGATGGGCTGGGGCAAGGACCAGGACCGCGCCATCTGGCACTACAACCACTCCCCCGCCTACGTGAAGGGGGTGAAGCTGTGCGCAGAGGCGATGCAGGAGGAGCCCCGCATGTTCCACGCCATGCGAGGCTGGAAGGTGTACTACCGCACCGTGGCGGGCTCGATCTGGCTGCGCACCGGCTACGAAGAGACCGAGCGGATCTCCATCGCCCAGTACTGCGACGAGGTGGGCGAGCCGTACTGCCCGAAGCACTGAAGCCCGCCGGGCCGCCTCAGGGCAAGATCACCGAGTAGGCCACGGCCTCGACGCCATCGAGCGCCTCGTAGCCGTGTCGCTGGTCCCCGCGGAACACCACCACGTCGCCAGGCTGAAGCTCGAAGCTCTCGCCGCTCGCCGTGAGCCGCATCCGACCCCGCTCGCAGGTGAGGTACTCCCGCGTGCCCGCCGTGTGCGGAACACCGGCCAGCGTGCTCCGTGCAGGGAACTCCATGCGCTCCACCGTGATCCCCGGGATGGCATCGGGCAGGAGCTGACGCACCTCCACGACCCCCCGCCGGGTGCTGGGCAGCTCGCTCGCCGCATAGTGGCGCGCGCTCGCACGCGGCGGACTCACCAGCTCGTCCAGCGACACCTGCAGCGCACTGGCCACCCGGGTGAGCACCGACAGCGTGGGGTTGGAGGAGCCAGACTCCAGGTTCGCCAGGGTAGGTCGCGGCACACCCGACAGCTTCGACAGCCGCTGCTGCGTCCAGCCGCGGATCTCGCGCAGCTGCAGCAAGCTGCGCGCCAGGTTCGCCGCGGCCTCCTCCGAGCTGACCATGCTCGTCTCCCATCCGTTTGTTCTGTCATCATCAACAACGATGACACCTTAGCACCAGCGGGCGACGACTCAGACGAAGGAGGTTTCGATGGACGACGACAACCGCGCGGCTCTGGTGACGGGAGCCAGCCAGGGGCTGGGTCGCAGCCTCATGCACGCCCTCGCTGCACAGGGATGGTCCGTGGTGGGGGTGGCCCGGCGCCTCGAGCCCCTGGAGCGCGTCGTGTCGGAGGTACGCCGCCGCGGAGGGGTGGCCCATGCCATCGCCGCCGACCTGGGCAGCGCCGAGGACGCCGCTCGCATCGCGGGGCGCGCCACCTCGCTGGTGGGCCCACTGGACCTCGTGATCCACAACGCGTCCACCCTGGGTCCCACCCCGCTGCGCCCGCTCCTGGAGCTTCCCGAGGAAGCCTTCGATCGGGTGCTCCAGGTCAACGTGGTCGGTCCCTTCCGGCTCACACGGCTGCTCGCTGGCTCCATGGCCCTGCGTCAAGGCGGCAGCGTGGTGTTCGTGAGCTCCGACGCGGCGGTGGCCGCCTACCCCACCTGGGGCGCCTACGGCACCAGCAAGGCCGCCCAGGATCACCTGTGCCGGATCTGGGCGGAGGAGCTGCCGGAGGTGCGCTTCCTCGCCATCGATCCCGGAGAGATGGACACGGCCATGCACGCCGCAGCACTGCCCGACGCCGATCCCGCGACGCTCGCTTCCCCCGACGACGTGGCGCAGGCGCTGCTCCAGCACCTCGACGCCCCCTCGGGCTCCCGCCTGGAGGTGTCGCGATGATGGCCGCCACGCACCTTCGCGCCGCGTTCCTCAACCGACTGCTCGTGGTGAACGGCCCCTCGCGGCAGCCCTGGTCGGACCACACCATCGACGCGCTTCCCGAGCTGCTCCATCCCGGTGACCTGCTGGTGGTCAACGACGCCGCCACGCTGCCCGCGTCCCTGTCGGGCACCCTGCGCGGCCTGTCCGTGGAGCTTCGCTTGACCGGCCCCATCGAAGAGGGCTGGGGGATCCTGTTCGGCGCTGGCTCGTGGCGACTCCCCACCGAGCATCGCGTGGCTCCACCGCACGCCTCTGCCGGCGATGTGCTCTCACTCGGCGATGGGGGCGAGCCGCTACGGATCCTGGAGGTGGATCCCCGCCACCCACGGCGCATTCGCGTGGCGCTTCGACCAGCCACCGTGTGGGCCCACGGCCGACCCATCCAGTACAGCTACCACAGCCGGGACCTCGCCCTGTCGGAGGTGCAGACCCCGTACGCCACGCGCCCGTGGGCGGTGGAGATGCCCTCGGCAGGGCGCCCCCTGACGGCTGAGCTGATGCGCCGCCTGCGGGCAGCCGGCGTGCTCGTCTGTGCGCTCACCCACGCTGCGGGGCTGTCGTCCACGGGCAGCGTGGCGCTCGACGCGGCCCTGCCCTTCCCCGAGCGCTACGAGGTGCCTCGAGCCACCTGGCGGGCGGTGCAGCAAGCACCTCGGGTGATCGCCGTGGGCACCAGCGTGGTGCGCGCCCTGGAGAGCGCGGCGCGCGGGCCGCTGCACGGCATCACCGAGCTGACCCTCACGCCGCAGTCGCAGCTGCGCGTGGTGGACGGCCTGCTGTCGGGCATGCACGAGCCGGGGGAGCCTCACTTCCGCATGATGGGCGCCTTCGCCGACCCCGAGCGGCTGCGACGCGCCAGCGCCCATGCAGCGCGCTGTGGCTATCGCAACCACGAGTTCGGCGACAGCACCCTGTTGTTCGCCGAAGGCAGCCCGCCCCGCTAGGAGGCCGCCATGACGACCTGGGTGCTCTGGCGGCTGCTGAAGTTCGTGGCATTGACCCTGTTCGCAGGAGGCGTGGTGGGGGCGGTGACCGCGGACCGTCGCCGCACGCGCCTGGCGCTGGCCTATGCAGCCGCCACCCCCGGCTTCGTGCTCACGGCAGCGTCGGGCTGGATGCTGATGCGCGCGACGCACCTCGAGCCGACGGAGCCCTGGATCATCGGTGCCGTCATCGCTGCGGGAGCAGCGCTGGACGGCGCCTACCGCTCCGGCCACCGGCGAGCAGCAGGCCTGGCCTCCTACGGGCTGGCTTTCGCAGGCCTGGCGGCCTCGGTGGCGGTGATGGTCGGCCGCACGCTGGAGGGGCCGATGCTGGTGGCGGTGGCCCTGGGCAGCGGTCTGGTGGGCGCCGCCTTCGCCCTCCTCCTCCGGAACGCTCGCGCCGAGGTCGCCGCAGACGACGCTCAGATGGTGCACTGGGGCTTCCGCAGCATAGCGTGGGCAGAAGGGGTCTCGGCGATCGTGCTGCTGCTGATCACCACACCCATGAAGTACACGGTGGGCATCGACGTGGACCAGGGCACGGGCGTGATCGGCTGGATCCACGGGCTGCTCGTGATCGTCTACCTGCAGTCGCTGGTGGCCACGGGAAGGGCCTTCGGCTGGTCCCCGAGCACACTGGCGATGGGGGCGGTCGCATCCCTGATCCCCGGCGGCACCTTCCTGTTCGAGGCACGCGCGCGCTTCGACACGGCAGACACAGCCTCCTGACGGCGTCCCGAGGCTTCTGCGCAAGCACTGCCATGCGTCTTCCTCGACATATTCAGAATTCATTATATGTGAATGTAGGAATTGGAGGGAGCCGTGTCGGACCTAGCTGCACTCGGACCTGTCAACACCACCATCCTGGCGAGCTTGCTCACCGTGGCGGCCATCCTCGTGATCCGCGCGCTGCGTCAGCTGAACCGGGGGGAGGTGGTGGACGCGCTGCCGGTGACCATCGCCCTGGTGCTGCCGCTGGGTTTTGCCGTGTGGGCGGCCAACGGTCAGCTCACCAGCAACATGGAGGAGGCCGTCACCCGAGCCGAGCCGCGCGTGAAGCAGACGATCATGGCGATGATGCTCACGCGCTCTCTGCTGTCACAGCTGATCGGCGCCGCCGGCACGGCGCTCCTGGCGGCCACCCTAATGGGAGGCGCACTCGCCCTCACCGTGCCCGGCGACCGGCCACGCCTCGCCGTGGGGCAAGCCGCAGCGGGGCTGGGCGGCGGCGTGGTGTTGGTGGCGCTCACGGGCATGTCGCTGCAGCCCACGGCGCTGCTCGCCGTGCGCACACTGCTCTACGTGGCCGCCGTGGTGGTGGTGATCTCGGCGATCACCAACGCCCACCGCCGCGGCCCCGGCATGCAGCTGGGAACGCTGGCGGCCGTGTGCTTCCCCATCTTCGTGGCGGCGGTGGATCAAGCCACCATGGCGTGGTTCGCGGGCACCTCCCTGCGCGAGATCGCCCTGGCTGCGCCCACCGCCAAGCAGGCGCTGATGGTCGACACCATCTCCTCCCTGAGCACGCTGCGCACCTTCTCCGCCGTGCACCTGAGCCTGGCCGCTGGCTTGGCCTTGCTCGGAGCACTGTCTGCCTGGCGCACGGCGCGCACCCCCGACGCCTCCACGGGCTCTCGTGCCCTCGCCGCGCTGGCCACCGTGGTGCTGGTGGCAGGCGCAGGCGTGGGCTGGGCCTCGAACTGGCTGGCGGGATTCTGATGGAGCCCCGCATCGCCATGACGGCCCTCGCCGATCTGCTGGGAGCCCTCGCTCACCCCGACCGGCTGTGCCTCCTCCTGGAGCTCGCGGGGGACGTCGAGCACGACGTGGCGCACCTGTCCCAGGCCACCGGCCTGTCGCAGCCCCGCACGTCGCAGCACCTCGCCCTGCTCCGGGCCCACCACCTGGTGGCCTCCCAGCGCGAGGGACGTCGCATGCTGTACCGCCTCACCGATCCACAGCTGCTGGCCTGGCTGGCTCAGGGTGCGCGCTTCCTGGTGGACGACGCCGCCCGCCAAGCCGACCTGGCAAGAGGCCTCGGGGAGCTGGTGCAACGGCTCCAGCCGGAGTGATCCATCGAGACGTCGGGTTCACACCTCCTCGAACCATCCCACACCCCTCGTGCAGGAGGCATCGTGGTACCCCTCGTCGCAGCCCTCGCAGCGCCCACCCAGGCGGCTCCCCTGACCTTTCACACGCTACAGACCGAACAAGGAACGCTCGAGTACGCCTTGCTGGTCCCCAAGGGCAGGGGTCCGCACCCCGCGATCCTCGCGCTGCCTCCCGGCCCGCAGACCCGACCGATGGTCCAAGCCGCCGTGCACAACTGGTCCGACGAGATGGTGCGGGATGGCTACCTGGTCGTCAGCCCCGTCGCTCCAGAGCAGGGGTTGTTCACGGACCCCGCGAGCCACGCGCTGATTCCGAAGCTCCTCGACCACGTGGCCGGGTCCCATCGGATCTGGAAGAACTGGTACCTGTACGGGATCTCCAACGGCGGCAGGAGCGCGCTGGTGGTGGGCGCCGCCTACCCACAGCGGTTTCGCAGCATCACCGTGCTACCAGGCGCGGTCGCCGACCCAGCCACCCTGCAGCCCATCACGTCGATCCCCGTGACGTGGGTGGTGGGCAGCGAGGACGGCCCCTGGGTGACCGCCAGCCATGACGGCCACGACTGGCTCACCACCCACGGCGGCAACTCCCAGCTCGCGCTGCTCGACGGGCTGGGCCACATGGCGTTCCACACCGTTCGCTGGAATCAGCTCGAGACCTGGCTCACCCGCCGCTGACGCGCACCTCGTTGAGCTGGAAGGTGACGATCCCGCCGGGAGGACCATCGTCGGCGCCGGGCAGCGGAGCGGCCGAGAGGCTGGGCTGCCAGCGCGCCGGCCCCTTGCGCAGACCGACGGCGTCCGTGCGGCGCGGCGCAGGGTTGGCCGCGGTCAGCGCGAACCCACCCACCAGGCCCACGGTGCTGCCAGCCAAGGTGGAGATGACCATCGGGTCGGCATTGTCGGCATCGTAGAGCGCTACGACGCCGACGAGCCCGCCCGTGGCAGCCCCCACGAGCCCCAGCCCGTCGATGAGCGCCACGTCTCGCCAAGCGGGCCTCCACCCAGCAGCCTGCGCGATGCCACAAGCCAGCATGACCCCGTTCCCGCTGCCCAGGGTGGTCAGCCAGCGCGTCTCGGGCGAGCGGTCCCCGAGCTGGCTGGCGAAGGCTCCGTACCAGGTGCCCCACCCCCCAGACGACAGCAGCATCATCGAGCCGGCGGGCTCCACCTCGAGGGCGGGTGCCGCGGTCAAGGTGAGCAACGTGCCGGTGCCCGCCACCGTCAGGGCGTAGCCGAAGGGACGGCTCACGTCGTCGGTGACCAGCGCGGCGTAGGTGCCCCAGCCGATGGCCTGGTAGGTGGTCCAGGTGCCGAGGGTGCCGAGCAGCAGACTGTCGTTGGGTGTGATCTCGAAGTGGGGCGCGAGCGCAGCCCCGGCCACCTGCCCGCCGAGGCCACCGATGAGCATGGGCGCCACCACCCGACGCATCGGCCCCTCCCCACCCGCAGCCAGCGGCAAGCCCGCTCCCAGGGCACTCCCGGCGGCCCAGCCAGCCACCTGCAGACCCACCGAGGTGGAGCTGGGTTCTCCGAGACCTGCCATCACCAGGGAGCTTCCGTAGCCCACACCGAGCCCGAGTCGGAGCCCTCCCGTGACCTCGCGTGCCTCGGGACGGTCCGTGAAGAGCAGCGGGGACCAGGCACCGGCCCAGGCTCCGTGGGCGATGGACAGGGAGGTGGCCGCAGGCCCAGGCGCCGTGCCCCGATTGCCCAGCACGCCGAAGGCCCCGAACAGGGCACTCGTGCCCAGCGTGATCCCAGCACGCGTCTGGCCGTCCTCTCCGAGGCGCAAGCCCGCGAGGTCGTTCACCCCCGTGGCCGTCAGCCAGCCCACACCGGTGGCGAGGCTGAAGCGCCCCTGAGAGCCCGGACTCGAGGCACGGTCCGACATCAGGATCCCCGTGCCCAGACCGAGCATGGACCCGGCGAGCCCCGCAGCCACGATGCGCTCGTCGCGGTTGTCGGCCCCCGGCGGCACCAGCAAGCGCGCGATCTGCACGCCATAGAAGGTGCCGTGACCCGACGAGGTGTACAGCAACGCCTGCGACTCGTTCGACCACTCGGCGGTCAGCGCCACCAGCGCACCCGCAGAAGCGCCCACGAGGCTGCCAGCCAGCGCGCCAGGAACCACCGCCTCGCCAGTATGCCCGTCCTCGCTGCCCTCGAGCGCCTCGCCGAGGAGCCAGCCCGTGCCCCCACCGAGCACGCCTCCGTAGAGACCACCGAAGGTGATCATCAAGGCCTCGGATCCCTCGATGCGCCGATCCGACGAAGAAGCCTCTGCTCCCTCCTCCACGGCTTGCCCCCACGCCACGGGACCGAGCAACGACGCCAACACAGACCACGTCCCCACGGGACCTCCTAGGACCGGCACACTACCCCACCCACCCAACTTGGGCGTGATGTCGGAGAAGGCCGATGAGATGCAGTCTTTTCCCATGCATGCCACGTGCCAACGAGCCCCACGAAGCAACCACGACTTTCACCATTGTTCCAACCGAAAATGGCAAGTCTACTTCTCACCCATGCGAAACAAACTGCGCACCACTCACGAAGCAATACAATCAAAAACAACGATACATGCTTCTAAATACGCAAATATGCGCCAGATACCAATGCAAACCGGCTGACCGTTCAGAATGAACTGCGCATCTATTTCCGACGGGTCAGTAGAAATTGGAGCCAGACGCCCACGGCGTCACGGAATCGCGTCGACGGATCGCAGCACCGCGCGCCCGATCTCCGCGCGCTGCCGCACCTGGGGCATGCCCTCGGGCACGTGGTAGTTCAGGGCGAAGAACACCGCACCTTCGGGGTGCTCCACCCATCCCACCCACCAGGCCACGTCCACCTCCCCCGCGGCCCAGCCGCTCTTGGCTCGCAGGATCCAGTCGTCTGCGGCCTGCTCCACCATCACGTCCTTGACCAGCCGCTGGTGTGCGAGCGCCGCGGGCAGCTCGTTGCGGTACAGCCGCTGCAGGAACTCGACCTGCTCCTGCGCCGAGATGGCCAGGGATCCATCCAGCCAGAACAGGTCCACGTCGTCGGAGATCTCGGCGTTGCCGTAGTCCAGGCGGCGCAGCCAGCGAAGCTCCCGTCTCGGGCCCACCGCACGCGCGATGTCCTGGAAGACCCAGACCGCCGACCGCCTCACAGCGGTGCGCAGCGTCTGGTCACCGTTCCAGGAAGACACGGCACGGGTCGTCCCGTCCCACACGAAGACCTGCCACTCGTCTTGCACGACCCCGAGCTGCAGCGCCACGAGGGAGTGCGGGATCTTGAAGGTGGACGCAGGGCTGAAGCGCTGGCTGGCCCGCAGCGCGTCGTGGGTCCAGCTCACGTCGTGGCGCTCGTCCACCACCACGACGGTGCCCACGAGGCCACGAGCGTCGAACAGCTCCGCCCACTCCGCCGTGGGATCTGCTGGTTGCTGCGCCCCGGCGACGGCGACGACCCACGCGATCATGGCGTTCCCCATCGCACTGCACAGTCCTCCACCCGTCGCTGCACGTCCGGCTGGAGCGACAGCGTCTCGAACTCCGACTGCGTGAGGGGATCGGACACCCCGCGCTTGGCGACCTCGTACAGCGCGTGGGCCAGCTGCAGCAGCCACTGGGCGTGCTGCGCATCCTCGACGGAGCGCAGATCGTGGCTGTACCAGCCGCCGTCCTGCATGCGGTGGTGCTCCATGCGCCCCAGCCGCACCAGCGCATCCCCCACCTCGGGCGGCAGCGGCATGTCGAGGTGCCCCGAGGGATGGATGTGCCCCAGCTCGCGGTTGCCCACGAAGAACCCCACGGCATCGCTGCGGGTGCGGTGCAGGTCCACGTCCTCGAGGCTCAGCATGGTGTCGACGAGCTGCTGCATCACGGGTCGACTCTCGGGTCGGGTGCGCTCCACCAGGAAGGCAGCTTCCGTCAGCGCGGCGCCGGTGTCCACCGTCTGCGGCGCCTCGGCCCGCAGGAACACCACCATCCAGCGCGCCCCGATGGCGGCAGCCGCGATAGAGCTGATGGCCAGGGCGCCGAAGATTCCAGTGAGCCCGAACAACGAGCTCCCCACGAGGGCGAGGGGCACAGCCAGCACCACACTGCGCAGCACCGAGAGCACTGTGGCCCGCATGGCTCGGTCCACCGCGTTGAACGCAGCGCTCACCATCATCATCACCGAGTAGGCGCCATACCCGACGGGCACCACGCGCAGATAGAGCACGATGTCGGCGTGCACCGTGGGCTCGTCGGTGAAGGCCGCGGCCACGACGGGCGCAGCACCCAGCATTCCCAGCCAGGCCAAGGCTCCCCACGCCATGGAGAAGCGAGCCGACACGGAGAACGCTTCGGCCACCCGCTTCGGGAGGTGGGCCCCCCAGTTCTGGCCCACGAAGGGCGACAGCCCCGAGCTCAAGGCCATGGCGGGGATCAGCAGCAGCGACTCCACCCGGGCACCGATCCCGTAGGCCGCCACGGCCTCGGCTCCGTGGGTGGCCACGATGGCCGTCAGCACCGCCGTGGCCAGCGGACCGAGCACGTTGGTGAGGGTGGCGGGCAGCCCCACCGACAGGATCGTGCGCGACGAGTGCCACAGCTCCGTGGCGCCCGGGAGGTGCAGATCCACCGCGTCCATACGAAAGGCCACCACCAGCGCGTACACGAACGTCAGGGCGCGCGACAGCCCCGTCGCTGCCGCCGCCCCCTGCAGCCCCCAGCCCTCGAAGCTGCCGACCCCGAAGATGAACAGCGGGTCGAGCACCCCGTTGAAGACCGCCGCCAGGATCATCACGTTGCGCGCGGTGATGGCGTCACCGTAGGCCCGGAGCACCCCGTTGAGCATCATGGGGACCACCAGGAAGCCAGCGCTCAGGTACCAGATCTCCATGTAGTCGCCGATGGGTCCGAGCAGCTCCCGAGGGGCGCCGAGCAGCGTGAACAGCGGATCGATGGTGACCCACCCGATGCCGGCCAGCAGCACCACGATGCCGAGCGCCAGCAACATGGCATGGGTGGCCAGCCGCCGAGCCGTGGCCACACGGCCCTCTCCCACCACCCGCGACACCGCCACCGACGTGCCGATCATCAGGCCCACACTCACACTGAGCACGACCCCGATCACCGGGAACGCGAAGCTCATGGCCGCCAGGGCATCGGTACCGAGGCGGCTCGCCCAGTAGGTGTCGATCAAGTTGACGCCGAACATCGCCACCACACCGACCGCCATGGGAGCCGACTGGCGCCAGAGTGTGGATCCGACAGGTTCGTCCAAGAGGTTCTGGCTGGCCATCGGCTATCCTACGCGCGGAGGGTTCCATGAGACTGTCTGGAGTCGTGCACACCGTCGCACACTGCCTCGCCGCTGTATCCATCGCGGCTGTCTCCGCCGCGTGTGACAACGGCCCCCTCGAGGTCCAGCGGCTGGAGGTCGTCAACGCCAACAACCGCTTCATCGACTGGTACTCGGCGTGGGCCGACGAGATCCTGATCGAGGAGCCCCTTCCCGCTCGGGCACAGCTGCGGATCGGATTCAACGAGCTGGTGGACGTCGAGCGAGCGGCAGACACGGTACTCCTCGTCGTGCGAGACGAGGACCTCCCCCTGGCGCTCACCCTAGAGCACGACGGCTCCCGGGGCATGCGGGTCACTCCCGACGAGCCCATGCCCAACGGAGCAGAGCTGCAGCTGTCGCTGAGCGCGGATCTGCCGGCCTGGGACGGAGAGGTGCTGGGGCGGCCCTTCGTCGTGGACTTCCGCGTGCGGGAAGAGCAGCCCGTGCCCACCGAGTAGATCACTCGTAGCGGGGAAACCTCGCGGCGATGTCGCTGCCGGTGAAGCTCGCCACCCAGCCCTGGGGGTCGTCGAACAAACGAATCGCCACGAAGCGCGGGCTCGGCCCCATGTCGAACCAGTGCGGGGTGCCCGCGGGCACGCTGATCAGGTCGTTGCGCTCGCAGACCACCTGGAACACCCGGTCAGC
Source organism: Myxococcales bacterium (assembly GCA_019634415.1). Taxonomy (GTDB): domain Bacteria; phylum Myxococcota_A; class UBA796; order UBA796; genus DRPG01. Next base: position 13,383 of record JAHQVJ010000105.1, read on the forward strand.
GAGGTGCAGACAGAACAGGCCGGATCCGTCCACGAAGAACCGCACCTCGTCCTCGGAGTGGGTGTGCTCGTCGAGGAACTTCTCGCGCAGCACGTCCTTGTCCGGATGGTCGGGCGACAGGGAGATGGCATCACAGCTGCGGTAGCCGTCACTGGCCACCAGCCGCTCGATCTCGGGCGCGTAGGCAGCGAGAATGGACGCTTGATCGGCATCGGCGACCAGCTCGGCCCGAGCCGGCCACCGCTCGAAGCGCACCCCGTGCTCGGCGAGTGCCGAGGCGATCCGCTCCGGATCGCTCGTCTGCAGCAACGCCTCGCTCGGATCGTCCTGGGCGTACACGGTCAGGGAGCTCACGGCATCTCCAAGGGATGGATGGTGGCGAAGGTGTCGTGGGTGGGAAAGGAGCCCGTGGCCTGGCCGTCTCGCACGAGCTGCGCAGCGACGAGCCCCGCCTCGGACGCCGCCCCGAGCTCGGCGAGCACGTCCGACAAGAACAGGATCTCGGAGGGCGGACACCCGATCCGGGCAGCGATGGTGGTGTAGGAGGCGGCTTCCGTCTTCTTGCCGACGCCGGTGTCGAAGTGTCCCTCGAACAGCGCCGTGAGATCGCCCACGTCGCTGTGACCGAAGAGCAGCTCCTGGGCGTGCACGCTGCCGGAGCTGTACACGAACAGCCGCAGCCCCTGGTCGTGCCAGCGCTCGAGGCCCGCCACCGCGTCCGCGTAGACGTGGCCAGTGAAGTCGCCCTGCGCGTAGCCCGTGGTCCAGATCCAGCCCTGCAGCTGCTTGAGCGGCCCCCACTTGCGATCGGCGTCGAGGAAGCCCACGAGTGCCTCTGCACAGCGCTGCACCGTCGCCTCGGGCTCGCCCGTCTCGGCCCGCACCTGAGTGAGCACCTCCACCACCCGCTGCTCGCTGGCATGCGCTGCGAGCCACGCCGCCAGGCGCTCACGTGCATAGGGAAACAGCACCTCGTGCACGAATCGGAGCGACGACGTGGTGCCCTCGATGTCGGTGACGACGGCGGTGATCGCCATCAGGTCCTCCTCGAAGTCGAGCGCTCGAGCTCGAGCTGGCAGGCCAGCAGGAACTCGAGCCCCTCCAGATGTCGGCGGGCCTCGGGCACGTCTCGGCCCCAGGCGTACAGCCCGTGCCCGCGCACGAGCAGCCCGTGCTGCAGCGGCCAGCGCTCGGCCACGTGGCCGGACAGGCGCTGCATGTCTTGGTCGTTGTCGAACAGCGCCACGTGCACGGCGCCCTCGTGGGTGGTCTGCCCCGACAGCGACTTCTGCATCTCGAACCCCTGGAGCACGAGCGACGAACCGGGGGTGAGGCGAGACAACACGGTGGCGGCCACGGAGTGGGTGTGCAGCACACTGCCTATGTCGGACGACAGCCGGTACAGCGCCAGATGGAGCGGTGTCTCGGCGCTGGGCCTCCGCATCTCCCCCAGCACCTGGCCCTCGGCGTCGATCAGCAGCAGATCGTCGACGGTGGCAGCCCCCTTGTCGACGCCGGAGGCCGTGATGGCCACGCGCCCGTCGGACAGGCGCACGCTGAAGTTGCCCCCGGTGGCCGGCGTCCATCCCCGTGCCCCGGCCCAGCGGCAAGCGGCAACGAGGTCGGTGAGTGGGGCGTCGTGGTGGATGGGCGCACCAGTCGATGGGGGAGGGCTGGCGTAACCGGCGCGGCCTCCGACGCCGTTCCAACTCTGCAACAGTTGTCCACTACGGCGCTGGCAGCGCCAGCGTCACGCGACCGCCCCCGTCGGGATGGTTGTCGGCCCAGGCACTCCCCTCGTGGGCCTCGGCGATCTGGCGGACCAGCGCGAGACCCAGCCCAGCTCCCCCCGGCGTGCCTGGCCGGCGCCAGAAGGGCTGGAACGCCTGCTCCTCCTCCCCTGGTGCAAACCCCTCACCGCAGTCCCGCACCACGAACCGCACCTGCCCCTCGACGGTGCGCACCTTGAGCGTGACGGGTGGGGCTCCGTAGCGATGGGCGTTGTCGAGCAGCACGCCCAGTGCCCGTGCCAGCAGCGTGGGATCCGCCTGCACCTGGCCTGCGGAGGCGAGGTCGAGGACCGGGTCGGTGGGCGACAGCTCGACGGCCCGCGCACACACCTCGCCCACGTCGAGCAGACGGGGCGTGACGGCCTCGAAGTCGATGCGGGACGCCGCCAGCAGATCACCCACCAGGGCGTCCATCCCGTCGATCTCCGCCTGTAGATCGTCGTGCAACCCAGCGGGCGCCCGGTCCTCGCGGGCCAGCTCCACCAGCACCCGCACCCGCGCGAGGGGGCTGCGCAGCTCGTGGGACACGGCGGCCATCAGTGCCCGCTGGTGATCCAGCTGTCGGGCCACCCGATCGGCCATACCGCGCAGCGCCCCCGCCACCTCCCCCACCTCGTCGGGCCCGTTCCTCAGCGCCTCGCGCCGGCTCAGCTGGCCCCCGCGCAGCTGCTGGGCCACCCGCGCGAGCTGCACCATCGGACGGGCGATGAGCAGCGTGGCCATCCACCCCAGGGGCCACAGGGCCAGCAGGGCGCCGATGGCCGCGCACCAGGCCCCCACCCCGGCCGAGGCCTGCGTGGCTCCGAAGGCGAGGCCCGCCGTCGCCCCGAGCCCGAAGGCCAAGAGCAGCACCGCCACGAGGCGCCGGTGCACGGATCGGATCCGCCCCCAGCCACGCCACCCCTTGCGGTGCCGGTGAGGCCTCACCCGTGCTCCTTCACCAGCACGTAGCCGACCCCGCGGACGGTCTTGAGGCGCTCGGGCGCACGAGCGTCGTCGCCGAGCTTGGTGCGCAGGTGGCTGATGTGCACGTCCACCGTGCGCTCGCTCACCACCGTGTCGCCGCGACCCGCCGCCTCCCACAGCGCCTCGCGCGTGAGCACCCGGCCCGCTCGCTCCGCCAGCGCCACCAGCAGATCGAGCTCGAGGCCCGTCAGCCCTAGGGCCCGCCCGCCGATCTGTGCGGTGCGGCCCTCCACGTCGATCTCCAGATCTCCCACCACGATGCGACGGTCCTCGCTCCGAGGAGACACACGCCGCAGCACTGCCCGGATCCGCGCCAGGAGCTCCCGCGGATACACGGGCTTGGGCAGGTAGTCGTCGGCTCCCAGCTCCAGGCCCACCACGCGATCGGTCTCGTCGCCCCGGGCCGTGAGCATCAGCACCGGCACCGCACTCTTGGCCCGGATGCGCCGCAGCACGTCCAGCCCGTCCATGCCTGGCATCATGATGTCGAGCAACACCACGTCCACGCCCCCCTCAGCCAGGGCAGCGAGCCCCCGCCCACCGTCCGCTGCGTGCCGAACGGCCACGTCGTGGGGACGCAAGTAGGTCGACAGCAGCTCGGCGAGCTTCGGATCGTCGTCGATGAGCAAGGCGCGAACGGTCACGAGGCCTCAGACCCAGCGGGACCCGGCGAGCCAGCCCGCCGCTCGCTCCCGCTGATCCTCGTCCAGGGTGGAGTGTACCTGCTTCACGGCCGAGACCACCTCCCGACGCGCCCGCTCGAGGTCCTCGCGGATCCGATCGAAGACCACCTCGAGACGCCCATCGTCGAGGGTCTCCTCGCGCAGCAGACCGGCCAGCTCCGCACGGCTGTCCTTCACCGAGCCGAACAGCTCCCGCACGCTGCGCCGGGCGTCCGCCATGGCGTGCTCCGACAGATCGGCCTGATCCTCGTCGAGATCCAGTCGCCGCTTCAGCAGCTCCACGCCCGCGTGCTCCCAGCGTCCGGAGCCTCCGCGACTGCGTCGCCACCTGCGACCGCGGTGGCCTCCACATCCCCCGTGGCGAGAGGCCCGCGCCCGCCACGTCATCATCTTGAACATCACCAATCCCATGAAGAACAGGATCCCGAACCCGAACCCGACTGCTGCTTCGAACACGCGACCTCCTAGGTGCTCCGGGAATGTCGTCGCGGTGTGTGAAGCCGAGGCCGGCCCGATTGTGAAGTCGTGTGAAGCCGAGGGGATCGAGTGGGCTCTTGGCTTCAGCGTTCGGCTGTCGGCTGTCGGCTGTCGGCTGTCGTGTCGTTGACAGAAAATCCAGCCTTCCTGGACGCAGCGGATGGGAGAATGCGCACGGCATGTGTGGAGGGAGGATGAGTCGCAAGACGAACTGGGTGGGGGCGTGCTGCCTGTGGGTGGTCGCCGCCTGCACACCGGAAGGCACGGCCGAGCAGCCCACGGCGCCGCAGACCGATCCGCAGCCCGTCGCACAGCCGGCGGCCTTCGCGCTGGTGGAGCTCTTCAGCTCCGAGGGTTGACACTCCTGCCCACCAGCTGAGGATCAGCTGAACGACCTTGCAAGAGACGCCGACGACGGTGTGTTCGCGATGGCCTGGCACGTGGACTACTGGGACTACCTGGGCTGGGAAGATCCCTACGGCAGCGAGCGGTTCACCGAGCGGCAGCGCGGCTACGCCGACGTGCTCGGCAGCGGCGTGTACACCCCACAGATGGTGGTGAACGGCGAGGACGAGTTCGTGGGCTCGCGCGACGCCGACGGCGCCATCGACACGGCCCTCGACGCCACCCCGTCGCACGGCGTGTGGCTGGGCCTCGGTGACACGCCTGCCGACGGCGACATCGCCATCGACTACCACGTTCAGGAGCCCCCCGCGGCGGCCGAGCTGCACCTGGTGGTGGTGCAGTCCGGCCTGTCCAACACGCCCACCTCGGGCGAGAACAACGGCACGCTGCTCGAGCACGACAACGTGGTCCGGCGCTGGAAGACCGTACCGGCCGGGACGGGCCAGGTGAGCTTCGGGCTGCCCTCGGATGGACCTCGACGGTTCCGAGTCATCGCCTGGCTGCAGAACCCGAACACCCTGCGGATGCGGGGCGCGGCACTGCTGCCCATCGACCGAGACGTCCTGTAGGCGGTCCCACCGACCAGGTGCCGCCCGAGGTCCTCGTCCAGGCCCAGGCCATGCTGCTGTCGCAGCTCGATCCCCAGGCCTGGGACTGGCTGGACGAGGAGCAGGTGCGTGCACCCACCGCAGCGTGGCTGCGAGACCAGGACGAGCGCTGTCGCGACAGCGCCTGGGCGGCTCGCTTTCGCCACCACTGCCCCGTGCCCGGCCGCGTGGACACCGACTACGCCCAGCGCTGGGTGCCGGTGGGAGAGCACTGGCTGCTGGCGGGCATCCGCATGCGCGGCGCCGACGTGGCGCACCCCTTCGTGGATCTGGTGGCCACCAGCGGCCCGATCGACATGGCAGACGCCGTCCACGCAGCCATGGAGGCCTACGCGCCCTTCCGCCCACACCGCGCCCGGGTGCGAGGCCCCGCTCAGCCCGAGCACCCAGCGCTGGCCGTCAGTGTCGACCAGCACCTGTACGCCGCCCCCACCACCACGGTCCGCGACGGCCCCTGCCAGGTCACGCTGCAGCCCATCCGGGACGTGGAAGCTGCCGTCGCCTACGTTCGCGCCACGCACGCCGCCTGGACGGAGCAGCGCCCCTGGATCCCGGCCCACCTCCAGGTGGTGTCCGAGGAGCAGCTGCAGGACGCCCAGAACGCCGGCACCGCGGGCTGGATCCACCGAGGGAACGGCGAGCGGGTGGGCCTGATCGCGGCCCAACATCGCGTCGACCGCGAGTGGACGGCCCATGTGGTGCTCGAGGAGGTGGTGGCGCCAGAGCATGCGGGGCACGGCTACGCAGCCCAGGCTCAGCGAGCGCTGGCGACCCGCATCGACGGCGTGCTCGCCGGAACCATCGACGGCATCAACGCGGCGTCCCGTCGAACCGCCGAGGCCGTGGGGCGCATGGTGGTGGGTGGCTTCTACTGGGTGACGCCGACGAGATAGGCAGGCGAATGTCCACGCTGTTCGTCTCCGACCTCGACGGAACCCTGCTCGATCGCCAGGGTGGGCTGTCCGACGTCAGCCGCCGCGCGCTCGAGCGCCTCTTGGATCGAGGCGTGCCCTTCACCGTGGCGAGCGCCCGCAGCGTGATCAGCATGCAGAGCGTGCTGCTGGATCTGCCGATCCGGCTGCCCGTGGTCTGCTTCAACGGAGGCTTCGTCAGCGAGCTTCACACCGGCCGCCACCTGCACGTCTTCCCCCTCGCCCAAGACGCTGCCCAGGGAGCCCATCGGATGGCCACCGCACGGGGGCTGTCCGTCATGGTCAGCACCCACACGCCGCAGGGTGATCGGCTGTACGTGCCCACCGCGCACACGCCGGGGATCGCGCTGTACGTCGCCGCCCGCCAGTCGTTCGGAGATCCGCGCCTGCGCCTCGTGGACGACGCCTCCGTGGGGCTGCGGGAGGACGTGACCTGCCTGACGGCCATCGCCATGCGTACCAAC
>JAHQVJ010000002.1 GCA_019634415.1 Myxococcales bacterium
AAACCTGTCCACAACACCGTCGGGCCTTCCAGGCCCGTTTCGACGGCGCCATGGCCAGGCCCCTGTGTCCTGCTCCCTCCCGGTGTCCGGTCGGCCTTTCGGCCGACCTCGATCGAGCTCAGCTCCGGAATGCTGTCGCATCCTGAGCGGTGCTCTAGGCGAGCGCCTCGCGGAAGTCGTGGGCCTTGCCGTTCACGGCACTCCAGTACAGCTTCCAGGGGCCCTTGCCCAGCAGGTCGCCGTGGAAGTAGATCGGCGGCTTCACCGGCGGGTGGCCCTCGGGCAGCACCGTGAGTTCGCGGCGACGCTCCTCGATCTCTTCCTTGAGCTTCTCGAGGCGCTGGATCTGACCGTCCACCAGCTCGTGGAAGCGACCGAGCTTCTCGGTCATCTCCTCCCGCGGCACCGTGGTCTGCACGGCGTCGATCCAGTCACCGGCCACCAGCGCCAGGAAGTTCCGGAACGACAGGTAGCTCTTGTTCATGAGGGTGCGGGCGCCCGACCACTCGATGGGGGACAGCTCGTCCTTGGTGGCGAGGAGCTTGCGGAGCCGCACGAGGCGCATGTTCGTGACCATCATGGCGGCGCGGAACAGCAGCAACACGTTGTCGGCGCCCTCGAGGCTCGGATGGCCCGCGTGCCACTTGATCTTGCGCTCGTGGCGATCGAGGTACCGCTGCACGCCGGTGGCGACCTTGACCTCTTCCTGGAAGTTGAGCTCGCGGACGATGGATGGCCCGGAGAGCACGGGAAGCGGCGCCTGCAGGTCGGTGCCTTCGGCACCTTGGCTGCGCGGCACGTTGAGGCGATCGAAGAACTCCCAGATACGGTCCACATCCTCTTCATCGAAGATGTTGTCGACCGTGTCGACGAACTCGGCCTCGCTCTTCGCAGCGGTACGGATCAGGCTGGCGATGGTCGCCTGCTTCGACATGGTCGCTCCTTTGGGGGCGCGTGACGACCCGGTGGCCACAGCGCCAAGTCCTCTCGCGGGGCCCCCGCGGCGAGGTGTGACAATGGCTGTTAATGCGGCCCAGCGTGGGATTCAAACCCGGAGGACCCTTGACCGTTTGGATGGCAATCCTGTGTTCTGCCTGGGCTGTCGACACGGGCGAGGAGCCCGCAGACCCGGAAGACACCGCCACCGAGATGGTGGACGACGACAACGAAGGCTGCGACGACTGCAAGACCGCCTCGGAGCTCGCGGGCGACCCGGGTGGTGGGCCGTGCGGTTCGGGCTGCGCCACCTCGAGCGGAACGCCCGCTGCGGCAGCGCTGCTGCTGCTGGCGGTGGCTGCGCGCCGGCGGCGCTGACGACGATCGCTGCCGTCAGTCGAGTCGGTTGTACTCGACGTAGGCCTTCAGGATGGCGCAGTTGCCGAGCATCGGCGGCTGCTCCAGGAACCACTCGGGGATGCCGTCGGCGTCTTTGTCGAAGCGGGCAAAGCACGGCACGGCCGTGGCGCGCGCCATCAGGCGCGCGGCGGAGCGGATGGCGAAGCTGCGCCGGCTGTCCTTGATGTCCAGCGTGGACATCTTCACCGAGGGAGCTGCGCGGGCGTCGAAGTCGAGCTGCTCGAGGCTCACCGCGCTGAAGTCCTGCGCGAACAGCGTGAACAGTCGCGAGGCGATCCAGTGGAACTCGCCCTGGTCCGGCAGGGCCGTGGCCGAGGGACCCAGCTTGCGCATCAAGCTGTCGGCCACCTTGTTGTGGTCCGTGCGATCGTCGCTGCCCTCCACGTACAGGCACTGCATGCCGCCCTGGATGTCCGCCCCCCGCGACGACACGCGCCCGTCGGGGTAGCCGCGCTCCTCGGTCTGGGCGGCGCGCACGGTGGCATCGAGCGCCGAGCGCTGCATCGTGATGTCGCCCGACTCCGCCACCTGTCGCTCCACCAGCGCGTCGGGTTGGGCCTGCAGCCCCAGGTTGGTGGCCTGGCGGAAGGTGAGGTCGAGGGGCCCGCGGCCGCAGACCTCCTCTTCTTCGGAGTCGTTGACCAGCGACCACTCGCGCTCGAAGTTCGGCTGCACCGCCGCGAAGGCGAGCACGCGCACCAGCGAGGGCGGCAGACCTGCTCCCTGCAGGGCCGCCTTGAAGCGCGTGTAGGGCGAGGCTTGCTGCTCGTAGGCCCAGCCGTAGCGCGCACGCTGCGCCAGCACCGCCTTGAGCTGCTCCCGGTAGGCCTGCTGCAGCTCGGCATCCCCCTCGAGGGTGTGCTTCCAGTCCTCGTCGCCGAGCACGCGGCTCGTGAGATCGGGCACGGTGGGGTCACCGCTCCCCGGCACACCCCCCACGCCCGAGACCTCGAGCTGGTCCTTGCAGTTGGAGAGATCCTCCACCACGGTGCTCTTCTGCTTGTTGAAGCGCAGGGCGCCGCAGGCTGCAGTGCCCGCGAACAGCCAGCCCGACAGCATCATGATCCCGCTGACGATGTAGATGGGCCGGAAGATCTGGCCCGTGGTGATCATCGAGAACGCACGGATCCCGGCGTTGCCGATGCTGGTGCTCACCACCGCCGCGAAGCCGCGCCGTCGGATCTCCTCGATGAGCCCACGACGCAGTCGGGAGCTCTCCAGGTTGCGGGCCCAGGCTGGCCCCTGGGACTTGCGCGCGGCCTCGGCGATGGCCTTCTGATCGCCCTCCACCATCAAGGTGAAGCGCGGCCCCTCGGGCGTGACCAGGCTGAAGGCGTCGCCGTTGCGGATGGCGGTGGGCGACGTCACCAGCTTGGGCTCGAAGGTGCCCGGCCGGAACAGGTAGACCGGCGCCGCGCGATCCACCGGCGCGAGGATCAGACTGCCGTCTTCTTGGCGCAGGAGCTTGAGGTGGGCGGACACCACGCCCAACGACTCCGGCAGCGTGATGTCGTTCTGCGCCGGATCGGAGCCCAGCCGGATCTCCACGCCCTCGAAGGGCCCGAAGGTGGTGCCGCCGAACTCTGGCGCCAGCTCGAGGAAGGTGACGGTCTTGGGCACGGATCCCCCTGACACGGGCCCACACTCCTACCTGATCCGCCAGCGCAGCGCCGCTGCGAGGCGGGTGAGGTTGACTTGGCGAGGGCGTGCGCACAACATCTGGGCGGCCCCGGGCAGACCCGTGAACATCTACCTGATTCCCTACACCGCGTGGCGACACACCGTGGTGGCCTTGGTGCTGGCCGCCACGGGCCTGATCTGTTGGTGGGTCGCGCAGCTGGTGGTGGTCTGGATGCCCGCCTTCACCTACGGCACGCTGGGCTTCGTCTGGTCGCAGCGCTTCGACGGGATCCTGTTCCTGGGCACCTTGGTGGGAGGGGTGGCCTTCGGCAGCCTGGCCGCCGAGGGGGCGCTGCACCGACGGCCCATCGGGGACCGCGTGGGCTGGGGCGGGGTGGCCGCGGTGATCGCGGTCGTGGGCATGTGGTGCTTCAACGGCTTGTTCGCACTGATCTTGCCGCTGTTCACCTCGGAGGGGACCGACACGCTCCTGGCGGATGCCTCCTTCGTCTCCTTCCGCTACCACCTGTTCGCCTGGCTGAGTGCGGGGGGCTGGGCCGGCTTCGGCGCCTTCTGGGCGCGACGCATCCGCGCGGGGGCCCTGCGGCGGTTCTCCAAGGCGCAGTCGGACGGCACGGCGCGGCTCCCGTGGGCGGACTGGCTGCAGGTGGCCTTCGCCCACGTCGGTGGGGGGCTGGTGGCCGGGGCGTTCGGCGGGGCCTGCTGGCACGCGCTGGGGCACTACGATCAGCTCGGCGGCGACCTCTACGTGGCGAGCGCCGTGGCGAGCGGTGTGTTCGGGGGCCTGCACGGCTTGCTGTGCTGGGGCGTGCCCGACGAGCTGTACGCCGGCTGGATCCGGGTGCTGTCCGCCGAGCGCTACGGCCTGCGAGTGCCCGTGTTCGAGCCGGATCAGGCCCCTGCCGAGCGCTTCGTGGGGCACTTCCCCCGCGGGCTCGATCTGTATCTGCCCGCCGATCGGGGGGTCGCGGAGATGCACGTGTCGTTCGTGCGCGACGAGGACGGCCGCTACACGGTGCGAGGCCTCACCCAGCAGCCCACGCAGGTGGTGCGCCTGCTGGAGCGGGTGGACCTCAGCTACGATCCCGTGCGTCCGTCGCCCCTGGAGACTGCCCTGCGCATGGAGGATCGCGTGCTGCTCGGCGAGGCTCAGCAGACCGTCGTGGAGTTCCTGATGCTCCCGCGGGAGGAGCAATGATCGTCGGGGCCCTGCTGTTCGCTGCGTGTCAGACCGCCGAGTTCCCCGCACCCATCGTCGGCACGGCGTACCGGATCACGGAGGATCGCCCCATGCAGGGCAGCGAAGTCCGCATCGACGTGATGGCCAACGAGCGGGAGTGTCTCGACGGTCTGGTCGACGATCTGCAGGCCTGCCTGCCCGCCGCCGACCGGGCGTCGGGGGAGCTGAAGGTGTCGTTTCGCCTTCGTGATCCCGAGTCCGGCTTGGAGCTGCCTCGCGCGCTGCGCTCGGAGCAGGTGGAGGTGGTGCACGGCAACGCGCCCCAGGAGGACGTTCAGCTCGTTCCCCACGAGGCCATGGCCAGCGGGCAGCTGTTCATCCTCCTCATCGATGGCTCCACGTCGATGCACGCCAACGGCCAGGAGCGCATCCGCAAGGTGCGCAGCGCCCTGCTCCGTCCGAGCGTGGTGGAGGGGTTCTTCCCCGACGAGAACACCAAGACCGGCGTGGTGCTGCTCCGCTTCTCCCGCAAGGTGACGGGCATCGATGGTGGACCGCCGAAGATCCTCACCACCCGCACCGGCTACGAGCGCGCGGTGCGCACGCACCTGCTCAAGCGATCCGGCGGCTACACCCACCTGTACGATGCCGTCGAGTACGCCGTCACGGACCTGCTCGACGCCCAGGCCATCCGCACGTTCCTGACCGTGAAGGGGGCCGAGCCCACGGTGGTGGTGCTCACCGATGGCTTCAACAACGAGGGGGCGCTGGACACCTGCGCCAGCAACGTGCCGCGCCTGCAGAAGACCGTGGATCTCATCCGCGACGTGCGCACGAGTCAAGGCGGCGCCACCCGACCCACGATCTACACCGTCGGGCTGGGGGTGCCGTACCGCAAGGAGGGCAAGCCCAGCGGCCTGAACCGACCCGTGACCCCTCGTGGCCTGTGCGGCGGCTACGGGGACTACCTCATCGATCCATCGCTGGAGGAGGCGGGGATCGACCACGTCAGCATGCAGTGGATCGCCGAGGCGGGAGCGGGCAGCGCCTTCGTGAAGCGCAAGCCCAGGGGTCTGGCCGAGGTCTTCGAGGCGGCGTCTGCGACTCGGTATCGATGGTACGAGATTTGGTATCGAGCGCCCGACAACTTCTACCATCGCCGGAGCTTCCCCGTGAAGCTGCAGCTGCGCTTCCGAGAGCGAGCGCAGACCGAGTTCGACGTGCTGCCCAGCGGCTGGATCGACGGACCCCGTGGGCAGCGCGGAGAGCTCGGGCAGCGATGGCACGAGAAGGCTCCCTTCCGGTCGACCTTCGTGGTGTTGATCCCAGCCCTGGGGTTGGTGCTGTTGCTCCAGTTCTGGAGCCCCGCCATGTTCAACGCTCGCCGCGCGCTGTTTCGTGGCGCGCGCAGGAGGTCCAAACGAGACCAGAGGTGATCGGCGGCTACCAGGTGACGCGTAGCCTGGGGGCGGGTCAGTACGGGGCGGTGTGGCTGGCGGAGGGCCAGGTGCCCGCTCGACCGGGCCGGCCGGCGCGCGTGGCCCAGGTGGCGATCAAGCAGCTGCGCGGCGACTGGTCGATGCGCACCTTCGAGACGCTCGTGCACGAGTTCGAGCTGCTCCAGCGCGTACGCCACCGCGCGCTGTGTCGCATGTACGAGTTCCTCGACCGCGACATGGCCGTGGTCATGGAGCACGTGCAGGGGGTCACGCTGCGGCACTTGATCGAGGCCACGCACGGTGGCTCCGAGCCCATGTGGCCCGAGGCGGCCCTCGAGGTGGCCTGCGAGCTGGCCGAGTGTCTGTACGAGGCCCAGTGCACGGTGGGGCCCGACGGGGAGCCCCTCGAGCTGGTGCACCGCGACATCAAGCCCGACAACCTGATGATCACCCCGGCGGGCCGCGTGAAGGTGCTGGACTTCGGCTTGGCTGCGGTGTCGCACCAGCACCAGGGGAACACAGCGGGAACCCCGATCTACATGGCGCCCGAGCAGGCGCGTGGGCTGGCCGTGGACCACCGCAGCGACCTGTTCGCCGTGGGCCTCGTGCTGTTCGAGCTCATCACCGGCGAGGCCGTGTACGGCGTGCCCGAGGATGCCTCCGACGCCGAGGTGGATGCGCTCCTCGCCCGCATCGAGGCCGGCGATACCCAGCACGTCGTGCGTGAGGGCATGGCCACGCTGCCGCGGATCTACCGCGTGCTCCGACGGTGCCTCGCGCCCCGACCCGAGGACCGCCCCGAGGACGGACGGGAGCTGGTGGATGCGCTTCGGCACTGCCGCGGCCCGGATGCGCGTGGGGCGCTCGCCGAGTTCTGCGAGTACGCCTTCGGACCCGAAGGCCCGCTGCACGGCTGGCAAGATAGGATGCGCAGACCCGCTGCGGGGGGGAGCTCGCTCATGGCAGCAGACGACGACAGCTCCCGTCCCACCGCGCCGCCCAGGCCCACGGTGGACGGACTCAATCAGTCTTCCCGGCCGCGTCCCACGGCCACCGCGAGGCCGCGCCGGAGCGCCGACAAGCCGGCTCCTCCGCCGGCCGAGCCGCCCGTCACCGGGCGCAGCGTGGGATCTTCGGGCGAGGATCTGCGCATGGTGCCGGTGGTGGATGCCGAGGCGGATCCGGAGCTCGGCCAAGGGCCACCGCCGGGCGACACCACCTTCTTCTCGAAGCCCAAGCCCGTGGCCCCGCTGACTGCGGGTCCATCGAAGAAGTCAGCTGGCGCCAAGCCGGCGGCAGCTGCGCCACGACCCATGGGCCCTCCGCCCGGTGCTGCCGCAGCCCCTCCTCCCGGGCCTCCGCCTCCTGGCGCTCCGCCCGTGGGGATCCAAGGCCCGGTTGCGCGTGGCCCCGTCGCTGCTGGCCCCGTGGCTGCGGCGCCGGGAGGACCCGCGGCGCTTCCCCCGGGCATGCAGGCTCCTCCGTCGTCGGCGGATGGTGGGCGCGCCCAGTCGTACCGGGTGTTCGCCGTGCTGCTCGGGCTCATGCTGATGGTCGGTGGCGTGTTGGCCATCACCGTGGTGCTCACCGTGTACGGCGTGGTGTCGTCGAGCTCCGAGACGGCCTCCCGCGACGTCGAGGTCGCCACCCCGGCTCCCGAGCGTGCTCCGGTGGACACCGGTGGACGTGCGAGGCGCCCGAAGCCGCCCCCTCGGCCCGCTCCCGTGGCGCCCCGCCCCAAGCCTCGACCGGCCAGTGGTCCCGGCACCGTCTCTCTCACGCTCCAGGCCGGATCGCCGCCCTTCACCTCGGTGGAGATCGTGTGCGAGCAGCCGCGCTTTCGTCAGCGCGTGGACTTCGTGGGTGCGTCGGTCAAGGTCAGTGGGGTGCCCAGGGCGCCGTGCACCGCCCACTTCAAGGGCGGCCCCCCGGCCAAGACCAGCGTGCGCGGCGGCGACTCCAAGCTGTGCTCCTTCTCTGGTGCCACCGCGAACTGTCGCTGATCGAGCGCACATGCCAAGATGCGCATCCCATATGCGACCGGCGGAGGGGTGTGCCCGATGGGGATGAGCGTGCTCGGTGCGATGTTCGTGTGGCTGACCGGATCCGTGGCGACCGCGGGTCCCTTCGGCGGCGACGGCAAGGACCCGATCGAGACGGTGGGCGAGGAGATCGCCAAGGAGAAGACGGAGTCCGAGAAGGCGATGGAGGAGCGACTCAAGGCCTTCGAGGACAGCCAGCGCGGCCGTCGGGCCCGGGTGGTGGTGCTGAGGTGGAAGGGCACCGACACCGACTACAGCAACGAGGCGCTCCAGCGGAACATCCGCAACCGGATCGCCCGGCCCGGCGCCAAGTTCTACCCCGAGGTGGATCTGTACCAGGCCGGCCGCAAGGAGCGTGACCGCAACCTTTCCCACCGGCAGCAGCGGGCCGTGGTGCCCGACGACGTGATCGGTCGGGTGCTCGACGCGGTGGACGAGGTGTCGCAGATCCCGTACAGCGCCCTGTCGGAGCAGACGTGGGGCCTGCGTGCCACGGAGCTGCGGGAGCTGGCCGATCAGATCTGGTTCCTGGATCGCCCGGAGCTGCGGGAGCCGCTGTTCCTGCTCTATGCCTACATCGGCTACGCGGCGGAGAACACCAACACCGGCTCGCCACCCTTCTACGAGCAGGTGAGCGGGCGCACCGTCAACTACTACTGGTACCTGGCCGGGGCCCTGGCGTTCCAGGAGCCCTCGCTGATGTCGAAGCTCGGCGACCAGAACATCCGGTCCTCCGTGGGGTACTACAAGGACCAGCTCGAGACCGGCGGTTTCCAGCTGCTCAACCTGTCCTTCGACGACCAGGACGGGGAGTTCGACGGAGAGCAGTTCACCAAGGACTTCGAGGTCTTCGTGAACGGGGATCCGGTGGTGATCACGCACCCGGAGGGGATCCTCGAGGTTCCCTTGGGGCGGGTGGACGTGTACCTGGCCCGCGAGGACGGCCACGGGCTGTCGGAGCGCCTCGATCTGGACCGCCTACTCGAGCGCTTCTACTTCGTGCGCCAGAACGCCTGGAAGACCATGGGGTTGGACTTCCAGGAGCAGCTGATGACGCACCCGAACGAGTGCACGCCGCCGCTGTCCGGGGAGATCCTGAACTACCTGTCGATCTACGCCAAGCTGCACCCGGCGTCCGAGGTCTACATCGCCGTGCCCTTCGCTGGCTCCGTGGCACCGGGGCGGATCTTCCTGTGGCGCTGGGACCGCGACGCTGCACAGCTCACGCTGGTGCAGGACAACACCGGCGGCTTCCCCGTGCGCTTCGCGCTGGTGGCGTCCACCGGGGCCGCGTTCTCCACCTTCGACGTGCAAGATCCGGATCCGCTGGACCTCGAGCAGGCGCTGGTGGACCAGGCAGACAACCCGAATGCACCCTTCAGTCCAGATGATCTGGCGGGTGAGCTGCTGCCGACGTTCTCCCCCGTGGTGGACGGTGTGCCCTTCGATCTGCAGCTGCGGGGCCACTACAACCGGTTGCTGATGGCGGTGGGAGCCCAGTTCAAGATCGGGATCGACGGGGAGAATTCCTACATCGATCTGTACCAGACCAACGGCAACCCGGTGTACGAGGTGGTGGAGGTGGACTGCGTGGGCGGCGACGCCGGCTGCGTCGCGCCAGGCGGCGGGGAGCCTGCGGACGGGGAGCCGGGCACGCGGGCGGCGCAGGTCACGGCCCTGCGACGTCGCTCGCTGCAGCGGCTGATCTACGCCACTGTCGGCGTGGTGCTCGGGCGCGATGCGGCGGTGGGGCTCGGGCCGCGCGGCTACCTGCGCGTGGGCTGGACCAACGCGCCGCACGCGGTGGACATCACGGCCCACGGAGGCTTGACCACGGCCCTGGGCAAGGACGACGACAAGGGCAAGTCGGACTCGGGCCCGGGCCGCACGCGGCTGCTCGTGGACGTGGATGCCTTCGCCGGGGTGCTCGCGCCCTTCCACGACTCGCTCTTCGTCGCAGACCGAGGGGCGTTCGCGGTGGGGGCTCCGTTCTTCACGTTCGGGCTCACCGGTGGGGTCGGTGTCACCTTCTGATCCGAGGGAGGGTCAAGCTCGCCCGTCTGGTGCCGACCCACAGAGGAGCCCGAGGTGGAGCGTGGCGGCACGAGCGGGGATCTGGGCAGCAGCTGTGGCGATCGTGGTGGGCGGGGTGGCCTTCTTGGCCATCCCGCAGGCCAGCGTGTCGGCGCGGGCCCCCGATGGCCGGATCACCATCCGGGTGCCCGGCGCGCTCACGCTGTCGGTGCACTGCGGCGGCACGGAGACGACCCACGCCAAGGGAGAGCTGGTGAGCCTGGTGCCCCACAGCCCCCACTGCCACATCGAGGCACCCCTGTCGCCCAACATGCCGATCCGCTCCGACGTCACGCTGTCGGGCGGGTCCCGCTACGTGTGCGACCGAGACGGGACCGAGCTCGTCTGCCGAGCCCAGTGAGCGTCAGTCGCTGACGTCGCTGGGGGTCGGTGAGGGCACGTGGCGCACGAGATCGAACAGGTTCGCCATGACCACCACCGTCTTCTGGGGCTTGCTCGCGTTGCGCTCGATGCGGTCCACCAGATGACGCATCACCACGTCACGCTCCGACGGCAGCAGCGAGGCCACCACCTGCAGGCTGAACCGCTCGCGCAAGACCTTGGCCTTGCCCTTGATGGCGTCGTCCACCACGTCCTGAGCCTCTTCGCAGTCCACCAGCGCAGCCAGTCGGTTGTCGGCTGGCTTGCTCTTCTTGCGGGACCGCTCCTCGCGCAGGATCCGGTTCATCAGAGCGTTGTCGAGGCGATCGAAGCCCTGTAGGGCGAGATCGGGGGTCTGCTGGGCGACGGGCTCGTACCACTCCTGCTGCCCGTACACGCAGCGCAGCACCCGGTCGGAGAAGGGCAGGTGGTTCTTGGCGAAGAGCAGGTTGCGCAGGATCCGCAGCTCCGTGGCGTCGAGCGTGCGCATACCGCGGGGCTGCTCGTGGAAGGCGCCCGCGTGTCCGGCCTTCAGCGACTCTGCGAGGCGTCCGCGCGCCCGTCGTGAGGCCTTGGGGTTGGTCGCGGCCGTGGCGGTTCCGTCCGCCAGCGGTGGCTCCGGATCGGGCTCGCTGGCGTCGGCGATCAGGGCTGGCTGGGCGCCGTCGAGGGGGGCGGGCGTGGAGAAGCCGTAGAGCAGCTGCGCGGCCAGCGTGCGGTCGCTGTAGCGCAGGATGTGATTGACGCTCTCTCCGTCGACGGAGACGTCGTCGGGGTGGGTCAGGTCCATGGGGAAGGACCGCACGCCGGCGCGCCCGTGGCTCACGCCGCGATGGTCCACGACGGTGACCCGGCAGCGGCGGTCGGAGGTGTCCACCGCCGCCACGATGCCCACGTGGGAGATGCCCTGGCCCGCGTAGGTGGTGTCGATCCAGTAGGCGATCTGACCGGGATCAGGACAGGGCGTGACCTTGCCGCCCTGCTTGACCCGCACGGCCCGTCCCTCGGCCTGGGCCACCTCCCAGCGACCCTTGCTGTTGAGGTTGGTGTAGCCGAAGCCCGCGCGATCGAGGGTGTCGTTGACGAAGTTGCTGCAGTCGCGGCGCGTGGAGTTGAAGAACCCCTCGCGCGACTTGGGATCGAAGGGGTCGTCCTTGACCGACAGGGCGGCTCGGGCCACGTCGTCGAGGGTGGGGGCTGCGTCGGCGGAGGGGGCGAACGCGGCCAGCATCCAGGGGATCACGAGCTCTCCAGTCCCGCGCTGCGGGGATCACACGATGTGCTGCACCAGGTCGAAGTGCGCCCCGAAGTGTACGCGGTTCACCTGCTTGCCCATCTTGTAGAGCTCCCGGGCGATGGCCTGCACCACGTGGGTCATGGTGACCGGCGAAGACTCGGCGGCCGCCACCACGCACGCGCTCAGGGCGGCGTTGACGATGGAACCGCCGGCGAGCTTGAATTGTTCCGCTAGGTGGTCGACGTCGAGGTCGTCGCCTCGCGGTGCATGTCGGGGCAGCGCGCGCTCCCACAGCAGCCGTCGCTCGGTGGCGGTGGGCAGCGGGAACTCCACCACCGCGCCGAAGCGCCGCAGGAAGGCCTCGTCGATGTTCTCTTGGAGGTTCGTGGTCAGGATGGCGCAGCCCTCGAACACCTCGAGGCGCTGCAGCAGGAAGCTGACCTCCTGGTTGGCGAAGCGGTCCTGGGCCTGCTTGACGTCGCCGCGCGAGCCGAACAGGGCGTCGGCTTCGTCGAAGAGCACCACGGAGCTGCCTCCCTCTGCGGCGTCGAAGATCTCCTTGAGGTTCTTCTCCGTCTCGCCCACCCAGCGGCTGATCACCGACGACAGATCCACCTTGAACAGATCGAGCCCCAGGGACCCAGCGATGACCTCGGCGCACATGGTCTTGCCGGTGCCCGGCGCGCCCGAGAACAGCGCCTTGATGCCGTAGCCACGGGGGCGGATCTGGCTGCCCCCCCAGTGGTGCATGACGGTCTCTTGCTGGGCCAGCGTCTGCTCCAGGTGCGCCAGCTGGCCCATGGTCTTGTCGGGAAGGATCAGATCCGACCAGCGGTAGCGGGGCACGATCCGCTGAGCGAGGCCGCTGAACTCGGGTCGGGCGGCCTCCCGCGCAGCAGCCCACAGCCCCTCCACGTCGGGCTCCTGGCCCCCGGCTTCGGCATGGGCGCGGTCGAGCACGCGGTCGATGGTGGTGCCGCCGATGACGTGGAAGCGCTCGGCCACGGCCTCCGCCTTCTCCTCGGCGTTCCAGCCGCGCCGGGTCAGGGCCTCCGCCCAGGCTCCCGTTCGCTCCTCCTGGGTGGAGCGGCCCACGGGCACGGTCACGTTGGGGCGATCGGGTCCGAGCATCGCGGCCAGCGCCCTGCGATCCGCCCCTCCCACGCACACGGGGTAGGGCAGGGTGGCCAGGGCGGTGCCCAGCGCCAGCATCTGCAGCCGCAGCTGGGGCTCGTCGGTGGTGCTGGGCAGGTTCACCAGGTAGGGGATGGTGGCGTCCAGGCGCAGATCGCGCACCAGATCGAAGGGGTCCTTGAGCACGCTGCGCACGCGCTCCACGTCCACCCGCGCCAGGGGGCGCCCGGCCCGTCGCGCCACCGCCATGGCCACGCCCTCCCGCACGCCCGCGGTCCCCCCCACCACGGCGATGGTGATGGGGTGGGACAGAGCCCCCTCGACCTGAACGAGGCGCTCCTTGGCGACCTGGGGCACGAAGGGCACCCGCGTGGTGTCCAGAGGCGTCATGCCGGCCAGGTTCACCGCCCCGGGGGCCTCCAGCAGCCAGCGAAGGACGGAGGGCGCTGGGTGCACCCGACGGCTGGTGTGCGTGTCCATCCCGTCGGCGGGGTTGAGCAGCAGCAGGCGGTTCCGGATCAGGGGAGCGCCGGGCAGCAGCTGTCGCTGGAGCATCAGGCGCTGCTGTCGCTCCTTGCGCAGCACCCGGGTGGCGAGGTCCACCGTGAGGTAGGGCAGGTTCAGGTTGTCGTTGAGGTAGGCGAAGATCTTGCCGTAGCCAGCGCTGATCTCGGGGGCGAGGGACAGCAGCACGAGATCGGCGGCGTCGGCGTCGAGGCCGAAGCGCTGCCGAAGCACGGGGAAGCGCCCGCCCTCCTCGTCGTCGCGGTAGGCCGTGCTGGTGGCGATGACGTCGTCGAGGCCGTCGGCGCCGACGGGGTAGTCGATCTCGCCGTGGGAGCGGAGCAGCGCGTCCACCTCGTCGTCGGTGATCACAGAGCCCCAGAACTGCCCCTTGGCGCGCATGGCGGGGCGTGCGCGTTGCCGACGCACGGCGCGCAGGAGCAGTAGATCCGGGCGCCTCAGTCGGCGCGCGAGGTCCGTGAACACGGCGTCAGCCCACCGACGGGGTGGCGCTGCGGTAGGACATTCCCTCGCGCCGCTCCTCGAGGCGGCGGAGCACGTCGTCGCGGAGGCGGGTCACCACCTGCTCGTGGGTGAGTCCTTGCCCGCGCAGCGCCTGGTAGCCGGCCTTCAGCACGTCCTCGTCGGTGACCTGGGGCTCCGTGCCGCCGCCTCCCCCTGTGGAGGCCTGCGCCTGGTCGCGTGCCGTCTCCATGGCGGAGATGAAGTCCTGACCGGACTGGAGGTTGTGCAGCACCATCTGCTCGAGGTCCCGCGCCTGGGCCTCCTCGGCGTCGGGGTTGCGGCCCATGCGGCCCACCCCGCGACCGTCCCCTTCGGAGGCGTGCAGGCGCTCGTGAGCGTAGGTTGCCTGATCGGCGGGGTCGCTGGCGTCGAAGCTCGACGGCATGAACACCGAGCCGTGCAGCGCGAAGCCGCGCATGTCGCCGCCCATGGCACGCATGGCGCGATCCACCATGCGCCCCATGAAGACCTCCCCTCCGTCTTCCATGGAGCGGCGGTGTAGCCCAGAGCCCATGCGGCTCATGAGCCGGTCGGCGGTGGACTCGCCGAGACCCTTGCCCCTTCGCGCCATGGCATCCTCCTGCTATGTCCACTGGCATGACCGTGATTGCGCCGGACGCGGTGTGTACACCGCAGGGCCTGAAGATCGGACACACAGTCGTCGTCGAGGACGGCTCGATCATAGGCGTGGACCCCGCGGGGCGCCACCCCGTGGACGTGGCCCTGCCGGGGCGCGTGCTGCTGCCCGGGCTGGTCAACGCCCACAGCCATGCGTTTCAGCGCGCCTTCCGGGGCCACGTGCAGTGGCGAGCGGCGGGCTCCGACGACTTCTGGTCGTGGCGCGATCGCATGTACGCGGTGGCCAACGGGCTCGATCCGGAGGGTGTGCAGGCCGTGAGCGCGCTGGCCTTCCTGGAGATGGCGCTGGCCGGCGTGACCCACGTGGGCGAGTTCCACTACCTGCACCACCAGGCAGACGGCACGCCCTACGCCGACCCCGACGAGCTGGCCAAGCGAGTGATCGCAGCGGCCACCGAGGTCGGGATCCGGATCACGCTGCTGCGCGTGGCGTATGCCCGCGGCGGACCGGGAGCGGCCCTGCGCCCCGATCAGGCGCGCTTTGCAGACTGCTCCCCCGCCGATGTGCTCGACGCGCTGGCGCGCCTGCAGCCGCTGCAGTCCGACCCCCGGGTGCGCCTGGGGCTGGCCGCCCACTCCGTGCGCGCGCTGGACGCCTCCTGGCTCGCGGCGCTGTCGGCCTGGCCTGGGGTGGTGCACGCCCACGTCTCGGAGCAGCCCGCGGAGAACGAGGCCTGCCTGGCGGAGCACGGTCGCTCCCCCACGGCGGTGCTGGAACACGCCGGGCTGGTGCACGACCGCTTCACCGCGGTGCACCTCACGTGGCCGCTGCAGGGAGACGTGGATCGGCTGGCCGCGGCAGGGGCTCGGGTGTGCGTGTGCCCCACCACGGAGCAAGACCTGGGCGACGGCTGGTTGCCCATGGAGCCACGCCTGCGGCTGCCGCTGTGTGTGGGCAGCGACAGCCATGCCCGCATCGATCTGTTCGAGGAGGCGCGCTGCCTGGAGCTGCACGGTCGCGCCGTGGCGGGGCGCCGCAACGTGCTCGCCCCCGAGGGGGAGCCGGACGGGTTGGCCCATCGCCTGCTGCAGAGCGCCTCGGCCGAGGGAGCGCGCGCGCTCGGTGGTGCGGGGGGCGGCATCGCCGTGGGGCAGCCCGCTGATCTGGTGGCGGTGGATCTACGCCGCACGGCAGCCGATGGAGTGCCGCCCCTACAGGCGGCCGCCTTCGTGGCCACCCCCGAGTGGGTGGACCACGTGTGGGTGGCGGGCCGGGCCGTCGTGGTGGACGGGGCCCACCCTCGGCAGGAGGAGATCCGTCGTGCGGCGGCGCCTCACCTGTCGCGGGCGGCGGTGTAGGCTGGGGAGCAGCGAGGTGATCCGGTGAGAGCGTCGTGGATAGCGGTGTGGGCGGGGTGGTTGGCCGTGGGCTGCGTCGATGCCGACGCGTTGTGTGAGCAGCTCGAAGACCGGGCCATGGACTGCGAGGTGTCCTTCGATCGCCCCGAGTGTGCCCAGCAGCTCCTCGAGTGCACCAACAACGAGGAGCTCATGATCGGGGCCTACCTCAATTGCGTCGGGGACAGCGCCTCGGTGCGCGACTTCGACTGTGGGCGGCCGCAGAGCGGCGAGGAGCAGCAGGTGGCGCTGGAGCGGTTCCTGAGCTGCGCCTCCAACATCGACGGGTTGTCGCCAGCGTGTCGGGCTGGCTTCAACGCGGCGGCATCGCTGCAGCGCACGGAGACGACGACCCTCGAGTGAGGGGCGAGCCTCCGCACGAGCCCCTCAGTCGAAGAGGTCCAGGGGGGGAAGGGTGCTGGCGCTGATGCGCTCGAGGTTCCACTGCTGGCTCGGCGTCTGTGCACACGCGTTCATGAACGCGGGCTCGTCGATGGGTGCATCCAAGCAGGTGTCGGGCCCGAGGAACTCGTTCGTCAGGCGGATCCCGCTCGGGTCCGAGACGGGCTCCCAGCGCTGACCGGCCAGCGGCGTGCAGCTCTGCATGAAGGCGTTGCCGCCCTCGCTACTACCGGACGCGCGACGGTTGCCCTCCAGGCAGGTGCCATCGAGTCGAAACGGGTTCTCGAGGGTGGAGAAGGTGGCATCGAAGGGGGCCAGCGTCCAGAACTGGGTGGTGACGTCGGGATCGCAGTTGTCGAGGAACGACTGACCGTCGAAGGGCGTGTCGTTCGGTCGGTTGGCGTCCAGACACAGATCGTCGGATTGGGCGGTGCGCAGCCGGAAGACGTCGTCGGTGGTGCAGATCTGGTCGTGGCAGGTCAGCGACAGCACCTCGTCGCCTCGGCCGTCGGCGCCTCCGCTGAAGTCCCTCGGCGCGTTGTCGGTGTCTGTGCTCGGCTCGCCGAAGTCGCAGTCCTCGGCCACGAACACCCCGTTGAGGACCGCGATGGCGCCCACGTCGTCGTCGCTCACCTCGCCGTCCATGGCCACCTGGTTGCCGTGGAATCCGGTGGGGGCCCCCGGCGTGCCCTCGCACACCACGATGGGGCCCTCGATCTCCCCCCCGACCATCATGACGCCAGCGCCGTTGTCGCTGGCCGTGTTGTCCACCACCGAGGTGTTCGACAGCACGATGGCGCCTCCTTCCAGATCGACGCCTCCGCCTTCTGTGGCACTGTTTCGGGCGATCGTGGAGTCGCCCACGGTGACCGGCATCGCGCTCCGTACGGCGATGCCTCCGCCGAAGTCCAAGGTGGTGTTGTCTGTGATCTCCGAGTCGACAACCTCGATCTCTGCTTCGTCTTCGGCGTACAGTCCGCCGCCGTCCTCGCCGGCGTCGTTGCGCACCATGGAGGACTCGGCCAGCGTCAGGTGGCTGGTGCCTCCTACGAAGATGCCGCCGCCGTCTACCTCCGCACGGTTGTCGGTGATCTCCACCTGCTCCATCACCACGATGCCAGCTTGCTGCGCGTAGCCGCCTCCCGAGGCGCCCTCGCTGTCGCGCAGCACCATCTGTCGCAGGGTCAGCTGCACGTCCCCCGAGACGCACACCGCGCCGCCGCAAAGCTCGGGCTTGCCTTTGTCGGTGTCGCCGCAGCGCACGTCTCCGGTGCCGTGGATCAAGGTGATCCCCTCGAGGGTCGAGGTGATCCCGTCGGTGGGGAAGACCACCGCGGCTCCGCTCAGTCCTGCGTCGACGATGGGCGATCCGAACCCACCGATCTCCACGTCGGCGGTCACCTCCAGCCGGGCGAACCACGTGCCCTCGCACAGCGCGAGGCTGCCCGCTTCGTCCAGGGTGAGGGCCGCGACAGCGTCGGGCTCCCCCTCGAGCGCCTCGGTCACGTCGGTGGGCACGCCGTCGGCGTCCACGAAGGTGGCGAGCCCCGCCTCGACCGTGGTGGCGTCGCAGTCGTTGTCGAGCCCGTCGCAGATCTCGGTGGCGGTCGGGTGGATGTCGGCCGAGGTGTCGTCGCAGTCCTCGGCGTTGTCCACCAGTCCGGGCGAGGGGTCGCACTGCACCGAGGGAGCGAGGGGATCGCCGAAGCCGTCACCGTCCGCGTCGGCGTACAAGGTCAGACCGTCGGTGGGATCTTCGTCGATCAGGTCGTCGCAGTCGTTGTCGAGCCCGTCGCAGACCTCCTCCGTGGGCACGCAGGGGATCGTCTGAGTTGGCGGGGGCTGGTCGGCCTCGCCGGAGCAGGCAGTGACGAGCACGAGGGTGATCAGGGCACGAGTCGGGCGCATGGGTGGCTCCACGGGGTCGGAGTTGGGTGACAGCGAGAGAGGAGCCGTCTCAGTTCTCGGAGAGCACGACGCCATTGCTCAGGCAGCGGTTGTTGGTGCCGCTGTTGGCGCACCGGAAGGTGAGCGTGCCGTCGGCGTCGGGGGTGAGCTCGGTGGCCGTGATCGAGTACACGAGGTCGTCGGTGAGCTGACCCTCCCCAGCCGTTCCCGGTCCATCGGTGGTGCCGAGCTCGACGTCGTCGCCGGTGTGGGTGAGCGTCTGCGTGCGTCCGAGCTGACCGTCGTCGTCGAACATCATGATCTGCACGTCGTAGGACCGGCTAGGATCGAGGTTGCCGATGGTCATGTGCTCCCAGCCGGTGATGAAGTCCACGTAGACGGCCTCGAGGGTGAAGCCGCTGTCGACCTGGGCATCGAGCGGAGAGCGGTTGCGTCCGATGACGTTGGAGCCTGCCGACTCGAGGGTCACGGTCCACCCCGTGGCAGGATCGACGGCCTGGATCGCTTGGGAGCTGCCGCTCTCGGAGAGCTGCAGCTGGGTCCACCCGGGCTCTTCGAGATCCGGCGCTTGGCCCGTGACCCCGAAGTCGAAGCGGGCGGTGTCGGACGTCTGTGGCTCGTCGAGCAGCGCACGCGCGAAGAGGGTGCCCAGCGTCTGCTGCGACTGTGCGTCGTAGTGCACGACGTCGAACGTCCGCAGCCCGTCGGTGTCGATCACAGCCACGTTGGGAAGCGCCGCTGCGATGTCCTGCGCTGCCTGGATGGCCTCTCGGCTCACCTGTAGGTCCGGGCTCGTGAACTGCACGTCCGAGAGGCGGCCGACGACGAAGCGTAGCTCGTCACCTGGTGCGAAGTCCGCGCGAACGGCCTCGATGAGCTCGGCCAGGTCGGCGGCGTACTCCGATGTGGTGCGGTCGAGCCGGACGTCGGCCTCTCCCTGCAGCCACGCGACACCACGGATCACCGGGGTGTGCCCCTCCTTCACGAGGGCAGCCAGTCCGGCTGACACGGTGTCGGAGAACGTCTGGTACTGCGGGCCGGTGACGGGATCCCAGTCGTCGACCAAGTTCGTTCCGCCCACCGCGTGCTTGATCAGCACGATGGACTCGTCGGCAGACAGGTCGGCGAGCGTGCGACCCAGCGAGACCTCCGGGCCGACGTCCGTGCCGCTCCCGGGCTGCAGCGGCAGCAAGACCTCCGGATCGAGCTTGCCGCCTCCGCTGTAGAAGAGCTGCACGTCGGCCTGTGCCTGCTGCAGGTGGGCGGGAAGCAGCAGCTCGTCGGCACGGCCCGTCATGTTCGACTGGCCCGCCAGGAGGAAGACCTGGACCTCGGAGATCTCCTCGACGGGGCCCGTGTCCTCGAGGCCCGTGTCCTCGAGGCCCGTGTCTGCCGTGCTCTCGGTCGGAGGCGTCGTCACGACGTCGACCGGATCGGAGGGCTCGACGTCGGTGCCCGAGGTGCACGCAGGCCAAGCGAGCATGCCCGCCAGCGCGATCGAGAGGTGGGGGTGTGCGAAGGGGCGTGGCAGGGCCATGGTCGTTCTCCTCGGGGCGCGACCTTCGTGGCCGGCTCGTAGGAGCACGTAGGGGACCGAGCGATTCGCTCCCTCTTAATCGGCCTTAATGACCCCGCAGCGGTGGCGGACCACGTGCTCCACCACGTCCACCGCGCGGTGCAGCGCGTCCAGCGGCACGTACTCGTCGGCCTTGTGGGCCACGTCGATGGAGCCCGGGCCGAACACCAGGGGCTGCAACCCCAGACGCGACAGGTTGCCGCCGTCGGTGGCGAAGCCCGCCGAGCCCAGCTGCGGCGTGTGGGCGTGCCCCAGCAGCAGCTGCTCCAGTCCCGTGCCTCGCTCCGTGAGCATCGCCGGCGTGACCCGAAGCACGTGCCCCTCGTGGGGCAGCTCGGCCAAGCGCTCCTGGATGCGGCGGTAGGGCAGCAGCGGATCCATGCCGGGCAGCGGGCGGTAGCCCAGCCGCACCACGCACCGGTCGGGCACGATGTTGATG
This sequence comes from Myxococcales bacterium, assembly GCA_019634415.1. GTDB lineage: Bacteria > Myxococcota_A > UBA796 > UBA796 > DRPG01. The sequence continues at coordinate 19,815 of JAHQVJ010000002.1, forward strand.
GCGCTGCCGCCCCCGATCTCGGCCACGTTCACGGCCACCCACGGACGCTCCATCTCGGGCAGATCGGCGCGCTCCGTGGCCAGCTCGGCAGCCAGGTCTCGGATGGCGGCGACGGCTGTGGCTGCGGCCTCGATGGCGTTGCGCCCCAGATCGGGGCGGCTCGAGTGGGCGGCGGTGCCGGAGAAGGCAAGCTCGATCGCCACGTGACCCGGGTGCATGCGCAGGATCTGGAAGCCCGTGGGCTCACCCACCAGACAGGCCTTGGGGAGGTGGCGGCCCTCCTCCTGCCAGGCGTCCACCATCTTCGCGGAGCCCAGGCAGCCCACCTCTTCGTCGTGCGTCCAGACCAGCGCCAGGCGGCGGTCCAGCGCCCCCAGATCCATCCGCGCCAGCGCGGCCATGGTGGCGGCCAGGAAGCCCTTCATGTCGGCCGTGCCGCGCCCGTACAGCCGACCGTCGCGCTCGGTGAGGCGGAAGGGATCCGAGGACCAGGGCTGGCCCTCCGTGGGCACCACGTCCATGTGACCCGTGATGGTCAGCCCTTCGGTGTCGTCGTCGGGGCCCGCGGTGGCGATGACCGTGCACTTGCCGTCGTCGTCCGGATCGTCGAAGCGATCCACCCGCATGCCCACGTCCTGTGCGAGCTGGGCCATGTGGGCAGCCAGCGCCGTGATGGGGCGGTTCGAGACCGTGGGAAACGCCACCAGGCGCTCCAGCGACTCGCGCAGGGGCTCAGGGCTCGTCGTCATCGTCGTCCTCGTCCTGAAGCTCCGCCGTCCACCATGGGTCGGCGGTCCGCGGCTTGTTCTTGGGGTGCGGCATGCTCGCCGTGGTGTTCAGGATGTCGTGCACGAGATCGCGTGGGCCGGCCGGCACCGCCGTGCCCGCCGCCACCGCTGGCCCCCCGTCGAGCGCGCCCGTGGCGTCGGGGGAGGGCGCGAGGGTGGTCAGCTGCTCGGTGAGCTCACCCTCGATCTCCAGGGCTCGGCGGGCGAGCTGCCGTCCGCGGTCCAGATCGCCGCGGCAGACCGCCTGCAGCGCCTGCTCGTAGGCCCGCGCCACCCGGTGCCAGCGGGTGGGCTCCGGCCTGGAGATCTCCGTGAGGTGGCTGTCGGCGATCTCGCGCCAGTGCTGCCAGTTCGCGCCTCGCTCGGTGAGGCCCACCTCGGCGAGCTGGGTGTCGCGCACGCCCTTCAGGCGCGCCTCGATCAGGGCGACGATCTCGTCGCGCTGGGCGTTGGCCCCCTCCAGGCGCTTGGCGATCTCCTCGTTGCCCAGTCCCGAGACCATCGTTTGCGCCGCCCGCGCGGCTGCGGCGCGTCCCCGTCCGCTGCCACGCCCACCCTTGGCGCGGGGATCCTTGGCCCGTCCATCCTGCATTCGTCGACCCTATCAGGCCTCGGTTGCGGCTCTGCACCGAATCCTGCCACCGAGCCTTGATCTTTGCACCCGACCCCGATGAGGATGAGGCCCCCGACCCCCTGGAGGACCCATCTCCGCACGAGAGCGCGTCTTGGCGCGGCTCCGCCGCCTCGATCGCTTCGGCTCTACGGAGGCAGCACGGGGAGAGGTGCGGACCAACGCCACGGCGAGGCACGTGCAGGTGGGACCGAACGCGCCGCTGCTGGCGCGCATCGTGCGCAACCCCCAGCCCATGAGGGTCGGCCGCTTCGAGCGGGTGTCCCTCGGCGTGCGCAAGCGCCGCGGAGGTGGCGGTGAGTGACGCCACTCGCTTGATGCCCGAGGGGTTCGAGCGCGGCCCCGTGCAGGGGGCGAACCTCATCGGCGAGGTCACCGAGGCGCTGCATCGCTGGCTCCTCGACGGATTCCAGGCCCAGGGCATTGCCCCTCCTCGCATCGAGGAGGACCTGTCCTTCGTGCCCAAGGACCGCGAGGAAGTGGTCTACGTCTACATGTACCGGGTGGCGCGCAACGAGAGCCTGATGAACGTCAAGAAGTGGCGTGCGTCGACCCTGTCGCGGGCCACGAGCAACGAGATCGACGAGGACCTGCTCTTCGAGCGTCCGCCCCTCTTCTTGCACCTGTACTACCTGCTCTCCGTGCACAGCCGGTTCCGCAGCGAGGCCGAGCGCCTCATGGGCTTCACCCTCATGCGGCTCAACGAGGCCACCCACCTCGTGTACCGACCCCGGCGCTACCAGCTGCCCGACGGCAAGACCCTCGACTCCGCCGGGCGCCCCTGGAGCGCCGACGCCGAGGGCGACGTGGAGATGGAGAAGGTGTCGCTGGCCCTGGTGGACGATCTCACCGTGGGCGACGCCATCAACTTCTTCACCATCAACGAGGCGCCCTACCGGCCCTTCGTGACGTACCGAGCCATGTGTGCCATGCGCGGCTCCATGGTGGCCGGTCCGCCCACGCGCGTCACCACGCGCCCCGCCCATCCGTGGATGGCGAAGCCTCCGCCCACCACTAGGCCGTCGGGCCGCATGCCCCAAGGGGTCTCCGGTGGCGGTCCCGCCTCCGAGGAGGTCCCCGAGTCCCCCGGAATGCCCCAGATCGGGCCCGAGGGCTTCGGTCACCGAACTCTCGACGAACCATCTGACAGCGAGGATTAGCAGGAATGGACTACCAAACCCCAGGCGTTTACATCCGGGAGGTCGATTCCGGCGCGCGCCCGATCGCTTCCGTGGCCACCTCTGTGGCTGGGTTCTTGGGCCTTTTTTCGCACAAGCCCACCGTGGATGCGGTGGCGATCCAGGCCACGGACGGCCGGCAGTCGCTGACCGGTAAGGTGGTGCCGCAGCTCGTCGACACCAAGGGTGCCATCGCGCCGGGCCAGGCCGACGGCGCCGTGAGTGCGCTCACCTCGGCCTTCCGCCTGCGTCGCACGGGGCTGAAGGACCTGCGGCGTCTCATGGAGCTCAACGGGCACAAGCCGAGCATCGCCAAGGGCGGCGCCGGCAAGACGCGCATCACCGTGGGCAAGGAGTCCGTGGAGGTGCCCGACACCGTGGTGAGCACGGAAGGCAAGGTGGTGACGGCCGACGAGGCGTTGGTCGAGGAGATGCTCAACTCGGTGCACTCCCAGTTCCCCATCGACAAGCCGCAGCCCAAGAACGCCAAGGACCTGCTGGAGGCCTACGGCTACCAGTTCCAGTCGGCGCAGGGCACCTCGCTCATGGGCGAGTACTCGGTGCCGCCCTTCGCGGTCTACAACAAGTCCGAGTTCTTCCGCTGGCTGCAGAGCTACTACGCGCAGTACCTGGTGGAGAACCGGTCCATCAAGGACCTCGTGGGACGCGACATCGCCGACCCCGACGAGGCAGCTGACGCCGTGTTCGAGGCGCTGACCGAAGACGACGACCTCAAGGAGGCCTTCCGCACCTGGCTGTCGGAGCCCAGCGTCTTCAACTTCGTGGCGTCGGTCAACGGCTTCTACGACAACGGTGGTGGCAAGGCCTACGTCTACCTGATGGGCACGGGCGACCTCGAGACCAGCATCCGGGAGAACCAGGCCGACAAGCTCGGTCTGTACTCCTTCGACGACTGTGACGACCTGGCGCTGCACGTGGCGGCGGGCCTCACCTTCAACCAGCAGCGCGAGATGCTCGAGCACTGCGAGACCCGCAAGGACCGCTTCGCCATCCTCGACGGGCCGGTGGTGTCCACGGGCGACATGGACATCCCCGCCTCGCAGAAGGGCTTCGGGGCCATGTACGTGCCCTGGGTCAAGATCACCAAGCCCAGCTGGTTCAACGGCGAGGCTCCCGATCTGGACGTGCCGAGCGTGCTGCGGCGCAAGCTCATCAAGGCCGAGCGCAACGAGCTGCACGTGCCTCCGTCGGGGCACATCTGCGGTGTGTTCGCGCGGGTCGACGCCGAGCGTGGTGTGCACAAGGCACCGGCCAACGAGATCCTCATGGGGATCACGGGGCTGTCGCAGAACATCAACCGTCTCGAGCAGGGTCAGTACAACGACCGCGGCGTGAACGTGGTGCGGATCTTCAAGGACCGCGGCATTCGCATCTGGGGTGCGCGTACGCTCGCCACCAAGTCCGACCCGCAGTGGAAGTACGTGAACGTGCGGCGTCTGTTCGTGATGATCGAGCAGTCCATCATGCAGGGCATGCAGTGGGCCGTCTTCGAGCCGAACGACCAGTTCCTGTGGAGCAAGCTCAACCGCGACGTGCGGGCCTACCTGCTGCGCGTGTGGGGCTCGGGGGCGTTGTTCGGGACCACGCCCGAGGAGGCCTTCTACGTGAAGTGCGACTCGGAGACCAACCCGCGGTACCTCATCGACGCAGGCCAGGTCAACGTGCAGGTGGGCATCAGCCCGGTGAAGCCCGCCGAGTTCGTCGTGTTCTCCATCGGTCAGTGGGACGGCGGGTCCCTGATCGAAGAGGCCTAGGTCTGGGCGGGGGGCCGCCGGCCATCCGGCGGTCCGCCATCTCATTACGCTTCGAGCTGCCTCGAAGCACCCACAGGTGCTAAGCTCACCGTGCCCGCTGGTCCCTCGTTGGCTCCAACGAGGGGGTCGAACAACTAGTGAGGGATCCCTTTCATGCCAACTGACGATCTTTACGGTTCATATAACTTTCTCCTCGAAATCGCTGGTGTCACGCCGGACGCGAAGACCATCCTGGGTGGCTTCAAGAACGTGTCCGGGATGGCGTCGGAGACCGAGGTCATCGAGTTCAAGCAGGGCAACGACCTCGTCGTCCGCAAGAAGCCCGGTCGCACCACGTACGGCAACATCGTGCTGGAGCGTGGCTTCACGGCGTCGGACGACCTGTGGAAGTGGCGCAAGAACATCGAGGACGGCGTCATCGATCGTCGCAGCGGCACGCTGACGGTGCTCGACCAGGACGGCGAGACCATCGTGCAGCAGTACAACTTCTACGAGGCCTGGCCGTGCAAGTGGCAGGTGCCGGATCACGACTCCGACACGGCGGGCATGGCCATCGAGACCATCGAGCTGACCTGCGAAAAGATCGAGAGAGCGTAGCTGCTCCTGGTGCGATTCGTCCGGATTCGGCGTCGCTGCGTTGGTCGCGTACGTGCGTACGCTTCCCGCCTGGCTCCTTGCCTTCGAACGAATCGCTCTCAGGAACAGCCATCTCTCTTCACGCGCCTCGTGGGTCCGGGTTCGACGGGCGGGGTGAATTGGTGTACCTGGCGGTGACTCGCCTGGGAGGAAGTCGGTCTCATGGAGTTCAAGACCGAGTACGAGTTCGTGCTACCGCGCGGCTACGTCGACGAGGAAGGCACGGTGCATCGCGAGGGCGTGATGCGCTTGGCCAACGCCAAGGACGAGATCGCGCCGCTGAACGACCTTCGGGTGCAGCGCAACCGCGCTTATTTGATCATCGTGTTGCTGGCGCGGGTGATCACGCGGCTGGGGGATCTGCCCGAGGTCAACACGGCGGTGGTGGAGAACCTGTTCGCCGGGGATCTGCGGTTCCTCGAGGAGCTGTACAACCGCATCAACGAGGACGACGCGACGATTGCGGTGACGTGTCCGGAGTGTGGCTCGCAGTTCGAGCGGGAGTTCGGCCGCCTGGGGGAATCGTAAGCTACCCCTTGGAAGGCATCTTCAAGGAGGTAGCGTTCCTGGCCTACCACTTTCACTGGTCCCGCGATGCACTGCTGGAGATGAGTCATCGCGAGCGCCACAACTGGGTGCGCGAGGTCTCGGAGATCAACGAGAAGATCAACAAGACG
>JAHQVJ010000008.1 GCA_019634415.1 Myxococcales bacterium
AACGCATGGGGCCTGTACGACATGCTCGGCAACGTGGGGGAGTGGTGCGCCGATGCCACGGAGCAACTGGAGCCGCCCGTGGACGCCTTCCTGGAGGGCCCCGCGGTGGACCCCATCGGAACGGATGGTGCCCGGCGCGTGAACCGAGGAGGGGGATGCAACGCGAGCTCACGCGCCGTTCGAGCGGCCTGTCGGCAGTCCGCCTCTCGCCGCTCACGCGGTGCCTCGGTGGGGGTTCGTGTGGCAGCGGATCCGATGCTCTAGGTGTCGATGGCGAGGCTCAGCTCGAGAAGCGGGCCTCGAGGAGCTCGAGGAGCTTGCCGTGCAGCCCCCCGAAGCCTCCGTGGGAGAGCACGGCGACCACGTCCATCGGGTGGGCTCGCACGGCCACCGTCTGGGCGATGGCCTCGGCGTCGTCGAGGCAGACCGCGTCGACGCCGCGCTGCGCCAGATCTCGGACCAGCCCATCGGAGCTGAAGCGCTCGGCCTCGTCGATCCCGCTCTGATCGTAGGGACGCGCCACGATCACCTGGTCGGCTGCGCCGAAGGCCTCGGCGTACTCCGCCTGGAACACGTTGCGGCGCGAGGTGGCCGAGCGTGGCTCCCACACCGCCCAGAGCCGCCGCTGCCCGAATCGCTCGCGCAGGGCCTCGAGGGTGAGCTTCACCGCGGTGGGGTGGTGGGCGAAGTCGTCGATCACCGTGACCCCGCCTGGGTTGCCGATGACCTCCTGGCGGCGCTTGATCCCGGCGAAGGTGTCGAAGCCGGCCTTCAGCTTGCTCGGCTCGATCCCGTAGGCCTGAGTGGCGGCGGCAGCGGCCACCTGGTTGTACAGGTTGTGCTCGCCCACCAGGGCGCTGGTGAAGGTGCCCAGCGGCTCGCCGCGGCGCAGCACCGTGAAGGTCATGGTGCCCGTGGTGGTGTCGACGCTGTCCACGCGCCCGTCCCACTCCTGGCCCGGCCCGTAGGTCCACACCTGACAGCCCGCCAGCTTGGCCACGTCCATGGCGTTGTCGTCGTCGCCGCGCACGATGAGGGTGCCGTCGGCGGGCAGGATGCCCATGAGCTTGCGGAAGCTCTCCTTGACGTGGTCCAGGTCGCGGTAGATGTCGGCGTGGTCGAACTCCACCGAGGTGAGGATGGCCGTCTTCGGTCGGTAGTGCAGGAACTTGGGTCCTTTGTCGAAGAAGGCCGTGTCGTACTCGTCGCCCTCCACCACGAAGACGTCGCCGCTGCCGGCGCGCGCCGTGCGGTCGAAGTTCTTCACGATGCCCCCCACCAGGAAGCCCGGGTTCGCGCCCGCTGCGTCGAGTAGCCACGCGGTGATGCTGGTGGTGGTGGTCTTGCCGTGGGTGCCGGCCACCACGATGCTGTGCGCGTCTCGCAGGAACAGCTCGCCGAAGGCTTCGGGGAAGCTGCAGTAGGGCAGATCGCGCTCCATCAGCGCCTGTGCTTCCTCGTAGACCGCGCGGATCACGTTGCCCACGATCACGAGATCCGGCCGATGGTCGAGGTTGGACGCCACGTAGCCCTGCATCACGTCGATGCCGAGCTGCTCGAGGTAGTCCGACATGGGCGGGTACACGGCCTTGTCGGATCCCGTGACGGAGAACCCTGCGTCCTTGAGCATGCCCGCCAGCGCCGCCATGGCGGTGCCAGCGACGCCCATCACGTGGACGGTTCGGATCTGGTCGGTCGAGGGCACGTGATGGGGCACACCGATCTCCTGGGCGAGGTGCTTGCTCCTAGCCTATCGGTACCGGTAGACCGCATACAGGATCCGAATTCCGGCCCGGACTGCGCCCGACAGGCTCCCGCTGATCTTGGAGGTGCCCTTCTCGCGGCGACGGTAGGGCAGCTCGATCTCCAGTACGCGCAGGCCGGACTTGATGGCCTTCAGCTGCATCTCCACGTTCCAGCCCCAGGTGGGATCCTCCATCGACAGGGCCCGCAGCGACGTCCAGCGGATGGCCCGAAAGGGCCCCATGTCTCGGTAGCGATGGCCACACATCCAGTGGATGAGCCAGGTGGCCAGCCCGTTCCCGAAGCGCTGCACGGGGGTGAGGGCCCCGGCCTCCGCCGTCGACGTGCGATCCGACTGCACGAGATCGGCGCGGTCCTCCGCGATGGGGGCCACCAGCGCCGGTAGATCTTGGGGCCGATCCGCGTGATCGGCGTCGAGGATCACCAGCACGTCGGGGGGATCGCCAGCCAAGTGGGCCATGCCTGCCTGGACGGCGGTGCCGTAGCCGCGTCTCGGAGCGAACACCACCTCCGCACCGAGGGACTCGGCGACGGCGGCGGTGTCGTCGGTGGAGCCGTTGTCCACCACCACCACCCTCCGTACCGGAGGGAGATCGGAGAGGACCGCGGGGAGGCTGGCGGCCTCGTTGAGCGCTGGGATGACGACGTCGACGTGCATGCCGCGCCTTACCGTGCCAGTGCGCTGCCGGCTCTATAGGAGGTGGCATGTCCGAGCCTGCCGTGGGAGCCCTCGTCCGAGCGCTCCTGGATGATGGCGCTGTGCGCCTACTTCTGGTGGAGGCCACGGGGCCCGCCGAGCACACCCGCCAGATCCATGGCCTGTCGCGCGACGCTGCGCGTCTGGGGGCGGAGGCCGTGGTGGCGGCGGCGCTGAACTCAGCCCACGTCAAGGGTGGCGAGCAGATGTCGCTGCAGCTCCAGGGAGAGCAGCCTCGCTGCGCGGTCTACGCCGACGTCACTGCCGACGGGCAGCTGCGGGCTCGGATCACGCCCACGGATCTGCGGCTGCGGAAGGGTCGGCTGGACGGCACGCTGCTTGCGGTGAAGTCGCTGGACGGTCGAGAGCTGTACCGCGGGGTCACGTCGGTGACGGACTGCAGCCTGGAGCACGCGCTGGCACAGCACCTGGCGTCGTCGGTGCAGGTGGACGACGTGTTCCGCATCGGGGTGCGGCAGGACGACGAGGGACGGATCCTGCAAGCGGGGGGCTTGCTGCTCGAGCGGCTCCCCGCGCCCGAGGTGGACGCGGAGGGCGTGTCGGTGCTGGAGCCCGAGGCGTTCTGGGACCGCTACGGCTGGGTGCGCGACGCCGACATCACCCAGTTGCTGGGATCGCTGGCCTTCGGCTCCTTGGGGGATGTGCCGCTGCGGGTGCTCGAGCAACGCACCCTGCGCTGGCAGTGTCGCTGCAGCCGGGACCGGATCGCGTCGGTGTTGCGCAGCCTCGGACCCACCGAGATCCGCGCCATGATCGACGAAGACGGCGGGGCCGAGGTGGTCTGCCACTTCTGCAACACCGCCTACGCCTTCGACGTGCCCGAGCTACAGGCGCTGCTCGGCTAGCTATACGCCGGCCAGGAACACGTCTGCGGGTTGCGCCACCCCGAGGAGCAGCGAGCGGTCCAGATCCACCCAGGCCGCCCATTCCTGGTTCCGAAGCGAGATGCGCGCGGCCGCGATGCTGCCCGGCTGGCACCGCTTCACGGCCGACAGCAACACGCTGGCGGTGGCCACGAGCTGCGGGTCGCCCTCCTGGCGCCCGCGGGCCAGGTGGGCTCGCCACAGCGCCTGGAACACCTCGTGGTTGCTGATGGCGGCGTGCTGCAGCACCGAGGCGCCCGGCAGCAGCTCGGCCACGAGCTGAGCCACGGTGTCGCCCGGGTCGCGGGGCACCATGCGGACGTCGAGCCCGCCGGGGGGCATGGAGGCGGGGTCGCGCGGGGCGCTGAGGGCGGCGCGGCCCGGGGTGGGTGCGGGAGGTGGTTGGGGTGCGGAGCGCTGCTTCGCGGCGCGCTCTTCGCGGGCGCGTTGGAGCGCCTGGGCTGCGGTCAGCGGCTTGCCCGTGGGTTGGGCTGGTGCGCCACCGGCGGCCGCCTTGGCCTGGGCTGCGAGACGTTGGGCGAGTGCGCGCGGGTCCTCCGTGCTCTCCGCCTGGCCCAGCCGCTCCTTGGCCTGGGCCGCCAGCTGCCTCGCCAGCTCGCGCGGGTCGTCGCTCATCGGGCTGTCCTCCTGTGGTCGGGGAGTGTAGGGCATGGGATGCGATTCCACCGTTAAGAGTTCTTCGCCCGCCGGCGGGCGATCCTGTGCGGCGAAACGTGGTGTGGTCCGAACAACCTTCCCTATGGGGGGTACCGCCGCTGGAGGCGCTGGACCAGCGGCGCAGGCCATGTGAACATGCTCGGACGTGGCGGCTGGGGGAGAGTTTGCGCGAGGCATCGTCAGGAAGATCGGTGTCGATGGGGGAGTGCGTCCTCATCGTGGAGGGTTCCGATCTGGCTCGTCATCGGATCCGAACGGCACTCCAGCAGGAGGGTCGGGCGGTCCACACGGCCACCTCCGTCAGAGACGGGCTCGGCGCGCTGGGGCGTTTGCGTCCCAACCTGATCGTCGTCGGCTTGGAGCACGAGGACCTGCCCGGGGACCGGGTGGTGGACCTGTTCGTGAAGCGGGGGCGGGGCGCGCCGGTGGTGGCGGCGGGCGCCACCTCGGACGTCTCCGACGTGGTGGCTGCGATGCGGCGCGGTGCCGTGGACTTCCTGGCGGCCCACGACGAGCCCGACGAGCTGCGGCGCAAGGCGGAGGGGGCGCTGCACGGAGGCGTCAGGGGGCTCGAGGAGCAGCGCCGTCCGGCGCCCGCGGATCGCTTCGGCTTCCGGCAGCTGCTGACCCAGAGTCGGCGGATGATCACCGTCTTCGATCAGATCCGGCGCGTGGCGCGGACCGACGCGACGGCCCTGATCCTCGGAGAGACGGGCACGGGCAAGGAGCTGGTGAGCCGCGCCATCCACGACAAGTCCCACCGCCAGGATCAGCCCTTCATCGGTGTGAACTGTGGCGCCTTCACGCAGACCCTGCTCGAGAGCGAGCTGTTCGGTCACGAGAAGGGCTCGTTCACCGGGGCCGTGGCCCGCCGAGAGGGGCTCTTCGAGATGGCCAACGGCGGCACGTTGTTCCTCGACGAGCTCGGGGAGACGTCGCTGAACGTGCAGGTCAAGCTCCTGCGGGTGCTGGAGGAGATGCAGTTCCGACGCGTGGGAGGTCGAGAGCCCGTCGAGGTGGACGTGCGCATCGTGGCCGCGACCAACGCCGATCTGGAAGCCGCCGTGGCCGCAGGTGACTTCCGCGAGGATCTGTTCTACCGGCTGAACGTCTTTCCGATCCGATTGCCGCCGCTGCGGGAGCGCCCCGAGGACATTCCGTTGCTCATGCGCCACTTCCTCGACGAGATCGCGGAGAGCTACGAGCTTCAGCCTCCGAGCATCGCGCCGTCCGCGATGAAGGCGATCCTGCGCTATGCGTGGCCCGGCAACGTCCGGGAGCTGCGGGCGATGTGCGAGCGGTGGGTGATCGCTCGCGCGGGGCAGCGCGTCGACTGCGATCTGCTCCCCAACGACATGATCGAGCGCAAGGCCACGCTGGCCGCGCCTGGCACCGGCTACGACGTCGACGAGCACCTGTCCCTCAAGGACAACGTGACGCGGGCCACCGAGCAGGTGGAGCGGGCGTACCTGAGCAAGGTCCTCGAGCGTTGCTCGGGTCACCTGGGCAACACGGCGGACGAGGCGGGAATCACCCGACGCACGCTGTACACGAAGATGCGCCAGTACGGCCTGGAACAAGCGGATTTCCGGGCTTCGGCTCGCGACCGGCGGCGTTGACACCCAGCCGGTCCGATGTCACGCTTGCACCATCCGAACAGGTCGCCGTCGCCTCTGCGTCGGCTCCGGAGGTCTCGCTATGCCCGTTGTCGTGAGTTCCCAGCGGCTGCCCTTCGTGGCAGTGATGGCGGCGGTGTTGTCCGGCTGCACCTGTGCCGCAGGATCCGACTACAACTTCCCCGAGCCCGCGCAGGATCGGGCGGTGGACGCCCCCAACGACTACGGCAGCTGGCTCTCCTTCGACGTGGACCCCACGGGATCGCGGCTCACGATGGCCTACTACGACCGGCAGCTGGGCGGGCTGGGCTACGCCGTGGGCAACCCGAGCCAGGACGGCACGGTGTCGTGGGCTCACGAGCGGGTGGATGGCTATCCCACGGGCGGCTTCGACACCGTGGACGCCGGGCTGTATGCCTCGCAGGCGACGGCCCCGGACGGCACGGTGTGGGTGGCCTACCACGAGGCCGAGGCGGGCGTGCTGAAGGTGGCCCAGCGAGCAGGGCCCCAGCAGTGGACGCTGTCGGAGGTCGACGCGGGCGGCGGAGACGCGGGCACCTGGGCGAGCCTGGCCATCGGAGGCAACGGGCAGCCGATGGTGGCCCACTGCGACCCCAGCACCGCCGAGGTGCGGATGTCTCGCTACGACGGCTCCCAGTGGACCACCACGGTGCTGTTCACCTCGGTGGAGGAGCCCTACTTCGACGAGCAAGGCGTCGAGCAGATGCGGGCTCCTGGCGTCAGCCACACGCGGGTGTTCGTGAGCAACGGCACGCAGTACATCGCGTTTCGCGACGAGGCCACGCAGGCGCTGAACCTGCTGCGCGGCAGCGGCACCACCTTCACCCGCAGCGTCGTGGACGAGACGGGCGACGTGGGGGCCTGGCCGTCCATCGCGCCAGACGGTGACGGTGTGGCGTTGGCCTACCACGACGTGGGCGGTCAGCAGCTCAAGCTCGCCACCCAGATCGAGGGTGGCTGGACCCACGAGGTGATCGACGACGGCGATCTGCGTGGCGCCGACACCGAGATCTTCGACATGGACGGGCAGCTCGCCATCCTGTACTTCGACGGCTACCACAACGACATGCGCCTGGCGGTCCGCAACGGCGCCACCTGGACCCACGAGCGCATCGACGACGGTGGGACCGCCGTGGGATTCCACAACGAGGTGGTCCGTGCGGGCGGGATGTGGTGGGGCGGCTCCTACGACCACACCAACCGCACCCTGTTCCTGCAGCAGCTGTAGGCCGCCGTGTGGTGGCTGGTCTGCTGGGCGACGTGGGGCGTGCCGGCCTTGGCAGACGCACCCCTCAACCTGAACACGGCGAGCCTGAAGCAGCTCGATGCCCTACCGGGGTTGGGCGCCGCCAAGGCGCTGGCCATCCTGGCCTGGCGCGGCGAGCACGGTCCCTTCGAGAGCGTCGAGGAGCTGCTCCGGGTCCCTGGGATCGGGCCGGGCACGCTGGCTGCCCTGCGTGACTCGCTGCACTGCGGAGAGGCGGCCGAGCGCACGGTGCGGGTGGACCGATCCCGGCGGCTGGCACCGGCGGTACGGCCCGAGCGCATCGATCCGAATGTGGCGTCGGTCGAGGAGCTCACGGTGTTCTCGGGCATCGAGGCCCGCCGTGCGGCAGCCATCGTGGCGCATCGCGAGCAGCACGGACCGTTCGCGTCGTGTCCGCAGCTGCAGGCCGTGAGCGGGATCGGTGCGGCCACCGTGGCCAACCTGCTGCCACAGTGCGTGATCAGCGAAACGGAATGAGCTCCCACAGGCCCGAGCTGCGCAGCACGTAGATGGCGGTGAGCAGCCCGGCGCACGTCAGCGTGAGCACGGCCAGCAGCGTGGCCACGCCGAGGCATCCCCCCAACCAGCCGGAGCCGCTGTCGGTGGGCGGCGGCACGTAGCGCGCGATGGGCTGGCCGCCTGCCTGCCGCGTGGCCTGGGCGCCCCGCAGCGAGGCACCGTCCACCCGGTTGTCGATCCGCCACTGGTTCCGGCCGCGTCCGGGGTGAGGCTCGGTGCGGATCTGCTGGCCGCTCACCAGGTCGATCAAGCTGGCATCGCCGTCGTCGAAGCTGATGGCCAGCTGGAGCTGTGGGCCGAAGGCAAGTGCCTCCATGGTGCGGGGGGAGGTGAGCGCTCCCACGGGGGCGCCTCGCTCCAGATCGAAGGCGGTGACCGTGCCGCCGGGCCCCAGGGCGGCGGCGATCGTGCCATCGGTGCTCAGGGCCATGGCGCGGATGTCGCCGGGGTGCTGCAGCGAGCCTTGGATCTGGGTGCCGTCGCCGCTCACGCGGTGCAGCGCGGGTCCCGCGGCCACGATCCAGCAGGTCAACGCCGGCGACCAGGCCACGCCGCGTACGGGGTGCTCCAAGGCGAGCTGCCCCCAGGCGGCCCCCGAGGCGACCTCCAGCGCCCAGAAGGTGCCCGACTCGTCGCCGACGCCGAGGCTGGCTGCGTCGGGGCCGAACCCAGCGGCAGCGGCTCGCGCAATGTCCAGGTGAGTGGGCTCGGCGTCCCCGGAGATCATCGCCACCGATGACAGCGACAGGATCGCGATGCTTCCCTGCGGATGCACCGCCATTCCGCGGGCCGAGGTCTGCGTGGCGCGCTCCTCGAGCAGCGCTCCGTCGGCGCGGCGCCAGCGGCGCAGGCCGCCTCGATCGTCGATGGTCAGCAGCTGGTCACCGAGCCAGGCGACCCCCACCAGGAGGTCGTGGAGGTGCTGCTTGAACGCCGGGCGTCCGCGCCCGTCGTAGACCAGCACCTCGGGCCCGTCCACGCAGGCCAGCCCGTCTCCGTCGGCGCTGAAGGCCACAGGGGTGATCACGGGGTCACTATACCGCTGCGCTAGGTGGGGTACTCGGAGCGGATCGTCTCCAGGTTCGTGGCCACCAGCTCCGCGGTGTGCACGAGCTGCTCGGTGGAGTGGGTGGACGACAGGAAGAAGCGCAGCCGCGCTGCGTCGTCGGCCACTGCCGGGTACACGATGGGCTGCACGTTCACCCCTTGCTCTCGCAGGCGCTGCGAGAGCACCAGGGCGTGCATGGAGTTGCCCGTGACGGCCGGGATGACCCCCGAGCCACCGAGCGCGGGACCGGTGTCGACGCCCCGCTCCGTGAGTGCTGCGTGGAAGGTGGCCGCGTTGGTCTGAAGCTTGTGCACCCGCCAGGGCTCCTCGAGCATCAGCCGCAGCGACATGAGGGCGGCCACCCCGTTGGCTGCCGTGATCCCAGCGCTGTAGACGAAGCCCGGAGCGGTGTAGCGCAGGTACCGGATCATGTCGGCCGAGCCCGCGATCCAGCCGCCGCAGCTGGCCAGGCTCTTCGACAGGGTGCCCATCCACAGATCCGCCTGGCGCGGATCGATGTTGCCGCGATGGTGCTCGCCGATCCCGCAGCCGGTCTCGCCCACTACGCCGAAGGAGTGCGCCTCGTCCACCATGAGCAGGCAGCCGTAGCGCTCCTTGAGGGCCACGAAGGCCGGCAGGACCGACAGGTCGCCGTCCATGGAGTACACGCCCTCGACCACGATCAGACACTTCTCGTTGTGGTGGCGCAGCTCCTTGAGCAGCTGCTCCAGGTGCTCCGGATCCTCGTGGCGGAAGGCGCGGCGTCCCGCCCCCGACAGCTTGATGCCCTGCAGCAGGGAGTCGTGGATCAGCTCGTCGTGCAGCACCAGATCGGCGGGCTGCATGAGGTGACCCACCACGTTCACGTTGGTCATGTGGCCGGCGGTGAACACCAGCGCATCGTCCTGGCCCTGAGCGGCGGCCAGCTCCGCCTCCAGCTCGCGGTGGAACGGGCGCTCCCCCGAGGCCACGCGCGAGGCGCTCACCGAGGTGCCGTAGCGGGCCACGGCTTCTTGAACCGCCTCGACCACGCGGGGATCGCCCGACAGTCCGATGTAGTTGTAGGAGCTGAAGTTCACCAGCTCGTGGCCGTCCACCATCGTGGTGTCGCGAGCGGTTCCCTGGTGCACGTGGAAGTAGGGGTTGTCGAGCCCGATGGCCTTCGCCATCTCCAGCCGCTGGTCCAGATCCCGTAGCTCCTGCCAGTGGGAGGGATCCACCCACTCGGGCTTGACCTCGAAGTCGCCCGCGGGGTCGTCGGTGGACCGCATCTCGGCCACCGTGCCTTCCGCCACCGCCACCAGCTGCCCCTCCGGATCCCGGAGCCAGAAGGAGGCCTCGAACCGATCGCCCTCGGCTTGGTCGTAGCGGGCCTCCACGGTGAGGATGCCGGGGGAGGCAGGCTTCACCTGCACCAGTCGCCGGATGGCCACGGGGGTCCCCGCGCGCTCGTAGCGCTGCCAGACCACCAGCGCGCCCAGCTGGAACGCAGCGTCCAGCGCGAGGGGATCGGTGGCCCAGGCCGTGCGGCTCGTCTGTGGGATCCACTCCGAGGGCGCAGCACTGCGCACCGCGCCTCGCGCGAAGTCGTCGCCGATCCCGTCCACGCGCACGAGCCCCTGCAGCAGAGGGCCATGGAAGGTCAGGTCGCGGTAGAAGGCGTCGAGCTCGACCGCCGGTGGCTCACCGCCCTGAAGCCGGTCCGGATCCTCCGGCATCGTCGCGGGACGCACCCTCGCCTGGTAGGCCAGGGTGTCGCGCTCGCCCATGCGGAGCTGCACGCGCTCGCCGTCGACCACTGCGCGAAGGGTCACGGGCTCGCTCGCGGTGACGCCCGTGAACAGCTTCAGATCCGCCACCTCGAAGGGGTGGGGCACCGAGGCGGCGCTCGCGATGAGGTCGGCGGCGCCAGCCAAGGGGAGCACCGGCACACCCTCGATGGCATGGTCCAGCAGGTAGGGGTGCGATTCCGTCGACAGCTCGGTGACCACCGCTCGCCGTCGGCTCCAGAAGGGGAGGTCGCGGCCGTAGACGCGCGCGCCACTGCCCACCGTGAGATCGGCCAACAGGGCGTCGAGCCCGGGCTCGTCTCCCACGAAGTCGACGCCCTCGGCGCGCATGGCGGCCCGAACCACCTCGGGGATGGTGGCCGCCATGTCCGACGACGTCCAGGGGCCGAACTCGCCCACCACCAGGCGTGGGCCCTCGCTCGAAGCGTGGGCGAGGCCCGCCAGCGCCGCGTTCCCGGCCGCGTAGTGGGCCTGGTGCCGGTTGCCGAAGCGTCCTGCCCAAGAGCCGATCCCCATGGCCACCACCACCTCGGGTCCGGCAGCCAGCACGGCATTGACGAAGCCACCCACCTTGATGGCGCGAGACAGCGCTCCGGCCTGCGGCTCCACCGAGCCGATGGCTCCGTCCGCCAGCACGCCCGCTGCGTGGACCACCGCCGTGAAGGGCCGATGCTCGGCGAGCGCCGACGTGAGCCCCTCGCCGTCCGTCACGTCGGCGGCCACCGCCACGATGCCGTCGGGCAGAGCGTCGGGTGCGCTTCGGCCCACCACCACCACCTCGGCGCCCGTCGCGCGCAGTCGCTTCGCCAGGGCCAGGCCGATCCCGCGCGTGCCGCCCGTGATCAGCACCCGGTGGTCTGGTCCGGGCTCGAACAGAGGCGGCGTGCTCTGAAGGGGCTGCAGGCCCGCGATGGATCGACCGTCGCCGTTCCAGCGCACGTCCAGGGAGGTGTCGGAGCTCACCAGCTCCTGCACCAGTCGGGCGGCGCGGAAGGAGGCGTCGATGTCGTGGAAGGCCACGGTCTTGTAGACGGCGCCAGACCACTCGCGGCTCGCCGAGCGCACCACGCCCGCCAAGGCCTCGGTCCAGGGGTCGTCGTCGCGGCGGATCACCACCACCGAAGGCTGATTGCCATGCTCCGCTTGGTCGTCGAGCACGCCCAACAGCTCCGCTGCGGGATCGGGCAGGGGCTGCTCACCAGCGAGCACCGCCGTCACGGGAACGGGGTCGTCGAAGGACGCGTGATGCACCACGGCGTCCACACCCGGTTGCGCCCGGCGGGTCACGGTGGCCCCAGCGGACTTCAGCGCTGCGGTGACGTCTTCGTCGCGCTGGCCGGTGAGCAGGATGGTCCATCCCGCCAGCGCCTCGTCGCCGGGGGCTCCCTCGGGCAAGGGGGCGGCTCGCCACACCGGAGCGTGGGCCGACAGGGGCTCGTCGTCGCGGTCCGCGCCCATGGCTGCGTCGGGGCCGGAGCGCACGTGGTCCACGATGGCCTGCACCGTGGGTCGGTTGAGCATGAGCTCCTGCGGAAGCCCGCCGAGCCCCGGGAAGGCGTCTGCCAGTCCCGTGGCGAGATCGGTGACCATCAGCGAGTCGAAGCCCAGATCGTCCACCAGCGACAGCTCGGGTCGCACGGCCTTGCGCGGGTAGGAGCTGACGCGGGCCACCACGTCGGCCACCTTGTCGTAGACGTCGTCGCCCGACGAGGCCGCCTCGGAGGGAGCGTCTTGCTGGACCTGCGCACCTTGGGCCACCGACTGGGCGGTGTTGGCCAGGCCAGACAGCTGCAGCCGCTTCTGGGCCGCGTCCTTGACCGGCCAGTAGTACTCTCGCGGCAGCTCCTGCGGCGGCAAGCTCACCACGGCAGCGTCCGCGGTGATGGAGCGCGTGTCGAGATCCACCCCGTGCACCCAGAGCCACCCCAGCGTCTCGAGCACCGTGCGCCCGCCGTCTGCGTCGTCCAGGCCCGCCAGCGACAGGACCGCGCGTGCGTCGGCGCCCACCACCTTGCGGGCGAAGGAGGCCAGGGGACCGCCGGCGCCCACCTGCAGGAACAGATCGGCGCCTGCCTCCACGCACTGCTGCAGGGCTCCCTGGAAGCGGACGGGGCTGGTGATGTGTCGCCGGAAGACGCCGACGGCGTCGTCCCGTGATCCGTAGGGCTGCTCGGCGATGCCCGAGGCCACCACCACGCCGTTGGGCTCGTCGAAGGTGATCTGGCGGACCAGGGCGTCGCTGTCGACGTCGTCGAACACGGGGCTGTGGAAGGCGTGGCTCACGTCGAGGGCCTTCGCCTCGATACCAGCCCCGGCAGCCTTCGTCACCACGGTGGACACGGCCTCGGCCCGGCCCGACACCACCACCTGGCGGGGATGGTTGTCGTTGGCCAGCACGGCTCCCTCCACCAGCAGCTGCTCCGCGGTGTCGGCGTCGCACATCAGCGCAGCCATGGTCCCCGGATCGCCGGAGACCTGCGACATGGCGCGGCCTCGCAGGGCGGCGAAGCGCACGGCGTCGCGGGTGGTGATCACCCCGCCCACCGCAGCTGCGGCGAACTCCCCGAGGGAGTGGCCGCACGCCACCTGGGGCTTCACCTGCACCTTCTGCAGCAAGGCGAACAGCGCGAGCCCCGTAGCCACCAGCACCGGCTGGCAGTGCTCGGTGGCCGTGAGCTGCACCTTGGCGTCGGCCTCGCTCACGGCCTGGTCGCGGCGCTGTGGGTACAGCAGGTGAGACACCGGCAGATCCATGAGATCCGACACGGCGGAGTCGGCGTCCGCCAGCGCCTCGGCGACCACGTCGAAGCGGTCGCCCACGTCGCTCAGCATGCCCAGCCGCTGTGCGCCCTGGCCCGGGAAGAGCAGCGCCACCTTGGGCGCGGGCCCGTCTGCTTCGCCGACGGCGCCCGACCGGGGGAAGCTGCCCTCGGCCACTGCGTCCAGGGCCTCCAGCAGCTCCGAGGGGGTGGCGGCCACCAGGGCCGCGCGATGCGCGAGCGAGGGGCGCGCTCCCCAGGTTCGCGCCACACTGGCCACCGACAGTGCAGGGTCGCGTCGCAGGGTGGCGGCCAGGCGCTCGGCGGTGCGCGCCAGCCCCTCTGCCGTTCCTGCACTGATCCGAACCACCTCGAGCTGCGAGGCCTCGGTGGCCCGCTGGGTGGCGGGAGGGGAGCGGAGCACCACGTGGCCGTTGGTGCCCCCGAATCCGAAGGACGACACCGCCGCCACACGCTCCGTCGCCTCCCACGGCACCGGCGCCGTGGGGACCTCGAACGGGGTGGTGTGGAGCTGCAGCTCCTCCTTGGGCTGCTCGAAGCCGGCCATCGGGGGGATGGTGCCGTGGCGGATGGCCAGCGCCGCCCGGATCAAGCCCGCGACCCCCGCAGCCGACATGGTGTGGCCCACGTTGGCCTTGGAAGAGCCCAGCTGCACGCCGGATACGCGGTCTCCGAAGGCCTCCAGCAGCGCCTCGAGCTCGGCCACGTCGCCCACGTCGGTGCCCGTGCCGTGGGTCTCCATGTAGCCGAGCGGGTCCGGATCGATGCCGGCGTCTTGCCACGCGTGGTGGATGACCTCCTGCTGGCCACCGCGCACGGGCGCCATGGGGCCGTCCCCGCGCCCGTCGTTGTTCAGGGCGATGCCCTCGATCACCGCGTAGATCCGGTCGCCCGCCTCGCGTGCGTCCTCGAGGCGCTTGAGCACCACCACGCCAGCACCGTCCCCCTGCACGAAGCCGTCGGCCCGCGCGTCGAAGGGCAGGCACAGCCCCTGGGCGCTCATGGCACCGATGCGCGAGAAGGCGATGTAGTGCTCGGGGGTGATCTGCAGGTAGACGCCACCCACCAGGGCCGCGTCGATGGCGTTCGTGCGCAGCTGGGCCACCGCGTCGCCCACCGCCACGATGGCCGAGGCGCAGGCGGCGTCGACCGTGTAGGCCGGCCCGTGCAGATCGAGCTCCTGCGCCACCGCTGCAGCGATCATGTTGGCCAGTGCACCCGGGGCGGTGAACGGCCGTGAGGGAACCACGTGCTCCACGGCCCGGGCCAACACCTCGGCGTCCTCCTCGCCGGCCTCGCCGAGCTGGCCCGTCGCCATCATGGTGGCGATCACGCGGCTCGACAGCAGCACTCGGAACTCCGACGCCGTCACACCCATGAAGACGCCCGTGCGATGGGGCATCTCCGAGGGCCGGTAGCCGGCGTCGTGGATCGCCTGCAGGCCCACCTCGATGGACATGCGCTGCTGCGGATCCATGACCTCCACCCGGCGGGGTGGAATACCCAGGAACAACGCAGGGAAGCTGCGAATGTCCTGGATGAACCCGCCCGCGGGCGCGTAGGTCTTGTCCGTGGCACGGCGGCTGGGGTCGTAGAAGGCTTTTTGCGGCCAGCGGTCGGGCGGTACCGGCCCGAAGCCATGCTGCCCGGACAGCATCTGCTCCCAGTAGGCGTGTAGATCCGGGGCTCCCGCAAAACGGCAGCCCATACCCACGATAGCGATGGCGCTCACGAATCCCTCAGCTGGTCCGGAATCCCGCGCGACTCCGTCGCGCTACAATTCCATTGGGCCCTCGCCTTCGGCTGCGGGCCTTCCGGTCTAGGTCGACGGCCTTCTAGGAGGCGCTGATGCGGCCGCCCTTGATGAGGCCGGCCAGGTCTCCGATCTTCTGGACCTTCGCCAGCTCCTCGTCGGGGAAGGTCTCTTCGATCTTCTCTTCGATGAAGTTCACCATCTCCATCGTCGCGATCGAGTCCAGACCCAAGGACTCGATCTGGGTGTCCAAGGCGATGGACTGGAAGTCGGCCGTGCGCGTGGGCGCCACCTCGGCCAGGGCCTGCTTGATCAGCTCGATGATCTCGTCGTCGTTCTGCATGGGGTCTCCCGATGGTGGAGGAACGAGGCTGGGTGCCTATCCGCGCAGGGCGGCCTTGGCCCGCGACCACACCGACTTGGCCACGTGGCGCGCGAGCGTGAGCCCACCGGCCGAGCTGCCGAAGGCACGACTGCCTGCCCCGCCCAGAGAGGACGTGATGTACTGGTCCCGCGTCTTGCGGCGCTGCAGCTTGCCCGACGACGTCTTGGGCAGGTTGCCGGGCTTCAGGCACACGACCTCGCCCACCGACAGCGACAGCTCTCGTTGGATGGCCATGCGCACCCCGTTCACCAGCTCGTCCACGTCCTCCAGCCGGGTCTCGAGCACCACCACCAGCTGCTCTCCCGCATCCGTCGGCACGGAGAACGCCACGACGTTGCCCTTGCGCACGCCTTCGACGTCGGCCACCGCCCACTCCACCGCCTGCGGGTGCACGTTGCGCCCGTTGACGATGATCAGGTCCTTGATGCGACCCGTGACGTAGACCTGGCCTTCGTTCACGAAGCCCAGGTCACCGGTGCGCAGCCAGCCGTCGCGGTAGGCCTTGGCCGTGGCCTCGGGGTTGCCGAAGTAGCCCTTGGTCACGCTGGGGCCGCGGTGGCACAGCTCCCCCTCGGTGCGGTCCGGGAGTGTGTTGCCGTCTTCGTCGAGCACCGCCACCTCGTGGCCCTCGAAGGGCACACCGCAGGCCACGTGCTCCACCACGGTCGCGTCGTCGGCGGGATCGATGGCCACGCCGTGCTCGGCGAAGTGGTCGGCGTCCACCGTCAGCGTCTGCATGCGCTCGGGAGCGGGCTTGAGCGTGATGGCCAGCGTGGCCTCGGCCATGCCGTAGGCCGGCATGATCGACGTCTCGGGCAGCCCGCAATGAGTGCCGTAGACGTCCTGGAAGGCACGCATGGTGGCGGGCTGGATGGGCTCGGCACCGCAGCCGAGCACCTTCAGGCAGGACAGGTCCCAGGTCTCCAGATCCTTCGGCTTCACCCGCCGCGTGGCGAGGGCATAGGCGAAGTTGGGCGCGAAGGACGCGGTGCCGCGGTGTCGGTGCACGGTGTCGAGCCACACGCTCGGGCGCTTGATGAAGCGCAGCGTGGGGATGAAGACGATGGGGATCCCATGACAGATGGGGGCGATGACGAAGCCGATGAGCCCCATGTCGTGGTACAGCGGCAGCCAGCTGATGCCCTTGTCGCCCTTGGCGGGATCGAGCTGCAGCCCCTCGGTGATGATGCCCTTGGAGTTGGCCACCAGCGACGCGTGGGTGACCATCACGCCCTTGGGGTCCGCGGTGGAGCCGGACGTGTACTGCAGGAATGCGAGGTCCTCGGGCAGGATCTCCGGGTACTCGGGCGTGCCCGGCTCCCCCTCGCGCATCTGCTCCACGATGGACAGGCTCTGCAGGCTGGGCACGTCGTCCACCAGCGACCACAGCACGTTCTGCAGGCGGGCGGAGGCCACGAGAACCTTCGCGCCGGCGTTGGTCAACACCCGACGCGTGCGATCCGTATAGGCGTCCAGGTTCCCGAAGGACATGGGGGGGTACAGCGGAACGGGCACGACCCCGACGCGCAGCGAGGCGAGGAAGGTGACGACGAAGTCCTCGGGCTCGATCACCACCAGCCCCACGCGGTCGCCCTTGGTCAGGCCGAGCGCCTGCAGGGCCGCGGCGCGAGTGGCGGTCTCGCGCTCCAGCTCGGGGAAGTCGTAGGAGGTCTCGGCACCCTTCAGGTCCTGGAAGACGAACCCGTGGTCGGGAAACAGATGTCCGACCTCGGCAATGGCCTGAGCAACGGTTGTGAAGCTGGGGGACATCGACCTCTCCTTGCTGTCGCCGGGCCCCAATACCTAGACCCTCTGGCGCTCGCGAGCAAGCTTTTAGTTGGCGGATTTCCCAGTTTGTTTCTGAAT
Organism: Myxococcales bacterium; assembly: GCA_019634415.1. Lineage (GTDB taxonomy): Bacteria > Myxococcota_A > UBA796 > UBA796 > DRPG01. The sequence continues at coordinate 17,069 of JAHQVJ010000008.1, forward strand.
AGAAAACTGACCCGTCGGTTTTTTGATAGGGAGGGGCATGGCCGACTTCAATCCCATTTTTCTCTATGGGGGGTACGGGCTGGGTTCCTGCCTGGGCTTCGTCCTCCTGATCTACAACCTCGTCGCTGGCGTGCTCTTTCTCCGCGAAGACACAGAAGGGAGCGCCAGCGGGCTGGCGAAGGCCAGCTGGGCGCTGGGGGTCATGGCGCTGTTCGCCTGGCCCTTGATGTGCTTCGGGCTCCCGTTCGCCCTGGGCGCCATGCTCACGAGCCGCATCGAGCGCCGGCGCATCTACCGGGGCGACGCCAGCCTGGCGGGCGCCACCCCGGTGCGGATGGGCAGCATCAACGGCTCCCTGTCTCTGCTCATGCAGTTCGGCTTGGTGCTCGCGGCTGTGGTGGGGATGCTCACGGGAGCCACCTAGCCAGGTCAGACGCCGGCCTCGGTCTCCGCGACCACTCGTCTCAGGGTGCGTACGATGGCGTCGCGCTCAGCGACCCAGTCGGCGCACAACGAGGCCGCGCGCGCACGCACCTCGAACACCGGCCGCTCGAGGTGACAGGCCACCACCAGGCCCACCAGGGCACCGTGGCGGGGCTTCAGGGCATCCCCCGCGTCGAGCGCCGCGCGTGCGACCGCCAGCAGATCCTCCCGCGGTGCCGGATCCGCCGTCGGCAGGGTGATCTGGTCGGGCAGCATGATTCGCTCACGCTCCACGGCGCGCAGGATCCCGGCCTGCTGCAGTCGTCGCACCACGGGTCCGCGCAGATCGGGCACCTCTCGCTGCACCAGATCCAGCCAAGCCTCCACCGTGCAGCGCTCCGCATCGCGACGCATGGCGTCCAAGGTGTCTCGCAGCAGGACATGGCCCGGTGGCTCGGGGGCGTCCGGGTGAACGCGGCCCTGGCCGTCGCGCTTGACCTGGATGTAGCCACGCAGCTTCAGCTCCAGCAGGACCGCTGCCCGCATGCCGTGTTCGATCGCACGGTAGGCAGCAGCGTGCACCGTCCCGCGGGTGGGATGGAGCGCCAACAAGAAGAGGGCATCGGGCAGCGGGAGTGACATGGACGACCGGGGCTCGTCGGAGGCTGACACAACCCCGGGGTCGTGACAACCTGTCACCCGTGGGCCGGCCTGTGGCCTTCGCCTGACACATTGTCGGTGAGCAGGTAGTGGGGTGCACGTTCCGAGGCGCCGAATAATACGGTCGCCGTGGCACGGTCCTTGCTGCATGCAGTTGCAACGTCGGAGTGGTTGTCGTGAGTCGAACGCTTCCCATCGCCTTGCTGGTCCTTGCCACGTTGTTCTCGGGCGGAAGCGCCTGGGCCGTGAACTTGATGATCGGATCCTACGCAGCCGTCGAGGGCGCCGTGCAGAGCACCCCCGTGGCGAAGAACTCGTCGCGGAGGGCCAAGGCGCGCAGCGCGACGCCTCGAGCCCTCACGGTGGAGCAGTACCTCGACGGCATCATGCGTCGGAACCTGTTCGACAAGGACGTCATCAGCACCTGGAACCCCAACCCCAAGGGTGACTCCGACACCGAGGCGCGCTCCGAGCTGAAGGTGCGGCTGTTGGGCACCATCGTGGCCAGCCCCGAGTCCTTCAGCTCCGCGCTGATCGCCGACGAGGAGGATCCCTACCCGCGGGGCTACTCCATCGGCGACGAGCTGCACAACCGCGAGGTCATCAAGATCGAGGTCAAGCAGGTGACCTTGAAGCGGCTCGACAACGGGGAGATCGAGCTGCTCACCATCGACGACACCCTGTCGGCGGCTCCGAGGGCCAGCGCCCCGAAGCCCTCGTCGGGTGGTGAAGATGGTGCGGTCCAAGAGGCGGGCGACAACAAGTACACCGTCAGCCGCGACCTGTTCGACAAGTACATCAACGACCTCGAGGGCATCAGTCGCATGGGGCGTGCGTTGCTGCACCGCGGCCCCGACGGGGAGTTCGATGGCTATCGGCTGTCGGCCATTCGTCGAAACACGCTCGCGGATCAGCTCGGCATCAAGAACGGCGACATCATCCACGCCGTCAACGGTCAGTCGCTCGACTCCGTGCAGGCGGCCATGGGCGCCTACAACACGCTGAAGACCGACTCCAACTTCTGTTTCGAGATCACCCGTCGCGGTAGCCCCGTGGAGCTCTGCTACGACGTGCAGTGATCCCACTCCTTCCTACCTTTCCCACGAGATGACCTGTGAACCTTGATTCGTCCCTTCTGAAGCGCATCGTCACGCTTGCGGCGCTGCTCGCATCGACGCCCGCGTTCGCACAGGACCCCATCGTCACCGAGAACCCGGACGGCACCACCACGGTCTCCCCGTCCACCCCCAGCGGCCGGGAGGCTCAGCCCGCCACGGACCCCAGCGACGCCGATCTGGTGTTGCTCAACTTCGCTCCCGACACCTCGATCTACGATCTGGTGTTGTTCTTCGCGCAGACGCGCGACATGAACTTCGTCATCGGCGACGTCAAGGAGCTGCAGGGCAAGAAGGTCACCATCATCAGCAACCGGCGCGTTCCCGGCCGGGCGGCCTGGGAGGCGTTCCTCTCGGCCCTCGAGGTCGCTGGCTACAGCCTCTCCACCGTCGGCAACACGTCCAAGATCGTCAAGTCCAGCGAGGCGGGACAGAAGCCCATCCGGATCGGGGTCGGGCAGCCGGGCGCGAGCGACGGCTACGTGACCCAACTCATCCAGCTCGAGAACACTCGCGTCGACGACATGTCCAAGGTCATCCAGACCATGGCTCCCGGCGACGCCAAGATCGTGGCCTATCCGCCCACGAACACGCTGATCATCACCGACACCGCGGCCAACATCCGCAAGATGTACCGCATCATGAACGAGCTGGACGTGGCGGCGCCCCGCTCGTCCATGGAGATCTACGAGCTCATCCACGCCTCCTCCTCGGAGGTCAAGGGCATCATCGAAGAGCTCTACGGCACGCAGGAGAACAGCCAGGAGGCCGAGCCCGCGTCTCGGGTCCGCCGCACCTCTCGCAGCAGCCGGGCCTCCTCGCGCCGGAGCCGGACCACCTCGACGTCGACGGACACCGTGTCCGCGGGCACCGAGTCCAAGTACATCTCGAAGGTGCTCGACGACGAGCGCACCAACTCCCTCATCGTGCTGGCCAACCAGGACGGCCACAAGGCCGTGCGCGAGCTCATCAAGAAGCTCGACGTCGACACGGACCCCACCGCCGGCTCGCAGATCCACGTGGTGACGCTGGAGAACGCGAAGGCCGAAGAGGTGGCCACCATCATGAGTCAGCTCTCCCAGGAGGGCAGCAGCAACACCGGCACCGACAATCGCTCCGCCGCAGCCCGGCGCGCGGCTGCGCGAGCCAACGCCCGGGGGCAGGCCCCCGCCGCGGAGACCGGCGAAGACGAGGAGCGTGGGGCCATCGCGGCCTTCGACTCGGGCATGCGCATCGCCGCCGACGAGAACACGAACTCGCTCGTGATCATCGCCGACAACGACGACTTCAAGATCGTGAAGTCGGTGATCGACATGCTCGACATCGAGCGCAAGCAGGTCTTCGTGGACGCCGTGGTGATGGAGCTGTCGAGCGAGGACACCGAGACGCTGGGGCTGGCCTACCACCTTCCGCAGCAGCCGAGCGCCGACGCCACCGGCTTCGTGGGCTCTCAGCTGGGAGCGACGTCGCTGGGGCTGACCCAGGATGCGCTGTCGGGACTGGCCTTCGGGGTGTTCGGGCAGACCGTCGACGTGCCCGTGATCAACCCCACCACCGGGCTCACCGAGGCGCTGCCCGTGCCGTCCTTCGGCATCGCGCTCAACGCCATCAAGACCTTCGGCAGCACCAACATCATCTCCAACCCCACGCTGACCACCCTCGACAACGAGGAAGCGCAGATCACGGTGGGCCGGAAGATCCCGTTCCCCACCACCAGCGGCCTGAACAACCTCGGGCAGCCCGTGGTGAGCTTCCAGCGCGAGGACGTGGCCATCTCGCTGAAGGTCACGCCCCGCATCAACAGCGCCAACTTCGTGACGCTGGAGCTGGAGGTGGAGGTCCAGGAGGTGGAGGAGAGCGCGCAGAGTGCTGCCGTCACGGCGGCTGGCGGGGGCTTCATCACCAGCGAGCGGACGCTGCAGACCGTGGCCTTGGTGCGCGACAACCAGACCATGGTGATCGGCGGTCTGGTGAGCTCCACCGAGGGCCAGTCCGAGTCCAAGGTACCCATCCTCGGAGACCTGCCCATCCTCGGGGCGCTGTTTCGGTCGAGGGGTTCCACGGAGCGTAAGTCCAACCTGATGATCTTCCTCACCCCGCACATCATCGACGATCCCGACGACATGCTCGAGATCCAGCGGGTGAAGGAAGCCCAGCGGCAGGAGTTCCTGCGCCGCTTCTACGGGCGCAGCCGCGACGATCAGATGCAGGAGCTCAAGAACTTCCTGCGGTTCTCCATGAACTTCGTGGACGAGCCCACCATGTACCGCGGGCCCACCGAGGTGAGCACCGATCTGCAGCTGTCCGACGAGACGCGCTCGGCCATCCAGGCGGTGATCGACGACGTGCGCGGCAACCAGCCCGGTGCGGGCGCGGGGGCGCTGCCCCCCGAGGGCGAGGTGGACCTCGTGATCGAGGACCGCACCGAGCCCACCGACGAGGGAGAGGAGTAAGCGATGGCCATTCGGCGTGAACAGGTCGACGAGACCCTCGACGAGCTCGCGGCCGCCCGGGCGAACGCCAGGCTGTCCGGCCTGGACTTGATCACCGAGGTCGACGCCGAACGCATCGCCCCCGAGGTGATCCGAGCGCTCCCGCACCACCTGGCGCGCGAGCACCGGATGCTGCCTCTGTACACCGACGAGGACGGTGAGCTGATCATCGGCATGGCGGATCTGCGAGCCATCCGGCTGCTCGACGATCTGCGCGTGCTGTACGGCTCTCCGGTGCGGCCCGTGATCGTGCCCGCCGAGGTGTTGTCCAACGCCACTCGCGAGGCCTACGACCGCGCCGCGCAGTCCGCCGAGGCCATCATCGACCAGGCCGCGGACGAGGTGGAGGGCGAGGAGGCGCTGAACATCGAGGACGCCGAGATCGGCGTCGACGACCACAACCAAGCGCCCATCATCCGGTTCGTCAACGCGGTGCTGTCGCAGGCCATCAAGGAGCGGGCCAGCGACATCCACATCGAGCCCTACGAGAAGGAGATGGTGGTCCGCTACCGGATCGACGGAGTGCTCAAGGAGACGCTACGCCGGCCAGCGAAGCTCAAGACCACCATCGTGGCCCGCATCAAGATCATGGCGGATCTGAACATCGCCGAGAAGCGGCTTCCCCAAGATGGTCGCATCCGACGCAAGCTCGGCAACCGCGAGATCGATCTGCGGGTGAGCACCGTGCCCGTTCGCCACGGTGAGCGCGTGGTCATGCGGATCCTCGAGAAGGGCAAGGTCTTCTCGCTAGACAAGATCGGGATGGCTGGCAACACGCTGGTGCGCTTCCGGGAGCTGATCCGTCGACCCGACGGGATCCTGCTCGTCACGGGTCCCACCGGGTCGGGCAAGTCCACCACGCTGTACTCGGCGATCACCGAGATCAACAGCCCCGACAAGAACATCCTCACCATCGAGGATCCGGTGGAGTACGAGGCGCCGGGGGTGGGACAGGTCCAGGTCAACCACAAGATCCAGCTGACCTTCGCGTCGGCGCTGCGCGCGTTCCTTCGTCAGGACCCCGACGTCATCCTGGTGGGCGAGATCCGCGACACGGAGACGGCCAACAACGCAGTCCAGGCCTCTCTCACCGGCCACCTCGTGCTGTCCACCTTGCATACCAACGATGCCGCAACGGCCTTCGCCCGTCTGTGCGACATGGACGTGGAGCCCTTCCTGGTGGCCGACACCGTGCTCGGTGTGATCGCCCAGCGCCTGGTGCGCACGCTGTGCAAGGAGTGCCGCGAGCAGTACGTGCCCGACACGCTGCAGCTGCGCGAGGTGGGCTGCTCCGACGAGCAGGTGCGTCAGGTGTCCAACGCCACCATCTACCGCGCCACCGGTTGCGAGGAATGCAACGGAGTGGGGTACACCGGCCGAACCGGAATCTACGAGTTCCTGGAGACCGACGAGCAGATCGAGCGGCTGGTGATCGACAAGGCCACGGCTGCCCAGATCGCCCGGGTCGCGCGCGAGAACGGGATGTTCTCGCTGTTCGACGACGGGATTCGCAAGGTGTTTCAGGGCGTCACCACGTTCGACGAGGTCAAGCGCGTGACCTCGGCGGAGATCTGACATGGCGGTCTTCGAGTACAAGGGCCTGGATGCCTCGGGCAAGGCCGTCGCGGGCATCGTCGACGCCGACACCGCCAAGGTGGCACGGGCGAGGCTGCGCAAGCAGGGCCTGTTCCCCACGGAGATCCACGCCCAGGCTGGCAAGGGCACCCGTCAGGGCGAGTCGATCCTCGACATGCAGATCGACGTGGCCAGCTACTTTCAGTTCATCTCGGCGCGCGACGTCTCGATCATGACCACGCAGCTGTCCACGCTGGTGGGGGCCCACGTGCCCATGGCCGAGGCGCTGTCGGCGCTGGTGGACCAGACCGAGAAGGCCAAGTTCAAGGTCGTGCTGTCCAAGGTCAAGGAGAAGGTGGTCGAAGGAGGCTCGCTCGGCGACGCCATGTCGGACCACCCCAAGGTGTTCGACGATCTGTACGTGCAGATGGTGCGAGCCGGTGAGAAGTCGGGCGCGCTGGATCAAGTGCTCGCGCGGCTCGCCACCTATGCCGACGGGCAGGTGAAGCTGCAGAGCCAGGTGCTCTCCGCCGTGGCCTACCCGATCTTGCTGGGCATCATGGGGATCGGGATCCTGTCGATGCTGTTCCTGTTCGTGATTCCGCGGATCCGGAACCTGTTCGACTCCATGCCCGGCGGGGCCGAGGCGCTGCCACTGCTCACCAAGGTGGTGTTCTTCTTCGGCGACGTGCTCGTGGGCTGGTGGTGGGCCTTCCCGATGCTCGTCGGCTTGGTGGTGGTGGGCTTCCGTCGCTGGGTTCGCACCGAGACGGGTCGGCGCCGGTGGGACACGTGGCGGCTGAAGTTCCCCGTGTTCGGCACGATGTCGCGGCTGGTGGCCGTCTCGCGCTTCTGTCGCACGCTGTCCACGCTCCTCATCAGTGGGGTGCCCATCATCTCTGCACTGAGGATCGTGCAGGATGTGGTGGGCAACGTGGTGCTCGCCGATGCCGTCGGCGATGCGGCGCACTCCATCCAGGAGGGGCAATCCATCGCGGTGCCCCTGCGCAACTCGGGTGAGTTCCCTCCCATGGTGACCCACATGGTCGGGATCGGGGAGCGCACGGGTGAGCTGGAGCGCATGCTCCGGGTGGTCGCGGATGCCTACGAAGACCAGGTAGACGCGACAATTACTGCCATGACGTCCCTGCTCGCGCCGGTGATGATCATGATCATGGGGGGCGCCGTGTTCGTGGTCGCCCTCGGGCTGCTGATGCCCATGATGAACATTTCTCAGATGATCAAATGAAACGAACGACACAAACGATCGAGGAGGACCCCATGGGTGACCTGATGAAGCGCTGGCCAGTCGTCCAGCGGGCGCTGACGCGGCGCTCGAGGCGCCGCTCGCAGCGAGGGATGTCGCTGGTGGAGGTGATGGTGGTCATCGCCATCATCCTGACACTGATGAGCATCTTGGCCATCGGCGTGTTCTCCATCTTCGGCGAGTCGCAGGTGCAGACGACCGTGCTGACGATGGGCAAGGTCAACGAGCGCGTCGAGATCTACATGCTGCGCAAGAAGAAGCCGCCGGCCACCTCCGAGGGGCTCACGGCGGTGTTCGGTGGGGAGCAGGTGCCCTCCGACAGCTGGGGCAACGAGTTCATCTACGTGCAGCCTGGTCCCAACGGCTCGCCCTTCGACCTGATCTCGCTGGGCTCCGACGGAGCGGAGGGCGGCACCGGCAACGCGGCCGACATCCGCTGGAGCGAGCAGCGCTGATGACCTCGAAGATCCCACATCGGCGCAGTCGTCGTCGCAGCCGCCGGGGCCTGTCCCTGGTGGAGGTGATGGTGGCCATCGCGCTCATGCTGGCGTTGATCGCCGTGCTGGCGCCGTCGGTGCGGGCCATCTTCGAGCTCGATCAGCGGGCGGTGGGTCGCAAGCTCGCCACCCTGTACGAGCGGCTACACGACGAAGCGGTCATGCGGAACCTCACCTTCCGCATCGCGTTCCACCTCGAGCAGGATCGCTACGTGGTGGAGTCGGGGGAGCCGGGCGCGCTCATCTCGGCCACGCCCGACGAGCGGGAGGCCTTCGAGGAGGAGACCCGCGAGAAGCTGCGGCTGATGGACGAGGAGATGCGCGTGGCCTGGCTACGCTCGCGTCGCCAGCCCTTCGAGTCGCTGGGTAAGCACGGCCAGATGGAGTTCGATCTGCCCGCTGGCGTGAAGCTCGGTGGGGTCTACACGCCGCAGTACGGCCGCATGGTCAAGCCCGGCGACGACGTGGGGGGCGGGGCCGACGAGGACGACCCGCTCAAGGTGTTCTCCCACGTGATGAACAACGGCTTCGTCGAGCACACGCTCATCTGGATCACGTCTGCTGGCGACGACGACGACGGCTGGACGGTCGAGGTGGAGCCCCTGTCCGGGGTCGTGCACCTGCACGGTGAGCTCGTCGACGTCTACGACATCAAGGACGACGTGCCCGACGACGGCCCGTCGCTGCCGAACTGATGGCACACCGACGCAATCAGCGCGGATTCTCCCTGCTCGAGGTGATGGTGGCGCTGTCCATTCTCACCGTGAGCTTGGTGATCCTGGTGGAGACGCAGTCGTCGGCGGTGGTGCTCACGCGGGAGGCGGAGCGCATCGTGACGGCCACCGATCTGTCGCGGCTCACGCTGACCAACGCGCTGCTGCACGTGGAGCAGGAGGGCTTCCAGACCGCCGACGTGCACGAGTACGGCGACTTCGACGACCTGGGCAGCGACGTGCTCGACGTGCAGTTCGGGCGCGATCTGAAGGACTACCACTGGGAGTACACCATCACCGAGGTGGACATCTCGATGATCGGAGACGTCGCCTCGCTGGCCAGCAACCTGGGCGGGGGCGGCGACGACGACGGTGGTGGTGGCGGGATCGGAGCGCTGCTGGGCGGAGGCGGCGGCGACGCAGGTGGGCCGTCGGACGCCATGGGCTCCGGTGGCACCGCCGAGATGCTGGGCTCGCTCGGCTTCGGTCCGGAGCAGATCAGCGAGACCCTGTCGCCCTACATCCGCGAGATCCGAGTGCGGGTGTGGTGGGGGGAGTCCGCCGATCAGGCCGAGGAAGAAGGCACCGAGGTGGTCGTGACCACCCACGTGATCAACCCCACGGGGGTCCTGTCCCTCGAACAGCAGATCCCACAATGAGGCGCACGATGGTCCGTCGCAGGGGTCGTCGCGGCCTGACGCTCGTGGAGGCCATGGTCGCCATCGCCATCCTGTTGGTGATGTCGCTCGTGGTGGCGGAGTCGCTGCGCAACTCCATCGAGTTCCACAACCTGCTGTCGAACCGGGACGGCACGGTGCGCACGGCGCGCGTAGTGCTCTCGAAGCTCAAGCGCGATCTGCAGCTGTCGTACCTGTCGCCGAACCGCACGCAGCCCCAGCGGTTCCTGACGGTGTTCGTGGGGCTCGACGAGGAGCCCGACAAGCTGTACTTCGCCACCCTGAACCACCAGCGGCTGTACCTGAACAGTCGCGAGGCCGATCTGGCCGAGGTCACGGTGTGGGCCGAGTCCAGCAAGGAAGGGCCTGGCTACACGCTGTACCACCGCGAGGCGCCGCGTATCGACGGGGAGCCCGACGAGCAGGGCGTGGTGTGGCCCCTGGCCCGCAACGTGCGGTCCTTCTCGCTGCGCTTCCTCGACCAGCAGAGCGGGGAGTGGCGCGAGGAGTGGGACAGCCGCGGGGCCGACACGCCCTACCGGCTGCCGCGAGCGGTGGAGATCGCCTTGGTGCTCATCGCGCCCGATCCCGAGGACCCCACGGGCGAGCGCACAGTGGACGTGCCGTTCCTCACCACGGTGGTGGTGGAGTACGCCCCCCGCATGCCCAACCCCAACGATCCCCTGTCCAACCTCGGAGGAGCGGCGGGAGGCGGGAACACCGCGGGCGTCAACGGCCTGGCAGGAGGCGGTGTCGGTGGCGTCGGTGGCGTCGGCGGCATCGGAGGAGGCGGTGGCTTCGGGGGAGCGGGGGCCGGAGGCCTCGGATTCGGGAACGTCGGTGGGGGCGTGTTCAGCAGCCCGACGGGTCGAGGTGGTCGAGGTGCGCGGGCAGGGGGCGCTCGCCCGCGCTCCACGCCTGCCGCTCCACGCACGGGTCTCGGGGGGCGCCCATGAGGTTGTGGCACGAGTTGGTGCGCCCGCGTGGGCCGGTGCGCCATCGCTTCTATCGAGGCTGGCGTCGCTCGAAGGCAGGCGTGGCCTTGCTGATGGCCATCAGCGCCATCATGATGCTCACGGTGCTCGTCACCGAGATCGCCCACGGTGCGGTGGTGCGGGCTCAGCTCGCCGGGCAGCACCGGGACGAGGTGAAGGCCGAGGCGCTCGCCTACAGCGGCGCGCAGTTCTACCGGATGATCCTCATGGCGTCGGCCGCCATCGGCCGGAACCCCATGGTGGGCCAGCTCGCCGCCATGATGGGCATGAACGCCACCGAGCTGTGGCAGGCCATTCCCTTCATCGACACCCGGCTGATGCGCATGGTGTTCGTGTCGGACGGGAGGACTGACGAAGACGACGTGGCCGAGACCGTGGCCGCGGGTGGGCTGTCCGACGAGCAGATCGAGGAGAGCCGAGGGGGCGGCAGCTCGCTGCTCGGGCGTCCCTTCCTCGACTTCGACGGCGACTTCCACGCCTCCGTCAAGGACGAGGAGCGCCGGATCTACGTGGGTCAGTTCCAGGCCCAGACGCTGGGGGACTTGCTGGTCCAGCCAGCGGCCCAGCAGATCATGGCCATGTTGTCGCGGGAGGACTTCCACGACTTCATCCAGGCCAACAACATCGTGAAGGAAGAGCTCGTCGCCAACCTCGCCGACTGGACCGACGCCGACGACGTGCGGCTGTACCAGGGTGGTAGCGAGGACGGCCTATATCAGCGCCTCGACGAGCCCTATCGGGCCAAGAACCAGCCCTTCGACACGCTGCAGGAGATGCGGCTGGTGGAGGGCTGGCACATCGACGGGATCTGGGAGCGGGTGGGCAAGCACCTCACCATCTACGGCACCGGCCAGATCAACGTGAACACCGCCACCCACGACGTGCTCAAGGCCTTGCTGATGGCCCACGCCGAGGGAGTGGTCAACGAGACCACCGTGGACCCGGCGCTGTCGGAGTTCCTGGCGCTGCGCGGACGTCCACTGGCCGACGGGGGCATGTACATCGCCAGCCCTCAGCAGTTCGTGAGCTTCTTCGAGACACAGATGGGCTTGCAGCTGCGCGACGACATCGAGAGGGCCATCACCACCCAGTCCAAGGTGTTCCGCATCACGTCCGCCGGCGAGGTGGGCAACGCGCGGGTCGAGGTGCAGGCCATCCTCGACTTCACCAACGACCCCACCGGCCGCGTCATGTACTGGCGCGTTCGATGACCAACCGGAGCGGACCGTGCCGAGACTGATCGCGCTGGACATCGGCTCTCATGCCGTGAAGGCCACCACCTACCGCATGAACGGCAGGCAGTTCTCCGTGGAGCAGCAGTTCCACCAGCCGGTGCCCCAGGACGGGTCCAAGCCTGGCATGGACCTGCGCATGGTGGCGCTGGCCACACTGCTCGAGGACGTGCCGGACCTGGTTCCCGGTGCCTCCGACAGCGTCGTGATGGCCTATCCGTCGTCGCTGGCGTCCTTCCATCGGGTGGACATGCCCTTCACCGACCGGGCCCAGATCGAGGGTACGCTGCCGTTCACGGTGGAGAACGAGGTGCCCTTCGACCTCGAGGACATGGTCCTCGGCTGGCGGGTGGCGTCGGTGGGGGACGGAAGCCAGGTGGTGGCGGTGCTGGCGCGCCACGAGCAGGTGAGCGACTGGCTGAACGCCCTGTCCGACAAGGGGGTGGACCCGGCCGCCGTCTACGTGGACGCCGACGTCTACGGGCCCTGGGGTCTGTTGGAGTCGGGATGGGTGGGCGACGACGACGAGGAACACGACGACGACGACGAAGAGGCCTCCACCCCACAGCGATCCAGCTCGCTGGTGGCGGTGGTGGACGTGGGGCACCTGCACACCACGGTCACCGTGGTTCGCGACGGCGTGGCCGAGATCTGCCGCTCCATCAACACGGGTGGCTGGGCCTTCACGCGGGCCATCCAGGAGGCGCTCGACTGCACCTGGGAGCAGGCCGAGCAGTTCAAGCACGGGGCGCTCGCTGTGGACGCCGCGCCGCCCACCCCCCAGGCCCCGCCACCTGCTCCGGAGGACGAGCCCACGGTCACGGTGGAGGAGGAGTTCTTCCTGCTGGAGGAAGAAGAAGAGGAGGTCACCGATCCCGGTGGCCCGGAGTCCAGCACGACTGCGTCGCACTTCGAGTCCCTCGGGTCTTCACACCCGGCTGCGGGCGCTCCGGTGCACGCACCCTCGCTGGCCTTCGGCGGCGACGGCTCGGGCTACGACGAGCTGCCCCCCGAAGCGCGCGAGCGCGTGGACCTGGCCTTGAAGGGCCTGCTGGCCGAGCTGCGCTCCACCCTCATCAGCTCCGAGGACATCCTGTCGGCGGAGGTCACCGAGGTCCGCGTCACGGGCGGCTCCTCGCGCATGGAAGCGCTGCGCCTGCGGATGGCCGAGGATCTGGGTGTGCCCGTGCGGCTCGCCACCGATCCCTCCATGGATGGTGCGGCTGGACCCTTCAGCCTCACCTCGGCGTTGGCCGCGGCCAGCGTGCCCGGTGCTCCCGATGTGGTGGACCTCCGGGTGGGGGATCTGCAGTACCGCGGGGGCACCAACCTGATCCGGGCGTCGCTGACCTACGGGGTGGCCGGTGCCGTGTTCTTCACCTTCGCCGCCACCCTGATGTTCGGCTGGCAGTTCTGGACGCTGAGCGGAGAGCAGTCGCAGGCCGAGGCTGCTGCGGTGGAGATCGTGAAGGCGGCCGCTGGCGACGAGGCAGCGGGCATCGACGTCAGCAACCTAAGCACGGCGAAGGCACTGATGGCGGGTGTCACCGAGGACGCCGCCCAGCTCGCCGCGGTGGTGGGTGACGGCAAGGGCGTTCCCCCCACCGTCGACACGCTCTACGCCCTCACCAAGGCGTTTCCGCCGCACCCCGACGTCACGGTGGAGCTGTCGGATCTGACGATCACGCGCACGTCGATCAGCTTCAACGCCGAGACCGACAACTTCGCCTCGAGCTCGTCGGTGGAGGAGCGGCTGCAGTCCGACCCTCGGTTCGCGAAGGCGGCGAAGGGCCAGGAGACGAAGATGTCGAACGGCCGGGTGAAGTTCCCCGTGTCCATTCCCATCGGCGATGGCGCCGACACCGAAGAGGAGGGCTGAGATGGCGACGATCGAGGTCCGTACAGGGCCGTTGGCGGCCATCGAGCAGCAGCTCGAGATGCTCTCGCCGCGAGACCGCAAGCTGCTGGTGGGGCTGGTGCTCTTCTTCGCCGTCGTGTTCGTCGGCGGGTACTGGTACCTGCTCAACGATCTGCTCAACGACAAGGCGAGCCGGGTGCGGGAGGCCAAGGAGTCCCTGGTGATGATCCAGGCACTCGACGCCGAGCACAAGGAGCACAGCGCGCGCTTCGCGGCTCAGGAGAGCCGGCTGCGGGAGCACAGCAAGCAGCGGGTTCAGCCCTGGGTGGAGGATCTGGCCACCAAGCACTCCATCACCGGCAAGCAGCTCAACTCGGTCAGCTCGCAGTCGAGCGAGCCTGTCTCCGACGTGATCGAGCGCACCACCTACAAGGTGGAGCTGAAGCGGGTACCGCAGGAGGCGCTGTACCGGTTCCTCTACGACCTGGAGACGAGCAGCTTCCCGGCCTCCATCGAGCAGGCCGACTTCAAGGTCGCCTACTACAAGAAGGAGAAGCTGATGGATCTCACGCTCCAGCTGACCGTGCTCAAGCTGGTGGAGGGGGCCTGATGCGCGCCGTAGGCATGGTCGTGGGCGGCATCGTGTGGTGCATGCTCATCTTCTCCTTCACCCTGTGGCTGACGTTCCCGTCGGACACGCTGATCGAGCGCATTCGGCACGAGACGCCGCGGATGATGGGCTCGGAGTACTCCTCCGATCTGGCGAGCATCGCACCTTGGTGGTTCGGGGTCGCCGCGAAGGACGTCAAGCTGTACAGCACGGCCACTCAGGACTGGCGCTCGTCGGAGGAACCGGAGGGGCCGAGCCTCGTGGGGATCGCCAAGGACGTGCGGGTGCGGGCGTCGCCGTTCTCGATGCTGCGCAACAAGCCCTACGTGTCGGGGTCCGTGACCCTCACCGAGGCACCCGTCACCTACGCCTTGGGGTTCGCGGAGAACGAGCGAGGGGCCATGGGGCTCGTCTCGGCCGACGTGGAGGGCTCGAGCGTTCCGTTGGCGGATCTGCTCATGCTCGCGCCGTCCACGGCCATCTCGGCAACGGGCTCGGTGGATGCCGAGCTGCGCTTCGAGGCAGGGGAGGACGGTCTGTCCACCGCCGAGGGCAAGATGGAGATCTCCGGCGAGAACATCGTGTTGTCGGACATCGAGATCCCGGGGATCGGCCCGCTGGGCATGGACATTCCGATCGAGTCGTTGGAGCTGACCTGCCCCGTGCGCGAGGGCAAGTGCGAGATCGAGCGGGGCACGGTGTCGTCGCCGCTGCTCGACATGCGCATCGAGGGCCACGTGGCCCTTCGGGATCCCCTGAGCCGCAGCACCCTCGACATCGAGCTGATCGTGAGCGACCTCGGCGACGATCTGAAGGCCTTCGAGGGCTTCATGTCGTCGGCCAAGCAGAGTGATGGGGCCTACCACTACGCCTGTCGCGGGATCGTGTCTCGGCTCCGCTCCTGCCAACCCGTCCGCGCCTCGGCGCGCCGGTCCACCACGCCGCGGCCTTCGCCGTCTCGGACGTCGAGGGGCACGGCCAACCGAGGGGAGCCGCGCTCGGCCTCGTCGGGCAACATGGACGAGGAGCGGGAGCGTCGGCGTCAGGAGATCCGGGAGCGCCTCCGTCAGCGTCGCGAGGCGCGGGAGCGCGATCGCGAGGACGACGTCGAGGAAGAGGAGGAGATCCCCGAGGACGAGCTCGACGAGGAGATCCTCGAGGACGAGTTCATCGACGAGGAAGAGGGAGAGGAGTTCGAGGAGGAGTTCGAAGACTGATCAGCTGCCTTCGGGTCCGACGAGGGCGCGATGCAGCGCCGTGGCCTTGGTCTGCGTCTCCTCGTACTCGTCGCTCGGCACGCTCTGGGCGACGATGCCTCCGCCCACGTGGTAGCGCGCCTGTGTGCCGTGCATCACGGCGGTGCGGATGGCCACGTTGAAGGCGGCACGCCCCGAGTCGCACACGAACCCGATGGCGCCACAATAGACGCCGCGCCCGTGGGACTCGAGCTGCCGGATCCGCTCACAGGCGCGCACCTTGGGGGCCCCCGTCACGGAGCCGGGGGGGAAGGAGGCCGCCAGGGCGTGCCACACGTCCAGCTCGGGGCGGAGCGTGGCGTGCACGGCCTGGGAGGTGTGCAGCACGGTGGGGTGCTGTGTGAGGCGGCGAGGATCCGTGCGCACGGAGCCGATGGTGGCCACGCGACCCAGGTCGTTGCGCACCAGATCCACGATCATCGTGAGCTCGGCCAGGTCCTTGCGGGAGGCGAGTAGCTCGGAGCGGAGGCGCTGGTCGTCGGACCGGGTGGCTCCGCGTGGGCGCGTGCCCTTGATGGGGTCGGAGCGCAGCTGCTGGCCCTCGACGCGGAGCAGGAGCTCGGGGGAGTTGCAGAGCACGGCGTGGTCGGCGTCGAGCTTCAGGAAGGCGCCGTGGGGGGCATCGGCGCGACGCAGGCGCCGGTAGGCGTCCCAGGAGGCACCGGCGTGCTGCACGAACACCGGTCGCGTGAGGTTCACCTGGTAGCAGTCGCCGATCTGGATCCAGTGGAGGATCTGGCGCACGGAGGCCTCGAAGGCCGCTTGCTCGTCGGGCTCGGGGCGCACCTCGCCGGAGGGGGGAGGAGGCTCTGGCGGCGCGGAGGCTCGATCCAGCAGCGCGTGGGCGGCGGCTCGGGCGGCGGTGGGACCGGTGGCATGCCAGCGCTGCTGGGCGTGATCGAAGCACAGTGCTGCATCGTAGCGCCCCAGCCATACGGGTGGCTCCGGTGTGGCGGGCTGCGAGGGCACGGGCTGCACGGCGTGGCCTGCGCCGAAGCCGACGTAGCCGATCACGCCCGCCGAGAAGGGCAGCTCGCCCTGGGCATCGGAGGGGCGCTGCAGGTGTCGTGCGGCGTCGGGCCACTGCGTCTCGTCGGTGATCACCTCCACCGGATCCCACGCCACCACGGACCAGCCCGCTGCACCGTGGCCTCCGTCGAGCCAGACCACGCCTGGCCGAGGGCCCAGGGCGTGCACGACGGCCTCGGGGGACGGCGTCATCGCAGCGACCGTGCGGCGGCTTCCGGATCGGGGGCGCGGGCGATGGCGCCGATGATGGCCCAGGCGTCCACCCCGGTGGCGCGAACGTCCGCCAGGCGCTCGGCGTCGATGCCTCCGATGGCCACCAGCGGGCAGGAGCGCGGGACCAGCTCGCGCGCGGCACGCAGGGCGTCGAGGCCCTGGACCTGCTTGGGGCGTGACAGGTTCGGCGTGCCGAACACCGGACCGAAGGCCACGTAGTCGGCGTCGGCCACCGCAGCGGGCACGCTGGCGAGGTCGTTGGTGCTGCGCCCCAGCAGCCGGCCTGGGCCCAATGCGGAGCGTGCGGCGGCGGTGTCCAGGTCGGTCTGACCCAGGTGCACGCCGTCGGCGTCGACCTGGGCGGCCACCTCGGGGTGGTCGTTGACGATGAACAGCGTGCCGTGCTCTCGGCAATGGGTGGCGAGGCGCCTGGCGGCGGTCAGGGTGTCGGCTGGTGACCAACCCTTACAACGCAGCTGCAGCACGCCGCAGCCTCCGCGCAGCAGGGCGAGGCCCAGGCCGATGGGATCGCCGTCGCGGGCAGCCTGGGCGTCGGCGATACCGTACAGCCCTCGGAGTCGGGCGAGCTGGGCGCGCGTCGTCATCGAGGTACGGTAGGAAGGGGTAGCGTCGGTTTTCTATGCATCTTCTCGTGTCCATGCTCTGCGGCGGCTTGCTGTACCCTTCCTCCGCTGATGCGGCTCCCCGCGAGGAGCCTGCGGCCTCCGAACGGACGGATCGGGCCCGGAAGTTCCCGTTCTCCTTGTTCCAGCGCAAGAAGGGCAAGGGCCGACGCGGCGCGAAGCGTCGGCGCGGGCGGAACAAGCCGCGTCCGCCGCCGAGTCCCGACGGCGGGATCTGGGAGTGGGTGGAGGAGCTCGGTGGCGAGATCCCCAGCCCGGATCAGGCCGAGGCCATGCGCGAGGCCCGTGCCGACGAGGTCGCGGAGCAGACCGTCGGGGATCACCTGGGTGGGCGCCCGCCCCCCGAGGACTTCTACGTCGATCCGCTGGCGGCGCTCACCCCCGATCCCCTCATGCTCGATCAGGTGGAGGCGGCGGACTTCGACATCCCCATCGACATCAACCCCTGGGTGGAGACTTGGGTGCGGTACTTCACCGAGGGGCGCGGTCGGCTGTCGTACAAGGGCTGGCTCAACCGCTCCACGCGCTACCAGCCCATGATGCTCGAGGCGCTGGCCGACGCGGAGCTGCCCAAGGATCTGGTGTACCTGTCGATGATCGAGAGCGGCTACCGCCCGCAGGCCTTCAGCTCGGCCAAGGCCGCCGGGCTGTGGCAGTTCATCGAGTCCACGGGCAAGGAGCACGGGCTGCGCATCGACTGGTGGGTCGACGAGCGACGCGATCCGGAGCTGTCGCTGGGGGCCGCCATCCGCTTCCTGGGGCGGCTGCACCGGCAGTTCGGGGACTGGCGCCTGGCGTGGGCGGCCTACAACGGGGGGCCCGGCCGGATCCGGCGCGCCACCGCGAACGCTGGCTCCGACGACTTCTGGACCCTGGCCAACGGGGATCACCTGCCGTCGGAGACCGACAACTACGTGCCCAAGATCATGGCTGCGGCCATCGTGGGCCGGTACCGGGACCGCTACGGCTTCGATCGGCTGAAGCCGCAGCCGGAGCTGCGCTACGACGTGGTGAAGGTGCCCTACAGCGTGTCGCTGGCGGCCATCGCGCGCGCGGCCGACCTGTCGAGCGACGTCTTGGTGGAGCTCAATCCCGCTCTGAGGCGTCGTGCGACGCCCGAGGGCGGGTATGCGGTGCGCGTGCCGGTGGGAGCGGCGGAGACCGTCAGCGCGGCGTTGAAGGCGATTCCCAAGGCGCAGCGCGTGGCCTTCGCTCGCCACAAGGTGCGGCGCGGCGACACGCTCGCCGAGATCGCAGCGCAGTACGGGGTGACCGTCGCCGATCTGAAGGGGGCCAACGATCTGCGCGGCGACACCATTCGCGTGGGTGCGCGGCTGCTGATCCCGGTGGTCGGGGAGCGGGCCGTGGCGACGGCCGCCGGATCGCAGCGGGTGCACGTGGTGGCCAAGGGCGACACGCTGTCGGAGATCGCCTCCACCTACGGGGTGTCCCTGGCCGATCTGCTGGCCTACAACGACATCTCCGACGCCTCGCGCATCTTCGTGGGGCAGCGGATCTCGCTGCAGCCGCGCGTGCACGTGGTGGTGGCGGGGGACTCGCTGTCGAAGATCGGGGCCCGCTACGGGCTCACGGTGGAGCAGCTGCTCGCCAGCAACGACATCTCGGATCCGTCCCGGATCTTCGTGGGCCAAGAGATCCGCCTGGACGGAGCACAGGCGGCACCGGATCCGTGGGAGACCTACGTGGTGAAGCCAGGCGACAGCCTCGGCAAGATCGCCATGGCCTACGATGTCTCCGTCGCGGACCTCCGGTCGTGGAACGAGCTGTCGGGGTCGGTGATCCATCCCGGTGACCAGTTGAAGATCAAGGTGCGCTGAGCGGAGGGTCCTTGCTGACGGTGGAAGAAGCGCAACAGCGCATCCTGGCCCAGGTCACCGCACAACCCGTGGAGTCGGTCCGTCTCGCGGAGGCCTACGGTCGGGTGCTGGCGGAGGGGGTCACGTCGAGGGTGGCGGTGCCGCCGTGGAACAACTCCGCCATGGACGGCTACGCCGTACGCGCGGCCGACACGGCGGAGGGCGAGGTCACGCTGCGGCTGCTGGAGATGGTGGGGGCAGGGGCCGTGGCCTCGGTGCCGGTGGAGCCGGGAACGGCCATCGGCGTGATGACGGGGGCGCCCGTGCCGCCCGGCGCGGACGCCGTGGTGATGGTGGAGCGGACCGATGGAGCCCAGCAGGGCACGGTGACGATCCAGGGGCGGGTGTCGGTGGGGGACCACATCCGAGAGAAGGGCGAGGACGTGCGGGAAGGGGACGAGGTCCTCGAGGCGGGGGATGTGCTCACGCCCGCTCGCGTGGGGCTGGCCAGCTCGCTCGGGCACACCGAGCTGCCGGTGCGGCGCCGACCTGTGGTGGCGGTGCTGACCACCGGCGACGAGGTGGTGGCTCCGGGCACGCCCCTGAAGCCCGGTCAGATCT
The DNA here is from genome assembly GCA_019634415.1 of Myxococcales bacterium. Classification (GTDB taxonomy): domain Bacteria; phylum Myxococcota_A; class UBA796; order UBA796; genus DRPG01. Next base: position 36,763 of record JAHQVJ010000008.1, read on the forward strand.
GGGGCTCCAACGGAGCCTCGCTGTGTGGTCTGGTTCACCTGGCGGGCGGAACGCCGCTGGATCTGGGCAACGCGCCCGACGAGCCCGAGGCCACGCGCCGCGGCCTGCAGCGGGCAGTGGAGGAGGCCGACGTGGTGGTGACCACCGGCGGCGTGTCGGTGGGGGCCTACGACTTCGTGCGCGACGCCATCGGCGCGGTGGGCGGGGAGCTCGACTTCTGGAAGGTCCGCATGAAGCCAGGCAAGCCCTTGGCCTTCGGGATGGCGGGCCCGGTGCCGCTGTTCGGCCTGCCGGGGAACCCCGTGAGCTGCATGGTGAACTTCCTGCAGTTCGTGCGGCCCTGGATCCGGGCCTCTCTGGGTGACCCGCGGCCGTTCCTGCCGGTGGTCCAGGGGGTGGCTGGCGAGGACTTCCGCGAGCGCCCGGGTCGTGCTCGCCTGATCCGGGTCACGCTGCGCCGCGACGCCGACACCTGGCGCGCGTTCCGAACCGGATCGCAGTCGAGCGGGGTGCTGACGTCGATGGCCAAGGCCCATGGGCTGTTGCTGGTGGGCATCGACGATCCGCCGCCGCGTGCGGGTGAGCCGGTGCGGGTGCAGCTGTTCGATACGCTGCCGGGTGGCGCTGGGCCGGACTACGGCTGGTGACGGTGCGCTTGCCCGCGTCGCAGCGTCCCGAGGGCTTCGTGCTGGCGGGTGGGCGCTCGACGCGGATGGGCTTCGACAAGGCCAGGGCAGACCTCGGCGGCCGGCCCCTGGCCCTGGTGACGCTGCTGGCGATGGCGCCCGTGGCGGGTCGTCTCGTGCTGATTCGGCGGGGGCCGCCCGTGCACGCGTGGCACTGGGACGACGGGCGGCCGGTGGAGGTGCTCCGGGAGGCGGACGACGGGGCGCCACATCCGCTGTGGGGCGTGGCCACGGCGCTGGGGGCCGCGCGCTCCGCCGTGGCGTTGGTGTGTCCGTGCGACGTGCCGCGGATCTCCGCGCAGACCTGGCAGCGGCTGGCCGAGCGCGCCCCGGCGGTGGCGGAGGGGAGCGAGCGGCGGCACCCCCTGGTGGGAGCGTTTCCGGTGTCGTGGGCTGCTCGGGCGCTCACGCTGGCCGCTGCAGGTGGATCCGTGCATGCCTTCGCTCGGGACGCCGTGGGTGTGCCCGTGATCGACCAGGAGCTGGTCAACGTCAACGATCCGGCGACGCTCGAGGCGGTGGCCGGGCTACCCTCCGATCCAGGAGAGCCGGATCCATGAGTGCGCATCATCATCGCGAACAAGCCGCGCACCAGGTGGTGCGTGTGGCCGTGATCACCGTGTCGTCCACCCGCACCGAGGCGGACGACACCGGGGGGCAGTTCCTGGTGGACACCCTCACCGAGGCGTCCCACCAGGTGGCGGCGCGCTCCATCGTGGACGACGACGTGGACGCCATCCGTGGACGGGTGCGGGAGCACGTGGAGGCGGGGATCGACGTGGTGCTGCTCACCGGTGGCACCGGCATCACCGCCCGCGACGTCACGCCCGAGGCGGTGGAGGGGTTGCTCACGCGGCGGCTGGATGGCTTCGGGGAGCTGTTCCGGTGGCTGTCCTTCGAGGAGATCGGGGCCGCCGCCATGCTGTCGCGCGCGGTGGGCGGCCTGGTGGAGCGCACGGTGGTGTTCGCGCTGCCGGGATCGCCCAAGGCCTGTCGGCTGGGGCTTCAGCAACTGATCCTGCCGGAGCTGCAGCACCTGGTGCACCTGGCGTCGAAGGCCGAGGCGGTGGGGCGAGGTTGGCAGGGAGCGCTGCGCGCCATGGGGGCGCAGCTGCGGCTCGACCAGCGCGCCGAGATCCCGGACGTGGCGGCGGCCCCGGTACGCAACGTGCTCCAGAGTGCTGGTGAGGTGGGCACCCTGGAGGTGGGAGGGCGCCGCTACTCGCTGTGGGGGTTCCCCGATCTGCAGCGGGCCTCGTCGAAGGTGCTGGCGGTGCGCGCAGCGGGCGAGCAGCTGGAGGTGCTGGCGCTGCATCGCCACCCGCAGCGCGTGGGCACCGTGGTGAGCGACGGCGCCATCTCGGGTGAGCCGGGCACCTTCGCCGTGGCGGGGGACACCCGCTTCGTGCTGGAGGCCGGGCGGGTGTCGTCGGCGGGTGATCGGCCTCGCGATCTGGGCTCCGGGCATCAGGCCCTGGCGTCCCTCGTGCTGGAGTGGTCGCAGCGATGAAAGAGGACCTCGATCGCCGCGCGCCGATGTGCCTGGTGGCCTGTGGGGCGGCCGAAGATCTCGCGACACGGGTGGCGGAGCACCTGCACGCGGTGGTCACTCCGTCGAGCGAGGAGTGGTTCGCCTGTGGCGAGGCCAAGCACGTGATCCATCGCCACATTCGAGGCTGCGACTGCTACGTGTTCCAGCAGGCCGTGAAGCCGGGCGACTCGCGCTCCATCTACGACCGAACCATGGCCATGCTCCATGCCGTGGACGCTGCACGGGTCGCGGACGTGGACCGCGTGACCGTGGTCATGCCCTACCTCCCAGGCACCCGGCAGGACAAGCGCAAGGGGCACCTGCGCGAGGGGGTGACCACCGGCCTCATGGCACGGCTGCTCCAGGCGGCCGGGGTGGGCATGGTGCTCACGGTGCAGCCCCACAACGAGGCCATCTCGGGGTGCTACGACCCAGCCCGGTGCGTGCTCGAGGCCGTCACGGTGACGGCGCCCTTCGCTCGGTTCCTGCAGGACGAGGGCCTGTCCTGCGACGTGGTGGCCTCCACCGACGTGGGCGGTCTCGAGATGGCGCGCGCCTACGCCCAGGTGCTGGGGCGGCCCATCGCGGCCTTGTCGAAGGAGCGGGACTACAGCACGTCGAGCACGGTGCTCACCACCTCGGTGATCGGGGACGTGGCCGGGCGGTCGGTCCTGATCGTGGACGACATCGTCGACACGGCCGGGAGCGTGGTCTCGGCCGTGCGGAGTCTGTGGGAGAAGGGGGCCACGGACGTGGTGGTGGCAGCCGTGCACCTGCTGCTGTCGGGCCCGGCCTGGCAGCGCCTGAAGGAGCTGCGGCGCGAGGCCGTCGAGCGCGGCCACCGCTTCGTGCTGGCGGGCACCAGCTCCGTGATCCATCCCGACGCACCCGACTGGATGGTGCGGTTCGATCTGGAGCCGCTGCTGGCTCGGGTGATCCGCTCGGTGAACACGCGTGGATCCGTGCGCGCACTGGAAGAGCACCGAGGGCGGTAGCAACGGCACGTGACCTCGTGGATGTTACGGGCCGGGCATGTGGACCTCCGACCGAACCCCCGCCGCCGCTGTCCCTGCTCCCACCGAGGCCCGCGAGCTCGTGCTCTTCAAGTACGACGCCTGTGGGTTCTGCCGCCGGGTGATGGCTGCCTTGCAGCAGCTCGACCTCACGGTGGCCATGCGCGACACGCTGCGGGAGCCAGAGGCCCGCCAGGAGCTGCTCCAGGCCACGGGGCGCACGCAGGTGCCGTGTCTGTTCGTCGACGGACAGCCGCTGCTGGAGTCGGCGGACATCATCGACTGGCTTCGTGCCTACGCCGAGAACGTGCCGCGCCAGGATCGACCCTAGGGCACGCCGGCGAGCAGACGCCTGGTCCGAGCGTTTGGTTGCGAGTGGCTCTGAACCACCCCCACGTGTAAGATTCGGCCCCCGGCGACCCCCCCGGGCCCGCACCTTCGGAGAGGCCGATGTCGCGCCTGCAGTCCTTGGACGACTTCTGGACGGAGTATCTGTCCGAACACCGCGCCGCTCCGTCACGCGTCCTCCACTTCCTGGGGACGACGTTCTTCTTCGGGACGGTGGCTGCGAGCGTCATGAGTCAGCCGGTCGTGTTCCCGATCGCGATGGCAGGAGCGGTGGGGCTTGCGTGGTGGGGGGCACAGCGCACCGAGAAGGAACGCCCGGCGTTCCTGCCGCTGTGCCTGATGGTGGGCCTGCTGGTCGTGGGCTCACCCTTCTGGATCCCGCTGGGAGTGGGGGTGGCCTATGGCTTCGCCTGGGTGGGCCACTTCTACGTGGAGGGCAATCGCCCTGCCACGTTCCGCTACCCGATCTGGTCGCTGCTGTGCGACTTCCGACTGTGGGCGGAGATGGTCCGGGGCTACCACTGGACGGGTGACACGGTGCAGCAGAGCCGCCTTCCGCTCTAGCAGGCCGTCACGAGGGCGCGAGCGGCGTGGCGCGCGGCATCGGTGATGGTGCGTCCGCCCAGCATGCGGGCCAGCTCCTCGATGCGGCGCTCCCCGGTCAGTCGGGTGAGGCGGCTGTGGGTGCGCCCGTCTTCCACCTGCTTCTCCACGCGGAGGTGTGTGGTGCCCAGGGCTGCGATCTGCGGCTGATGCGTGATGCAGAAGACCTGATGGTGCTGGGACACCTCCTGCAGCTTGTGCCCGACGGCGTCGGCCACGGCACCGCCCACGCCACTGTCCACCTCGTCGAACACGTAGGTGCCCACGGGCCCCAGGCCCGCCAACACACGCTTGGTGGCCAGCAGCGCCCGTGACAGCTCGCCGCCACTCGCGATGCGATGCAGGGGACGGGGCTCCTCGCCGGGGTTGGCCGCGATCAGGATCTCCGCCCGATCCACGCCCCGCGGGGTGAGTCGCGCATCTCGGTGGGTCACCCCTGTGTCACCCTTGGGCAGGGGAGCGACGTCCACCGTGACGCGGGCGCCTCCCATGCCCAGATCGGACAGCTCCGAGCTGATCTGACGGCCCAGATCGGTCGCAGCCCGCCGCCGCAGCGCCGACAGCTCCTCGGCTGCCGACCACGCCGTCTCCAGCGCGCTTCGTGCTGCGTCCTCCAGCTGCTCGAGGTGATGATCCGCCTCGTCGAGCACGGCGAGCTCGTGCTGCAGCTCCTCGCGCTTGGCGAGCGTCGACTCGATGTCACCGCCGAACCGCCGGACCAAGCCCTTGAGGTCGTGCCACCGGTCCTCCAGGGCCGGCAGCTCGGCAGGGTTCGTGTCGAGCTGGCGGGCGTAGCGACCGAGTTGCTCGGCGGCATCCTCGAGCTCGGTGCGAGCCCCGGCGATCTGGGTGGCCAGCGGCCGTAGGGCGGCATCGTGCTGGGCGGCCTCCTGCAGCCGCTCCTCCAGCGCCACCAGCTCGGTGCACAAGGCGCGCTCGCGCAGGTACAGGACCTCCTCCGCCGAGGTGACGGCTGCGTGGAGCACCTGACCGTGCTGGCCTCGCTGGATCGCCGCGTGCAGCGACTGAAGCTCCCCTGGCTTGGGATCGAGCCGCGTGATCTCACCGAGCTGGAACCGCGCCATCTCCATGCGCTCGCTCCGCTCCGACATCTTGGCCCGCAGCTCGCTCAGCTGCTTCTTGCTCTGGATGGCCGTGCGGTACGCCTCGGCGACTCGCTCGAGGAGATCGGGGGCGTTGGCCCATGCGTCGAGGGTGTCGAGGTGGTTCTTGGGGTCCACGAGGCTGTGGTGCTCGTGCTGCGACGAGATGTCCACCAAGCCGCCAGCGAGGGCTCGCAGCTGCGTGGCGCTGGTCAGGTGACCGTTCACGGTGGCCCGGCTCCGGCGAGGCCCGATCACCCTCCGGATCAGCAGCTCGTCGTCCACCGGTAGATCCAGCTCTCGCAGGCGCGCCTTGGCCCTGGGGTCGTCGCCGATCTCGAACAGCGCCTCCACGCACGCCGACTCGGCTCCCGTGCGGACCAGCTCGGGCGAGGCCCTCGCGCCCAGCACGAGCTTCAGCGCCCTGACGAGGATGGACTTGCCGGACCCCGTCTCTCCGGTGATCACGGTCATCCCTGGACCGAAGTCCACCTCGAGGGACTCCACGATGGCGATGTTCTGGATTCGAAGGGTGGCCAGCACACGTCACTCCGCTCTGTTCCGTGGCGGGGTGAACATATGATCATGTGAACGTGTGTCAAGACAGAAGTGGGCGGACGCCTTCGAGCAGGGGGATGTCGGCTGGCGCCCAGTCCACGCTCGTCAGCTCCGCAGCACTCAGCCAGCGCAGCTGCGCGTGCTCCGTGGGAACCGGGCGGGTCGGCGGCGGTGCCTCCACGAGGTAGGCCACGAGCTCGATCCGTCGACCGTCCCCGTCGTGCACCGTGGTGCCGAGCCTGCCCTTCACCTCCACCTGCACGGCGAGCTCCTCGCGCAGCTCCCTCGCCAGGGCGTCGCGGTCCGTCTCGCCGGGCTCTACCTTCCCGCCTGGCAGCTCCCACTTGCCGGCAAGCGGGCCGGTGCTGCGCTGGGCTGCGAGCACGCGACCGTCGCGCACCCAGGCCGCCGCCACCACTCGCACGGCGCGAGGCCGCCGGTGTGCTCCCTGTGGGGTCACCACCACGTCCATCGGCACGTCCGTGACCTCCACGGGCACCTGTGGCAGGAAGGCGGCCTGCACGCACACCCCCACCACCACGCAGCCGTGCTGGGACAGCCACCGGTCGTAGTACCCGCCCCCGTAGCCCAGCCGGCCTCCCTGTCCGTCGAAGGCCAGTCCCGGACAGATCGCCACGTCGATGCTGTCCATCACGGGTCCGTCGCTGGTGGGGATGCCCATGGGGCCGGGTACCAGCGGGTGCTGCAGCAGGCGGGCCTCCATGTGCCCGTCTCCGACCATGCGCGGGATGGCCACGCGCTTCCCGGTCGCCAGCAGCCCCTCGACGAGGGAGGCTGTGGGCACCTCGGCTCGCACCGCGTGGTAGCAGAAGACCGCCCGAGCCTCCGCCAGCTCCGGGAGTCCCTGCAGGTGCACGGCGATGCGCTCTCCTGCGGTCTTCAGTGCCTCCGCCCCCAGCTCCTGCCTCATGGCTCGCAGCTGTCTGCGCAGCCGTTGCTTGTGGCTCGGGAGCCCACTCGTCTGCATCCTCGATCGCCCCATCGCTGTGGACGAACTAGCATGAAGTCATGGCCCCTCGAATTCTCCTGGTGGACGACGATCCCTCCCTGCGCGAGGTGGTGCGATACGCCTTGGACCGAGCTGGCTACGACGTGGTGGAGGCGTCCGACGGGCGCGTGGCGCTGGAGCGCTTCCGGCAGCACCAGGTGGATCTGGTGGTGTTGGACGTGCTGATGCCCGAGATGGACGGCATCGCCGTGTGTCGGGAGCTGCGACAGACCTCCCAGGTGCCCATCGTGTTCCTGTCGTCCCGAGCGGAGGAGGTCGACAAGGTCCTGGGGCTGGAGATGGGCGGCGACGACTACCTCACCAAGCCCTTCTCGCCGCGTGAGCTGGTGAGTCGGGTGAAGGCGGTGCTGCGTCGCACTCGGGTGGTGACCGAGGAGGGGACCGTCACGGAGGCTGCAGGCGTGCGACTCGACACCGAGGCCTTCCGGGCCTGGGCGGGCTCGGTCGAGCTGAAGCTCACGGTCACCGAGTTCCGCATCCTGGAGGTCTTCGTGCGGCGCCCCGGGCGCGTGTTCACGCGCGACGAGCTGGTGGAGCGCGCCTATCCTGGGCCGCACCACGTCTCCGATCGCACCCTCGACAGCCACATCCGTCGCATTCGCCAGAAGCTGCGCGAGGGGGGACTCGACCCCATCCACACCGTGCACGGTCTGGGCTTTCGCTTCGAGGATGCTCGGTGAGCGAGGAGGCGACCGCTCCCAGCCCGTCGGTGGTGATGCCGCTTCGGGCCTGGCTCGCGCTGTCCCACGTGCTGGTGTTCGCCTTTCCCGTGGTCGTCCTCGTGATCAGCGGGGCGTTGGGTCAGGATCTGCGAAACCAGACCCGCGAGGATCTGGAGCATCAGGCGGCCCTGATCGCACTGCTCCTGGAGACGCAGATCCGCGAGGCCCGCAAGGTGGATCCGACGCTCGGGCCAGAGTGTTGTGCAGAGGCGATCTCGTCCCAGCTCCGCTTCGCGAAGGCCAAGACGCTGTCGGGCATCCAGGTGACGGACCGGCGGGGCGTGGTGGTGTCCACCAGCGGTCGGTCGGTGGGCGAGGACATCTCGGGCGCCCCGGAGGTGGCTGCGGCCCTGGCAGGGCGCGAGCACGTCAAGGTGCGGCCTCGTCCGGCGCCCTCCACGCGCCAGCCCCTGTCCAGCAAGAGTCGTCGTGCGCGGGTGCGGTTGTTCATCGCCGTGCCGGTGGCGCTGGATGGCGAGGTGCTGGGAAGCATCGTGGTGTCGCGCACGCCGCGCGAGGAGATCCAGGCGCTGTACCAGATGGCGCCGGCGGCGTCGATGTTCGCGCTGGGCGCGCTGATGCTCACCTTCACCGTCGCCTGGTGTGCCGGCATCCTGGCCAGCCGCTCGCTCCGGCGCCTCGACAGCGGCTCGCAGCGCGTCGCCGAGGGTGACTTCGGGGGCATCGAGGAGCTGGCGCATCCGCAGCAGTCCCACATCGCCGAGGTCGCGCGGCTGGCGACGTCGCACACTCGGATGGCGAGGCGGCTGCAGGAGCGACTGGCCTACATCGGCGAGTTCGCGAGCAACGTGTCGCACGAGTTCAAGACGCCCCTGTCCACCCTGCAGGGCACCATCGAGCTGCTGGGCGACGACGACTCGATGCCCCATGAGCAGCGAGAGCGCTTCCTGAGCAACGCAGCGGGGGAGCTGCAGCGTCTGGAGCGCCTGGTCACGGGGCTGCTCACGCTCGCTCGCGCCGATCTGTCGGAGGCCCACGAGGTGGTGGAGCTGCAGCGTCTGATGTCCGAGGTCGCGGAGCACCACGGGGTGGATGTCACTGGGCAGGCTGGTCGCGTGTTGGGAGACGCTGCCCAGCTCAGATCGGTGGCTTCGAACCTGGTGGGCAACGCGCTGACCCACGGCGGCGACGGGGTCACCGTGACGGTGGCCGCCTTCGCGGAGGAAGGAAGCACCGGCTTCGTCGTAGAGGACGACGGACCGGGGATCAGCGAGGCGAACCTGCCCCACGTCTTCGACCGCTTCTTCACCACGGCGCGCCAGGACGGCGGCACGGGCCTCGGGCTGGCCTTGGTGCGCGCCATCGTCGAGCGGCACGGGGGAGAGGTGTCGGTGCGCTCGGGAGGAGGCCGGACCGCCTTCCGGGTGCAGCTACCCGCCTTCGACACCACCTGAGCTGGGCAGACCCAGCTGCGACCAGCCAGCCTGGGTGGGGGAGCCCAGGAAGCCACCATCGACGTTGGCGAGGTGCTGGTAGCCGACTTGCTCCAGCATCATCGCCGCCCGCGCGCTGCGCCCGCCGCTCTTGCAGCCCAGCAGCAGCTTGTCGGTGGGCTGGGTGTGGGCGGCCATCTGCTGCACGAAGTCGGGGTTCGCCTGCATGCCGGTGGGCGTGACGAACGCCACGGGCACGTTGATGGCACCCTCGGGGTGGCCTGCTGCGAACTCTTCGGGGGTCCGAACGTCGACGTAGCGCCAACCCTCGGACTGACGCTGATGAGCTGTGGTGGGATCGATGTTCTCGAACGTCACGCGCGCCTCCGTGTGGCGACTATGTATACGGCGCCGACGGAGGTGGGGCGATGCGGGACGAATCGGTTTCTTTCGAGGGATCCTCGGGGCACGTGCTGTCGGGGAGGATCCGCAGGCCTGCTGGAGAGGCACGGGGCTGGGTGTTGCTCGCGCACTGCTTCACCTGCGGCAAGGATCTGCGGGCAGCGCGCATGCTGACCAATGCGCTGGCGGAAGCCGGGTTCGCGGTGCTGCGCTTCGACTTCACCGGACTGGGCGACAGCGAAGGGGACTTCGAGCGCACCACCTTCGTGTCCAACGTGGCCGATCTCGTGCACGCGGGCCGCTGGCTTCAGCAGACGGAGCAAGCGCCCTGCGTGGTGGTGGGGCACTCCCTGGGGGGCACCGCCGCCATCGCTGCCGCTGCGCGGCTGCCCTCGGTGCGAGCCGTGGCGACCATCGGTGCGCCCTTCTCTCCGGGGCACGCGGCCTGGATCCTCGACTCGGTGCGCGAGGAGCTCGCAGCCAAGGGGCAAGCCACCATCACCCTCGCCGGACGACAGCTGTGCGTGGGGGAGGAGCTGCTCCGCGACCTGGAGTCGGCCTCCATCGAGCAGGACCTCGCGGGGCTGCGTCGCCCGCTCCTGGTCCTGCACGCACCGCTGGACGACGTGGTGGGCATCGACAACGCGCGCGCACTGTACGAAGCGGCGCGCCATCCCAAGTCCTTCGTCTCCCTCGATGGGGCCGATCACCTGCTGGGCAAGCCTGCCGACGCGCGCTGGGCGGGCAAGGTCATCGCGGCCTGGGCAGAGCGCGCGCTCCCTGACTTCGGCGTGCCGGAGCCCGCTGCGGGCTCCGTGGATCGCCAGACCGTGGAGGTGGTGACGGCCCGTGGGTTCCGCACCGAGGTGCGCGCTGGTCCGCACAGGCTCGTGGCCGACGAGCCACCGGGCATCGGCACCGACACGGGACCCACCCCCTACGGCTTGCTGCTGGCCTCCCTCGGTGCGTGCACCAGCATGACGCTGCGGATGTACGCAGACCGCAAGGAGTGGCCGCTCGAGGAGGTGACGGTGCGACTGACCCATCGTCGCACCCATCGTGAGGACTGTGAGGACTGCGACGCCCAGGAGCGAAAGCTGGAGGTCATCGAGCGCACCTTGGTGCTGTCCGGAGACCTCGACGATGCGCAGCGCCAGCGGCTGTTGCAGATCGCCGATCGTTGCCCGGTGCACCGCACGCTCCACGGCAACCTGGAGGTTCGAACCAGTTTGGACGAGATGCAGTGATCTCGCTGGGCTTCGTCGGAGAGCGGTGATAGAACGCTGCCGCGACGCTCCCGTCAGCCCGAGTGATCGAGACGAACTCGTCCCCATCGGGCCAGAAGTCGATGCCCTTGCTGACCGAGGACGACGAGGCGGGGGGATATCGGCGTCTGATCGAGCGCACGTTCCTGCCGATGCTTCGGCGACGCGGCGTGCCCTCTGGACGC
>JAHQVJ010000106.1 GCA_019634415.1 Myxococcales bacterium
CCTTCTGGGCCTCGATGAGAGTCTCGACGAGTGCGGCATGGCCCAGCACATTGGCCGCGAAGCAGCAGGTCACCCCGTCTCGCGTCAGCTCGGTTGGGTTGGGTCCCCCCATTCCCCCGGCGTTGAGGATCACGCCGTCGACGGGCCCCTCGATCTGTTCCACGCAGCTGCTCACCGTGCCGAGCTTGGTGGTGTCGACCTCGACGAATTCGAAGACGGCCTTGCCCGTGGCGGCCTCCAACTCCAACCGAGCGGCGTCCGCCTTCTGCTGGTTCCTGCAGCCCAGGTAGATCCGTTTCATGGACGGGAGATGAGCAAGTTGGCGCGCGGCTTCCTTGCCGAGACCAGAGTTGGCGCCGGTGATGAGGAGCGTCTCGAAGTCGGTCATGGTGCACCGGGTGGTGGTGATCGCGCGGAGGCGTCCGCGGCTGCCGAGACCATGGCACCGGTACACTGACCGGAAAATGGGTCGAATCGACGAAACACAAAGTCCAATACGGGTCCAATGAGGCCGTCGAGGAGTCGCAGGGAGAGCTACCGAGTGGCACCACCGCCAGGTGGACGTCCCTACGCGACGCACCCTTGCTGGCACTGCTTGTCGACCACGCGCTGCATCCGAGACTCCTCGGAGTGGGGCCCCCGATCCCCGTAGCTACCGAGGGCGCGGCTGTTGCGGTGGACATGGCCCACGTGCACGCCCACACAGCCGGTCATCGATCGCGGCTGGCCACAGTGACGGGCGGCAAGCACGATGCTCCGGGAGCCTCGCACGACCTCGGAACGCTAGAATCCGCTTGTTCCCTCATCTTCGGCTGTGGATCATGGGGTGTTACGATCGAGGTGATGGCCTCAATCAGCACACCACCACCGGTTCCCCCTCGGGTCAGCGTGATGCCCACGCCTCGGGTCCGTGCGTGGGTGGAGCGTGCGCGGTGGGAGGAGTCTGCAGAGCGGTTCCACGAGGCCGCTGAGCTGTACAAGCAGGTGGCTCGGGCGTGTCGGGACGCAGGGGACCGGGCGTCGCAGTCCCAGGCGCTGCTCGCCTGCGGGATCTGTCTGGTGCGGGCCGGGTTCGACGCGCAGGCCGTGGAGGCGTTCCAGCGAGCGGTGTCGTGCTCGGAGGTCGCTGGTGACGAGCTGGGGGCTGCCCGAGGGCGGATGCAGCTCGGTCGGCATCACCTCGAGCGCGGCCGTCCCGAGCAAGCGGTGCGCGCGCTGGCGCGGTGTGCGGAGGTGCTCGCCGCCAACGAGGCCCACGAGGAGCTGGGGTGGGTGGCCGATCGGATGGTCACGCTGCACGTGCGCCGCGGGGATCTCGAGGAGGCCCTGACCTACGGTCGCCTCGCGGTACAGGCCGCCTCGGATGCACCGGATCGGGCGCGCTACGGGCTGCGTCTGGCGGCCATGGGGGGCCTGCATCGGCGGGCCGGCCACGACGGTCCCGCGCGTGCCTACCTGACCAAGGCGCTGCCGCACCTTCGCGACGGCGGGCACCACGAGGTGCTGCACGACGCGCTGTGGACCCTCGCCGAGCTCGCGGAGGGTCGGGGGGATCACGAGGAGCGCCTGGACTGCCTGGAGGAGGCCCTGATCGCGGCGATGGACGCTGGCCACGTCGTCGAGCGAGCACAGGCCGAGCTCGCGCTGGCGGAGGCACTGACCGACGACGCGCGCCGCATGCGGGGGCTGGTGGTGGGGGCGACCATGCGGCTGTACGCGTGTCCGGCCGATCAGGTGCGGGCGGCCACGTGGCTCAAGCTCGCAGCACTGCAAGGGCAGCTCGGAGATCGGGCTCAGGCGAGCCGCGCCCTGCGTCGCGCGCGGGCCAGCGCACGCAGGCCCTGAGCCGGAGCGCGCTCCATTCACCGAATGCCGACCGATGTGCGTCATGGAAACATGGCCCGGTCATCCGCCATGATGGAGGTTCGGCCGAGCGTGCGCACTCCGCTTGCGCCATACTCCGCGCATGTCCGTCACTCGTGAAGATGGAGCGACGCTCGGGGCCTTTCACCTGATCCGACCCATTGCCAAGGGGGGCACCGCCCAGGTATGGGGTGGCCGGCACGTGGATGGCACGGCCGTGGCCATCAAGGTGCTCACCGCGCAGATGGCACAGGATCCGGAGATCCGGCAGGCGTTCCGCAACGAGGTTGCAGCGGTGGCGAAGCTCGGCCACCCTGCCATCATCAGTGTGCTCGACTTCGGCGAGGTGCCTGGGTCCGTGGCGCAGATCTCCGCCGGCCAGCTCCCTCGCGGAGCGCCCTATCTGGTGATGGAGCTCGCCGAGGGGGGGCCGCTGCACAAGCGCCATCGGCGGTGGAGCTGGTCGACGGTGGAGGGGGTGCTGTCGGCCGTGCTCGACGGGCTCGCCCACGCGCATGCTCGCGGCATCGTGCACCGAGATCTCAAGCCCTCCAACCTGCTGCTGGCGGGGCCCGTGGAGGAAGCCGGCGGAATCAAGCTCACCGACTTCGGCATCGCCTGGGTGGGCGGGAGCGCCCTGAGCGACGCGGGCACCCTGCACTACATGGCTCCCGAGCAGCACCGGGGAGACTGGGCGTCCTTCGGGCCCTGGACCGATCTGTATGCGCTGGGCTGCCTCGCCTGGCGGCTCGCCATGGGGGCGCCGCCCTTCGCCCACACGGCCGGCGACGAGATCGCGCGAGCCCATCTGTTCGAGGCCCCTGCCGACTTGAGTCCCCGCTTCATGGTGCCCGACGGGTTCACCGAGTGGGTGCAGGTCCTGCTGCACAAGACCCCCGAGGCGCGCTTCCGGTCGGCGGCCGACGCCCGGGCCGCGCTGGCGCAGCTGGACTCCGTGGAGGGCTCCATCGACGCCGAGGACGTCGGGGTGCCGCAGCGCATCGTGGTGCCCACCACCAACGCCGTGGCGAAGACCGACGCGCGGGATCGCGAGGAACCACCGCCCAGTGTGCGTGCCGTTCTGCCCGAGGAGCCCGTCGCAGGCTACGCAGCGCCGCTGCCCATTCCCGGCACGGGCCTGGGGCTGTTCGCGCTGCGGGAGCGCCCGGTGTTCGGCCGATCGCGGCAGCGGACGGCGCTGTGGGGCCGTCTCCGTGCCGCGGAGGCGGGACGCGCTCAGCTCGTGCACCTGCGCGGCCAGCCTGGGATCGGGACCACGCGCCTGGCGCTGTGGCTGTCGCGCGGCGCGAACGAGGCAGCAGGCGTGCCCAGCGTGCAGATCCTGTGCGGAGATCTGGCTGCTGCGGCCCATGGCTTCCTGGAGCTGTCCGGGGTGCCTCGCAAGCAGGTGGCCGCCCGCATCCGCGCCGGCGTGCGGCGCTTCGGTGGGTCCGACGAGGTCGGGCGGCTGCTGGTGGAGGGGTTCGCCGAGGACGATCCCGCGTCCGTCGAGTCGTGGCGAGACGCCTTCGCCCAGCTCGTGGGGGCCGCCGCCACCGAGCAGCCCGTGGTCGTGGTGGTGGACGAGGTCACCCTCGCGCCCGAGGTCCTCGACTGGATCGGCGCGTTGCTCGAGGCCCACGCCGACAGGAAGATCCTGGTGGTCATCACCAGCAACGATCTCGCTCTGGCCGACGACGAGGCCACCGCGGACCGCATCGACGCCCTGGCGGCCACCAGCGACGGGCTGACCATCGTGGTGCCGCCGCTGTCGGCGGGCGGTCAGCGTCGGCTGTACGACTACCTGGGCCTGTCTGGCTCCCTGGCACGCCATGTCGTCGCTCGATCGGGCGGTCACCCTGGCTTCGCGCTGGAGATGCTCGGTGCCTGGGTGCATCAGGAGCGCCTGAAGCCCGGCTCGGACGGGCTGCATCCGGTGTCCGGGACCGCCCTCGAGGCGTCGGGCGTGTCCATCGAGCGGTGGGAGTCCACGCTGCAGCGGCTGGTGAAGGGGCTTCCCGTCGTCGCCACCATCTTCCTGGAGCGCGCCGCGGTGCTCGGCCTGCAGGTGGATCTCCTGGAGTGGCAGAGTGCGTGCGACGACCCCACCTCGGGCCGCGTGAGTCCCGTGGGGCAGCAGATCCGCGACGAGCTGCGGAGTCGCCTCATCGAGCTTCGGCTGGCCCGCGCCACGCCGCCGTCCGGAAACTTCGTGTTCCTGCAGCCCGCGCTTCGGGAGGCGCTGCTCGAGGGGGCGCGCCGCGGTGGCCGCTTCAAGGGGCACCACGAGACCGTGGTCCAGGTTCTGCGGCAGGAGCCCACCGACGATCTGGTGCGGCTGGGGGAGCACCTGCTGCACGCCGGCGACGCCAGCAACGCCGTGGAACTGCTGATCGAGGGCATCGACGACCGGTCCGATCGCACCGGCATGGCCTCCGTCTCCGCAGCGCTGCTGTCGCTGGAGGCGGCCCTGGACGAGGCCGCGGTGCCCGACTCGGATCCACGCCGGATCCGGCTCGTGGGGTTCCAGAGCGTGGTGCTTCGTCTGCGGGGCCGCATCGACGAGGCGCTGTCGCTGGCCATGCGGGCTCGGGAGCTGGCCTCGGAGGGCCGGGACATCGAGGTCCATGCGCGCTGCAGCCGCGACGTCGGACTCGCCATGCTGGCGGCGGGCGATCTGACGGGGGCCCTGGCCGCCCTGAAGAAGGGCGTGGCGTCGCTGCTGAGGCGCAACGCCAAGGGGCTCGAGCTCGCGGAGCTGCTGTTCCACATGGCTCGGGTGGCCCGGATCACCCACGAGCTGGCCGACGCCGAGCGATGGAGCAGCCAGGCGCTGGCCACGCTCACCCGAGGTGGGTTCGACGAGCCGGCGCTCGAGGCGCGGATCCTCTGCGAGCAGGCGGCCTTGGCTGGGCTGCGCGGGGAGACCGAGGCCTCGCTGGAGCTGTTCGAGCGCGCCGCCACCTTGCTGGAGGGACAGGACCACGAGGCCCAGCTGGCCGTGATCGACAGCCATCGGGGTGACGTGCTGCGGCGGCTAGGGCACCTGGAGGAGGCCGAGACCTGCTACGCGCAGGCGGCCAAGCAGCAAGACGATCTGGGGCTCGAGCCCTCCACGCCGGTGATCCGGTTGGCGCAGTGTGCGCTGCAGCGCGGAGATCACGAGCGGGCCGTCGCGCTGGCGGAGCAGGTGCTGCATGCCTGGTCCACGTCGCTCGACCGATCGGTGGCCTCGCTGTGCCGGCTGGTGGCCGTGGCTGCCCGGGGCGACCACGGGCAGGTCCAGCGCCGTCTGGGCTCCGTGGTGGAGCGGTTGCGCAGCGTGGGGGTCGTGTCGGCCGACGTGGCCGAGCTGGCGGCGCTGGGGGCGGAGCACGTGGATGCCGCTGGCGCCACCGATCTGGCCACCACCCTGTGGTTCCTGGCGCGCGAGCAGTTCGCGGCGCTGCGCGACGCTGACGGCGTGGAGCGCTCGGCCGCTGCCATCGCGCGGCTGGAGCAGGCATAGTGTCGCCGCCACGGCGATGTGACGTCCCGGTGGCAAGGCCAGCCAATGGCCGTGTGTCGCGTTAGTCGCGGCGCGATCTGATTTATGTGGAGCGCTGTGATGGTCCGAACCTCGTGGATGGTCGTGGGTCTGTGGCTGGTGGGTGCGGGATGCACCAACGAGCGGGGAATCCGCCGTATCGAGGAGCCCCCGGTGGTCGACATCACCGTGCCGGAGCCCGACCAGGTGATCCGGCGGGGGGAGGGCATGCTGACCTTCGAGGGTACGGTCAGCGACTCCTACGACGACCCCGAGGATCTGGTGGTGACCTGGACGCACCAGGGAGAGCCCATCGAGGTGAGCGCTGGTGCAGACGGGCACGTGCAGCTCACCTTCGATCCCCAGGAGCTGGAGCTGGGGGAGCACGAGCTGGTGCTGCACGCCGCCGACACCGACGGCATGGCGGGTCAGGACGGACGGGTGTGGACCCTGGCAGGTGCGCTGCAGCCGCCCGTGGTGCAGATCACCTCGCCCGAGGGCGGCAGCGCCTTCGAGCCCCTCGAGGAGATCACCCTGCGCGGCACCGGCACCGACAACAACACCGAGCCCGACGACCTGGTGTTCACCTGGACCTCCAGCTTGAGCGGTGAGCTGCCCGGAGCCATCAGCGGCGGGGGCCAGAGCGTGCTGTTCACGCCGCTCGCGGTCGGCGCCCACGAGATCACCCTCACCGTCACCGACATCGACGGGCTCACCGCCACCGACGTCGTGGAGCTGTCCGTCGGCGACGACATCACCCCTCCGGTGGTCGAGGCGAACGTGGGCGACGTCGTCTTCTCCGAGGTGCTGGTGCAGCCCTTGGTGGTGGACGACGAGGTGGGGGAGTGGATCGAGCTGTACAACGCGTCCACCGGCACCATCGATCTCGACGGCTACAGCCTGGCCGATCACGACCTCGACACCTACACGATCATGGGCACGCTCCTCGTTGGCCCCGACACCTACGTGGTGCTCTGCGCCGACACCGACCAGGGCGACAACGGCGGGATCCCCTGTGACGGCTGGTTCTTCCGAGGACCCTTCGGGGGCAACGGGGCGCTGGCGCTCGGCAACCAGGGCGACGAGATCGTGCTGAAGCGGCCCGACGGCACGGTGATCGACGAGGTGGTCTACGCGCCGAGCTGGTTCGACGCGGGGGTGGCCAAGGGGGTGGATCCGAGCGTGCTCGACCACACCAACAACGACGACGAGTCGATGTGGTGCCACCAGACCACGGTGATCGGCTCGGCGAGCGAGCCAGGCACCCCGGGATTCGAGAACGACGCCTGCCTGTGAGGCTCAGCGCCTCCGCGCTACCCAGGCGTGCAGCAGCACGGCCTGGAACACTGGTGTCGCCGTCGCGAAGCCGCACGACCGCAGCAACGCCTGCACCTCGAGGGGTGGCCTGAGGGCGAGGCGGTGAGCCATGTCGTCGAACCGCTCTGCAGGCAGGCCGTGGTGGCGCAGCGTCGCCCGCCACACCTCCATCTGGTCCGGTGCGGCCGGATCGTGAGCTAGATCGGCGCTGACCAGGAGCCCGGCTGGCTTCAGCCGCCGCGCGATGGCCTCGAAGTAGGTGCGGCGCGCCGCGGGATCCGTGATCCAGTGGGAGACGAGGAGGGACGTGGCTGCGTCGCAGGGAGCGATGGGCGTGGTCTCGATGGGGCCCGCGTGAAACTCGCAGCGGTCTGCGACGCCGAGGCTCCGGGCGCGCTGCTGGCACGTGTGTAGCGCCTCTTCGTCGGGATCGACGGCCACGAAACCCCAGCCCTCGAAGTGCCGCGCCAGCGCGAGGAGCTCGTCGCCGGTGCCAGCTCCCACGCACAGCACCCGTGCCGTGGTGGGGAGGTCGGACAGGGCCACCGCCACCACCACCTGAAGCGCCTCCCTCAGGCGGCCAAGCTGCGCACGCTGGGCGCGCTCGGGGTCGGTCGTGGGGGCACAGTCGTCTGGTTGCTGCATCGATCACCTCCTGCGATGTCCGTAGGACCTCGACCAAGGCGGCGCCCTACGCGATTCTGTCACTGGAGATGTGCGAATTCGTTCAGGATGGACGCCGAAGCGCGCACGTGTGAACGATTTCATGCGGGGGGTGGATGTGAACTGGGACGACCTGCGCTTTCACTTGGCCTTGGCGCGACAGCGCAGCCTGAGTGGTGCCGCATCGGCGTTGGGGGTGACCCACACCACAGTGGCGCGTCGGCTCCGGGCGTCCGAGGTCTCCCTCGGTGTGCGGTTGTTCGATCGCACTCCCGAGGGGTTCGTGGCCACGTCAGCCGGGGCGGAGCTCGTGGCGGTGGCCGAGCGGATGGAGGAGGAGGTCCTGGTTGCGGAGGGACGTGTGCTCGGCGGGGACGCTCGGCTGTCCGGCATGCTCCGGGCGTCGACCCTCGACTTCGTGTTCGACACGTTTCACGACGTGTTCTCCTCGTTCGTGCAGCGGTTCCCGAGGATTCGGCTGACGCTCACCACCGAGACGCGGGAGGTCAGTCTCGCCCGCCGGGAGACGGACGTGGCGCTGCGGCTCTCCAACACCCCTGCGGAGCACCTCGTGGGGCGGCGACTCGGGCGGGTGGGCTTTGCCGTGTACGCCTCGGAGTCGCTCGTGCGCCAGCGTGGTCGACGAGCAGGCTACGGCGCGTTTCCCTGGATCGGACGCGATCCGCGACTGGGTGGAGTTCGTCTCGACGCGTGGCTCGAGCGCAACGCTCCGGGAGCGCAGGTCGTCTTGCGGCTGGACGGCAGCGCCATGGCGCTTCGGCGTGCCGTGCAGGCGGGGCTGGGGGCCCACGTCTTGCCCTGCTTCTACGGAGATGCCACCCCTGGCTTGGCCCGGCTCGGGCCCGTGCACCGCGAGTTCGGTCGGGATCTGTGGCTGGTCACGTTGCGGGAGCTGCGCGAGACGGCGCGCGTGCGAGTGTTCTCCGATCACGTGGTGGAGCGGTTCGCAGGGATGCGAGAGCTGCTCGGTGGCGATTCCAACGGCCGTGCACACGGTGGCACACACGGGGGCGTCGCATCTTGAGGACGTCGCCGGGGACGAACCCGGCCATCGACTCTCGGAGCCCCTGATGATCACCGACACCACCGTTCTCGCCAACGACATCGTGGCCGACCCCGAGTCCGCCGAGCACGCCGACCAGCGGGACCCTGGCCTGCGCCAGCGCGTGCTGGCTTCCTTCCGCACAGCCGGAACCACCCGCAGCCCCGGTGCCGCGCGGTCCGACGCCACCGACTTCTACGATGTGGCCGACGCCCCGGCGCGTCCCAGCGGTCTGCCCGTCCACGCCTACCCGACAGCTGGTCTGCGCCGCCGCGTGGTGCGGGCCTTCCGGGCCGCGGGCGCCGAGCGCAGCCCCACCGACGCCATGGCCGAAGCCAAGGCCTTCTACGGCGTGTAGTCGCCCGTCCCTCCCGGGTAGAGTGAGGCTCGCCCCAGGGGGACGCGTGAGAGCAGTGGAGTGTGCCGAGAATGGAGCCCCGCAGGTGCTCCGGCTCGTGGACCGGGCCGTGCCCACCCCTGGCAAGGGGGAGGTCCGGATCGCCATGGAGGCCGCGTCGGTCAACTTCCCCGACGTGCTCATGGTGGCTGGCAAGTACCAGATGCAGCCGCCGCTACCCTTCGTGCCCGGCATCGAGCTCGCGGGGACCGTGAGTGCGCTGGGCGACGGGGTCACGCAGCTGCAGGTGGGCCAGCGCGTGGTGGGCGGGATCCCCTTCGGCGCCTTCGCCGAGCATGTGTGCGCTCCCGCGATGGTGCTCGCCCCCGTGCCCGACGGGGTGTCCAGCGCCGACGCCGCTGCGATGTTCGTGACCTACGGCACCTCGCTCTATGCGCTGCAGGACCGCGCCTCGCTGGCCAGCGGGGAGACGCTGGTGGTGCTCGGGGCCTCCGGTGGCGTGGGGCTGGCGGCGGTTCAGCTCGGCAAGGCGATGGGCGCACGCGTGATCGCCTGCGCCTCCAGCGCCGACAAGCTCGCGTTCTGTGCCGAGCACGGAGCCGACGAGGGCATCGACTACGGCACCGAGGATCTGAAGAAGCGGATCCGGCAGCTCACGGGCGGCCAAGGTGCCGACGTGGTGTACGACGCCGTAGGTGGGCCTGCTGCCGAGGCGGCCTTGCGCGCCACGGCCTGGGAGGGCCGCTACCTGGTGGTCGGGTTCGCAGCGGGGGAGATCCCGAAGATCCCGCTGAACCTGGTGCTGCTGCGCAGCTGTCAGGTGGTGGGCGTGTTCTGGGGCAGCTTCGTGGCGCGCAACCCCGAGCGGCACCAGCAGCTCGTGGAGCAGCTGTTCCAGTGGGTGCAGCAGGGCCGCATCCGCCCCCACGTGCACGGCACCTACCCATTGGAGGAGGCGGCCACCGCACTGCAGCTGCTGGTGGATCGCCAGGTGCGTGGCAAGGTGTTGCTGGAGGCCTGACATGCTCTGGATGTGGCTGACGGCAGCATGGGCGGACCCTGCGGACGGTGCGGCGGTGTACGCCGAGCACTGCGTGACCTGCCACGGCAAGCGCGGTCGGGCGACGTTCCCCGGCCTCATGATGGGGGCGGGCTCCTTCGCCTCGGCTCGGTTCTGGCGGGATCGCCCGCGACAGCGGCTGCGGGAGTCGGTGGTGCAGGGCGGCGAGGCGCTGGGCCTCAGCAAGGCGATGCCTGCCTATGCAGAGCGCCTGACGGCGGCCGAGATCGATGCGGTGTTGGCTTTCGTCGACACCCTGAGGCCGCGGAGTGTCGCGGACGAGGAGGGCCCGTGACCCTGGAGATCCGGCCCTTGGGTGCGCACCCGGAGCACCACGAGGCCGCTGCGCGCATGCTCATGGAGGCCTTCGCCGATCGCAGCGAGAGCTGGCGTACCTTCGAGGAGGCCACCGAGGAGATCGCCGACGCCCTGGACGACGAGGAGGTCGGCGGCGCTTGGCTCGCGCTCCTCGATGGCCGGGTGGCTGGCTGGGTGGGTTGCTGGTCGCGCTACGCCGCGGTGTGGGAGCTCCATCCCTTGGCCGTGGCGCCTTGGGCGCAAGGGCGTGGGGTCGGCACCGCGCTGGTGGCCCACGCCGAGCAGGCCGCGCGCGAAGGCGGGGGCTGCACGCTGGTGCTCGGCTCGGACGACGAGGTCGGCACCACCTCGCTGTATGGCCTCGACCTGTACCCCGATCCCCGAGAGGCGCTGGGCACGCTGGTGGCCACCGAGCGGCACCCGCTCGGCTTCTACCTGTCGTGTGGCTTCGTGGTGTGTGGTGTGACCCCCGATGCCAACGGTCCGGGCAAGCCCGACATCCACCTCTGCAAGCGGCTGTTCACGCCCGAGCCTGGCGCACTGAAGCCTGTGCCTACTCGCTGAGTCAGCTCTCGGCGGGGCGGTGGGCGCAGGTCTCGTCCAGGCAGGCGCCCACCATCACGTGTCGGTGCCCCACCATGCGGAAGCCCAGCTGCTTGGCCACCTCCTCCTGGCGACGCTCCAGGGTGTCGTCCTCCATCTCGATCACCCGACCGCACTCCTCGCAGACCAGGTGATCGTGGTGGTGGCCGGCCGCCTCGTAGACCGTGGAGCGGTCCAGCAGGCGGTGCCGATCCACCAGGCCCGACTCCACCAGCAGCGCCAGGGTGCGGTGCACGGTGACTGCGCCGATGCTCGGCTCCAGGGCGCGGCAGCGATCCACCAGCTCGCGCGACGTGAGGTGGGCGTCCGTCTCGGAGAACAGCACGCGAGCGATCAGCGCGCGCTGGTTCGTGATGCGCAGGCCGCGTGCCTCCAGCCAGTGGGAGAAGGAGGTGATCTCGGGATGGGTCATGGCAGCGCCTCGTCGATGTGGATCAGGACCTGGGGGCGTTCGTGGTCGGGGTGGGGGAGCACATGGGCACACACGCCGAACGCGCGGCGCAGGTTCTCGGTCGTCATCACCTCGGCGATGGGGCCCACCGCAAGCGACGAGCCCTCGCGCATCAGCAGCAGGCTGTCCGCCCAGCGTCCGGCCAGGTTCAGATCGTGCAGCACCGCCACGACTGCGATGCCGCGCTCCTTCGCCAGCTGTCCCACGATGCGCAGCACCCGATGCTGCTGGGCGAGATCCTGCGCGCTCGTGGGCTCGTCGAGGAGCAGTACACCACCCTCGGCGCCTTGGAGCTGGGCCAGTACGCGGGCCAGGTGCACCCGCTGGCGCTCGCCCCCCGACAGGGTGTGGATCGGACGCTGCGCGAAACCCTCCAGTCCGACGGCCTCCAGAGCCGCGTCGGTCGCGTAGCTCGCCTCGTCGCCGTGGGGGTAGCGCCCCAGCGCCACCACCTCGCTGGCCAGCAGCGGGGCGTCCAGATCGTCGCGCTGCGCCAGCACCGCGCACTGACCCGCGAGCTGCATGCGGCTGTACTGGGTCAGCGGTGTCTCGCCGAGGCGGACCGTGCCCCGCGAGGGGCGGAGCAGCCCCGAGAGCACGCCGATCAGGGTCGACTTGCCGGCACCGTTCGGCCCCGCGATGGCGCAGATCTCGCCTGCGTGCACACACAGCGACACGTCGTCCACCAGCCGGTGGCTGCCGATGTCGAAGCCGATGGACTCTGCAGCGATCACGGGCCCCTCCGGCGCAGCAGCCACAGCAGGAACGGGCCGCCCATCCCGGTGGTGAGGATGCCCACCGGCAGCTCCACGGGAGCGACCACCGTGCGAGCCGCGAGGTCCGACCCCAGGAGCAGCACCGCACCCAGCAGCGCTGCGCCCGGGATCACCCAGCCGTGTCTCGGGCCCACCGCCAGGCGCACGAGGTGGGGGGCCACCAGGCCGATGAAGCCGATCAGGCCGCACAGGGCCACCGACGTGCCGACGGCCAGGGCCGCCAGGCCGATGCAGGCGGCCTTCAGCGGATCGAGGCGAAGCCCCAGGGCGCGTGCGCTCGACTCGCCCAGTAGCAGCACGTCGAGGCCTCGCGCCAGCCGCAGGCTCAGCAGGGTCGGGATGCCGGCTCCGACGGCCGCGATGGTGACCGTGGACCAGGACGCCGAGCCGAGGCTCCCCAGGGTCCAGAAGGTGAAGCCGCGCAGCTCGTCGTCGTCTGCCGCGAAGATCAGCATCCCCACGCCCGCGCCGCACAGGGCGTTGACGGCGATGCCCGCGAGCAGCAGGTGCGTGACCGACAGGTGCCCGTCGCGCTGCGCCAGCCCTGCAGCGAACAGCGTTGCCAGGGCGCCCCCGATGAACGCCGCCACCGGCAGGCCGAAGCCCTGCGTGGGGAGCCCCAGCACGATGCTCGTGGCGGCTGCCAGGGCCGCTCCGCTCGACACCCCCACCAGGCCCGGATCCGCCAGCGGATTGCGGAACAAGCCCTGCAGCAGGGCGCCGGAGCAGGCCAGCGCAGCGCCCACCAGGATCGCCAGCACCACGCGAGGCAGTCGGATGTCGAGCAGCACCGCT
The DNA here is from genome assembly GCA_019634415.1 of Myxococcales bacterium. Taxonomy (GTDB): domain Bacteria; phylum Myxococcota_A; class UBA796; order UBA796; genus DRPG01. The sequence continues at coordinate 12,794 of JAHQVJ010000106.1, forward strand.
CGGTGTAGGTCCGACAGCTCGCCGCGCACCACGTCGACGGGCGCGATGACCACCGCACCCATGGCGGCGGACGCCACCACGAGCAGGGCCAGGGTGGTGAGTCCGCCTGCGAGGCCCACGCTCGGGGAGATCCAGCGGTTGGAGGCTTGCCTCAAGGCTTCAAGGCATCGGCCAGGGCGGCCACCGCTTCACCGGTACGCGGCCCGAAGCCGAGCAGCAACAGATCGTCCAGCGAGACGACCCGCTGCCGCTTGCCTGCCTCGGTGAGCGCGACGCCCGGCTGCTGCAGCACGCCCTGCAGGCCCCCGATCGACGCCAGGCCCCGCTCGGTGAGGAGGATCACGTCGGGGTTGGCCGCGATGATGCCCTCGGCGGTGAGCGGCTTGTAGCCAGTCCAGGTGGTCACCGCGTTCGTGCCCCCCGCCAGCCGGATCATCTCGCTGCCGGTGGTCTCGCTCCCTGCGACTTGGACCGTGCCCGCCCCTCGGGCGTAGATGAAGAGCACCTCGGGGCGCTCTCGTCGGGGCTTCACTGCGGCGACCGACTCCTCGATGCTCTCGATCAGCGCCTCTGCACGCTCGGCCTCGTCGAGCAGGCCCCCGAGCATGCGCAGGCGCCGAGAAGCCCCGTCGACGGAGCCTTCGTCGGGAAGCAGCGCGACGGGAATCCCAGCGGCGCGGACCTGATCGAGGACCTCGGGGGGGCCGGCCGCGGTGGTCGCCACGATCAGCTCCGGCCGCATGGCGAGCAGGCCCTCGGACGACAGCTGGCGGAAGTAGCCCACCTTGGGCAGGTGCTGCACCGAGGGCGGGTAGAGGCTGGTGGCGTCGACGCCGACGATCTGATCGCCTGCCCCCAGGGCGTGCACGCTCTCGGTGACCCCGCCTCCCAGGGTGACCAGCCGAGTGGTCTCGGTGGCGCTCACCTGCTGGCCCGTGGCGTCCACGACGGTTCCCGCACGGGCCTCCGTCATCACGAGCGAGACCATCACGAAGCACGCGACCATGGCTGCCCTCCAGGGCGAGTCCTCGTATTGAAGATGAATTTCATTTTCAACTAAAATCGCGACCCCGTGCTGACCTCTGAGCCCATGATCCCGGAGTGTGGCCCGAAGACTATGGGGGAAGAATCTGAATCAGGTAGGCCGCTCCTGCCCTATCGGCGCCTTCGTCATGAAGGTCCGCACCGACGAGCAGATCGTCGAATCCATCGGCGTTGACATCTCCCGCGCCAGAAACACTGCGGCCCGCACGATCCTCTGCCTGTTCGCCAATCATGGTGACATCTGCGTCGGCGGCGTCGATCGTGCCGTGGGTGGGACCGAAGAACAGGTAGGCCGCGCCTGCCAGGGGACCGCCGATACTGCTGGAATCCGCACCGATGAGGAGGTCGTCGAACCCATCGGCGTTGACATCTCCCGCTCCAGAGATGCTGACTCCAAAGAGGTCCTCCCCCTCTTCTCCGATCAGTTTGGCGTCCGCATCCGCCTCACCAAGGAGACCATCCTTGGGCCCGAAGAAGAGGTGTGCCCCTTCGATGGGGTCCTTCGAGCGGCACGGTGTGCCCACGAGGAAGTCGTCGAGCCCATCGCCGTTGACATCGCCTGCACTCGATATCGGCAGGTTGGGAGTTTCACAGGCGAGCCATTGGAACTGGGCGTCTGCATCTGAGAGACTGAGGGTCCCCAGGACTGGCCCATGGGCAAGGTAGACACTTCTGACACCATCGTCCGTCGCGCTGATGAGCAGGTCGGCAAGTCCGTCGCCATTCACGTCACCGACGCCCGACACACGGGTGCCCACATAGCTATGGCCGGCATCGCCAACGATCACGGCGCCAGCATCTTTCGGGCCGATCGTCCCCTTGGCTGGCCCGTAGATCAGGAACGCAACACCGTCGACGTCACTCAGGGAGCTTCCAGGTGCACCGATGAGAACGTCGTCGAAGCCATCCCCGTCCACATCGCCCACACCTGCGGGCCTCGAGGCGCCGTCCCCGTAGTCCCCGTGGAACGTGGCGTCGGCGTTGGCGAGACTCAGGGTGCCCTCGACCGGCCCATGAACCAGGTAGGTCGCCCCTGTCCATGATTCCTGCGCATCATGGAAGGGTGAGCCCACGAGGAGGTCGTCGAATCCGTCCTGATTTACGTCACCTGCACCAGACAGATGAGCCCCTGCCCAGTCGTGGACGTTCTCTCCCAGGAGCTTGGCGTCCGCATCGGCGAGGTTCACCGTGCCGCTGGTGGGCCCGTAGACCAGGTAGGCCGCTCCTGCTCTCTTGCCGGCCTCGTCGTCGAAGGACGCCCCCACGAGTAGGTCGTCGAACCCGTCACGATTCACGTCCCCCACGCCATGAACGCTCTGGCCAACGAAGTTGAGAGGCGCCTCTCCCACGAGCTTCGCGGCCGCTTCCTCGAGATCCAATCGAATCGGAAGCCGACAGTCACGGCTGCATCCGTCGAAGCCGATCGTGTTGCCATCGTCGCACGCTTCACCGCTCTCCAAGAGGCCGTTGCCGCAAACTGGAGTGTCGGCCTCGAGGGGCTCCTCGGTTGCGGTGGTTCCAGGACCACCGTCGCAGCCACACAGCCACAGGCTCAAGACCGACATCCGAGCGTTCATCCGCATCCTCGGGAACCAGGATGGTGCGTCATCGAAACACCCTTGCGACCGCTGGAATCCTAACGGGTTCGCGTGTGGGCAGAAAGCACCGGCAGCGGCTGTCGGTGCGGGCGACACAGCAGCTACGAGCCGAACAGCTCCGTCAGCATCCAGGCGCTGAGGTCGTCGATGGTGGGGTAGTCGAACAGCACCGTGCCATCGATGGTCAGTCCCACGTCGCGGCCCACCTGCTCCACCATCTCCACCGCCGTGATCGAGTCCAGCCCCAGCTCGCCGAAGGGCTGGTCCGACTCCACGTCCCCCGGCTCCAGCCCCAGCAGGCCCGCCGCCACGCGCTGGACGTGGCCCACCATCAGCTGCTGGCGCCGTCGACCTGCGGCAGCCTCCAGGCGGGGGCGAAGGCCAGCCGGTGGGCTGGGATCGGACGCAGTCACGGAGCGCTCCTGCTGGTCGAACCGGTGCAGCGTGGGGATCGTGCCCGCGAGGAACTGATCCCGCGCCGCCGTGCGCATGAGCTTGCCGGAGCTCGTCTTCGGCAGCGTGCGCGGCGGCATCAGCACCAAGGCGCGTGCCGCCAGACCGTGGTCCGACAGGGCCTGCTTGATGGCGGCGAACACCGGCTCCGGTGACGTGAGCCGGTCCGGGTAGACCTCGGTGACGAGCACGAGCTGCTCTCCCTGATCCGTCGGCACACCGAAGGCAGAGGCGCAGTTGGGGCGCAGGGCAGGGTGGGCGGTGCCCACGGTCCACTCGATGTCTTGGGGGTGGTGGTTCTGGCCGCGGATGATCACCACGTCCTTGAGGCGCCCCGACAGGTACACCTCGCCGTCGTGCACGAAGGCGAGATCGCCGGTGCGCAGGAAGGGGCCGTCGCCATCGGAGGTGTGGGCGCGGAAGGTCTGCTCGGTGGCCGCTTCGTTGGCGTAGTAGCCCTGAGCCACCGTGGTGCCCGCCACCCACATCTCGCCCACCCGATCGGGGCCGAGCTTGTGGCGCGTGGCCGGGTCCACGATCTCCACGCGCGTGTCGAGCACGGTCGTGCCGTTGCTGGCCACCACCCGAGCACCGGCAGTGCCCGGCGGCACCACCACCACCTCGTCCCGCTCGTAGGCCAGGGCGTCGATGTCGAGGAAGCGTGCTGGGGCCCGATCGATGGGCTCGGTGACGATCTTCGCGGTGGACTCGCTCATGCCCATGGCGTGCGTGACCGCAGACGCCGGCAGACCAGCCCGAGCGTAGCGCTCGACGAAGACGGCCTCGGACTCGCGTCGGATGGGCTCGGCGCCGTTGAGCACCACCTTCACTCCCGACAGATCCATGGCGGCCAGCTCGTCGTCGGCCACCTTGTGGGCGGCCACCTCGAGTCCGAAGTTGGGAGAGGGGGTGTGGGTGCCCCCGAAGCGACTCATCGCCGCCATCCACCGCGCTGGACGCTGCATGAAGGCGCCCGCCGAGAAGAACACACACCGGAACCCGATGAACAGCGGCATGAAGCGGCCGTACACCAGCCCGAGGTCGTGGGTGGCGGGCAGCCAGCTCACGATGACGGAGTCGGGGGTGTGGTCGTAGCCCACGTCGAAGTCGGTGAGCTGGTGGATCAGGTTGCGATGGCTGACCATCACCCCCTTCGGCGACGCAGTGGAGCCCGAGGTGTACTGCAGGTAGGCGAGATCGTCGGGGCCCAGTGGGGGCTCCGTGGCGGTGGGCACCGCCTCGGGCTCTGCGTCGAGGCACAGCCACCTCACCTGCGCCAGCTCGCCCTGGAAGTGCGGCTGCACGGCGGAGGCGATGTCGGAGGTGGTGCAGGCGGCCGCGATGGTCGCGTTGGCCGAGACGTTGAGCAGTCGCGGGAGCGTGCGCTCGAGCCTGCGCGGATCGGGGGCATGCACGGGCACCGCCAGCGCACCGATGCGCATGCAGCCGAACAGCGCGGCCAGGTACTCGAGCCCCTCGTGGAACATCACGAGCACCCGGTCGCCGCGGGTCACGCCCTGTTGCTGCAGCCAGCCTGCCACCCGGCCCGAGCGGCGGTACAGCGCGCCGTAGGTCCAGTCCACGCCGTTGCCCTCGCCGCCCTCGAGGAAGGTGAAGCCCACACGGTCGGGTTGTTGCTCCGCCCTCCAGCGCAGGACCTCCGTGAGGGTGCCGACGTCGGGAGCGAAGGGATGGGTCACCAGGTCACCTCTACAGCGTGTTCAGGAAGGCCAGCAGCGCGTCCTGCTCCGTGGGCGTGAGCGCACGGTAGGCGCTGCGCGAGGCCTGCGCCTCGCCGTCGTGTAGCTCGATCGCCTGCGCGATGGTGTCCGCCTCGCCCGTGTGCGTGTAGGGCGCGGTGTGGGCCAGGCCCCACAGCGGTGCGGTGCGGAACTCGCGCATGGTGGCTTGGGTATCGGCGATGCCGGGCATGTCCTCGGGCAAGATGTCGTGGAGCAGCAGGTCGGAGTACAGCGGCACGTCGTCCAGCTCCGGCACGTGGCATGCCGCACAGCCCACGGTGGCGAACAGCGCCTCTCCCTGCTCGGCCTGGGCCACGTCGTCGGCGGGGGTGCGCGGCGGGCCGGCCAGCGTCTTCAGGTAGAAGGCCAGGTCGGCCGCCTTGTCGAGCGGGAACTCCGGATCGGGCACGCCGTCGTCGTCTTCGGTCGCCCCGAAGGTGAGGCCGGGCTGCGCCTCCATCGTCAGGCCGATCTCCGCGAGCATGGCGTCGCGCACGAACTCGTCCACCGACGGCACCTGGGCCTTCCAGCCGAAGCGCCCCAGGCGATCGCCGCTCACCCGGTTCGGACGGCCGCTGATCCCGTCCTTGTCGGCGTCGTCGGGATCGGCGTTGGCCAGGATGGCGCCTTCGTCGATGCGCTCGATGAGACCGAGCCCGAGGGTGTGGGGCGTCTGGCGGTGTTCGAAGATGTGCACGCCGTCTTGGGGCACGTTGGCGTCCTCGAACAGCGAGGTCTGCTTGTGCAGGATGGTGCCCACATCGGGCGGAACGAAGGTGCCGTCGGTGGCGAGCCAGCCGTGGCGCATCACGTTGACGCCAGCGGGGCCGGCGCCGCCCACCACGGGCTCGAAGTGGCACGCGCGGCAGGAGTCGCCGTTGAAGCGAGGCGCGCCGGCACCGGACTCGAAGCCGTACTCCCGGTCGAACTCGGTACGGCCCGACAGGAACTGGGCGGTCTCGTGGCGGCTCAGGTTCCGGAACGGCCCGCCCCACTCGCCCACCTCGTCGATGGGGGTGTCGGGAGGGATGAGCCCCACGGAGTACTGGCTGCGCCCGCCGAGGCTCAGCAGGAACTCCACGACGGCGTCCTGATCGGCCTGCGACAGGGCGAGGTAGGCGTCGCGCGCAGCCTCGGCCTCGCCGCCGTGCCACTCGATCGCCTCCTCCACGGTCTCGGCGCGTCCGTCGTGCAGGTAGGGCCCCACGGCGGACAGCCCCCACAGCGGCTGGGTGCGGAACTCCGAGGTGCCCGCGTCCTTCATGACCAGGCCGTCATCGAGCTCGGGGCCCATGTCGTGGACGAGCAGGTCGGAGTAGACGGGCAGCGCGCCGCGCGGGCCCTGAAGGCGTGGCGTGTGGCAGCTGGCACAGCCCACCTCGTCGAAGGCCTGCATGCCAGCGAGACGCTCTTCGTCGAGCGCTTCGGGCTGCGGAGCGGCGAGCAGCATCGAGAAGGTCACCAGATCGAACAGATCCTGGCCCGACATCTCGGGATCCGCCACGGGATCGTCGTCGGTGAGGGGGCCGTCCGGTGCTGCGGCCTGCAGGATCGCCTGCAGCGACTCGAGGCCCGGGATCACGAGGCGGCCCGTCTGAGTGCTGGAGCTGTCCACCGGCAGCTGGGCGCGCTGCTCCTCGGTGAGCGGATCGGTGGTGATGCCCAGGTGGTTCATGAGGGGACCGCGGATGAAGCCCTCGATGGACACCGTCTGCGACTTGGCCCCGAAGCGGCCCACGAACCCGCGGTCGAAGTTGGCCCGGCCGCTGATCCCGTCCTCGTCCTCGTCGTTCTCGTCGACCCGCTTCAGCAGCTCGTCGTTGGTGAGCTCGGCCAGCAGGCCCACGCCGAAGAAGGGGATGGGGTTGCGCTGGGTGATCACGGTGGTGGACGCGGGCACCTCGGGCCGTGCGTCGTAGTCGGGCCCGTAGTTGTACATCCGGATCACGCCCGAGTCGTTGCCGGCGGACTCGGCGAAGAAGAAGGCGCCGTCTTCGGTGCGCCGGCCTCCGATGAAGAAGTTGCGGTACAGCCCTGCGGCGCCACCGAAGGTGGGACGCTCGTGGCAGGAGCCGCAGAAGGTCACGTTGAAGGCGGGGCCCAGCCCCTCCTCGCGCGTGAAGCGGTGCTCCACGACGGCCTTGCCGCGCTCGAAGGCGGCCAGCTGCTCCTCGCTGGCGCTGGGCAAGGGCTCGCCCATGGGGGCGAAGATGCCGTCGGCTACGGGGCCATGGGGTTCCCACTTGTCGCCGTTGCAGCCGACAGCGACCAACGCGAGGATCACGGTGGTGGAACGCATCAGGGTCTCCTAGAGGTCGCTCTCGCGAATCAGGGCGGTTCCGAAGTAGGGCTCTGCGAAGTGTCCGGCGGCACCGTACAGGGTGCCAGCGCCGTCGTACCAGGTGGCGTGCACATCTGAGGTGGGGTCCACCACGTTCTCGCCGGTGGTGGTTCCCGTGGCCACGTCGTAGGTGCCCACCCAGCCGTTGGCGCCGCCGATGACGGCCAGGCCGGGCTCGAGCATGGAGACGGCGTTGAGGCCAGGCACGCGGTCGGGGGCGGTGGTGGTCCAGGAGGTGCCGTCGAAGGTGGAGATGCGGGCCGAGCTCCGACCTCCGGCGATCACGATGTCGGTGGCCGAGGTGCCCCACAGCGACACGAAGTCCTGGTTGCCCTCCGCACCCGAGGGCATCTGGCGCCAAGTGTCTGTGTCGTACTCGATGACGAGCCCGCGCTGCCCCACGGCGAACACGCGCCCGTCGATCCCCCAGATCTTGAACAGGGACTGGGCTGCTCGGTCGTTCTCCTCGGCGTCGAGGGCGTGCGGGGTGAAGACCCTGCCGTCCCAGTGCAGGATGACGGGGTCGTTCTCCGCCGGGAGGCCGCCGACGATCCACAGGTCGTCGGGCGAGGTGCCCCAGACTCCCCACAGTGGCTCGGTGGTACCTGGGTCGAGCTGCTCCCAGCTGCCTGCGGAGCCCCGGAGCCCCGCGCCTCCCTCGCCCACGATCCAGACGTCGTCGGGTCCGAAGGCGTGGACCCAGACGAGCAGATCGGTGGCCGGAGCGGAGGTGTCGAGGGTCCAGTCGCTGCCGTCGTAGTGCCAGATGCTGCCCGTGGTGGCGTCTCCGCCGACCATGTAGACGTCGTCGGGCCCGTTGCCGCTGACCCCCGACAGTGCGGTGGCGCCGCCTGCGTCGAAGGCTTCGGACCAGCGCTGCGGCGTCGTCGTGGTTCCGTCTGTGGTGTCGCCGTTGCAGCCGACGAGTGCGAGGACGATGAGGCAGAGTCGCATCGTGGAGGACCTCGGGGTGGAAGACACCTAGGATACCCACATGGTGCGCTGCCCTGGGTGTGGTCGCCAGGATTTGTTGCTGCAGCTCGTCGGTCGAGTCGCGAGGAGGGACATCCTAGATGTGGTGGCTGCTGCTGTTCTTGGCGTGTCGACCAGAGGCCGAGCCGGAATGGTTCGGGGACCCGGGGCCCGTGGCGGACGCCTGCCCCGAGCCGCCGCCGGCCACCACGGGCGCGCCGCTGACGGTGCCCATTCGGGTGGTGCTGGGGGAGGGGGTCAACCCGGACGAGGCGTCGTGGTACCTGCGCTGGGCGTCCTCGTGGTGGAGGCGGCACGGGGTCACGCTCGTCGCAGCTGGACGATCGGAGAGTACCGACGGAGCGCCCATCCTGGCGGGCGGCGAGGCACGGACCCTACGGGACGTGCTGGCGCCGGTGCGTCGGCGGCTGACGGATCGCTCGAGCACCGCACCGGCGGCGGTGGACGTGGTGTTCCTGCCCGCCCTGGCACACGCCGGCTCTCCGGTGCGACAGTGGTTCGAGCGCCTGGCGGGGCTGACGGTGTCCGACGTGCTGCTGCAGCGGCTGCGGGACGCCGATCCCCACGCGGAGCTGCTGAAGGCGGCGGTGGTGGAGGGCCCCTACGTTCCCACGGTGTTCCTGGGGCTGGACACCCTCGACGCACTGCCCAACGAGCGCAGCCGCTTCGTGCTTCCTCACGAGCTGGGTCATGCGCTGGGCTTGGTGCACCACCTCGACGACGGCAACCTGATGGAGGTGGGATTCCCGAGGTGCGAGCCTCGCTTGCTGCAGGCTCAGCGGGATGCGCTGCGGGTCTCGGTGCCCTGATCGCGACAATCAACCCCGTTGATTGTCTGAGTCCAGCGCGACCTGCGTCGCTATTCGAGGCGTGCGTCTGAGGGGGTACAGGAGAAGTCCGATGACCCAGACCCGCATCCACGTGTCGCTGCGAACCGCTGATCTCGAGGCGACCACCGCCTTCTACACCAAGCTCTTCGGCGCTGGTCCCGACAAGGTCCGTGATGGCTACGTGCGGTTCGCGCCCGACGACGTGCCGATCCTGCTGTCGGTGATGCCCGGCGAGCCCGCTGTGGACCACTTCGGCCTGCGGGTGGGGGAGTCGCAGGAGGCGCAGATGGCTTGGCAGCGCATCCAGGCCGACGGGATCTCGCTGACCCCCAAGGAGGACGTGGTGTGCTGCCACGCCCTCAAGGACGAGGCGTGGCTGTCGGATCCCGACGGCCGCTCCTGGGAGGTCTACGCGGTGACGGACGAGGCCCCGGAGGGAGCCGTGGACGACCCGGCGTGCTGTCCCGACGCTCAGCCGAGCGCGGGGGGTGGGTGCTGCGGGTGACCCTGGCCTGGCACGAGCTCGAGGCCGATCTGCGACGGAGCTTCGCCAAGCCCGGCGTGCCTGCGGACGTGGTGGACGACCTGGTGCAGGAGGCGGCCCTGAGGCTGATGAAGGGACTGCCCACCCTGCGGGGCCCGGACCGCCTGGGGCCCTACGTGGGCCGGGTGGTGCGCAGCGTGTGGGTGGACCACCTGCGACGGCGCCGCCCCGTCGAGCCCCTGCCCGCAGACCTGGCAGCCGACGCCCCACCGCTCGAGGACGAGTCGCTGACGCAGGAGGTGGCCTCCTGGCTGCCGCGGTTCGTGGAGGGACTCGAGGAGCCGTATCGGGAGGCGCTGCGCCTGGTGGAGCTACAGGGGCGCAGCCAGCGGGAGGTGGCGGACGCCCTGGGGCTGTCGGCCTCGGGGGCGCGCACACGCGTGCAGCGAGGGCGCAAGAAGCTGCGGGAGGCGCTTCAGCGATGCTGTCGCATCGTGCGCGAGGGTGCACGGGTGACGGCGGTCCATGGCCGGGACGGGTGCTGCGACGAACCCTCCGACGTCGGTTAGCTGATTCGATGCGAGCGTTCCTCTCTTCCTTCGTGATGATCGGTCTGGCTGCTTGTGGGGGGCAGGTGGACCACCCCGCCTGCCGAGGCAGCTCGGGCGTGCCCACGCTGCAGATCGGTCATGGGCTCGGTCAGTTCGCGCACATCCCCAACCGAGGCGACATGACGTTGGTGCACGGTCCGCAGGGCGGGCGTCACCTGGAGTTGGGCCTCCTGGCGACCTTCCTGTCCGCGGACGAGCTGGTCTCGGGCACCATCTCGGCCAGCCTCACGGGCACCGTCAAGCAGACCGAGCGGGTCGAGCGGTGGATGGACTTCCGCTGCGATCCGGTGGCCGAGGGCTTGGTGTCGGTGGGCAACCGACTGATCCTCGACGACGACACCAAGGGGGTGTTCGACGGAACGGTGGCCGACATCACCGTGACGGTCCGGGATCTGGACGGTGTGCTGGTGTCGGCCTCGAAGCTGGTGGACGTGCGGGACGTCGTCCCGTGATCTGGTGGGCGTGGGCGGCCTGTGGTGCTCCCCCGCCGGCCTGCGTCGCTCGTCCCGTGTTCGTGGATGCCGACGGCGACGGCCACGGCGATCCCGCCTCGGTGGTGGTGCGCTGCCCCGAGGAGGCCTTCGTCTCCGAGGTGCCCGACGACTGCGACGACACCGATGCGCGGGTGCATCCCCTACACCCGGAGGTGTGCGACGGCGTGGACAACCAGTGCGACGGTCGGGTGGATCTCGACGATCCGGCGCTGGTGGACGTGCCGCAGGTGTACCTGGATCTGGACGGCGATGGCTACGGCGTGTCGGAGCACGTGGCGATCACGTGCCCGTCGGCCCGCTGGGCGCTGGCCTCGGGCGACTGCGACGACGCCGACGCGTCGGTGCATCCGGGCGCGCCGGAGGGCTGCGACGGGCGCGACACGGACTGCGACGGGCAGCTTCCGAGCGCGGAAGCCGATGGCGACGGCGACGGCGATCCGGCCTGCAGCGACTGCGACGATGCCGATCCGCGCCGGGCGAGCACGCTGGCGGAGCGCTGTAGCGGTGTCGACGACGACTGCGACGGCTTGCTGGACGACGCCGACGACAGCGTGAACCCCTACAGCTGCGGTGTCTGCCCGCCCGCCGACGCTGGCGCGCTGGCGGCTACCCCCATGCACTGGGAGGCGCACGATCCGTGCGAGCTGGATCGGGCGGCGCGCCTGCTGTGCGATCCCGACCGCACGCATCGGGTGGGCTGGCGCACCGACGAGGGCGCCTGGCGCGACGAGCTGCTGGTGTACCTGCCGCCCGCCCATGGTCGCGACAACGACACGCTGCGCGCCTGGGCGGCCTACGCGGGCTACCGCGTGATCGGCCTGGTCTACGCCAGCGGCGATCTGATCGCCGACGCCTGTGCGGTGCACCCCGATCCGGTGGGCTGCCGCACCACCGGCCGGGATGCGGTGCTGTTCGGTGGCACGCTGGCCGACGAGATCGCGATCCCCAAGGCCGACAGCATCGACGGCCGCCTACAGACGCTGCTGGTCCACCTCGTGGCCACCCATCCCGCCATGGGCTTCGACGCCTTCCTCGACGAGGCGGATCAGGTGCGCTGGGACCGGGTGGTGATCATGGGCTGGTCCACCGGGGGCGGCCAGGCGGCGTACGTGGCGCAGGTGGAGCCCACGGTGGGCGCGGTGCTGCTGTCGTCGCCCAAGGACGCGAGCAGCGACCTGCCGCAGCCCTGGATGTCGCTCGGCGCGACGGATCCGAGCCGGATCTACGGCAGCTTCCACCGCTCGGAGGCGCACCTGTCGTCGATGCGCAGCGCGTTCACCGCGATGGGGGTCGACAAGGAGGTGTGGGACGTGGATCGTGATGGCCCTGCGCCTCTGGGGATCCACCGCCTGGGTCAGAGCGTCGATCCCGCCTCGGTGCACCCCGACTGCACGCCACACAGTGCGTCGGGCAACGACCAGTGCCTGCGACCGCGCCTGCTGCAGCCCTACCTGCGCATGCTCTGCGGAGCGTCCGCTACTGGAGGATGAAGGGGTAGGTGATCGAGGTGCCGTTGCCGTTCGTGGGCGGGAACTTGATGCTCGCGATCGCCACGCGCAGGCACGTCTCCAGCTCGGAGCCGTTGGCGTGCTCCTCGGGCGTGAGCACCGAGATCCCGCTGGCGGTGCCCTCGGGGAGGATGTTGAACTTGACGTTGACCCGCGGTGGCAGCGCGCCAGCCCGGTAGAGCGGCACGAAGCAGCGCTTCACGCTCATGTTGTTGCTCAACATCACGTTGACGGCCTCGATGGGCACGCCCGAGGCGGCGGGCTCGGGTGCCGCGCTCGTGGCAGCTGCCGTGGTCGCTGGTGCGGGCGTCGGTCGCGGTGCGGGGGCAGCCGGCGCGGGCGGTGGCTTGGGCGTGGGGCGAGGGGCCGAGGCCACGGCGCCCACTGGTGCCGGCCGCTTGGTGGGAGCCGCCGGTGGCACGCTCCGCTCCTTGGGCTGCTTGATGTCGTCCGTGTTGGGCTCCAGACCGCCAGGACCGTCCTTCTCGGTGCCTTCCGGCTCTTCGGTGCCCTCGCCCTCGGGCTCGTCCGTGCCCGGGTTGGGGATGGGCTGCAGATCCGGGTCTTCGGGCTGGGCGAAGGCGAAGGAGTCCAGGTCTACCTGCTCCGCACCCCACTTGGTGCCCACCATCACCGACGCCACCACCACGGCCACCAGGCCGCCCAGCACCAGCGACAGGCCGGACCGGGCCGGGCGTCGGCCGCGGTTGCCCGTCATGAGCACCAGGATGGTGAGCACACCGCCACCGAAGGACAGGGCGAGGCCCAGCCACATCAGCACCGACGACACCACCGGATCGGTGAACACCGACAGCAGCGCCAGGCAGAAGGAGCCCACCAGGGCCGTGAAGGTGCCCAGGATGGCCCAGTTCATGTCGGCGGCCGGATCGTGGACCACCGGGATGACGGGCACGGAGCGCGTGCCCGTGCGGTTCGGGCTGGGGGGCGGCGTGGCCCGTGGGCTCGACGGGGAGCCCGGGTTCGTGGCGCGGTGCAGAGGCCCCGGCGTGGAGCGGGGCCCAGCGCTACGGGAGAGCGGGCTGCTGCCGCTCGGCAGCGAGTTGCGCGTGGAGGAACTCGGGTTGGGGTTGGCCTGCAGCGCCGTCTCCGGCGCGTTCTCCCAGGCCAGGGCGCTCGGCGGGAGGCTCTTGGCCGTGGAGCGCTGGGGTGCGCGGCGGCCCGGGAGCACCTGGCTGTCGACCTCACGACCCGAGGACCGTGCGGGGGCGCCCACCGGGGTGGGCGGGACGGCCGTGACGAGGGTGCGCTGGTCCGGATCGGCACCGGGCTTGGGACGCGGGATGAGCATGCGGTGCCCGCAGTTCCGGCAGGTGGCCTTGTTGACAGCCTTGACGAGCTTGGCGTCGGGCACCTTGTAGACGGCTCGGCAGTTGTCGCAGACGACCTTCATGCGCGGTTCCCAAAGGAGAAGGTGAGGCAGGTCGGAAAAACAGATGTCGACTGATCAAGCATACATCGCTCGGTGTCTCAACCTCTAGCGGCCCAGAGCTGGGTATCGGCACAGATGCGTGCAGATATGAGCCCTCTCCATAGAACGGGCCCACGCGCTGTGTGGTGCGGGGGGTAGATAGCACGCCGGGGCGCTGGATGCGGGCTATGGGAGGGCCATGCACGCCCTGCTTGTTGCCTCTGCCGCAGTCGCCGCCGACCTGCCCTTCCCCACGACCGGCTGCTCCAGCCTGGATGGAATGGGCGAGCTGCGGTTCACCTTCAACGTGCAGTCACAGGGGGAGGTGAAGGTCCGTCGTGCCTGGCGCTTCACCCCTTCCACGAGACAGGTGGTTCGCACGGTGGACGGGGCGGAGCTGGCGTTCACCTTCGGGGCGCCGGTGAACGAGGAGCAGACGCAGGCGGACGCGCAGTTCATCAACGACAGCTTCTGGCTGATGCCTCAGTGTCACATGGCCTGGGCCAGCGACCTCAACGTCATCGAGCAGGGGGATGCCTCGATCCCGGTCGGGGAGGGCACGGCGCGCAAGGTGACGGTGCGGTACTCCGCCTCGGGGGGCGGCTACACGCCGGGCGACGCCTACGATCTGTTCCTGGGGCCCGACGGCCGCATGGTGGCCTGGACCTACCGGCGCAAGGCGGGCTCCGATCCCACGCTGTCCACCACCTTCGCCAACTACGTGCCGATGGGCTCGATGCACGTGGCCACCGAGCACGTGAGCGCGGACGGGGAGTTCCGCGTCTTCTTCACCGAGGTCTCGGCAGGCGCCCAGTGAGGGTACGTGCGCTGTGGCGCTACCCCGTGAAGTCCCTGGCGGGGGAGTCCGTCTCGGGCGTGGAGCTCGATGGGCGCGGTGTGGTGGGGGACCGGCTGTTCGCGCTGCGCGACGAGGAGGGCAAGCTCGGCAGCGGCAAGACCACACGGCGGTTCTCGGCGATGCCGGGGCTGCTCGATCTGCGCACCCGGGTCACCGAGCCGGGGGTGGCGGTCCGGATCGACGGTCGCTGGGTCGGGGTGGGCGACGAGGCGGTGCACACGGCACTGTCGGCCTATGTGGGGCGTCCGGTGACGGTGGCGCGGGAGGCCGAGGTCTCTCACTTCGATCGAGGTGCGGTGCACCTGGTGACGACGGCGTCGCTGCGGTGGCTGTCGGACCGCCTGCAGGAAGTGCCGGTGGACGTGCGGCGGCTGCGACCGAACCTGGTGGTGGACGCGGAGGGCTCGGAGCAGGTGGAGCGCGCCTGGGTGGGGCAGCGACTGCAGGTGGGGGGCGTGCTGCTGCAGGTCGAGGCGGTGACCATTCGCTGCGTGATGACCACGATGGCGCAGCCGGCGCTCGAGGCGAACCCAGCGGTGCTGACGGCCATCGGGGACACCGACGACGTGGGCTTCGGCGTGTACGCATCGGTGTTGGAGCCAGGGTCGGTGTGGCTGGGGGACGCGGTCACGGTGCAGGCGGGCTGATCCGGCGCGCCGTGGGCAGCACGGCCACGTAGGTCTGGCCGTCGCGCCTCACGCGGTGTGGGTTGCGCAGCTCCCACACGATCTCGCCCGTGGGGGTGACCTCGATGGCGCGCCCCACCCAGCTGTCGCTGATCAGGGTGTTGCCGCCGGGCAGGCGCTGCACGGCTCCGAAGAAGGGGCTCGAGAAGGGGTCCGTGGCGGTGCCGGTGTAGGTCCAGGTGGCCGCGAGGTCGGGGGGGCGCAGCTGTCGGATGGCGGAGGCGTGGCCTTGGTCGGCGCCGAAGTTGTCGAACAGCAGCAGCTCACCGCTGGGCAGCGCCTGGAGATCGTGCTGACCCCGCCAGGGTCCGCGGGCCGCCCAGACGATGCGCTCTGTCTGCCAGTCCAGGCCCACCAGCGCGTGGATGTTGCGCAGCGAGAGCAGCACGTCGCCGGGGCCCAGGCCGTCGATGCCAGGGAGGGGGGCGGTGAGCCGGAAGAGGCTGTTGGTGTGCAGCAGATCGCCGCGGGCGTTCTCCGCGGCCAGCACCCAGGGCAGCCACTCCGTGCCCTCCAGCGCGTCCAGCACGCTGATGGTGTGCTCCACGGTGCCGTCGGCGGACAGCAGCAGCACCAGATCGTCGACGACGGGGCGGTCGGGATCGAGGGCGGGGGCCACCTTGCCCTGGCGCGCGAGCACGAGCATGCGGCCGTCGGGCAGCAGCTGCAGATCGTGGTGGACGCGCTCGAGCAGCGACCACTGCAGGCGGCTGTCGCGGTCGAGGCAGACGAGCCCGTGGCCTTCGAAGATGGCGAGCAGGCCGCGATCGGGGAGCAGCTGCACGTGGCGCCAGTAGCGTGTGCCGCGTCGCTTGGTGTCGGCGGCGAGGGTGCCGAAGGCCTCGTCGAACGTCAGTCGCCAGGTGTGCACGACGGTGCCGTCGGGCTGGGACAGGTAGGCCTCGGGGGCGTGCCCGCTGGTCCACAGGGTGAGGCCGGGGGCGGTGCGAGCGGGGTCGTGGCGGACGACGCCGGTGGCGGAAGTGGCGGGGGCCTTGGTGTCGCCGGAGGTGTAGCCCAGGGTCTCGAGGGCCTCGATCTCGGCGCGCTGGGCCTCGGACAGCGCGTGCTCGGGGAGAGGGCGGAACAGACCCGGGGCGTCGGAGAGGTCGGCGGGTGGGGCGGCGACGGGGGGGCGGTCGGGTGCGGCGGGATCGCCGGGCGGCAGGGCGGGATCGGAGGGCGGCGCCGATGACGCGCTGGGAGGGGGCTCGGACCAGCAGGCGGTGAGTGCGAGGAGGCTGAGCATGCCTGGGAGCGTACCCGTGACGGCCTCTGGGCGGTAGGATGGGGGGGCATGAGCATGCCGTTGTCAGCGCCGGACTTGGTGAGCGAGGAGGAGTTTCTCTCGCTGCCTGAGACGACCCAACGGGTGGAGCTGCTGGATGGGGAGGTGATCGTGGCGCGATCTCCGACCTGGGGGCACCAGAATCTCGTAGGTCGATTCTATCGAGCGCTCGCGGCGTGGGCGGACGAGCATCCACCGGCTGCCGTGGCGTTGGCGCCTCTGGATGTGCGATTCGGTCCAGGGCGGATCTTGCAGCCTGACGTGCTGTTGGTGTTGCAGGGCATTCCGATGAACGCCTCGATGCCGCTGGACGTGATGCCCGATCTGGTGATCGAGGTGCTGTCGAGGCGGCGAAGCTACGACCGGATCACCAAGCGGGTGGTGTACGCGGAGGCGGGGGTTGCCGAGTACTGGGTGGTGGATGGCACTCGGAAATTGGTGGAGGTCCATACCGAGGATGGCACCACGCTGGTCCGAGGGTCGCTGGAGTCGGCCCGGCTGCCTGGCTTCTCCCTGGATGTGGCGGCGCTCTTCCGCTGATCAGCCGCGAACGCAGTTCGCGGCCAATCAGTACAGTGGCGGCGGAGCCGGCACGAGTCTGATCAGCCGCGAACGCTCGGCCCAGGGCCCTACCGAAGATGCCTCGGACTACCGGGCATGAGCCTTTGACCCGCTGAAGGACGCTCCCATGCATCGCTGCGTACCCGTGCTCTTCGTCACAACCGCCTGCAGCACCGAGGCGCGCCCTATCCACCTCCGTATCTGGGCTCGGATGCACCAACGGTGCAGGTCGACCGCTCACCAGTGCAGCAGCTCGGTGTAGACGTGCTGCTCGTCGTCGACGACAGTGCGTCCATGGAAGGTCTGCAAGGGGTCGTCGGCGACTTCGCGCAGCAGCTCACCGAGGCGCTCGTGGCCTCGCGAGTCGACTTCCGTGTCGGTGTCGTCACCACTGACCCCGCCCGGAAGGGGGCTCTCGTCGAGCGCCGCGGAGAAGACGTGGCGCTCCGGCTACGCACCGTACAGGTGGACACGTTCGTGCCGGCTCCGTAGCTACGGCAGCGGCGGTGCTTGCAGGGCCACGCGTCTGCCATCCGGATCCCGGATCAGGCCGTGGGCCTCGCCCCAGTGCTCGTTCGCGAACCGCTTCTCCCAGTCCACTGCCCGCTCCGGCGCGAAGGCCGCGGCATTCTCGACGCCCAGGATCAGGTGGCTGCCCAGCGGCTGATCCTCCGGTAGCTCGTTGACGAAGACGTAGATCCCGCCGTCGGGATGCACCCACTGACCCGAGTGATCCGTCTCGAACACCGCGCGGAAGCCCAGGGACTTCCAGAAGGCGCCCGTGGCCCCATAGTTGTGGGTCTCGACGTAGAACCCTTTGATCCCTGTGCTGGCCATCTACTCCTCCCGAGGCGCGTGGCGACGGTCCGCGAGGTACCGGCGCAGCGCCGCTTCGACGATGGCAGACAGCGACTGCTCGGTGTCCACCGCATGGTGCTTCACCGCCCGGATCAGCTCCGGCGGCAGGTACACGTTGAACTGCTTCTTGGGTTTCGCGCTCACTCTAGAATGCTAGCATATTAGCATTGATGGCCAGAGGGTAATCTCTCTTGGGGGTGCGATGACGCGACGCGGCCTGATCCTCGCTGTGGTGGCGGTGAACGTGATCACCCTGGTGGCCACCAGCCCACCCGTCGAGGAGGTAGTGGACAGCACGTCGTGGCCTGCGCCACAGGGAGGTGGGCTGCTGCGGTTCACCCTGCAGGTCGAGCACGCTCATCCGCCAGCGTGGGATCGCTGGCCCCACGCCTTCCTGCGCTGGCGTTGGCGGAGCTCCGGAGCGCTGCCCGCCAACCTGGCGGTGCACCAGCTGCTGCAGCCCACCGATGCACCGACGCCGGAGAATCGGCTGGGGGAGGGCGTGCACTTCTACCGCCAGTCGCCTGCGTGCGCGGACACGGAGGTGGTGGGCTCCGTCGGTCTGGAGCTGCCCGCCGGGAGTCACACCCTGCACCTCGCCATCGTCGCCGACGAGGCGTTTCGCAGCCTCGGCGCAGGCGAGCTTCAGGTGGGTGTGGGTTTCGAGTCCCCCATCGAGGAGGCGGATCGGGCGAGACCGAAGCCCACCGTGCGGATCCGCAGTCTGGCGTTCCCCTGAGGCCGGGCGCCCTGGTGCTGCACCCGCTGGCACTGGCGGCCACTGGTGTGATGCTGCTCAACGATCACGTGCTCAAGCAGGCCTGCGCGGGGCTCGTCACGGGAAAGCTGTCGGACGTGACGGGGCTGGTGGTGCTGCCGCTGACGCTGTTCTCCCTTGCGGAGCTGCTGCTCGGGCGCTGCCTCGGCGTACGCTGGCTCGTCGCGGCGGTGGGCGTGTCGGTCACGGGCTTCGTGCTCGTGGAGCTGTGGCCGCCGGCGACCGCGCTGTGGTGCTGGAGCTGGGGGCTGCTGCAGTGGCCCGCCCACGCGGTCCTCACCGGCGGCTGGCCGCCGGTGAGACCAGTGGCTGCCGTCTCGGACTGGTCGGACCTCGTCACCCTGCCGGCGGTGGCGATCTGCGGTATGATCTGGGCGCGGATGCGCGGTTGATACCTGGGTAGTTCGAGGTTGGGATGAGCGTCTTGTGGGCATTGGTGTGGGGGTGCGGTGGGCACGGCCCCATGGACTTCACGGAGCGGCACGACACCATCGCGTTGCCTCGCGTGCTGCCGGCGCAGGTGGGGGGAGGCGAGTCCCGCAGCTGGGTGAAGCTGGCCCACTTCGGGTACGTGCCTCGGATCACCGGCGAGCCACGCCAGGTGAGCACCGTGGAGGGCCTGCGCATCACCTGCAGTGTGTTCCTGGGCAAGCTCACCATGGGCGTCGGGCCCGACCGACAAGCCCCGTGGCCGGCTGTGCTTCCAGAGCAGCTGAGCTGCCGCTTGGGGCCGTACACGCTGATCACCCACGTCGACGTGGTGGAGCCCCTCTACCGCCACGCCGACGAGCTCGTGGCCCGGCCGGAGCGCCCGACGGAGATTCGACACCTGGGCGCCAGCGGAATCCGGCAGTTCTTTGCGTTGCCCGAGGAGATACCGGCGTGGTCTGGTAGTTCGACTGTTCTGCAGGCGACGTCGCCCACCACCCATCGCGGCACCTGCCGCGTGCGAGACACCACGGAGGGGCCCCGCCTCGACGTGACCGTGAGGCCCGGTATCCGCTCGTTCTTTCTGCGTGCAGACCGCAAGCGGATTCCAGATGGGGACTGGGTCTGCAAGGTGCGCGTGCTCGACGGGCCGTGGGCGCTGCAGCTGCCGCTGCGCACCGTGAACGTGAGTGGCGCGGTCGGGGTCAACGACATCTCGGCTCGTTGAGCGTGAACGCCTGGGGTTGGCGGTGGATGGAGCCGTCCTTCTTGAAGGTGCCCTGCACGAACGCCAGCGTGCACTCCGACGTGATCGCGTAGGTCTCCTCGGTGAAGCCGTAGTTCGGCGTGACGCCCCAGGTGAGCGTGAGGGTGTCGCCCTCGCGCGTCCACGTGCCGTCCACCGGACGACCGCTCATGTGCTTCCACGTGACCGTGACCTCGTCCTGAAGGAACGCCAGAGTCTTGCGGAAGCCCTTGCTGCTGAAGGTCTTGAACGCAGGGCTCGGCAGCGCCGCCTCCGACGCTTCGTCACAGGCGCACTCACACTCCTCGACCCCGACCCCTCCACACGCCAGCGCCATACCCACTCCTCCGATCATCCCCACGACCATCACGATGCGATGCATGCGACCTCTCCTTGTGGTCAGGAGCAGGTGCAAGGGTGGGGCCGAGACGACGGGACGGGAGAACCTGCGGAATCGCGCCTTCTGGGTGACGGACGTCCGTCACCTCGGCTGACGGTCGTCACCCCATCGGTCGCAGCTGCCCTGCAGCGGTGTGATCCAGCGCTGCGCCTGAAGCGCCGTCATCGGCTGAGTCAGATCGAGGTCGGGCACGATGAACCGCTGGGACCGGCGTCCGTTGAGCGCCGCCCAGGAGTCCACGTAGACCTCGACGTCTCGCCCCTCGGCCTCGTGCTCGCGCGCCAGGTGCAGGGCGTAGTCGCGGATGAGGTCCGGCTCGGTGCGCATGCGCTGGTGTTGCAGCGGGGTCAGCTGCTCCGAGGGAGACAACCGCCAGGTCCGCTCGGTGGCGGGCTCGACGATCCGGTACTCCACCAGCCCGGTCTTCTCGTTGAGCAGCACGCGCCAGCCAAAGCGATAGCCGCGCTCCGTCCACGCCACGTCCGTGCCCCACCACAGGTAGCGCGCAGGGAACAGGGCCAGCACCAGCACCACCGCGGCCAGTGTGGCGCTCCCCAGCGCGCTCGGTGCGGCGCCTGGCTCGGGTGGCACGGGGGCGTCGGCGACCCAGCGCCGCGGCCAGCTCGGATCCAGCAGCAGCGTGGCGCCCAGGATCATCACGAAGGGGAAGATCCCGATGGGGAACAGCCAGCCCACCGCTGCGTGGAACCCGAGCACCAGCCCCATCCCGATCACGCGCGTGCGGGGCCACAGCAGCAGGAAGGGGACGGTCAGATCGTAGACCGCGCCGCCCCAGCTCATGGCGAGTGCGGTGGCGTCGTGGGCCAGCAGCCCGCCCAGCACCGGTAGCCCCGCGCGGGCCTGCAGCCAGGTGGTGAGCGGCTCGGCGCACAGCAGCCAGTCGCTGTTCACCTTGGCGATCCCGGCCCACAGGTACACCAGGGCGATCTCGAAGCGCAGCAGCCACAGCACCCACGCCGCCACCCGTGGCCCTCGCCAGCGGGCGCTCCCTGCGGGTGTGCACAGCAGCGTGGCGCCCAGCAGCGTGCAGAGCACGTAGTGGTTCAGGTACAGCGTCTTGTCGAGCAGCTCGACGGCCACGAAGCTGCCCAGCCACAGCCCCGAGGCCAGTCGCGGGCGCGCCCCTGCCGCGATCGCCACACCCGCCAGCGCCTGTACCGCGAACAGGCCGTAGAGCACCCGCGCCGGTGGAATCGCGGCCCACGGCACCCACGGGAAGTGCACGGTGGGGGAGAGCAGCAGGGCCTCCACCCACCCCAGGGCCACGAAGCGCACCGCCGCGATCGCCCCGATCAGCCCGAACCCCACGCGGAACACCACCAGGCTCGCGGGATCCACCCGCTGACCCAGGCGCGCGCACAGTCGGGCCAGGGTCACCCGTCGCCGTCGTTGTCGTTGAACGTGACGGTGACCGACAGCTCCTGAGCCAGGTCCACCTGGATCGCCACCTGCAAGATGCGCAGGGCGTCCTGGGCGCGCTGCACCACCTCGGGCTCCACCGTCAGCGTGGTCGACAGGGGCTCGGGCACCTCCCCCAGCCGGGTGGAGGCGATCTCGATCAGCGACGACACCTCCTCGGTGAGCGCCGGATCCGTCACCAGGTCCTCCACGCCGTTGCCTGCTTCGTCCACGCCTCCGCGCCAGGCATGCGCCACGCCGTCCAGCGCGTCGCGGGCGTCCTGCAGCGAGCGTCCGCTGAAGCGGGACTCCAGCGCGTCCAGCTGTGGCCCCGTGCCGTCGCCCAGGGGCTTGCCGAGCTTCGTGAGGCGGATGTTCTCCACCGTGAAGGCCATCCGGTTCACCCACTCGTCGAGCACGTCCTGCTCTGTGTCGTAGGTATCGGAGGGGTCGTCTGCCGGAGCTGTGAGCCGCCCGGTCCAGGGGGTCTGCCAGGTCGTGAGCAGGGTGCTGGCACTGCTCGCCACGTCTGTCGCCGCACCTGCGGCGGCGTCGCAGCGCCGTGGCGTGGCGGTCAGGCCCGCCAGCGTGTCCTCGCCCCCCGACCACAGCAGGTACTCCACCACCGGCAGCCCTCGTCGCGACGCTCCCTGACGGCCGAAGTCCGCCGCCGCCACCGGATCCGTGGAGGCGACCAGCTCCTCGACGGCCTCCTCGCTCACGGGCCAGAAGTCCAGCTTCGGCCCGAGCCGCTCCGGGAACTCCTCGGTGGGGCCGAACTTCACGAGCTCCGCGCGCTTCCACGGCTCCCGCGTACTCCACCAGGCCTGGCGAGCCGCCTCCAGGGTGGTCGCGGTGGGGTCGGCGCACAGCGCATCGGTGGCCTCCGACATCGTCAGGGCGCGCTCGGCGAAGGTGGCGTAGTGGCTGGTGGCCACCGACGTGGCCAGGTCCGTCAGCACGGGGGGCAGCGGGCTGTCTTCCCCGCAGTTGCACGCCGTGCAGATCAGGGCAACGGCGCACACGGGACGCATCACAGGTCCTCCAGGAAGGTCATCAGCTGGTCGCGCTGTCGGGCCGACAGCTCGAGGAAGGCATCGCGCGACGCCTCTGCCTCTCCGCCGTGCCACAGGATCGCCTCCTCGAGGCTGCGGGCGCGCCCGTCGTGCAGGAAGCGGGTGTGCCCGCTGACGTCCTTCACCAGGCCCAGTCCCCACAGGGGAGCCGTGCGCCACTCGCTTCCCGAGGCCTCCCCCACCGGCCGGTCGTCGGCCAGGCCCTCCCCCATGTCGTGCAACAGCAGGTCCGTGTAGGGCCAGACGAGCTGCTCCTCCAGGGCTGCCACCGCCGATTCGCCGGTGACGTGACTGGGCACGTGGCAGCCCGCGCAGCCCGTCTCGTGGAACAGGCGCTTGCCCTTCAGCACCTCGCGATCGTCGGCGTTGCGCCGCACCGGGACGGCCAGCGTGCGGGAGTAGGTCACCGTCACGTCGAAGATGTGCTGCTCCACCTCGGGCTCTCCCCCATGGGTCGCAGCCAAGCAGGCGGTCTGACTCGCGGTGCAGTCGTCGTTCGGCACGAGCGGGCTCGTCAGGCCCATGTCGCCTGCGAACGCGCCCGCCACCTGGCGCGGTACGTCCACCGCGTCGGCCTTCCAGCCGAAGCGGCCCACCTCGTCGCCGTGACGCTGGATCCGTCCGGAGATGCCATCTGCGTCTGCGTCGTCGGGGTCGGCCAGCGCCTCGAGGCGCTCCACCGGGATGGCCTCGAGCAGCCCGAGGCCCACCATGTGCGGAGCCACCCGCGCCGAGATCATCAACCCCTCGGCCAGCGGGCCGTAGCCCAGCTCCGACAGCTCGTACTCGGGCTCGAGCAGCGTGACGCGGGACCCATCGGCGTAGGTGACGGTCCGCGGGACGTGCGTGATGCGGGCGAGGGCCTCGACGGGGATGTCGTCGTTGGCCTGATCCTGTAGCTGCCCGCCGTAGACCGGATCGGGCATCGGTCCGTCGGGCCCGGGCACGCTCAGACGCAGCAGCAGTCCACCCAGCGGACTGCGGTCATTGCTCGGTGGGGCGCCCTTCCCGTCGCGGAAGTGGCAGCCCGAGCAGGTGCGGGAGTTGAACATCGGCCCGAGCCCGTCTCGTGCCGTGGTGCTCGAGGGCGCCTCCACCCAGGCTTGGTTGAAGAAGGCGTTTCCCGAGAAGAAGGCCATCTCGTCGTCGGCGGACAGCCCCTCGGCGGGGGGCACGAAGGCGTTGTTGCCGAGCAGCAGCCTGTTGGTGGTGTCGCCGCCCGGCAGCCACTCTCCGGGCTCCGGCTTCGAGAAGGGACCGCCGCACGCACTGCAGGCCCCCAGCACGAGCGGAACGACCCACAGGGCACAGGACGACGCAGTCATGGGACCTCCAGGGCTCGGTCCAGGGGGAGCTACTCGGTGGGGATCTCGGGGGCCAGCTCGAACGCCGCGAACGCCTCGGACAGGAGCGCCTCCGTATCCCTCAACGAGGTGACCAGGGCCTGGACTCGAGCGTTGCCCACCGAGCCCGGGGCGATCTCCTGATCGTAGGGCGGCTGCAGCGCGTTGGCGTTGTCGAGGGACTCTTGGATCTTGGCGTCGATCTCGCTGGCGAGGTCGGCGTTCTTCTTCTCCACCACGTCCTTGATGCCCGTGCCGTCGACGGGGCCGTACGTGCCGTTCCACACGTTGTCGATGCCCTGAACGTCCTGGACCATGTCGCGATGGGTGTTGTCGGAGAAGCAGCTGTGCTCCTCCTCCTGATCACCCGCGTCCAGCGAGGCCTGTAGGCGCTCGCCGCCCGTCTCGAAGCCCGCCAGCACGATCATGCCCGTCAGGATGTCCTCGAAGGAGCCTTCGGTGTCGGCCTCGAAGCCCGTCCGATAGTCCGCGCCCTCGGCCCAGGCGTCGTGGACCTGGCCGAGGTGCTGCACCACCAGGTCGCCGCTCACGGTGAGGTAGGTGCCGCGTCGCTGTTGGTTGGCCGCCGTGCCCGAGCCGTCGGTCACGTAGTCGGTGAAGGGGCGGTTGCCCGGACCCGTGGCCGACGTGTCCTGACCCCAGAGCAGGAACTCGATGGCGTGGTAGCCCGTGGCGATGTTCTTCTCGCCGCCCACCTCGTTGCGGCCCTCCAGGGTCAGCCCGTCGATGGTGCCGTCGCCGTTGACGTAGCCAGCATCGGGGTCTCCATCGACGTAGTCGATGTAGTTCTCGTCCAGCGGCCAGGCGTTGAGCAGCCCCTCGGGGCCGTCGGTGGGGTGGTCGATGGGGCCGTCGTAGAAGCGGAAGACCTCGGTCTGCAGGTAAGGCTCGCGGCTGTCGAGCCAGGCCGCGCGGGCAGCGGTGAGGGTGTCCTCTGAGGGGGTGCTCACCAGTGCCGTCAGCGCGGTGTTCAACGCTTCTGCGGAGGCGATGGAGTCCGCGTAGCTGGCCTCGGCGATGCGGGCGTAGGTGGCCACGGCATCGCCCGTGTTCCCCGGGAAGGCCCCGCCACACCCCACGAGCAGGGCGAAGGCAGGCAAGCACTTGGTCATGTGGTCTCCTGTGTGCGCGAGCGCGCTCGGGCTGGTAACCTGTTGAAAATGAAATTCAATTTCAATAAGATTGCTCTCCATGGCCTGGAGGTCCCGTGCCCCGTCTAGACGTGCTTCCCTCGACCTGCGTCGAGCCCTTCGAGCCTCCTGGCGAGGACGATCTGTTGCTGGAGGTGCCCTCGGCGCTGTGGGCGCTACAGCAGGCTCAGCGGCTGGGGCTGAGGGTGCTGGGCCTTCGTCGCGACGAGGGTGGGGGCTGGGTGGAGTGTGCTCCCGAGCTGCTGGCGGAGGTGCGGGGGCTGGCTGCTGTGCGGCAGCGTCCGGGGTGTGGTGGGATCCGCACGGTCACGTACCTCTGGGGAGCGTCGGGTGCGGTGGGCGCGTGGCTGCTGGATCGTCCGGCGCGGGCGCCCGAAGATCCGGTGTGGCCGGCGGTGCTGCTACAGGCGATGCTTCGGGCTGCGGCGGTGTGAGGGGCGATTGGCGTTCGGCGTTCGGCGATCGGCGATCAGCGATCAGCGATCAGCGATCAGCGATCAGCGATCAGCGATCAGCGATCAGCGATCAGCGATCAGCGATCAGCGATCAGCGTTCAATGAACGTCGTTCCTGGCGGTTGGCGCCTGACCACTACCGGCTGACGCCTGACCACTACCGGCTGACACCTGACCACTAC
>JAHQVJ010000107.1 GCA_019634415.1 Myxococcales bacterium
CCCACCGGCACGCCGAGAGCCACAGCAGCGGCCAGATCAGTTGCAGGCCGCCGGCGTCACCCGCACCGCGTCGGCGATCACGTAGCTGCCCGACGCCGTCCAGCGCGACAGCAGCACCTGGTTCCAGCCCGAGCTGAAGTTCCAGTTGCCAAGGGCGTTCCAGCGGTTGCCGTTGCTGCGCTGGTCCACGGAGGCGCGCCCCACCTCGGTGCCGCTGGCGTTCCAGCCGATGAAGGTGGCGTTGGGCGCGCGGTTGGAGCCGCTCGACCAGTGGGCGTCCACGTCGTAGCAGCCGCCAGCGTTGCTGAAGAACCAGAACTCAGCAGCATCCGAGACCGCCGCTGTCGGCGCCACCCAGTAGCCCGTGTTCCAGTAGCCGGGGGTCGATGCGCTGCCCCACCAGTTGTCGGACACGTCCACGTAGTACTGGCTGGTGGCATTGGCGGTGTTGTTGCTGTCGATCACCACCGAGCTGCCCGAGGGGGTGGGGGTGGTGCCGCCGTCGCCGCAGGCCTCCTGGACCTTGCTCAGGTAGGTCGACCAGGGCCAGTTGGGACCAGGATCCGAGCGGTTCCAGGGCTGCATCTGGCCGTGGCCGATGATGTGGTAGGCGTCGCGCGGGATGCCGTTGCGCTCCGTGATCCCGCAGGTCAGCTCCGCCGAGCGCTGGATCAGCCCCGAGCTCCAGCTCGACTGCGAGCTGTAGCCCGCGTGCTCGATGCCCACCGACAGCGTGTTCATGCTGGTGCCGTTGTTGCCGCAGTCCACGCTGTCGTTGCGGCTGCAGGCGTAGTCGGCGGAGATGTGCCAGGCGCGGTCGTCCTCGTCCACCAGGGCACGCACCTCGCTGCCCGAGTCGTTGACCACGTAGTGTGCGCTCACGCCCGAGGCGGAGTTGGACAGCCACGACCAGCAGCCGCTGTAGCTGCCCTCGCAGGTGTGGATGATCACGTACTCGGGGGTGCGGCCGCCGCGAGAGTTCTTGTTGGGCGAGGGCGTCCAGATGCTGCCTGCGTCGCGGCCGCGCTGGGTGTCGATGAGGGGCGCGGGGTAGTCCGGAGCGATGTTGCTCTGCCCCGGCAGCGCGTAGCCCTCCACCTCGATGCCCTCGGCCAGCGCCGCGTACACCTCGCGATGCACGTACTCGCGCATGCCCTCGTCGCCCTCGATGCCCGAGTAGCGCGCGACCACGGGAGCCCAGGCGTTGATGTCGCTGGTGTCGATCTGCATCTCTTCGGCGATCGCTGCCAACAGGGCGGCGGCCGCAGCCAGGTTGGCGTCGCGGTCCGTCTTCACGAGCTCCGGATCGAGGCCCGCGAGATCGGCCGCGAGCTCCAGATCGAAGCCACGCAGACCCATGAGCCCGTGGGCGGGATCTTGGCCCTCGAACTCGACCTCCCCCGTCACCATCTGAAGGCCCGTCTCGGCCCGCGCGATCGCGAAGAGTAGCTCGGGCGGCACGTCCGTGGCCCCGACCGCCATCTCGAAGTCCGGCGGCACCGTCTCGGAAACGCCTCCGGGACCCACCACCTCATCCGACGCAGAGGGTGCGACACCACATCCGCCCACCACCAAGATCACAGTTGTCATAAAGATTCGCATTACAGCTCTCTGTCCCCCGCCGGCAAATGCTGTCATATGCAAGTCTCCAAGTCAATGACCGGTCGCCGTAACGCTGCGGGGAGCTGGTTGGACGGAGGAGCCATGAGATCGAACTTCGTGTTGCTGATGCTCGCGGCCGTGGGGTGCAGCCAGCCTGCTGCTGCCGAGTCCCCGGTCCCGCCCGCCACCGCTGCCGAGGCCAAGACGCTGAAGGCCGGGGGAGGAGCGGGGCAGCAAGCCCCCGACTTCACGGTCACCGACCATCGCGGCCAGACCGTCTCCCTCGAGGCCTTGCGGGCCAGCGGTCCCGTGCTGCTGCTGTTCTATCGGGGCCACTGGTGACCCCTGTGCGTGCGTCAGCTGGTCGAGCTGAACGACAACCTGGACGATCTGACCGCGGCTGGTGCCACCCTCCTGGCCATCAGCGACGACTCCAAGCCCGCCACCACCCGTCTGTCGAGGCGCATCTCGCCAAAGTTCTCGCTGGTCTCCGATCCCGACAACGAGCTGGCCGAGCGGTATGCGGCCGACATCCGCGGTTCCGCCATGTACTGGGTGCGCCCCGACGGCACCATCCACTACGGCTACACCGATCCCATCAACGCCCTGGACCGGCCTCCGCTGCACATGGTGATCGAGCTGGCCAGGGAGGCCGCCGACGCGACCCGGGCGCCGCGCGCGTCCGAGTTCGATGCGCCGTGCCGGCCCCACAAGGGCGCCTGGATCTGTCCTAACGAGCCATAACGGCCCGCCCCTGCGGCCCTCGGTACTCCGAGAACCCAGATGGGGTAGCTCGGATGCTGACACGACTGATGGGCACGATCCGATTCGGGCCCTTGTTCTGGACCCAGTTCCTGGGCGCGTTCAACGACAACTTCTTCAAGAACGCGCTCGTGATCTTGATCACCTTCCGCTCGGTGCACGTGCTCGGCATCCCGCCCGAGCAGATGGTGGCGTTCTCCGCAGCCGTCTTCATGCTGCCGTACTTCCTGTTCAGTGCCGCCGCGGGTCGGCTCGCCGACAAGGTCGACAAGGCCACGCTGATCCGGGTGACGAAGGTGGCCGAGGTCGTGGTCATGGGCCTGGGGGCCGCCGGGTTCCTGCTCGGCGACGCCTTGCTGCTGCTGGGTGTGTTGTTCCTCATGGGTCTGCAATCGACCGTGTTCGGTCCCGTGAAGTACGCGATTCTCCCTGGTCACCTCGAAGAGGACGAGCTCGTCGCCGGCAACGCCCTCATCGAGACCGGCACCTACCTGGCGATCCTGCTCGGCACCATCGCCGGCGGCCTGCTGATCAACCTGCCGTCTGGTGATCTCGTCGTGGCCGTGGGCGTGGTGTCGACGGCGCTGGGCGGGCTCCTGGCCGCACAGCGCATCCCCGCCGCTCCCTCGGTGGCCCCCGACCAGGCCGTGGCCCTCGGCGACCTCGTCCCTGGGCCTGGCCTGTTCCGGCTGCTCACCGCCTATCGACCCATCTGGCTGTCGATCTTGGGCATCACCTGGTTCTGGACGCTGGGGGCGGTGCTGCTGTCGCTGTTCCCCACCTACACCAAGGACGTTCTCGGCGGCGACGAGTCGGTGGCCACGCTGTTCCTGGCGCTGTTCAGCGTGGGGATCGGGCTGGGCTCGCTGCTGTGCCATCGCCTGTCGCGTGAGCGCGTGGAGCTGGGGCTCGTGCCCGTGGGTGCCTTCGGTATGACCGTGTTCCTGCTGGATCTGTGGTGGATCGGAGTGCCCTGGGAGGCTGAAGCCTCGGCGTTGAATGCCGCGGCCTTGCTGCAGACGGTCACCGGGCTGCGGATCGCCTTCGATCTCGTGGCGCTGTCGTTGTTCGGTGGCTTTCTGATCGTGCCGCTCTACAGCTTCGTGCAGTGGCGCTCCGAGCCACAGGAGCGCGCCCAGATCATCGCCGGCAACAACATCGTGAACGCCATCGGGATCACGAGCGGCTCGCTGGTGCTCATGGGCGGCTTCGCGGTGGGCTTCGATGCCGTGGACGTGCTGCTGGGCTTGGCCGCCACCAACGTCGTGGTGGCGGTGGTGATGTACACCCAGGTGGCCGAGTACCTGCTGCGCTTCGCGGCCTGGATCGTGTCGTTCGGGGTCTACCGCCTGGCGGTGCAGGGCGAGGAGCGCATCCCGGCCGACGGCCCCTGCCTGATCGTGTGCAACCACGTGACCTTCATCGACTGGTTCGTGATCATGGCCGCCGTGCGCCGTCAGCTGCGCTTCGTCGTGTACCACAAGTACGCCCAGATGCCGCTCATCTCCTTCTTCTTCCGCCAGAACCGCGTGATCCCCATCGCTGGGAAGAGCGAGGATCCGGCCTTGCTCGAGCAGGCGATGTCCCAGATCGACGAGGCCCTGCAGCAGGGCTGGGCCGTGCTGATCTTCCCCGAGGGTGGGCTCACCAGCGACGGAGACCTGCTGCCCTTCCGCAAGGGCATCGAGCACATCCTGCAGCGCACGCCCGTTCCCGTGATCCCCATGGCGCTCACGGGCCTGTGGGGCAGCTTCTTCTCGCGCAAGGACGGCTCGGCCTTCCGGCGCCCGTTCCGGCGGGTGTGGTCGCGGATCTGGGTGACGGTGGGAGAGGCGATGGAGCCCTCCGACGTCACCGCAGAGCGTGCGCAGGAGGCGGTTCGAGCGCTGCGCCAGGACAAGGCCGCGTAGCTACGGGGCGCCCTGAACACCTTGGAGCGTGAAGTCCACCTGGGTGTCCGCGTCTGTGCGAGGGCCCACCTGCAGGTGGTACCGGGTGGCGAAGGGCGCTCGGCCGCCTGCCTCCTCGTAGTGGTAGTCCAGCGACGGTGTCCACACGGCCTGCTCCAGGCGGCCCGCCACGAGCGCCTGGCTGCGTGCCACCACGTTGCCGAGCTGGTCCCGCACGATCCAGCCCGGTGCTCCGACCACCGTGAGCGATAGGCGGTAGTCGTCTGGGAGGCGCAGTGCCTCCACGGCCACGTGGGGCAGCGACACCTCCTGGAGGGGGTGCACGAACACCTGGGCCTCGGCATCGGGCACGGTGTTGCAGTCCATGACCTCGAGCACGCTGTTGTCGCAGGCAGCTCCCACGCCGTTCTTGTCGCAGTCCTCTTGGTCGGGGTTGGGCACCGCGGGGCAGTTGTCGCACACCTCTCCGACGCCGTCGCCGTCGCCGTCGAGCTGATCGGGGTTCACAACCAGCGGGCAGTTGTCCTGGTTGTTGGGCACGCCGTCGTTGTCGGCGTCGGCGTCGCAGACGTCCCCGTGACCGTCGCCGTCCACGTCGGACTGGTCCCAGTTGGGGTCGTCGGGGCAGTTGTCGTCTGTGTCGAGCACGCCGTCTTGGTCGCTGTCGTCGCAGGCGTTGCCGATGCCGTCGCCGTCGTCGTCGCGCTGGTCGGCGTTGGCCGCGTACAGGCAGTTGTCGTCGGGGTTGAGCACGCCATCCCCGTCGAGATCCGGATCGCAGGCGTTGCCGATGCCGTCGCCGTCCTTGTCGAACTGGTACAGGTTGGCGGTGTTGGGGCAGTTGTCGACCTCGTTCGGCGTGCCGTCCCCGTCGACGTCGGTCTCGTCGGAATCGATCGTGCCGTCGCAGTCCGAGTCGCCCAGCGCCGTGGCCACCCCCACCGAGGCGAAGGCATTGGCCACGTCGCACCAGTCGTCGTCGCGGAAACCGTGGGTGCCGTGGCGGCCCCAGGTCTGTGCGGTACCCACCAGGGCGTTGCGGGCGTCCACGAAGGTGGAGTTGGTGTTGAGGCTGTGGAGCAGCACGCTGTGGTACAGCTGCTCGGTCCGGGCTTGGCCCAGGCCTGCGATCGTGTAGCCGTTGTGCTGCCCGCCTGCCGTGATCAGGTACGCGGCCTTGTTGGGGATGCCACTGTTGGTGTGCACGTTGCCGTAGTCGGTGGCGCGCGTGTCACCTGCCGTGCTGCGCAGCCCCATGTTGTCTCCGCTCATGGAGGCCAGCATGTGGTCTGGGTGGCCGTTGGCGGGAGGGTTCGACAGGTCGCGGAGCTGGCCCAGCGAGGAGCTCTCGCCGATGGTCCAGTCGCCCTCCACGAAGCTCGCGAACACGTCGGCGAAGCTCTCGTCCAGCGCGCCCGACAGCCCCTGGTAGGCCAGGTCCCGGTGGTTGTAGTCCACCAGGTGAGTGAACTCGTGGGCGTAGATGTCGAGGGCGACGGTGCCGTCGGTGAACTGCATCGTGCCGCAGTACCCGCTCGCCGAGGCCCCGCCGGGCACGGTGGTGTGCACGACCACCTCCATCTCCGCGTCGTCGCTGTCGTAGGAGCACTGACCGAAGGTCTGCTCGAAGTAGTCGTAGACGAGGTGGCCAGTGTTGAAGGCGGCGATCCCACTGTTGTCGTGGTCGAGGCCCGGATCGTAGCTGCTTAGGGCCCCGTCGGCGTCGAACCAGTCCTCGGTGTCCACGAAGACCCAGCACGAGATCGAGCTGTCGTGGTCGCCCCACATGATGTCGAAGTCCTTGTCGCAGGTGGGTGCGAGCTCTTCGAGGGTCACGAGCGCGCCGCTGCGTGCATCCACGTCCACGCGCCACTGAAAGGGGCCGGTGGCGTTTCGTCCCACCAAGGTCATGCGCCACACCGTGTGTACGGGCGGAGCCTCGGCCTCGGACCAGGCCGCCACGAGGCCCAGCTGTGGCTCTCCCTGCAGGGTGATCTCGGTGGGGCTGTCGGGGAGCTGCAGGCCGTCGAGCGCTTGCTCGGCCGTCAGGGTGGGCGCCTGAGCCACCAGATCCGGCACGTACCGTCCGGTGGTCATGGCGATCTGGCCCTGTGCGATGTGCACGGTGATGCCGGAGTTGAAGACGGGGAGGCCGCCTTGCTCGGGGGCAGATCGCTGGACGTAGCTCAAGTGTGTGTCGTCGCCTTGGTGGGACACCGACTCGGGGTGCAGCTGGCTGCGCGGATCGGCCAGCCCGTACACGGCGGCGAAGTCCTCTAGGAAGTGCAGCCCTTCCTCCACCACGTCGTCGTCGCCGATGGGCCCGGCCGCGGTGAGGTGTGCCACCATGCCGTGGCGGACCTGCAGGTGTACGGGAGCCTCGGACTGATCGCGCAGCACCTGCAGGGCGATCTGCGCGGCCTCGTCGGGCATCTCGGGCACGTCGTCCTGCGGGGTCGCAGGCGCTGGGTCCTTGCACGCCAGGATGGCCAGCAACACAGACAGACTCATGGGGGACCTCCGCTCCCCCATGGCGTAGTCAGGCTGCGGGTCGCGGAGGCTTAAAGCTGCGGCGGCTCACTTAATCGACGGGGTTGATTGTCGCGATCAGGCCCCGACCCAGTCGGCGTTGCGCTCCTTGCCGAAGTGCCCGGCGGGGTACAGGCCCGCGACCCAGCTCTCGGGCAGCAAGCGCGTGACCCAGGTGCTGGTGCGCTCTCCGCCGATGTCCGCCTTCATTCCGCTGCGGTCGTAGGACACCTTCTCGGGCCGCACGCGACTCGCGGCGGCGTCGATGGCGGCTTGGTCCCGGGTGGCGAAGGCCGCCCGCACCGCGCTCACGTCGATGACCCGCAGGTGGCTGTCGGCGCCTGGCTCGTTGGCGGTGTACAGGATGGCGTTGCCGTCCGGAGACCAGGCTGGCGCGAAGTCCGCGCCCTGGTTGGCCGTGAGGCGTACGGCCATCGAGCCGTCTGCGGCCATCAGCCAGATGTCCTTGTCGCGGTCCTCGCGGGTGTCCTCGGGATTCGGCGTCTGCTGGCGATCCGAGCAGAAGGCGATCAGCGTTCCGTCGGGGCTCGGGGTGGGGGAGATGTCCCAGCCGCGGTCCTCGTTGAGCTGCGTCTTGTGGCCCGACGACAGGTCGATGTGCCAGATGTCCGAGTCGTCGCCTCGATCGCTCGAGAACAGCAGGCCGTTGCCGTCGGGGGTGAAGCGCGCGTGCGTGTCGGAGGCCGGGTGATCGGTGACCTGGGTGGCGTTGCTGCCGTCGGCATTCATGAGCCAGATGTCGTTGTCGCCGCTCTGGTTGGACACGTAGGCGATGCGCGAGCCATCGGGGCTGAAGGCCGGCGAGTCTGCCCAGCGACCCAGGGAGGTCAGCTGACGCGTGTTCTGGCCGTCGGCGTCCACACAGAAGATTTCCTGGCCCATGCCGGCGCGGTTGCTGGTGAACACGATGGAGCGGCCGTCCGGCGACCACTTGGGCTTGTCGTTCCAGAAGGTGCCACGGGTGAGCTGGGCCGTTCGTCCCGACGCCAGGTCGACGCTCCACAGATCGTAGTCGCCGGTCTTTCCGCTCGCGAAGACGATCTTGCCCGACTTGATGGATGACATGGGTTCCCCGTTGCGACGTGGGCCGAAGCCCCGTGTTCGGGGGCCATACAGAGCGCTGTAGGCGTTTATTTCGGCGCCCGCAGGCCCAGCTGGAGCCCGACTCGGATGGGCACATCAGGGATAGGTGACGTCGACCTCGACGGTGAGCGCGTCGTCGAATCGCCAGCGACGGATCTTCTTGGTCACGCACGCCACCAGCGCCTCGTCCTGGCTCGCCACCAGCACCTCGAACACGCGTCCCCGCTCCAGCCACACCGTGATCTGCAGCCCCGAGGGCAGCGGTCGACACGTGCGCAGTCGCTCCAGGCGCAGCCGTAGGTGCTCGCGCAGCTCGGGTGCTGCGATGGGCAGCCTCGCCTCGGGACTGCCCTCGTCCTGGGCCACCGGAAGGCCCGCAGCCGAAGGCGAGGGCCCAAGGGAATTGTAGCGCGACGGAGTCGCGCGGGATTCCGTCAGCTCGTCGGTGACCTCCAGGGGAGGCGCGTCGGGATCGAACGACGTGCGCAGCTTGATCAGTGGATTGAACTCGGTGCGACGCCGATCGAGCATGAGCCGCCCTTGGGGGGCGACCAGCTCCCCCGTGACGTCGACGCCTTCGAAGTCGATCACGGTGCGCGTCTTGTAGCCGGAGGTCGAGCTGGGGGTGCGCGCTCGCGTGGCTGGGTGCTCGGTGGCGTGGGGCTGCAGATCGGGCACGTGGTGTGTCGACCCACCGCGACCGCAAGCGCTCGGCGCCGACTCGGTGGCTACCAGGCTCGTGTAGTCGGAGACCAGCTGGTGCTCCAGCGCGGTGGCGGTGATCTGCGCCCGGCGGGCGTGTGCGTCGAGGTCCACGTCGTAGGTCAGGCCGTGGATGTGCTTGCGGGCCCACAAGGTCGACACGCCCTCGTGACGTGCGCCGTCGTCCAGCTCCACCCAGGGGCGCTGCCGGAAGCGCTGGCCGGCCACGGTGCCCTGAACGGTGATCTGAGCGCTGCCTCGGCTCCGGGTGCGGGCCACCACTCGCAGCGGCTGCCCCGCCCATAGATCGGGGACCACCGCGGGCACCTGATCGGCGACGTCGAGGGAGCCCCAGTCCACCGTCACGTCCGTCATGGCGGGGTGCGCGATGCGCTGGTGGAAGGCTTCCACGGTCTCGTCCACCGAGGCGTCGGGCAGCTGGTAGGTCACCGCCCCTCGGCCCATCTCGGCCGCCCCCTCCAGCAACATGCGGTTGACGGAGCTGCCCACACCCAGGGCGAACAGGCGGCTGTGGCCGAGGTGCCTGCGGATCAGGCCGAACAGCTCGGCCTCGGTGCCGATGTAGCCGTCCGTCAGAAGCAGCACGAGCCGCAGCGCCTCGGGGTCTCCGGGCATGGTCAGCGCGTCGAGGATCCCGCGCTCCATCACGGTGCCTCCGCCCTCGAACCGGGCGAGCCACTCCTTGGCGCTGGTCACGTTCGCCTCGGTGGCGGGCTGTGGCGTGTCGAACAGCCGCGACGATGCATCCGAGAACCGCACCAGGTTGAAGGTGTCGTCGGCCCGCATGCCGTCGAGGGCGGTGGAGACGGCCTCGGTGGCGAGATCCCAGGGATGCCCCCTCATGGAGCACGAGGCATCCATCACGAACACCAGCTCTCGCTGCCGCTGCTGGGAGAAGTCCTCCACGATCTGCGGCTCCAGCGTCACGGCGACGGTGCCCCACTCCTGGTCGGGTCCGGGCGGATCCACCACGGTGACCACGCGCGGCTGGGTATCGGCCATCGTCCAGGAGAACACGAAGTCCCGGTCCCGAGGGCCAGCCTCCATGGTGATCCTCGCTCCCCAGGCGCCCTCGTCGAGCACCTGGAAGGAATGGCTGTCGCTCCACATCCCTCGCGGGGCTCCATCGTGCAGGGCGAGCTTCACCGTCACCGCGTCACTCGAGTTCGTCCTCGGTGGGGCGAGGGGAGGCAGGGCGAGCTCGGGCGGCGGGTCGTAGCGCTCCCCCACGGAGGTGGGGAACGACAGTGTGTACGTGCCGTCGTCGTAGGGCACCTGCTGCACGTACTGCAGGGCCACGGTCACGTCTTCGCCGGGGCACAGCCCCGTGAGCTGGTGCGTGAACAGGTTCGTGCGCTGCTGCTCGAGCAGGGCGGCCTTGCGCCCCTGTTGCTGGGCTTCGTCGAAGGCCTGCCGTGCGGCTTCCTTGGTGTCGATGCGACCCAGGAGGATCCGATCACCGCAGCGCAGCTGCAGCGAGCGCACCGCGGCATCGTTGGCGAGGGGAAAGGTGTAGACCACGTCCAGCGGCTCGTCGTAGGGATTGTGGAAGGCGTGGGTCACGTCCACCACGGCCACACCAGCGGACACCTCCGCCTCGATGCCCGCCGCGGTGAGCACCAGCGGTCGGCCATCGGCGGCGACGAGGGCAGGATCGTGTGGATCCGAGGCCGCACGGGCCCCCGACCCTGCGGCGAGTAGCGCAAGGAACAACATGGGATCTCCGGGTCCTTTGCGAGTCCGTGACAACCGGGATCCGCGGTGGGTTCCGATCGCGTGCGGCGCCGCCCGTCGACCCTGGGCTACCCTGGGGACATGACCACCTTCCTCGCCTTGTCCGCCGTCGCGCTCGCCGCGCCTCCCGACGCTGCCAGCATCGAGGTGACCTACACCGTCACCTACGATCTGCCGCCCTTCGCCGATCAGGTCTGCGGCGTGACCGGGATCTGCGACTGCACCGTGACCTGGAAGGGCACCGGCACCCGCACCGCCACCTCGGCAGACGCCGTGACCTTCCGGGGCAGCTACACCAAGGCCAGTGGCGGCTGCAACGAGTCGCTCCAGCTGTGGGCCCCCGCCGACGGCGCGGCGTACCACACCGTGCGCTTCGCCTCGGACGGTCGCACCCTCACCGAGTGGATCGCTCACGCCCGCGCCGACGCCACCACGCGCATCACCTCGGGCACGAAGGCGGCGGGCCAGGTCTGGCTGGCACAGATGTCGGCCACGCCGGGACCCAGCGGGGCGTACCAGCACGAGGAGCGAGACAGTGGCGATGCGGGCGGCATCCAGATCAGCAGCAAGCACGCCCTCACTGTGCGGTTGAAGTAGGGGCTACTCGGTTCCACCGCGGGTGAGCGCATTGCGCGGGATGAACCAGTTCGCCGCCACCACCCAGCTCACCTGCAGGGTGTCGCGCGGCGCCAGCACGTTGAGCAGGCCCACCTCCACCCGGCCGCCGCGGCGGATCGGCAGGCCGACACCCAGGAACAGCCGGTTCTGGTCGAGGCCCTGCACCGCCCCCCAGTCCGTGTCGTTGGCTCCCACGAAGACCTCGTCCCACAGGGCGAGGCGCGGGGCGTTCGGGTCGTCGGGTGGGATCGACAGGCGGAGGAACTCGCGGAAGCGCAGGGCCACGCCGCCCGTGCCCGTGAACCGCTGCTCGATGCGGGTGCGTGACTGCAGCGTGGCGTTTCCAATCGCGATGTTGGCCAGCAGCTGCTGCCAGACGCGGGCCTCGCTGCTCGCCTCGCCGTCGTCCGGGATCGACGGGATCCAGGCGAAGCCCACCCACGCCGAGGTGCGCTCCGTGAGCTGCAGCCCCACCCCAGGGCGCACGATGGACAGGAAACGCCCCGCGTCGCGGCGGGCGTGTACGTCGAGCCAGAGACGGGTCTGGCCCTCGAGATCGGGAGAGGCGAGCATGGCCGTCCAGACGGCGGCGTCGTGGGTCTGGGCCTGAGCGGTGAGCGCGGTGGCGAGGAGCAGCATGGGGGCCTCGGGGTCTGTGGCTGCGCAGCCTATCGCGCGCGGGCGCAGATCAGGCGCAGCCCTGCGTCGAAGGCCTGCAGCTGGCGCAGGTGACCGTGTCGCGCCTCCCAGACCCCCGACTCGAGATCTCGGCCCACGTCTGCCACTACGCGGTCCACCACCTCGTCGGGCTGGCGCGCGAAGCCCGAGGTGGCCGCGCGGGCATCCGGATCGAGCACTCGCTCCGGGTGCGCCCAGAACGACATCAGCGTGTGGTCGGAGGTGTCGCGTGCCACGGGTAGCGTGTGGACCTCCGCCGGACGATCCAGCCAGCCCACCAGGGTGTCGATGGCGGGGAAGATCTCCAGGTCCATGTCGCGAACCTCGGTGAGGTAGTCCGCCATGAGCCACATCTGGCCGCATACCTCCGCATCCACCGTGAGCAACACGATGGCGTGGCGCGCCACGCGGCACATCTCCCGGATCCCGCCCTCGGCATCGGGGTACCAGTGGTGCAGCGACAGGACCGACATGGCTGCGTCCACCGACGCGTCGTGTAGGGGTAGTGCGGTCGCCACCCCTCGAATGGCTGGGCGGTCCGGTGGGCGCTGTGCGGCCATCACGCCACTCGGCTCCACTGCGATCACGTGGCGATTCGCTGGCTCGTAGGAGCCCGCCCCGGCTCCCACGTTGACCACCGTACGGGCACCTCCCAGGGCGTCCTCGATGCGCTGCTTGATCTCCAGATCTTCACGTCGGCGCTTGGCATATCCGCGCCCGATGGTGTCGTAGCGAGCCATGCCCAGGCTTAGCACGACGACTCGCGTCCCATCGTGCAGGAGTATAAAATTTTTGACTCTTGGTCTGATCTGTTTTACTTGAAGTCAATCGAGGCTGACATCGAGGATCGTCGCTGGCGACCCTCGAAATCGAGCGACGTGCGTGCGCTGCGGGGCACGTGCGTCTGGAGGATGGGTCATGGATGGATCGAAGCTGCGGGCTGCTGCTGGGCCCGTTCTCTTGCTGCTCCTGGGGGGCTTGGCCGTGCTGTCGGCTGGGTTTCGGCTCAGCTGGATGGCGGAGGGCTGGGGCATGGCGTCGCTGCCGGCCGACTTCGAGGGTGCGCACTACGTAGAGCAGGCGCCGCTGGCCTTGCTGCACCTGCTTCCGGGGGTGGCCTTCATGCTGCTGGGGCCGTGGCAGTTCTCGGCCGAGATGCGGAGGCGCTGGCCATCGATTCACCGGATGTCGGGTCGTGTGTTCGTGGTGAGCGGCATGGTGGTGGGGTGCAGCGCGGTGGCGATGAACTGGGCCTTCCCAGCGTTCGGAGGTCCGATGAAGGTGGTGGTCAACGCGTCTGCCGGTGCAGGCATGGTGGCGTGCTTGCTACTGGGGATGTGGGCCATCTTGCGTCGCGACGTGCCCACCCACCGCGCCTGGATGATGCGTGCCTATGCGCTGGGTCTGGGGGTGAGCACCCAGCGGCTGGTCATGCTGCCGCTGTACCTGGCCCTGGGGGGCTTGAGCGATGCGGCCATCGTGATCGGGCAGGCGAGCGGCTGGTTGCTGAACCTGGCCGTGGTGGAGGTGATCCTGTGGCGGGGCCGCACCCGCCGCGCGGCTCGGTCGGCGCCTCGGCTGGTGCGGGCTGCGTAGACACCTCGGCCAGCCCCAGGGGTGAGCGCGGCCACCGTTGCGGCACGCTGGCGCAACACCGTGGCGGACGGGTACGTACCGGCGGTAGATGATCCCTCTGGCCGATAGCCCGCGGGACCCGGAGCATACCGCTTGGGTCACCCTCGCGCTCATGACCGTGAACTCGGTCTTGGGGGTGGCGGTGCTGGCCCTGAGCTGGATCGCCTGGACGCCCGAGATGCCAGGCTACGGCTCGCTGATGGCGGCGCTGCCCGCCGACTACACGGGTGCCGTCACGGGGCTGACCTGGGCCACCTACACCTTCGGGTTCCAGCGCCTGAACCCCGAGCTGAGCACGTCGCTCACATCGATGTTCCTCCACGTGGGCGGGCTGCACCTGTTCGGCAACCTGCTGTACCTGTGGATCTATGGTCCCAACGTGGAGCGGCGCCTGGGACGGGTGCCGTTCCTGCTGCTGTACCTGGTGGCGGGTGTGGCGAGCACCCAGCTGTACGCCTACCTGTCGCCGGGCTCGGCGGTGCCGGTGGTGGGAGCGTCGGGGGCGATCAGCGGGCTGCTGGGGGCCTACCTGGTGTTCTTCCCGTGGCACACCATCAAGGTGCTGATGCTGTTCGTGACCACGTTTCGGCTGCCGGCATGGTCGGTGATCGCGGTGTTCGTGATCAACGAGAACCTGGTGCCGGCGTTGTCGGGAGCCCACACCGGCATCGCCCACGTGGCCCACCTGGGCGGGTTCGCGGGAGGCATGGTGCTGGCCGTGGGTGTGCTGGCCGGACTGCGGCTGGCAGCGCGACGGCGGCCAGCCGAGCCCGACGAGTCGACGTAGTCACGGGTCTGGTAGGCTGCGTCTTCTGGAGGAACCATGCGTTTCGCCCTCGCCCTGTGGGCCGCTGCGTGCACGGGCACGGTGACCGATCCCGATCCCACCACCGAGCCCGATCCCGACACCACACCCTCCGCACCCAGCGGCGACACGGCCTTCGACGATGGTTGGGTGCCGCAGTTCTTCAACGTCAGCGCGCTGTTCTCCACCGATCCCATCGCGGGCACGCTGGCGTTCAACCGCGACGAGAACGGCGACGAGTTCGCGCCCTACGTGGCCATCGAGTTCTACAGCGACAACGCTGCGGGTGCCGAGGTCTGCACGGTGCTGTTCCTCATCGACGACCCCAGCTCCGTCAGCCCCACCGCCTGGCCCTTCGAGGACGAGACCAACAAGATCGAGGTCACGTCGATGCTTCACTTTGGCTTCCTCGTGCCCAGCGATGCCCGCGTGGAGCTCATCGGCTGCGAGGGGATCAGCCCCACGGCCTTCGGCGATCCTGGCGAGTTCGCCTCGGGCCGGGACTGGGGAGTGGGCGTGGGCACCCTGCGCTCCGACGTGGCTGGCACCTTCGAGGGCAAGGACGTGGATCCGTCCTGGGGCGAGGCCATCGAGAACGGCACGCTCCTCGGCGGCTCTTGGCGATCCAACCTGTGGACGCCGAACCTCTGGGCGTCCCACGCGGCGCTGGGACGCTCGCTGCTGCTGGATGGCAGCATCGAGACCGACGAGAACGGCGACGTGGTGCTGATCGACCAGAGCCAGCTGGAGGGGGGCACCCTGCCTGCTGGGCTCTACGAGCTCTTCAGTGTGTTCGTGTGGGGCGTGGAGGCCAACTTCAACCCGTGACCGCAGGGGGCGCGAAGCCCTTCAGGCCTTGCGCTTCGCGCCGCGCACGATGGACCGCTGGTTGCTCGCCAGCACCCGCTTGCGCAGGCGGATCTTCGTGGGGGTGACCTCGATCCACTCGTCGTCGTCGATGAACTCCATCGCCGACTCCAGCGTGATCTGCCGCGGGGGCGCGAGGATCGTCTTCTCGTCGGCGCCGGCGGAGCGGAAGTTGGTGAGCTGCTTGCCCTTCACCGCGTTGACGTTGAGGTCGCTCTCGCGGTTGTGCTCGCCGATCACCATGCCCTCGTAGACCTCCACCTGAGGCCCGACGAACAGGTCGCCGCGGGGCTGCAGGTGGAACAGGGCGTAGGCCGTGGTCTTGCCGGTGCGATCGGCGACGATGGAGCCGTTGGACCGCCGGGCCACCTCGCCGGCGTGGGCGTCCCAGCCGTCGAACAGCGTGTTCATGATGCCCTCGCCGCGCGTGTCGGTGAGGAGCCGCCCGCGGAAGCCGATGAGGCCGCGGCTGGGCACGCGGTACACCACGCGGGTGCGCCCGCTGCCGTCGGCCACCATGTCGAGCAGCTGACCCTGCCGCTCGGCCATGTGCTGGGTGATCGCCCCCACGGTGGTGTCGGGAGTGTCGATGGTGACCTCCTCGAAGGGCTCGAGCACCTGGCCGTCCACCTCGCGGAAGCGCACGTCGGGACGGCTCACCGACATCTCGAAGCCCTCGCGCCGCATCTGCTCGATGAGCACCGACAGCTGCAGCTCACCACGCCCGAAGAGCTTGAAGGTCTCGGCTGTGTCGCCCGGCTCCAGCCGCAGGGACACGTTGGAGAGCATCTCGCGCTGCAGCCGCTCCTGGATCTGCCGCGCCGTGAGGAAGCGCCCCTCCTGACCCGACATGGGGCTGGTGTTGATGGTGATGGTCATGCCGATGGTGGGCTCGTCCACCGCGATGCGGGGCAGGGCCTCGGGAGCGGAGCCCACGGCCACCGTGTCGCCCACGGTGATGTCCTCGATGCCGGCCAGGGCCACGACGTCGCCGGGCTCTGCGCCGTCCACCTCGGTGCGCTTCAGCCCGTTCCAGGTGTAGAGCAGCTGGATCTTCACGCGCTTGCTGCCGTCCTCGGTGAACAAGGTGGCGGGTGTGTTGCGGCTCATGGGGCCGCCTACGAGTCGACCCAGGGCCAGGCGACCCACGTAGGGGTCGTAGTCGAGGTTGGTGACGAGCAGCTGCGACAGGTCGTCGGGGGTGGGACCGGGGGGCTCCGGCACGGACTCGACGAGGGTGTCGAGGAGCGGGCGCAGATCGGTGCCCTCGACGTCGAGCGACAGCGACGCCTGGCCGTCGCGCGCGCAGGCGTAGAGCACGGGGAACTCGATCTGCTCGTCGTCGGCGCCCAGATCGATGAACAGGTCGTAGACCTCGGACATCACCTCCTCGGGTCGCGCGTCGGGGCGGTCGATCTTGTTGATGACCACGAGCACCTTCAGCCCCGCGTCCATGGCCTTGCGCAGCACGAAGCGGGTCTGGGGCAGGGGACCCTCGCTGGCGTCCACCAGGAGCAAGGCACCCTCCACCATGGACAACACGCGCTCCACCTCACCGCCGAAGTCGGCGTGGCCAGGGGTGTCCATGATGTTGATCTTCACGTCGCCGTACTGAACCGCTGTGTTCTTGCTGGCGATGGTGATCCCGCGCTCGCGCTCGAGGTCCATGGAGTCCATGACGCGGTCCACGAGTTGCTCGTGATCCGCAAAGGCGCGGCACTGTCGCAGGATGGCATCCACCAGGGTGGTCTTGCCGTGGTCGACGTGGGCGATGATGGCGACGTTTCGAAAGGACATGGGCTCCGCCAGCTGGCCTGGCTGCCGTAGCCCGGGGGCCTGGCGCGCGCGAACGAGTGGCCTTATGGCGCACCGCGATGCCGTATGACCCCATTGCCATCGTGGGCGTCGGCGTTCGTCTTCCGGGCGGCGTCGTGGACAGGGCGAGCGCACAGCGGCTCTTCGATTCCGGGACCGACGCCGTCACCGAGGTGCCCCCGGACCGCTGGCCCGCGGGCGCGGACCGGACGGCCTCGGGCCACGAGGTACCCCGCGCCGGAG
This sequence comes from Myxococcales bacterium, assembly GCA_019634415.1. Classification (GTDB taxonomy): domain Bacteria; phylum Myxococcota_A; class UBA796; order UBA796; genus DRPG01. Next base: position 17,026 of record JAHQVJ010000107.1, read on the forward strand.
GCTTCCTCGAGCGGGTGGACGGCTTCGACCCCGACGCCTTCGGCATCTCGGCGCGCGAAGCGCTCCGCATGGACCCGCAGCAGCGCCTGCTGCTGGAGCTGGCCGTGGAGGCGCTGGAGGACGCCGCCCTGGCCCCCAACCACCAGCGAGACCGCCCAGTGGGGGTCTACGTGGGCATGGGCCTGTCGGACTGGGCGCGCCGCACCTTCGGACGCTCCGAGGTGGAGCACCTCGACGCCTGGTCGGGCACGGGCGTGTTCGACAGCGTGGCCGCGGGCCGAATCGCCTACGTGCTCGGCCTGAGGGGGCCCGCCATGGCGGTGCACACCGCCTGCAGCTCGGCGCTGGTGGCGGTGCACCTGGCGGCGCGGGCGCTCCAGGCGGAGGACTGCGATCTGGCGCTGGCGGGCGGCGTCAACCTGCTCCTGTCGCCCGAGCCCACGGTCTACTTCGCCGAGCTGACGGCCTTGTCGCCCACGGGTCGCTGCCGCGCCTTCGACGCCGCCGCCGACGGCTACGTGCGCTCCGAGGGAGGCGGCCTGTTCGCGCTGCAGCGCCTGGCGGATGCCCAGCGCGACGGATCTCGGATCCTGGGGGTGATCCGCGCCACGGCACTGAACCAGGACGGGCGCTCCAACGGGCTCACAGCCCCCTCCGGTGCGGCCCAGCGCCTACTGCTGCAGCGCGCCCTGGAGCTGGCCGACAGCGACCCCTCCGACGTCGGCTTCGTGGAGGCCCACGGCACGGGCACGCCGCTGGGCGATCCCATCGAGATGGCGGCGCTGGCGGCGGTGCTCGGCGAGGGGGAGTCGCCGCTGTACGTGTCGAGCGCGAAGACCCAGCTCGGGCACCTGGAGGCGGCGGCCGGGGTGGCGGGCCTGCTGCGGGCGCTCGGCGCGGTTCGCCAGCGGCGGATCCCGGGGCATCTACACCTGTCGCAGCTCAACGCCCGCATCCGCCTCGACGGCACGCGGCTGCGCATTCCCACCGAGTCGGTGCCCTGGGAGTCGGCGGCTGCGCTGGCGGGGGTGAGCGCCTTCGGGTTGTCGGGCACCAACGCCCACCTGCTGCTGCAGGCCCCGGCTGCCGCGGAGGACACCGCGCGCGGTGGCCCCGTGCTGGTGGCGGTGGGCGGCCACAGCGCCGAGGCCGCCGCGGCACGCTTCCAGCAGCTGCGCGCTGCTGTCGGCGCGGGTGCGCCCCTGGCGGACGTTGCGCGGGCGGCCGAGGGGCGCACGGCCTATCGCTTCCGCGCTGCGGTGCTGCCCGAGGGCGAGCTGCCGGGCGCCGCCGAGGTGGTGGACAGTCGCGGAAGCGGTGGGTGCGTGTGGGTCTTCGGCGGCCAGGGCCTGCAGTACCCAGGCATGGGCCACGGGCTGTACGAGCACTTCGAGGCCTACCGCGACGCCGTGGACGCCGTGGAGCAGGCAGTGCAGGAGCACGCCGGCGCCTCGCTCCTCGCGGTGCTGCACGGAGGTGATCCGGCCCAGCTGCAGCACACCGAGTGGGCTCAGCCCGCCCTGTTCGCGGTGCAGTGGGGGCTGTTCGCCCTGTGGCGCAGCTTTGGTCTGCGGCCCGACGCCGTGCTCGGTCACAGCGTGGGGGAGATCGTGGCGGCCGCGGCGGCGGGGGTGATGGAGCTGCCGGATGCCGTGCGCCTCGTGTGTGCCCGGGGCCAGGCCATCGGGGCGCTGCCCGCGGGCGGGGCGATGGTCGCCGTGAGTGCGGCGGAGCCCGTGGTGGCGGCGCTGCTCGAGGGGCGATCGGATCTGGCGGTGGCGGCGGTGAACGCTCCGGATCAGACCGTGATCTCGGGGGAGGCGGACGCCGCGCGACAGGTGGTGGCGCAGCTGCAGGCCGAGGGCGTGCGGGTGCGGGAGCTGGACGTGTCCCACGCCTTCCACTCGCCGCTGGTGCAGGCGGCCTCGGAGCCGGTGGCCCGCGCCGCGGAGTCGCTGACGCTGTCGGCACCGACCGTGCCGCTCTACTCCTGCATCGATGGGCAGCTGGCCGACGAGACCATGGCCACGCCTGCCTTCTGGGGACGGCACGTCACCGAGCCCGTTCGCTTTGCGGCGGCCGTCGCCCAGGCGGTGGCGGACGGCCACGACATCTTCCTGCAGCTCGCCCCCCGCCGCGTGCTGGCGCTGCTGGGAGCCTCCATCGACGCCGACGCACGGTGGGTGGGGGGCCTGGATCCCGACGCGGACGACGTGACGAGCGTGCTGCACGCACTGTCCGAGCGGTTCCTCCAGGGGGCGGATCCGTCGTGGCGGGCGGTGTGGGGACCAGGGCCGCGGGCCGCGCTGCCGCCATACCCGTTCCAGCGCACGTCGCTGTGGGTGGAGGCGCCCGGAGGGGCGACCACGGTGTCGCTCCCCGCGCGCTACCGGCTGCGCTGGGACGTGCATCCGCCCGTGCCGGGCCCCGTGCTGGGCACCCACTGGCTGGCGCTGGGCAACCCGGACCGCATCGGGGGGGCGCTCAAGCGTCTGCTGCTGGAGCAGGGGGCCCTTGAGGCCCACTGCCAGCCCTCCCTCCCACAGGAGACCGCCGGGGCGCTGCGGGTGGTGTGGTTCGCCGATCCCGAACAGGACGTGCTCCAGGCCGTTCGGCAGGTGGAGTCCCTGCTACAGGATGCCCGCGTGCAGCGCCTGTGGGTGGCGGTGCGGGCGGGCGAGCACGACGTGCTCTGCGAGGCCCTGGCGGGGTGGTCCGCCACCGCGATCCTGGAGCATCCGGCGCGGTGGGCGGGGGTGGTCCGCCTGGATCCGGCGCTGTCCACACTGCCAGCGGCGCTGGCGCTGCTCGATCACGTCCGCAGCGACGACCGCGAGGAGCACGCCGTGCTGTCGCCTGCGGGCCGGGCGGTGCCGCGCCTGGTGCCGGTGCGGACCGTGCTGCAAGAGGCGCCCGAGCTCGATCCCAAGGGTTGCTACGTCGTGAGCGGTGGGCTGGGCGTGCTGGGGCTCGCGGTGGCGGAGCTGCTGGTGGAGCGCGGTGCGCGTCGCCTGCTGCTCCTGGGGCGTCGCGGGGCTCCCGCCCCGGGGAGTCGAGCGGCGGAGGGCCTCACGGCACTGCGGGCGCGTGGGGTGCACGTCGACACGCCCGCCGTGGACGTGTCGGACCGTCGTGCGGTGGTGCAGGCGCTGGGGGGCTCGGGCGAGGTGCGCGGCGTGGTGCATGCGGCCGGATCCGCCGACGAGGCCGGGGTGGCGGCGAAGATCGAGGGGGCCGTGGCCCTCGATCAGGCCACGGCCCGGCAGCCCCTGGACTTCTTCGTGCTGATCAGCTCGGTGGCGGCGGTGTGGGGGAGTGCTGGCCTGTCGACGTACGGGGCCGCGAATCGGGCGCTGCACGGCCTCGCGCGGCAGCGCCGTGGGCGAGGGGTGCCCGGCGTGGCCCTCGCCCTGGGACCCCTGGCGGCGGGGGGGCTCGTGACCGCTGCCGATCAGCAGGCCTTCGCGCGGGTGGGGGTGCGCGCCCTGACCACGGAGGGGGTGCTGCAGATCGTGGGCAGCGTGCTGCGCCGGGAGACGGTGGCCGAGCTGGTGGTGGCGGACGTGGACTGGAGCGTGCTCGCGGCGGTGCTCGAGGCGCGCCATCCGCGGCCGCTGCTCACCGAGTTGCGTCCGATCCCGGAGCGCCTGGCGCCCGAGCCCACGCTGCAGGAGCCGGGGCTGCTGGGGAAGCTCCGTGCGGCCCCTGATCAGACGCGCCGCGCGCTGCTCGCCGACGCCATCGGAGCGGAGGTGGCCGCGGTGCTGCACCGCTCCGAGGCGCCCCCCGCGGACCAAGGCTTCTTCGAGCTGGGGTTGGACTCGGTGATGGCGGTGGAGCTGGCCACGTCCCTGCGGCGCCGCCTGAAGCTCGACGTGCGACCCACCGTGGCCTTCGATCACCCCACCGTGGGTGCGCTGGTGGAGCACGCGCTCGCGTTGTGGGGTCTGACGGCGCCGCCCGAGCCCGATCCGGTCTCCGTGCCTTCCCACGGAGGTGCGGTGGCCATCGTGGGGATGGCGTGTCGTCTTCCGGGAGCCTCCGATCTGGACGGCCTGTGGGAGCTGCTTCGCACGGGGGCCGACGCCGTGGGGCCCGTGCCCGCACGGCGATGGGATCCGGACGCACACCCCGATGCGCCGCGCCACGGTGGCTTCCTCGACGACATCGAGGGCTTCGACCCCGAGCACTTCGGTCTGGCCGAGGACGAGGCTCGGGTGCTCGATCCCCAGCAGCGGCTGCTCCTCGAGGTGGGCAGCGAGGCGCTGCAGCACGCCGCCATCGCGCCGGACTCGCTGTCGGGTAGCCCGGGCGGCGTGTTCGTGGGGGTGGCGGGGTCGGAGTACTGGGAGCGACTGCGCGCCGCCGATGCGCCCGGTGTCGACGAGGTGTTCGCCTGGACGGGCACCGGCAACGAGGGCAGCTTCGCCGCGGGACGCCTGGCCTGGCACCTGGGCCTGCGCGGCCCGGCCATGGCGCTGAACACGGCCTGCAGCTCCTCGCTGGTGGCGGTGCACCTCGCCTGTCGGGCGCTGCAGCAGGGGGAGGTGAGCCTCGCGCTGGCGGGTGGTGTGAACGTGCTGCTGTCGCCCGACAGCGGCGCCTACCTGAGCCGGATCGGGGCCCTGTCGGACAGTGGGCGCTGCCGGGCCTTCGACGCGAGCGCGGATGGCTACGTGCGCGGCGAGGGCTGCGGCATCGTGGTGCTGAAGCGCCTCGCGGACGCCGAGCGAGACGGAGACCGCGTGCTGGCGGTGATCCGCGGCTCGGCCGTGGGGCATGGCGGCCGGGCGGCGGGGCTCACGGTGCCGACGGGTGCGGCGCAACAGGACGTGATCCGGCGGGCGCTACAGCAGGCGGGCTTGCGCGCGGCGGACGTCGCGGTGCTGGAAGCCCACGGCACGGGCACGCCGCTCGGAGATCCAATCGAGCTGGGCGCCGTTCGCGCCGTGCTCGGAGCGGAGCGGGAGCAGCCGCTGCTCGTGAGCGCCATCAAGACCCAGATCGGGCACCTGGAGACGGCGGCGGGCGTGGCCGGGCTGATCAAGGCGGTGCTCGCGCTGCAGCATCGCCAGGTGCCGGGCTCGGCGCACTTGACCACCCTCAACCCCGCCCTGCCCCTCGACTTCCCCGTTCATCTCCCCACGCAGTTGGAGCCCTGGCCCGCGGTGGGCACGGCCATCGGCGTGAGCAGCTTCGGCATCAGCGGGACCAACGCCCACGTGGTGCTCGACGCCGGTCCGCCTCCGCCCGAGCCAGACGCCGCTGCCGAGCTGCCCACGCTGCTGCTGGTCTCGGCGGCCAGTGCGCCTGCCCTGCGAGACTCGGCCCTGGACGCGGCTGCGGCCCTGCACGAGCATCGGCCGGACCAGGTGGCGGCCACGCTGGCCTGGGCGCGCCCGGGGCTCGCGCACCGCCTGGCGGTGGTGGGCTCCGAGACCGGGGCGCTGCGCAGCCAGCTGCGGGATCCCGAGCTGACGGGGGAGCGGGGAGCGCGCGAGCCCCGGGTGGGCCTGCTGTTCACGGGGCAGGGGAGTCAGCTGCCAGGCATGGCCGCTCGGCTGGCGCAACAGGACAGTCGCTTCGCGGAGCTGCTGGAGCGCGCCATCCAGGCGTGCCCCGACTCGATCCTGCCCTCCACTCAGCTGCGTGCCGTGCTGCTCGAAGACGACGCACGCGTGGGGGACACCCGCTTCACCCAGCCTGCGATGGTGGCGCTGGGCTGGGCGCTGTGGCAGCGCTGGGCGAGCCTGGGGATCGAGCCGCTCGCCGTCGCGGGGCACTCGGTGGGGGAGATCACCGCAGCGGCGGCAGCGGGCGTGCTCACCTTGGCGGACGCCATGGCCCTGGCTGCGGCGCGCGGAGCGGCCATGGCCTCGCTTCCGGGCGGGGGGGCGATGGCTGCCGTGCGCTCGGGGCCCGACGCCCTCGTGCCCCACCTCGCCGAGGACGTGGCCATCGCCGCTCTGAACGCGCCGGACGAGACCGTGATCTCGGGACCGGCGGAGGCGCTGGCCCAGACGCTGCAGGCCCTGTCGGAGGCGAGCATCGCGGCGCGTCGTCTCGACGTGCGGGTGGCGTTCCACAGCGCCCAGATCGACGCGGCGTTGCCCGCCATCGAGGTCGCGGCCAGCGAGCTCGGGCCGCAGGCTCCGCGGCGCACCTGGGTGAGCACGGTCACCGGCGCCGTGGTGGACGAGCTGGCTCCCGATCACTTCACCCGGCACGCCCGCAGTGCCGTGCGCTTCCAGGAGGCCCTGGAGCAGATGGTCGAGCGCTGCGATCTGCTGGTGGAGGTGGGGCCGAGCCCGGTGCTGTGTGCCCTGGCGGCGCGGGTGGCTCCCGATGCCTGGACGTGGCCCACCCTGCGTCGTGCCGATGCCGGTCGGGCCTCCCTGCTCACCACTGCCGCCGAGCTGTGGGTGCGCGGGGTGCCCCTGCGGCCCAGCGGGTGGACCGAGCGCGCCTCGGCGGTGGATCTGCCACCCGTGCGACTGGCGCGCCGACGCTGCTGGCTGCAGCCTCCGCGCGCGTCGGCGGAGCGTCCTCGGCTGTCGGCCTGGGCGCAGCGCTTCGAGGCGGTGCAGCCCCCCGAGGACGGGTGGCACGCGCCGCTCTCCGTGGTGGGAGACGAGGGCATCGGGGTGACCGACGCGCTGGGGGCCGCGGGCGTGCCGTGTGCCGCGCTGACGGCCGAGGAGCTGGCCGGTGGCGACGGGGACGTGGTGGTGATCACGTCGGTCCCCGAGGCGGGGCCGACCTCCGAGGCGCCCGTTCAGCGGGCGCTGGCGGCCCTGCGGGCGTTGCTGCAGCGTCGGGTGCGTCCGCGTCTGTGGTTCGTCACCCGTGGGGCGGTGGCCCTGGGAGAGGGCGAGACGGTGGATCCGGCGCAGGCCGCGGTGTGGGGCCTGGCCGCCACCGCGCGCCTGGAGCACCCCGAGCTGGGCTGCGCGGTGGTGGATCTGGACCCCGACGGAGACGGCACGGAGCTGGTCGGGGCCCTGGCCTGCGGGGAGGATCGACTGGTGGTGCGCGCTGGGGTGCTGCACGCCCCGCGGCTGCAGCCGGTGGGGACCGAGGCATCGCCGCCGCCGAGCATCACCGGCGCGGTGGTGGTCACCGGCGGCACGGGCGGCATCGGCCAGCACCTCGTGCGCTGGCTCGTGAGCACCGAGGCCGAGCACGTCTGGGTGCTGGGGCGGACCGCACCCACCGACGAGGTCGCGCGGGCGCTGGGGGAGGAGGGCTGGAGCTTCGTGGCCGCCGACGTGTCGGACCGCGATCAGCTCCAGCACGCGCTGTCGGAGGTGGTGGCGTCGGGCGTGCCCATCCGCACGGTGGTGCACGCGGCGGGAGCGCTGGGCGACGGCGTGCTGCGCCGGGTGGACGAGGACACGCTGGCCCGGGCCTGGGCTGCGAAGGTGCGAGGTGCTTGGCTCCTGCACGAGCTGACGGCGGATCTGGAGCACTTCGTGGTGCTGGGCAGCGCCGTGGCCTGGCTTGGTCGGCCCGGGCAGGGCCTGTACGGTGCGGCCAACGCGGCGGTGGACGGGGTGGTGGCCCACCGTCGCGCACGGGGCATGCCGGGGGTGTCGGTGGCCTTCGGTCCGTGGGCGGACACCGGTCTCGCCAGCGCGGTGCGCTGGGCCGACGAGGGCCTGCTGCCCATTCCGCCCGAGCAGGCCGTGCAGGCCCTGGCCCGGTCGCTGTCGGGCCCGCCCAACCAGGCGGTGTTCGCGGCGGACTGGGCTCGCTTCGTGCAGTCCCGAGGGGCCGACGCGATCTCTGGCCTGCTGCGGTCCGTGCCGGAGGTGCCCGATCCGGGGCACGACGGCCCACGCAACACCTCGGCGCTGGTGCACCGGCTCGGGCAAGCACCGGCCGAGGAGCGGATCGCCGAGCTGCAGGCGGAGGTGGCGCGCATCGCCGCCACCCTCGTGCCCGCGGGGGATGGACAGATCGATCCCGAGCAGGGCTTCTTCGACGCCGGGATGGACTCGGTGGCGGCGGTGGAGCTGGTCCGTCGCCTGTCGCGACGGCTCGATCTGTCGCTGCCCCCTACGGTGGCCTTCGACCACCCGAGCGTGCACGCGCTGACCCGAGCGCTGCTGGCTCGGCTGGAGCTTCAGCCGGAGGAAGACCGCGCCGGGCCGGCGTCGTCGGCGCCGAGCGAGTCGCCCATCGCCATCGTGGCGATGGCGTGCCGGCTACCCGGAGCGGCGGATCCGGAGGCGCTGTGGCAGGTGCTGCTCGATGGGCAGATCCCCATCGGGGACGTGCCGCTAGAGCGCTGGGATGCACAGGCCTGGTTCGATCCGGTGCCGGGCACGCCCGGTCGTGCCTACGTGCGGCAGGGCGGCTTCCTCGACGACATCGACCAGTTCGACGCGGGGTTCTTCGGCCTGTCGGCGGGCGAGGCGGCCTCGATGGACCCGCAGCAGCGCCTGCTGCTCGAGGTGGCCCACGAGGCCCTGGAGCGGGGACACCTCTCGGGCGAGGCCGCACGCCGGCTGCGCACCGGTGTGTTCGTGGGGATCGCCGATCGGGGCTACCTGCAGCGCTTCGCCAACCCGGATGCGCCGCTGTACCCCGATGCCTGGGCGGGCACGGGTAACGAGCCCAGCTTTGCGCCTGGTCGCGTGGCCCACGTGCTCGGTCTGCGCGGACCTGTGATGGCGCTCGACACCACCTGCAGCTCCTCGCTGGTGGCGGTGCACCTGGCGGCATCGGCGCTGCGAGCGGGGGAGTGCGACGCGGCGCTGGCGGGCGGGGTGGCGCTCATGCTCCTGCCCGACGACACGGCCTACCTGTGCGGCCTGCAGGCGCTGTCACCCACCCACCGCTGCCACACCTTCGACGCCGCCGCCGACGGCTACGTGCGCTCCGAGGGCTGCGGGGTGGTGCTGCTGCGTCGCCTCGATGACGCGCAGCGGGACGGCGACCGGGTGCTGGCGGTGATCCGCGGCTCCGCCGTGAACCACGACGGCGCGAGTGCTGGGCTGACGGTGCCCAACGGGGTGGCGCAGGAGGCGGTGATCCGCGAGGCGCTGGCCCGCAGTGGCGCCGAGCCCTGGGACGTGGGTGTGCTCGAGGCCCACGGCACGGGCACCCCGCTGGGGGATCCCATCGAGGTGCAGGCGGCGCTGTCGGTGTATGGCGAGCGACGGGACCATCCGCCGCTGCACCTGAGCGCGCTGAAGTCCCAGGTGGGGCACCTGGAGCTGGCGGCGGGGGTGGCGTCGCTGATCAAGGCGGTGCTGATGCTGCAGCACCGGCGGGTGCCAGCACTTCCGGTTCGGCAGCTCAACGACGCCCTCGATCTGACGGGCGCGACGATCCCGCAGCAGGCGGTGGACTGGCCGCAGGGCACCCGCCTGGCCGCGGTGAGCGCATTCGGGCTGTCGGGCACCAACGCCCACGTGCTGCTGGAGGCGGGGCCCGTGCAGCGCCCGCTGCCGGAGCCCGTGCAGCGCGCGCGCCTGCTGGCGATGAGCGCGCCTGCTGCGGCGTCGCTGCAGGCGCTGGGGGAGGCGGTGGCCCAGCAGCTCGAGGGGGGCGCCTCGTGGCCCGACGTGGCCTCGACCCTGAGTGCGCGGCCCGCCCGATCCGTGCGCGCGAGCGTGGTGGCCAGCGACGCGGTGGCGGCGGTGGCGGCGCTGCGCGACCTGGCGCCGGTGACGGCCGGGCGCCCCACGGTGGCGCTGCTCTTCAGCGGGCAGGGGGCCCAGGTGGCGGGCCAGGCCACGGCGTTGGCGCGGGCCTTCCCGGACTTCGCCGCTCACATCAGGCGCTGCGCCGAGGTGGCGGATCCGCTCCTGCCGCGCCCGCTGGCCGAGGTCCTCGACGACGCCGAGGCGCTGCGCGACACGCGCTACACCCAGCCCGCGCTGTTCGTGGTGGGCACGGGTCTGGCGGCGCTGCTGCGCGGGCTGGGCCTGCAGCCTGCGGCGGTGGCAGGGCACTCCCTCGGCGAGTGGATCGCCGCCACGGTGGCGGGGGTGTGGTCCCTCGAGGACGGGCTGCGCCTGGTGGTGGAGCGCGGGCGCCTGATGGCGGAGCTCGCTCCGGAGGGCCGCACGGTGGCCGTGTTCGCGGACCGTGGCCGCGTGGAGCCGCTGCTCACCGAAGGCGTGGTGGTGTCGGCCATCAACGGGCCCGAGGAGGTGGCCGTCGCCGGGCCCGAGCCCGCGGTGCGGGCCACCTCGGAGGCGCTCGAGCGTGCGGGCATCGTCGCTCGGGAGCTGGCCACGCGCAGCGCCTTCCACTCGCCGGCGATGGCGCCGGTGCTGGAGCCGCTGGGGCAGGCCCTCGCGGGCGTGTCCGCCCACGAGCCGCAGATCCCGGTGGTGAGCTTGCTGTCGGGCCAGGTGGAGGGGGAGCAGCTGCTGCGGGCCGACTTCTGGCAGCGACACACTCAGCAGCCGGTGAACGCGGTGGACGGCCTGACCGCGCTGGCCTCCCTCGGCTGCGACACGTTGGTGGATCTCGGTGGTCGACCGGTGCTCGCGGGCCTGGCCTCGCGCGTGCCGGCCACGGCCGCGGCGCGTCGCATCGCCACGCTGGCTGCCTCGGAGGAGCCCGAGGCGGCCCGGGACGTCGCGCGAGCGGTGGGGGCGCTGTTCGAGGCCGGTGCCCCCGTCGACGTCGCCGCTTGGGAGGCGCCCTCGCCGCGGCGCCGTGTGGCCGTGCCCACCACGCCCTTCGATCGGCAGCGCTGCTGGTTGCCCGGCGATCGCGTGCGCGCCTCCGCCACCAGCGAGGCCCTCGGCTACGAGGTGATCTGGGTGGCCTGCAGCCCCGATCCGAGCGCTGTGCCCGACACCGTGCAGGTGCTGGGCGAGCACGCTGGCCCGGACTGGGGCCGCAGCGTGGCGCTGTCGGACGTCGAGGCCGATGCGCCCGTGCTCGATCTACGCTGGCTCGACGCGGCGGATCTGGCCGCGGCCTGCCTCGGGGTGCTGGAGCTGGCACGCGACACCGAGGGCGACCTGTGGATCGCGGTGCGGGGAGCTTCGCCCGTGGGCGGGTTCGCGGTGCGACCCGTGGCCAGCGGCCTGGCGGCCCTGGTGCGGAGCCTCGCCCAGGAGCTGCCGCAGCGTCGCGTGGGCCTGCTCGACGTGCAGACCATCGACGATCTTCCGCTGGCGCTGCAGGTGGATGCCCCCGAGGTGGCCGTTCGCGACGGTCGCGCCCGGGTGCCGGAGCTTGCTCCGACGCACCTGTCGGAGGCGGGGTTCTCCGCGCAGGGGCGGTGGTGGATCACGGGTGGCTACGGTGCCCTGGGGCGGATCACGGCGCAGTGGCTGGCGGAGGCCGGCGCCACGGAGCTGGTGCTGCTCGGGCGCACGCCCCCCGCACCCGAGCCGGCCGAGGTGCGGGCGTTGCGGGAGCGCGGGGTGGCGGTGCAGCTGGTGGCGGTGGACGTGGCCGACGCTGCCGCCGTGCGGGCGCTGCACGCGTCGCTGCCCGCCCGGGGCGTGGTGCACGCAGCCGGGGTCACGCAGCCGCAGTCGCTGGCCGACACCGACGCCGCCGGCGTGCGCGCCGTGCTGCACGCCAAGGCCGAGGGCGCTCGGGTGCTGGCCGACGTCGTGTTCGCCGCGTCTTCGCCGCCGTCGACCCTCGTGGTGTTCTCGTCCGTCGCAGCCACCTGGGGCAGCGTGGAGCTGCTCGCGTATGCGGCGGCGAACGGCTTCGCCGAGGGGGTCGTGCACGCGCTGCGGGAGCGCGGGGTGGCTGCCACCGCGGTGGCGTGGGGGCCGTGGGCGGGCGGCATGGTGGATGCGGAGCGCGCCGAGCGGCTGCAGCGCATGGGGCTGCGGTTGCTCAGGCCGGGGCGCGCTCTGGCGGCGCTGGGCTCTGCGCTGGCGGCCGAGCGGGCGCATGCGGTGGTGGCCGACGTCGACTGGGCTCGGTACCTGCCCGCCCTCGAGGCGCAGCGACCGCAGCCGCTGCTGGCCCGGCTGCGCCCGGAGGCTGCGCCCTCCCCGGTGCGCGCGCCCCGGGATCCGGCCAGCGCGGTCGCGGACGACGATGCGGCGCAGGGGCGGTGGTCCGGGGATCGGGAGGCGTTGATCGCGCACCTGGTGCGCCAGGTGGCTCGGATCCTCCCTGCAGGGTTCGCGGCACTCGAGCCCCACGAAGCGCTCGCCGACAAGGGGCTGGACTCGTTGATGGCCACCGAGCTCAAGGCGGCCCTGCTCGCCGATGGCCTCGACGTTCCCCTGGGGAGGCTGCTGGGCGGTCCGAGCGTGGAGGAGATCGCCGTCATGATCGAGGGCCGGGTCGCCACCGAGGCGCAGCCCGTCTCCCCGCCGTCCGACGCCGGGGCGGGGCTGCCCAGCCGGGTGCTCGCCTGGACCCACCTGGCCGCCGTCTTGGTGGGGATCGCGCTGGCCAGCGCGGTGTGGGCGCTGCTGTAGGGCCTTCCCGATGATCGGCGCGAAGCCCTTGCAACGTTCGGGAAAGCTCTTCGAGCTGTTCCCGGCGTTGCCCTACCGATCAACGCTGCGCGGCACGGGGTCGAAGCCCTTCGCTACATTCCTCCGCTCCGCTCCTCCATTTCGCTCGGACTTCGATGGACCCCTCTCTGGCCGCTTCGCTCCCACAGCA
>JAHQVJ010000108.1 GCA_019634415.1 Myxococcales bacterium
CCACCGACACCACCGGCGCCGGCCCCACCGACACGCCTGGAGCCACCCCCCCGCAGTCGGGGGCGAGCAGAGGGTGTGGTGGATGTGTCATGGTCTCGAAGGACCTCACCAGCGGGGTGGGGCAGGGAGCTGGCACGGCTGTTCTCAGCCTGCTGCTCTGCCTCCTGGTCGGGCGTCGTCGACCGTGATGCACGCCCCGAGCTGATGACATCGGATGGGATTCCGTGTGGTGCTCGTCGTCCAGGCGTGATCGCGACGCCATGAGGTGGATACTCGGCGTTCGTTCTGTACGACGCGATTCGTGTTCACCCTGGGCGCCCGTGTGGTGTCCCTAGGGCATGGACCACTCGCAGCTGCACAGCTATGAACGGGGCCCACAGTGGTCAGGGCAGCGGGTATGCTCCTGTCCGTCGAGGGCTGCGCCGATGCCGATTCCCCCAGCTCGAACAGCCCGCCACCGCCGGTTCGGCCTCTTTCGAGCCGTGGGGTGGTTCGGTGTTTGCGTCAGCTTGACGGGTTGTCTGAAGGTTTACCAGCCCATGTCCGGCTTGCACACTCCCGTCGTGGTGGACGTGCAAGCCCCCAACCTCGCCGACGTGCGCGTCGCGCTTCGCTGCATCCCCGGTGATCTCTTCGACGCCACCGAGGCAGGCGTTCTGTGCGAGCGGGTCTCCGTGCTGTTCGAGAACCAGGGTGCCGAGGTGCAGGTGATCGAAGAGGGAGGCTTCTTCGAGGAGGTCGTGGAGGGAGAGGAGGTCGAGCCTGCCGATCTCACGGTGCGGCTCGAGGGACGCAAGGTGGAGCAAGCCACGTACCCGCTGTCGTGGGTGCTGTGTGCGGGCTCCTTCACGCTGCTGCCGGGGGTTCGGGAGCACACCTTCGCCACCGACGTGATCGTTCGCGATGCCAAGGGATTCCTGCTGGCGACAGAGACCTTGGAGGGTCGCCTGGTGGAGCGATTCGGCTTCGGCCCCTACTTCGGCAACTGGTTGATGGATCGGCTGGCGCGCGACAAGGACGAGCGCCTCACGGGCGATGGAGCGAACCGCGACATCTCCGAGGATCTGTACGCCCAGCTGTCGCAGATCACGTTCAACGCCAAGATGCAGGCGGAGGTGCTGCGGCAGGACGCACAAGCCGATGCGCCCGCGGCGCTCGCGCCGGCGGGGGCGCCGTGATCGGTTGGTGGCTCCTGTCGGGGTGCGCGGCGTTGAAGTTTCCGATGGGCGACCCCGCGCCTGGGTTGGATCGGAGCAAGGAAGCGTCTCGCTTGCTGCGGTGCGAGCGGCTCACGGTGGAGGCCAGCCAGCGAATTCGCCCGGGGGCGCTGAAGCGGCGCCGTCCACGAGGCGACTACGCCGAGCGCACGGCGGCGCTGTGCGCGGAGCCCGTGCTGCCACCGGGCATCCGGGACGAGCGCGACGAGGCCGTGTTCGAGGGGCTGGATGGGCGCATGGGCGAGTTCGTGGCCTCCGTGCATTCGCTGCGCCCCGATCTGCACGGGCGCACCTGGCTCGTGGAGGTCTTCTACCCAGGGGGACAGGCGGCCCCGAAGATTTCCTTCGCCGCAAAGAACGCTCTGATGACGCAGGGGCTGTCGGTCTCGGACCGGGTGCCCGTCCTGGCGGCCGTGGACGTGGCCGTGATCACGCGGCTCGAGCCCGACGAGGCCTATCCGGCGGCCTGCCTGCGGTGGGCGACCACCGGCGGGCTTCGGCCGGAGGACGTACTGTTGGCGGTGATCACTCGCGACAGACGGTCCACCCTGCTGCAAGCGGGTCTGTGCGACAACGGGCGATGGACGTGGCTGCCATGAGGGAGGTCGGCACATGATGTGGGCGTTGCTGGCCATGGTCACGACAGGCCCTGCGGAGGCGGCCTCCCCGGTGGAGGAAGCACAGCTGGTCCAGGTCGACAAGCTGCGTGCGCGCATGGCTGGCGAGGTGCACCTGCTGGCCTTCGACCTGCTCGACGAGCTCGTCTACCAGTGGACCCAGCGACCGGTGTTCGAGAGTCCCACCAACGTGGTGCTCGCGTCGGTCACGGTGCCCGTGGGGCTGGGCACGGGCATGCAGGCCTTGCTCGAGAACCACCTCACGTCGGTGTTGCTGGCCAACCCCACCACTCAGGTCCAGCTGGTGCATTGCCCACAGTGCAGCGCCATGTTCGTGCACAGCGGGCCCGAGGGCACGGTGGTGTCGCGCGGGATCGACAACCCCGAGCTGCTGGTGGAGCTAGGCGGCGCCACGGGCCAACACGCACTGTTCGTGGACGTGGAGGCGCAGGGAGAGCAGCTGGTGCTGCGGGCCCGCCTGACCAGGCTCACCGAAGACCTGCCCATCGTGTGGAGCCACACCCTCACCACGAGCACCAGCGCCCCCGCGCTGCTGCGGGAGTCCACCGAGCTGAAGTCCGCCGCCGAGGTGCGGGAGGACTACCTGAAGGCGCTTCGCAGCCGCGGGCCCATCCAGGTGCCCGTGCGGCTCGCCGTCCGCGCCTTCGCACGACCCCGCAGTGGGATCGGCATTCCGGTGCCTCCGCTGCCGTGGCTGCAGTCGGGCGTGGAGTTCGGCACCGACGATGGGCGAGCCTGGACGGGCAGCCTGGTGGGGGGCGTGAGCTTCACCCCGCAGTCGTCCACGGGGCTGATGGCCCAGGCGCGTGTCGCTCGCCTCGTGACTGGCCGGGTGCGCTCCGTCACGCGGCCAGACGTGTACGTCTTCGTGGGGGGGGCCGTCCTCAACGTATGGGGGCCCGGCACGTTCTCGTTGCAGGTGGACCCCCTCACCGTGGACGACATCTTGCTCAACGCCGAGCTGGAGGACCCGCGTCACACCTTCGGTGCCGCCCACGCAGGGATCGACCTGAGGGTGGGCAACCGCATCGGAATCTCCACGTTCATCGAGACCATTCCGTCGCTGCGTCGATCCGCGAACCTCGACGACTACGTGCGGCTGTTCGACATCGGCTTCCAGAGCTGGGGCAACGAGGTGACGTTTTGGTTCTAGCCGCACTGCTCGCCCTGTCCACGGCGCTGGCCGGTCCCGACGCCACCCGAGATGCGCTGGATCGGCTGGAGGAGGTCCTGGAGCTGCGTCTGGACGAGGGCGCGCTGCAGCGAGACGAGGTGCTGCCCGCCATCCTGGTGAGCAGCCAGCCGCGGTACGAGGAGTCGGGGGAGTGGTTCGCCACCCGCGCCATCGAGGTGCTCCAGCGCTCCTTCGGCAACGAGGGGCTGCGGCTGTGCGAGGCCTGCATGGTGCCGCGGGCCTTCGTGCAAGAGGGCCGCATGGCCTACCAGACGGGGCCCATCGCGCTCGACGAGGTGATCCGCCTCGACGACGACAACCGCGGCGATGCCCAGCCGGCTCGGTCCGCCATCTGGGTCGACGAGCACGCCACCGGTGTGGCCATCCGCATCGTGGATCTGCGCACCGCTCGGGTGATCTTCGCGCAGAACGTAGACCCCAACATGGTGGAGGACGCCAACACCCAGAAGGTCTACAGCCTGGCGGCCGAGCTCGAGCGGCGTGCTCGGCGCGACAGCCTGACCCAAGCCTTCGTGGATGCGGCCCTGTACCCCGGTCAGCACTTCTCCCTGGACTGGACCGATCAGTGGGGCAAACGCAACGAGAACCTGTCGGGCTTCACCCTGACGTTCTTCGATCCGGTGATCGGGCTGGGCGCCAACCACTACCGCCGCATTCCCTTCATGAACATCCTGGTGGGTGGCAAGGTGGTGGTGAGCCTGCCCACAGCGGTGGCCCGGGTGTTCACCGACGCCGGCATCGACGTGCTCGATCCGCTGCTGTCTGGTGTCGCAGTGGTGCGGGTGCCCTTCGGGCGCTCGAACTACGGGGTCGTGGTCACGGCGTCCACCAACGGACAATTCGGAATTGGAGTCTCCCTGATGAACATCAGCCTGCTTCCGTTCATCCCATGAGGACGTCGTTGGGATGCCTGTTGGCCGTGGTCCTGGTGGGCGGGTGCGCCTCGCGCAACTACACCCACTACCTGATCGAGCCTGCCCCCGAGACGAGCCCCCTCTTCGAGGAGGAGGAGGGCACGCAGCTGCGTCCCCTGGGGTTCGGCTCCACCACCGCCATGAAGGTGCGGTGGAACGACGGCAATGTGATCACGGAGGTGCAGATCCCCATGCTCGCGAGCGGGCAGCGCATCGTGATCGAGCACACGGAGTCGGCGACGGACATTCCCGTCATCCCGGCGTCTCGGTTGGTACCACCACCGCCCACCCTGGCCGACACCACGCTGGACGAGGCCTACCGCGAGCGGGGGCTGCGCGTGAACCCCGAGGCGCCCGAGGTGAGCATCAGCCGCGCGCGCGGGCTCATGCAGGACGCACTGACGGCGGGAAACCACCAGCTCGCTCTGGAGTGGTGCGAGCTGGTGCTCGCCCGCTATCCCTCTCATCCCGAGACCTTGCGAGCCAAGGGCTCCATCCTGCTGCTGTTGGGAGAGCGGGACAAGGCCATCGAGGTCTATGAAGAGGTGGAGGAGATCGAGTCGGACCCGACGGTGCGGGCGAAGCTCGAAGAACTGCAACGGCAGGAACGGTAGGAGTTGGCGTGCAATTAGCTGGGTTGGCCCTGCTTGCGTTCGTGGTCTGGTTCGGTTTCGAAGAGCGTACCGAAACCACTATCTCGGCCTTCGACTCGCATGCATTCGTGATGGTCATGGGGGGATCGCTGGCCGCGGTGCTGGTGTCCTCGAGTGCACAGACGGCGTTTCGCACCTTGAGCGCGCTGCGGGAGATCGTGCCTGGATTGGGCACGCTCGCACCCGCCACGCGGGCGCTGGAGGCCCAGCGCTCGGAGCTGGTGGCGCTGTGGCTCGACGGAAAGCGCTCCCAAGCCGTAGAGCTGGCCGAGCGCAGCGAGTTCGAGGCCATCGCGAGGTTGCTGGACCTGGTGCTGAGTCGGGCGCCTGCCCCGGCCATCACCAACGCCTTCATGCAGCTGCGCCATGCGGAGATGACGCGCTGGCAGCCTGCGGTGTCCAACTGGGAGCTGCTCGCGAAGCTCGCGCCCTCCATGGGCATGGTGGGCACCATCACGGGGATGATCCAGTTGTTCCGCAACCTCACGGAAGACACGAACATGGGCTCCGCCATCTCGCTGGCGCTGCTCGCCACGCTGTACGGGGTGGCCTTCGGTGCGGGTGTGGCCGGTCCCATCGGACACTTCCTGCGCGGGCTCCTCGACGAGCGCGTCGCTGCCCTGGACCGCTGCGAGCAGTCGGTGTCGGAGCTGATCGCCCGCGTCGGCCGGGCCGAGGGCTAGGGCCATGCAGCGTCGCACCGTCGCCAACGAAGAAGGCTGGCTGTTGTCCTACGCCGATCTGATCACCAACTTGCTGGTGTTCTTCGCCATGCTGCTGGGGGCCGCCGAGATCAGTCGCAGTCGCATGCAGCAGATCGCCGCCGAGCTGTCGGGGGTGGAGGCGCCGGCGAGCCTGGCCTCGATCCAGGAGGAGATCGAGGCCCGCATCGAGCAGGAGGGCCTCGAGGAGATGATCTTCACGGACCTCACCGACGAGGGCCTGAAGCTGTCGCTGAACTCCGGGCTGGTGTTCGACTCCGGCAGCGCACTGATCCGCACCGAGCAGGAGTCGGTGCTCGACAGCATGCTGCGCACCCTGGTGCCCTACGGTCAGTACGACTTCGCCGTGGAGGGCCACACGGACTCCCAGCCCATCTCGCCGGGGTCCAGCTACAAGTCCAACTGGGAGCTGTCGGCCGATCGCGCCAACGCGGTGCGGGGGCGGCTCGAGCTCGTGGGGATCGGCGGAGAACGCATCCGGGTGGAGGGCTACGCCGACACCATCACCTTGCCCGACGAGACCCTGGAAGGGTTGTCCGAAACCGAGCGCTTGGCCCGCCACCGGCGCGTTGTCGTGAGGATCTACTGATGGTCACGTTGTTCGTTTGGACCACCGCTGCCTGGGCACAGACCGTGCCCGATCGGCGCATTCCTCCCACCGTGCTGGCCGAGCTGCGGCTGCTCGAGAACCGCTTCGAGGTGGCGCTGGCCACCGACTGCGACTCCGAGCGCTGCTTCTCCAAGGGCTGCGCCTACGTCGACCACGCTGTGGCGGATCAGCCGCAGGAGACCTCGCTGCCGGGGCTCTCCACCGACCCCGGGCCGGGGAGCGTGGCGCCGCAGGAATACCTGACGCGGGCACGCTGCTCCTTCGCCTACGAGGACTCGGTGGAGAGCCGCGACGTGCAGGCGCTGTCGCGGCGGCTGCAGGCCAAGCTGTCGAAGGCCTGGACGGTGGTGAGCGTGGACGGCCAGAAGCTGTCGGCGCTCCCGACCTACCTGCAGGAGCCGCCGGAGCCGGAGCCGGAGCCCGAGCCCGAGGTGGAGGAGGAGCCCGAACCGGAGCCCGAGCCCGAGGTGGAGGAGGAGTGGTCGCTGGCCCTCGCCGCCCGCGAGCTGTGGACCAACCTGCTCCCGCACTTCTTCTGGATGATCGCCGTGGTGCTCGGCACCCTGGCGGGCACGGCGCTGATCTGGGCGTACCGGCGCATCGGGCGGCAGAGCATCGAGGAGCAGATGCTGCTCGCCGAGATCGGCCGCGATCCGGGGGGCGCTCCCATGGTGGGGGAGGTCGAGGCCACCGAGATGGACAGCATGCTCGACGCGGAGTTCGTCGCCAAGCAGGACGCCGCCTGGACCACGCGACTGGAGGAGATGGATCCGGCGGATCCGGATCCGGAGATCCGCGCGCTGGTACGGGAGCTGCTGCTGGCTGGGGAGCTGCCGCTGCTGGCCAAGGCCGTGCTGCGCTTCCCCAGCAGCTTCGCCGCCGCCTTCCCCGAGGGGGGCGAGGTGGCACAGCCCAAGCTGGAGCTGGCGGCCTACCTGAAGGGCGCGAAGACCGTGGAGATGCCCAACGACGTCGAGTTCTTCAAGTCGCTGAACCGACATGCCCTGGCCGCAGCAGTCTCCTCGCAGGCCGATGCCCGCATCGTGCGTAGCCTGCGCGAGGACTTCGGTGCGTCGGGGCTCGCGATGCTGGTGGGGCGCATGGCGCCGCGTCCCGGTGCGCTGATCTTCGCGCTGGCCCCCCCCGAAACCCAGCACGAGATGGTGCGACTGCTCGAGCCTCAGCAGGTGGCCACGATGGCGGAGCAGCTGCTGCTCTCGAACCGGATGGATCCGAGCGAGACGGCGTATCTGTTCGAGGTGCTCACGGCGTTGCGCAACAACGCGGCCATGCCGCCCGCGCCGCCCATGGCGGAGGTGTCGGACCGGGGCTCGCCCTTCGATGCGCAGGGGGCCCTGTCGCTGCTGCTCGAGAGCGTGAATCCCGCCCGGCGAGCGGCGCTGTTCGGTGCGGCGCTGCAGCGCTTCCACGGCAGCCTGCCGTCCTGGCATCGCTCGATCCTGCTCGCGGACATGCTCTTCGAGCTTCCCGACGAGGGGCGCACGGATCTCATGCTCGAGGTGGACATCGACGCCCTGGCGGCCTGGATCTCCATCCTGGATCCGGAGTCGCAGCACCGCCTGCAGATGGGCCTGCCCGATGCCTTGCGGAACTCGCTGCGGGCGGTCTCCGCCTTCGAGTCTCGCGAGCAGCAGCTGGCGCTGGCGCAGCAGGGTCGCAAGGCGCTGGCTGCGGGCTTCCAGCGGCAGCTGGTGCGCGCCAACATGTCCTTCGAGAGCGTGGTGCATCCCTCGGCTGGCTCCTTCCCGTGAGGAGGCTGGCCGTCTGGTCCACCCTGTGCCTGACGTCGTGCGGCAAGGTGCCCATCTTCGGGGTGGAGGCCTTCTTCTCGCTCGCGGACGTCTCGTGGTTCGAGGCCGAGCAGACCCTGTTCGTCTTCTACCAGGTGGAGGCGCAGCAGGGGATCGGCGAGCCCAGCGTGATCGAGGTCACCTACGCCACCGACGACGAGCGGGTGCCGTGGACGTCGGTGGAGGCCTTCGAGACGGTGCACACCCACGTGCCGGTGGACTGTGGGCCTCAGACGTTGTGCGGCAGCGTGAGCGTGCCCTTGGCGCTCGAGCCCCGCGAGGTGGACATCCGGCTGCGGTACCACCGGGACGGGTCGCTGTCGCTGCCCGCAGAGTCCGTGTTCAACGTGGTGGGCTCGGGTCCTGCACACAGCAACCGGAGCCTGCTGATCTACGGCGTGTTCGAGGAGACGAACCAGCAGATCCAATGGCGTGCGCGCCATCGGTTCCCCACCTTGCGCAACGAGCAGGTCGAGGCCCTGGGGCTGCGGCGCTACTTCTCCATCGACGAGCGCAGCTTCGGTACCGCGGATCTGCACACCGAGGGCAACCCCTACGGCTACGGTCGGGTCTGTCCCGACACGTTCATGGGCGTGCAGCTGCCGAGCGTCGAGACCACGGACCGAGCGGTGTTCGATCTGGAGCCGCTGCCCCTGGGCGCGTCGGACGAGTCCACGGTGTGTGCGCTGTCCACGGTGACCGATGCGCTGGGAGAGTTCACGGCACCTGCGGTGGCTCGCAAGAACCCCGAGACGCGCGCGGCGTTTCCGGTGCTCCGCAGCCCCATCCGCGACGCCACGCCCCTGAAGTTCTACCTGTCTCCCTGCGACCGGGTGATCTCCGAGGAGTACGAGGAGATGCAGCGCCAGCGCCTGGGGCTCGAGGGCGTGCAGACGACCTGCATCGACGACTGGGAGTCGCCAGGCTTCGTGGACGAGCTGGTGGTGCTCTTCCGCGATGCGGTGGAGGCCGAGCGCCCGGCCGCGCGCGACATGGTGCTGGTCGTCGGGGTGAACCAGGACGAGACCGGGGTGGCCACGGTGGTCGAGGAGGCGCTGGCGGAGCTGGTGCCCGACGAGCGCCACCGCAGCTCGCCGCGGCTCGCCGGGGCCTTCGTGCTCGACAGCGACAGCCGTGGGTTGGCGCTCCCGGAGCTGTCCTCCTCCACGCTGTGGTGCCCGTCCACCATTCCGATCGCCGGGCTCCCCGACGCATCGGCGCGGACGTGCCCCGTGCAGCCCGACCAGCTCATCGAGTTCGGGCCCCTGACCTTCGGCCAGCTCCCCATCCTGCCGCCGCGCGACCAGTACCTCGACTTCATCGACGAGTTCTCGGTCGCCCAAGCCGGCGAGATGACGTCCGTGCGCTACTTGGCGCCCGAGTTCGCCACCACGTCGGACCACATCGACGTGGGTGAGTTCGGCGTGGTCACCTTCCCCAACGGCGAGCGGATCTCCGCCGACGTCGACGATGCCTTCTCCTACTGCGCGCCCGAGGAGTTCCAGCAGATCGTGTTCCGCTCCGAGCTTCTCGCAAACGACAAGTTCCAGAAGCTGCTGCTGAAGGCCTGCTACACGGGCCAGATCGAGGGCCCCCTGTGCGACTTCGTGGGTGTGGGTGCGCTGCCCATCGAGATGATCGGGGAGTGGCACGCCCAGCTGCCGGAGGCCAACTACGACCTCGGGCTGCTGTGGGAGTTCCCGTTCCTGCTGCGCATGGAGTACGAGGCCGTCGGCGCGGCATCGGTGACGGCCCTCGGGCTCACGGTGCCCTTCGGGATCGCCTCGCCCGCCGAGTCCTTCTTCGGCACGCAGATCTGGCTGCAGGACGAGTTCCCCTTGGACCCCGCGCTCACGCAGTGCACTCGGTTCTGTGACCACCCCACCTTCGACTCTGCGGGCGTGTACCACGTGACCGATCCCTTCCGGACCACCTACGCGATGGACTGCTACCAGCCCTCCTTCCCCATGCTCGGCGACCCGGGGTTCCCCCTTGATCCCTAGTGTGTTGATGCTCCTGTGTGCGTCGGTGGCGCTCGCCCAGTCCGAGCCCGCGCAGACCTCCGTCGAGGAGACTGGCAGCGACGAGGAGGAGGAGGAGCCACTCCGTCGGCACCGCTCCACCTTCGATGCGCTGGCCGAGCGCACCATCGGCACGGCGAGCAAGCCGGTGGAGTTCAACTGGCGGCGCAGCGACGCGATGATCGCCGCCACGGGCGGCTTCGTGTTCGAGCTGAACAACTTCAACACCCTGCGGGGTGGGGGCATGCTGCGGCTTCCCTCCGGCGGCACCCTGTTCGAGGTGGGGGTGAGCTGGACCCAGGTGTGGGACTCCCCCAGCAGTCGGCTGCTGGCCTTCACGCCCTACCGCCAGCCCGGCCGGCCGCCGCGGCTGGAGCTCGATCTGGCTCTGGTGCTGCCGCTGGCAGAGGGGGTGGTGACCACCTCTCCGAAGTTCTTCCCGGCGGTGCAGCTGGTGTTCAACGCCTACGCCGGGTTCCGCTACATGGTGCATCCCACGGGGTGGGGCGGCATGCGACCGCGCGAGGTGGTGGGCGCCATCTTCGCGCCGAACCTGTCGGACAAGGAGGTGGAGAACCTCGAGGGCGTGCGACTGGACAGCATGCAGACGGACCTGGGGCGCTACGGGCTGCTGCTGGGGCTCGGCAACGACATCTACTTCAAGCAGGGCGTGTTCCTGTCGCCACGCATCATGCTGGCGGTACCCATCCTGGCGCCCGCCACCCAGACCGAGCTGCTGTTCTGGGCCGACTTCACGCTGGCGGTGGGGGTGGCGCTCTGATGGTGGGGTGGTGGCTCGGGGCCGTGCTGGCGTGGGCCCAGCCTCCGCTGGAGGCCGAGCCTGGCGACCAGACGGTGATCTACTACAACGCTCGTATGGCCCTGGCCGACGACGAGCCGTTGGAGGCCGTGCGCCTGTGGCTGCTGCGCAACGCCGTGGAGGATCACACGGGCGAGCTGTCGCCCCACGACGAGGACTTCAACTCCGTCACCTGGGCGGCACTGGGCGATCTCGGGATCTGTCAGGACGGCCTGGGCACCGACGAGGCGTCCGCCGGGCTGTGGCCGCTCGCGCTGCACAACTGGGTGGTGCGCAACCGCGGCCGCCGGGCCAAGCCCAAGAAGCCGCGGCCGTTCGATGCCTTCGAGCTCGGCCGTCAGCAGCGGTTCGTGTCCATCGGAGACGTGCTCTCGATCACCGAGCTGCAGTCGCTGCGGCTGTTTCGCGGGGGCTGTCTGCGGCCGCGTCTGGCGATGCTCTCCATCGGGGAGCTGAAGTTCTCGGAGCTGTCGGATCGCATGGTGTCGGCGAAGCTACTGCGGTTCCTGCTCGAGCGCTCCCGGGCCACCCTCACTGGCAAGGTGCGGGGGCTCGCCGCCATCGAGGCGCGCCTGTTCGACATCGATCTGCAGATCACCGCATTGGCTGCGCGAGAGGCGCGTCGTAGGGCTCGTAGGCAAGGGATCCTGGGCCGTCGTATCGGGCTGTCGCGCGGTGCCGTGGAGCAGATGAACGACGCAGCGCCCACCCACCTGATGGACCCGTCGTCGAAGGCCGCGCGGATCCTGGAGCAGAGCGTGGACTGGCCTGCGTCGGAGTGGCTGTCCCTGTCGCCCGATCGGCGCCTGTTCGTGTTCGACAACGCCGTGACCTACGGTGGCGACCGCGAGGCCCTCGATCAGGTGGTGCTCGACGTGGTGGACGCGCTTGCGGCGCGCAACGAGGGGGCCGAGGTCGAGCGCTGGATCGCACGGAGGCTGGCGGACGATCCGATGACCGCGCTGTGGAGCGGAGAGCGGGGGGATCGGCTGCTGAGCCTCGACAGGGAGTCGGGCTTCCGCGAGCGCGGCGTGATCGCCCTTCACCGGGGCGTGGACTTGCTGCAGACGGGTGATCTGCCGGGAGCGCTACGCTCGCTGGCCTTCGCGCTGCAGCGGGCCCCCGAGTCGGCGGTGGCCGACGAGGTGCAGAGCTTGAGCCTGCGCTGGCTGTCCTACGTGGCGTCGCAGTTCGAGCTCACCGATGACCTGCTGGTGACGTTGCAGGAGTTGGTGCCGCCCCGCGACTACGCCGTGATCCTCGAGGATCTGCTGTGGAGCGCCGCGTTTCGGGCGGATCGGACCTCCTTCGAGCGAGGGCTGCAGCACCACACGGGACGGGGCGCGCTGCTGCGGCGAGTCGCCCTGCTCACGCCGTTGGCGCGCGGCGACGTGCCGCGCTTCGTGCGGCGGGTGCGCGGCGCCCTGGTGGAGTCGCCCAGCGAGACGCTGCGGTTCCTCGATCAGATGGTGCAGCGGCTGGAGCTGGAGGATGCCGACGTGCGCACCACCCACCTGCCCACGCTGCGCGCCATCCGCAGGCTACTGGCGCCACTGGCCGAGGCGGATGCCAGCGAGGGGCGGCAGCGCCGCACGCTGGCGGCGCTGCTGGAGCGCAGCCTGGCCATCGTGGAGGGCCTCGGGGGGCTTCCCTCCGACGCGAGCAACCGGGATCGGGCGCGCTCGCTGAACCCGTCGGGGGAGGTCTACGCGGGCAGCGTGCGGCTGGCTCCTGCGGATCCGCTTCCCTGGCCCTTCCGCGCCAACGCCGTGACGGCGCCCAGCGTGTTCGTGCCCCTCGAGCTGGTGCCCGAGGAGTGGCGAGACGCCGACGGAGAGTGGGTGCTGGGCTGGAGCATCGGCGGATGAAGCGTCGTCGTTCCAGCCGCGGTGCTCCCGCAGTGCCCTCGAAGGCGGACCGTCAGGCGCGCCTGGAGACGGTGCGATCGTCGCTGCCGTCGAAGGCGGATCAGCAGGCACGACTTCAGGCGGTGCGGGCCTCGCTTCCCTCGGCAGACACGCGGCAGTCGCGCCTCGACGCGGTGCGCGACCGGCAGGCGCGCAGCAAGGAGCAGCTTCAGGCGCGCATCGCCAAGCGGTCCCCCGACAAGCGGGAACCGGAGAAGAAGCGGCGGAGGTGGCTGTGGGCGGTGCTCGCGCTGCTGCTGCTGTTGTTCCTGCTGCGGGACTGCAGCTGTGCGGAGGAGCCCGAGCCCGTGCCCGAGGGCACCGCTCCTCTGGTCGCCGCAGGGGATCTCGGGGAGCTGCCCTTCATCGGCCCGCCCGTACCACCGCCGCCGCCCGTGAAGCGGCGGGACCGTCCCGACTACGACGCACCCACGCCCGAGCCGCTGCCCTGGGTGGCTGCCTTCCGGATGCAGGTGTCGGCCCGCGGTCCGCGGCTGGCCGAGTGCTTCGTGGGCAGCGATCGACCCGGACGGCTCAAGTGGTCCACCTCGGTGGATCCGGGCGACGGTCGCGTGTCCGAGCACGCCTTGGAGCCCATGTTGCTCACGCGCGAGCTCACGCGCGACGAGCGGAGCTGCGTGGTGGGCGTGCTCTCGGATCCGCCCTACCGCTTCGCCGAGGCCGTGCGACAGTCCACGCCCTCGCGCGTGGGGTTGGTCATCGAGTTCTGACGATGGCCACGCAGGCGGCCCCCACGGCCGTCGCCAGGGCCTGGGCGTCCAGGGCGGGTGCGAGCTGCTGCACCATCCCCCCCAGCTGCAGCGTGACCGCACCATGGGCCGTGGACCAGGCCAGCACGGCTCGGTGGTGTAGCTCCGTGTCGTCCAGCTCGGGAGTCACTGCTCGAGCCGCCTCCACCAGTCCCGCGAAGGCAGTCAGGGCGGCAGCGGCCACCTGGCCGATCCCCTCGCCGTCGAGATCGGGGCTGAACATCACGCGGTAGTGCGCACCGTGGTCCAAGGCGAACCGCACGTAGGCGGCGCAGCGGCGCTCGAAGGTGCAGACGGGATCCGTGGGCTCGAAGTCGAGGGCGGCGCCGAGCTGCCGGAAGCCGTCGTTCGCCACGGCCACCAGCAGGGCCTGCTTGTCGGCGAAGTGGTGGTAGGGCGCGCCAGGGCTCACCCCCGCCCGTCGTGCCACCGCCCGGAGCGTGAGGGCGGCCACGTCGCCCTCGGCCACGATCTGCAGCGCGGCGTCGAGTAGAGCGGCGCGCAGGTTGCCGTGGTGCTGGCCGACTCCTCGGGTGCGTCGTCCCATGAAATGTAGATGAACACTGTTCAACGTGGTCTCGCCATTGTTAATCACTGTTCAACTCGAGGGAGGCTTCCATGATGCTGATGATGGCGATGTCCGTGACCCATGCGGCTTCCGCACAGGGAACGTCGCGTCACTTCCACCACACGGTGCGCACGTCGGCTCCACCACAGCGCGTGTGGGCGCTGTGGATGGACGTGCCGGGCTGGCCTGCCTGGGACACCGAGCTCTCGGCTGCCTCGCAGGATGCTCCGCTGGCGCTGGGCGTGCAGGGCACCGTGACCAGCGGCTCGCGCACCAGCCCGTTCACCGTCACGGTCTTCGAGCCAGGCCGACACTATGCCTACACGGTGCCGCTTCCGTTGGGCAAGCTCGTGGTGGACCGCTCGCTTCAGCCCTGGGGCGACGGAGGCACGGCCTTCACCCACGAGGTGCGCCTGACGGGGCTCGGGGGGCTTGTCCTGGCAGGCCTGGGCAAGCAGTTCCGCGCAGCGCTGCCGGGCGTCATGGACGCGCTGGCGGCACTCGCGGAGGCCGAGTAGCCCGAGCGCCTACAGCCGGGCCGACCAGCGCCCCTGAAACGCAGGCGTGCTGCCGGAGTCGCAGTCGTGTAGCTCTGTCTTGACCTCCCACTCGCCGCTTCCGTCCCGGGACTCGGCGTCGAGGGACCCCGTCAGGCAGAAGCTGATGGGGGCGAGCGCATCCACCCCGGAGCTGCCCTGCCACACCACCTCGCTCGTGGAGGCCGTGAGCGCGAAGGGCGCGCTGCTGACGGAGCCGTTGCGCAGCAAGCCGTCGCACGACACCAGGAACCACTCCTGGTCGAAGGGCAGGGTGAACAGCTCCGTGTCGAGGGTGGCAGACGCCACCGTCGCCTCCACCGCACCGTCGCCGTAGACCGAGGTGTCCGGCGCCAGCACCTCGAGGTCGAAGCTGCCGGTGGCGTCGCCCATGAGCTGCACCATCCACAGGCCAGAGTGATCGGGGCACGCGCACCCTACGGCCCAGGCGGACAGCGCGACGACGAGGACGGGACGTGGGCTCACGGAACCTCCATGGATGGGATCACGACGCTGCCGGCCAGGCCTTCGGGCCCGGCCCTCGAGGAGGCGCCGGCTCGCTGGCCCGCCACCCCAGGATCCACCTGCCAGCGTGTTCGCACTCGGCACCGCCTCTGCGACCGGAGTGTAGCCGACGTCCTGCGGATCCTCTGAAGGTCAATGATTGTGTTGACTGTTGTGATGCGAGGCCGTGGCCTGGCCTCGGGAGGACCGATGACCGCGCGTGAGCTGATCCTGAAGTACTGGCGTTCCTGGCAGACACCGTCGGACTTCGACGAGATGGAGGCGTGTCTGGCCGAGGTGATGCACGTGGCAGGCGGGAAGATTCGCCGCATCACCGGCGTGCTGGTGGAGCTGGCGTCTCCGTGAGTGCTGCCGTGGACCAGATCTTCGCGGCGTTGTCGAGCGGGGTGCGTCGCGGCATCGTGGCGCAGCTGGCCACGGGGAGCACCAGCATCGCCGAGCTTCGACGCGATCTGCCCTTCTCGAAGCAGGCGATGACGCGTCACGTGGCGGTGCTGGAGGAGGCCGGTCTGGTGCGCCGCATCACGGAGGGTCGGACGCATCGGCTTCAGCTGGTCCTGGAGCCGCTGCTGGAGGTGCAGTCCTGGGTCGACGAGCGGGCTGCAGCGTGGCGGGCGAGCTTCGACCGCCTGGACGCGCTGCTGGACGCGCAGGGGGAGGAGTGAGCCGGCAGCTTCGGATGACGCGTCGCTTTCGCGCTCCACCCGAGCGGGTGTTCGAGGCCTGGCGGGATCCGGATCTGCTGCGCACCTGGTTCGGCTGCGGCCCTGGGCAGCTGTGGACGGTGCACGTCTGGGACTGCCGATCGGGTGGGGCGCTGAGGCACGGGCACGGTGCTGCACCTCAAGCACCGCGACGTGCCGACGGACGACGACCGGGTCATCCGGGAGGGGGGGTGGACCCACGCGCTCGCCAGCCTGTCGTCCGCCGTTCACGGTGCCGTCAGCCGCAGAGGTTGAACACGCTACTGCAGCTGTCGGGATCGCACGTGCAGCTCGGCAGCGGCGTGAACTGGTTGCAAGAGGGGCCTTCGTCGCAGTCGAGCACCACGTCGAGGCAGGGGGCGTCCTCTCGGCACGACAGCCAGATCCCGTCGATGCGAGCCGCTGGCTCTCCCGGATCGGCCACCAGGTTGCCCACGCCCTGATCTCCGTCGGCGTCGAGGATCACCTGCAGCGAGTACTCGCAGTTGTCCTCGGACCACATCTCTCCGCCGGCGCACATGTCGAGGGTGAAGGGGACGGGCTCGGTGAGATCGACGTCGGGGATGACGGTGTGGATGTGGTAGCCGCCGCCGACGTCGCCGTCGTACAGCTCGTGCACGAGGCCGAGCACCAGGTCACCGCTGGTGCGGGTCATGGTGTCGCCGAGACGCACGTGGCCCTGGATCACGGAGCCGTCGATCCCGCAGGCGCTGACGGCGGGCTCGTCGCAGGTGGGTCCGGTGGGGTCGAGTGGGGTGGACTGGGACGGTGTGTCGGGGGTGGTCTCCGACGACGACAGATCGACGGGCTGTCCGGTGCAGGCCACGGAGACGAACAGGACGAGGGCACTCGAGCGGGGCATGGTTCCTCCAACAGGAAGGCCGATGCCCGCTGGCTCGCGGTGGCGCGTGCACGAGGTGTCTCAGGTGCGTCTCAGGGCGCGTGCAGGGTGTGCTCGAGCCGCTCGAGGTACCGCCACCCCTCGCTGATGGGCAGCTCGCGCCGGAACGCGCGGCGAGCGCTGCGCAGGAGCTGTCGGGCCTCGGTCTCGGCGTGCGCCCGATCCAGCAGGCCCTGCTGGCCCAGCGTGGTGAGTAGCAGGCCGCGGAGCACGCCGGACACACGCTCCTCGCGCGCGGTCGGGGTGGCGGGATGGAGCTGCAGCAGCTGCAGCGCGTCCTCGGGACGGCCCGAGTGGGCCTGCACCCACGCCTGCAGCTGGCGCTGTAGCGGGAACGCCAATGCTGCACGATCGGCCCAGAGGCGGCTGCTGGCCAGGGCTGTCCGAGCCTCGGCGAGGCGACCGTGCAGGGCAAGGGCGGCACCGCGCAGGTAGGCGGCGTGGGCGATGCGCCGGGGGCCCTGGCCAGAGGCCCGCGCCAAGCGGTCGGCCTCGCCCAGCGTGGCTGCTGCGTCGTCGTAGCGCTGCTCCTTGAGGGCCAGCATGCCGAGGTGCACGAGTGTGGTGGCCTCGTGAACCCGGTCGCCGTGGGCCCGGTGTAGCGCCAGCGCCTGCTGCAGGAGGTCCTGCGCCTCTCCGTGACGCCCGCGCTCGCTCTGGACCATGGCCAGGTTGCCCATGGCCACGGCGGCGTTGCGCTCGTTGCCGTGGGTCCGATGCAGCCGCACGGCACGCTCGTAGGTGGCCGCGGCCTCGTCGAAGCGGTGGGAGAACCAGTGCCGCCCGCCGAGGGTGCCCAGCGTGCTGGCCAGGGCGGCCTCGTCTCCGGCGGCGTGGTGGGCGTCGAGCGCGCGCTGCGCCCAGTCCGAGGCAGGGCGCCTGGCAGCCACCTCGAGGCTCAGGAGCAGGGTGCAGGTGCGCCCCTCGAGCACGCGGTCGCCTTGGGCCTCGGCGATGGCCAGCGCCCGGTGGGCCGCCTCCTCGGCGCCCTCGACGTCGTCGGTGTGGTGCCGGGCGGTGGCCATGTGGCGCTGCAGGTGGCCCTCCAGCCGAGGCGGCAGGGAGGAGAGCTGCAGCGTGTGCTCCAGGACGCGCACGCTCTGTACGTCAGCGGGCCCCCGTTGACGTACAGCACGTGCAGCGCGGCGGCGAGGATGCCGGCCTGCGAGGCGTCGGAGCGACAGGCGCGCTCCCAGGCAGCGCGGAGGTCCGCGGCGTGGTCGTGGGCCCAGGCGAGATCGGCCCGGCTGGGGGGCCCGCCTGCGGGATCGAAGCGCTGCTGGGCGGCGTCCACCACGAAGCGATGCACCGCGTGGTGCACCGCGCGCTGGTGCGGAGAGCGGCGCAGGGCCTCCAAGGCGTAGGCGCGCACGGGCTCCAGGAGCCGGTGGCCGCGCGCATGGCGCGTGACCAGCGAGTGGTGCACGAGGACCCGTAGATCCCGCCAGCCGGTGTCGCCGAGCAAGGCGCTCACGTCGGAGGGGCCGAAGGGTCCGCGCAGCACGGCCAGGGTGGTGAGGGCACGCTGGGCCGACGGCGGCACGGCGTCGACGGAGCCCTGGAGCACCGAGTACAGGCTGTGATGTCGCTGGGGGCGGTCGCGTCGATCCGCGTGCAGCAGCGACAGCGCCGACGAGGCGCCGTCGGCTGCGCCGAGGCGGCGAGCGAGCTCCGAGGGCGGGAGCACATCGGCGAGGCGCGCGGCGAGCTCGATGGCCAGGGGCCAGCCGTCGAGGGGCTGCAGTACGTCGTCGCGCACCGACGGATCCACGGTGACGCCGCGCGGGAGGCGTTCTTCGAACAGCTCGGCGGCGGCGTGGGCCTCGAGCGGCCCCACCGCGTGGGCGGCCTCCCCCGCGATCCGCAGCGCCTCCCGCGAGGTGACGAGCACGGTGCAGTCGCTCGCCTCGGCCAGCCAGCCCGGCAGCAGCTGCGCTGCGGCGTCCAGGGCGCCCTCCAGGTTGTCGAGCACGAGCCGCAGCGGCCCCCGCGCCTGCAGCGCATGGCCCACCCGCGTGGCGCCCTCCGTCGCCGAGCTCGCGCGCAGCGAAAGGGCGCCGGCCACCTCCCGCACCAGGTCGGTGGCACTGCGCGCCTGGGTGGCGTCCACCCACAGCTGTGGCTGGGGGCTGCGGCGTCCGAGCTGCTGGGCCAGGCGCGTCTTCCCGATCCCGCCCGGTCCGGTCAAGGTCACCAGGCGTCGTTGCTCGAGGTCGCTCGAGACTCGCTCGAGCAGGGCCTCCCGGCCCACGAAGCGATCGGGGGGACCCAGGGTCGGGGAGGGGATCGTCGCCAGCTCGAAGCGCAGCCCCTTGGCCCACACGGTGAGCAGGTGGTCGGGCTCCGCCGGGTCGCGCTCGATCTTGACGCGCAGGCGGTGCACGGTGGCGGTGACGGCTCGGCTCGCGACGCCGGGCGCGTAGCCCCAGACCTGCTGCAGGAGCTCCTCCTGCGAGATGTCGCGGTCGGGGTGGTCGGCCAGGTAGGCGAGCAGCCGGACCTCGAGGGGCGTGAGCCGCACGGTGCGACCCTCGCGGACGATCACCCCTCGCTCTAGGTCCACCTGTCCCGCTCGCAGTCGCACGGGGCCTCCCGAGGTCTCAGTGGGCGTCGGGGGGCGGTCGATAACGCCTCCACTGACACGGCCGACTCCCGCTGGTGTTGAACCTCGTCACACAGGAGGGATGCATGCGTGGCTGGATGATGCTCGTGGGATGGACCGCCGTGGGGTGCGGGGGGCAGGAAACTCCTACGGCGAGGTGGATCTGCAGGGTGGGCCCTTCGTGGACTTCGACGGTGGCGCGCTGGTGGTGGACTTGATCGGCGACGCTGCAGTCGAGTGGTCTGCAGGGTCGGATCGGGTGCAGGCCGGACTGGTGACCACGCGAGGCCGCGGGTTCGACTGCGACACTGGCGCTCGGAGAGGTCGTCACGCTGCGACGAGGGGACTTCGAGCGCTTGGCGCCGCTGACGACACGGAGCCGCGGCCCGGAGGTGCGTCGACGAGGGAGGGCCGCCGCCTGGGGTGTGGTGGCCGGGAGCACGGCGGTCTTCGCCGCCGCCTCGCTGCTCGGTCCCATGACCACCGACTCCAACGCGGTCCTGGACGGCACCTGGGTGGCCTCTGGTGGGCTCGCGGCATCGCTGGGGCTGGGGCTCACCATCACGCACGTCGGAGGTCGGCGATGAACGCCTTGCTGCTGGGGGCCTTGGCCCATGGAGCCGATCGGGTCGCCCTCGTGGTGGCGGCGGGAGACGGAGGGCCAGCGCGGGCGGCGCTTCAGCACGCCGACGCCGATGCCGCACGCATGGTGCAGGTGTGGACGACGGCGGGGAAGATCGATCCCGACGACGTCACCGTCTTGTCGAGCCCCACTCGGGGGGAGGTGGTGGAGGCGCTGGGCACCCTCGGTGCCTTGTCACAGACGCCCGCCCTCGCGGTCGTGTACGTGACGGGTCATGCCGATCTCGGTGGATGGGCTGCAGCAGGTCACGGTGCACTTCCCGGTGGGGGGCCAGGGCACGCAGGTTCCGTCGGGAGCCTTCGACCTGCCCAAGGCCTTCGTGCTCGACGATGCTCCCGCCTGGGAGGCCTTCTACGCCGTCGCGGCCGACGAGCCCATCGACGTCGCGGTCCTCGTGAAGCAGGCACGAGGGCTGTCGGTGGTGCCCGGCGAGGTGCCGCCGTCCCTGACGCTTCCGAGGGGCTGGCGACACACGCGCGTGGCACTTCGCAAGCCGAGTGGGTCTACGAACCCGTAGGCCACAGCACCAGGATGAGGGAGATGAGGCACACCAGCACGATCTGACTGCCCGCGCCGATCAGCCACGCTCGCCAGCGTTGCAGGAAGGCATAGGCGGGCATGGCCATCGGCACGAACACCGCCACGGCCAGCAGCAGCGCCAACCCCAGCGCCTCGAGCACGGTCGACACGCCCAGGCTGTGCTGCAGCACGGCCACCCCCACCGACAGCAGGAACACGCACGCAGCACCGATACCGTAGGTGTAGGTGGGCAGCTGCTGCGTGTGCTCCAGTCGCGTGGTGTCCTCGCCCGCGTACTCGGCCGCCCAGGCATCGCCGAACAGCGGCGCGAACCACACCGTGAGCCACACCTGCCCGACCACCACGCAGGCGATGATGGCGAGCCAGTCGATCTGGTCGAGGCCGTGCTCCACGCTCGCACCCTCCCTGGGCGCTCTACAGACTCTTCAGATACTCGATCAGCGCCGTGCGCTCACCGTCCGACAGCGCATCGCCCACCGTGTGGCCGGCCGCACTCAAGCCCGGGACCCGGGTGTCGTAGACGCGGGTGGCGTCCGGGGCATCGCCGGGCTCGTCGTAGGTGTCGTAGCGCAGGCCCACGTGTTCGACGTCGTAGTCCGCTTCGCGGTGCCCCGTGCGCGCCCAGACCTCTGGACGTGTGCTGGAGTCGAGCACCGCCCACAGCGTGGGCACGGAGCCGTTGTGGAAGTAGGGGGCGGTGGCCCACACACCGTGCAGCACCGGCGCGAGGTAGCCCTCGGTGGGCTCGAAGGGGGCGTCCTCGCCGAACCAGCTCGCGTTGATGAAGTCCACCTCCTCGGCCCGCATCTGCTCGTGGCGGATGGGATCGGTGCCCACGTCCACCACCCGGTCGGGGAAGGTGCGGTCGGCGCCGCCGGAGTAGTGACCGTGGCACTGCGCACAGGTGCTGGCGAACAGCGCCTCGCCCTGGGCCCACAGCTCGGGGTCGAGGGTCGACAGGGTCCACTGGGGGATGGGCATCCGGATCATGGCTGCCCAGGCGTCGTCGAGATCGGGCTCCATGGCCTGGATCTGCTCGAGGGAGGCGCCGTAGCCCAGGTACATCGCGGCCATCGTGCGCTTGCTCGCGGTGCTGCCCGAGCCGTCGAGGTACAGCCGGTGCTTGAAGCGGCGGGACCACCAGGCCGGGGACTGCTGGTAGCCGAAGTCCTCGTTGATGTCGGGGGCGGGGACCTGCTGCTTGGCGAGCTGGTAGCCCAGCCCCCAGGCGTCGTGGGTGCCCGGCGCTCCGGTGAAGCCCTCGAGCGCCAGCGGCACCTCGATGTTGCCGATGTTGGCCAGCACGGCGAGGTCGGTGCCCAGCGCCTCCCAGTCCACGCTGCCGCTGCTGCCGCCGATGACGACCTCGCCGGCCACCCGGTCGGCGTGGCACGACAGGCAGGTGAACTGCAGCCGGCTGTCCACGGGCCGCACGCCCACGGGGGCTCCCAGGGGATCGGCGGGGTTGCGGAGGAAGCCGTATTGGTCCTTCAGGCGGTCGTAGACGTCCACGACCGACAGCACGCCCGCGCCGTCGAGCAAGCCGAGCGCCTGGAAGCCAGCCATGGGGAAGCCCCAGGTGCCCGTGGTCTCGCCCCACAGCCAGGCCTCTCCTGCGGCGGCGGAGTCTGCGTCGGCCTCGAAGTGGGAGAGCAGGCCGATGTCATCCATGCGGGCCTGAAGGTCGTCGGCCGACGTGGGCTCGGTGCCCCCCGCACAGCCGAGTGCCGTGAGCAGCGGCGCTGCCATCCACCTGGTCATCGATCCCTCCCTCGCCGTGCTGCCGATGCAAGCTAACGTCTCGGGCAGCACGGTGTTGGCCGTCGGTGCAAGGCCGTCATCGGCCCCAGGAGCCGCTGTTGGTCCACTCGTCGGCCACCGTTCCCACGATGACTTCGGGCTCGACCACGGGCATGCGCAGGTCGACGACGGCCACATCCGCGGAGCCCGTGTCGGGATCCATGGTGGTGTAGACCAAGTGGTTCCCGTCCGCGGACCAGGCCGGAAACACGTCGTCGTGAATGTTGTGGGTGACGAAGCGGTCGTCGGTCCCATCGGCGTTCACCACATGGATCTCGAAGTCTCCGGTGGGATGGAGGTCCAGAGGCTCCCGTGGCCGTTGGCGTTCATCACCCAGACGCGGCTGTCCCCGCCGTCGATGGGGATCCGGGTGAAGGCGATACGGGTTCCGTCGGGCGACCAGGTGGGCGTGGCTTCCAGGAAGTCTGTGGCGATCGTCATGGGTACGACGCGACCG
>JAHQVJ010000109.1 GCA_019634415.1 Myxococcales bacterium
GCCTACGCGGGCCCAGCGTGGTGTTCGTCGGCTGGTTCGGTCCCCGCGGCCTCGCCTCGATCCTGTTCGTGCTGTTGGTGGTGGAGTCGGGAGCGCTGGCCACCGGGCCGCTGCTGGAGTCGGTGGTGGTGCTCACGGTGACGATGAGCATCGTGCTGCACGGAGCCAGCGCCTACGCCGGCGCCACCCGCTACGGCGCCTACGTCGCCGCGCAGGACATGGAGGCCGAGCGGATGCCCGTCGACGAGATGGCCGTCCGAATCCGGCATCGCGGCTAGGTCAGTCCCCGGCGGGGTCCTGCCGGAAGTACAGCGTCATCATGCGGTACAGCTCGGGGTGCTCGCGCTTCAGCCGACCCGGCTTCTCGAAGAAGACCTCGGTGGCCACCGCGAAGAACTCCGCTGGGTTCGTGGCACCATAGGCGCGCAGCACGTCGGGCACGCCCTCGTCCAGGTGCTCCCGCAGCTGTGCGAACGCCCGGCCCAGGATGCGGGCCCAGGGACCGTACAGACCCGACTCCGGCAGGATCGGGGCCCCGTCCGCCGCGCCGTCGGCGGTGTCGAGCTGGTGGGCGAACTCGTGCACCACCACGTTGTCGCCCGAGGTGGGGTGGCGCGCCCCGCGCAGCGCGCTGTCCCAGGCGAGCACCACGTAGCCATGGCGGCTGGACTCGCCGTGCACGACCCCCTGCACCGGCCGGTCCGTCGACCACGGCGTGGCCACCCCCTCGGCCCGGCGGAAGGCCCCCGGGTACACGCGGATCACCATCAGGTCCGGGTAGGGCACGTCCACCTCGTCGAGCCCTACCAGGATCACACAGGCCTGAGCAGCCACGGTGACCCGGATCTCCTCCGTCATCTCGAGGCCGCCGAGGCCCTCGAAGGTCTTCTCGTTCACAAACAGCTGCACCAGCCCCTCGAGACGCTCGGTCCGCGCCGCTTCGAGGCGCGCCGCCATGGGCACGTTGGCGGCGATGATCGCGCGCTGGGTCTCGGTCAGCGGTGTGTGGCGAAGGCGATCCTGCCGGCGCCGGACCCACGGAAGCCAAGATGCCATCGCTGCCCCCCGCCGGAATCCCGCGCGACTCCGTCGCGCTACAATTCGCTTGGGCCCTCGCCTTCGGCTGCGGGCCTTCCGGCAGGGTACACGAGTGCCGGTCGCCGGATTATGGCGTCGTCATGCGACACGGCCCGGCCGAAGGCGAGGTGCGATGCGCGGAGGTCTGCTCGACCTCCGTGTCTCGGTTCACGGTGGGCTGAAGACGCCACTCGGCCCCTCCCTCCCAACCTCCCGACCGGAAAACCCGTGGAAGACCACTTCGACGCTGCGTCCGCCAAGGACGAGCTGTACCGCATTCGCCACAGCCTCGCGCACGTGCTCGCCCAAGCCGTGCTCGACCTGAAGCCAGGAGCCACCCTGGGCTTCGGTCCCCCCATCGACGACGGCTTCTACTACGACTTCATCTTGCCCGAGCCGCTGTCGGAGGAGGACTTCCCGGCAATCGAGAAGAAGATGAAGCAGATCATCAAGAAGGGTCAGGCCTTCGAGCGCGAGGAGCTGCCGCGCGACGACGCCTTCGCCCGCCTCGAGGAGATGGGTGAGCCCTACAAGGCCGAGTACGCCCAGGAGCTGTTCGACAAGAAGGGGATCGAGCAGCTCACCTTCTACCGGAACGGGCCGTTCCTCGACATGTGCGAGGGACCCCACGTGGAGAACACGCGCAAGCTGCCGAAGGGTGCCTTCAAGCTGCGCTCGCTGGCGGGCGCCTACTGGCGAGGCGACTCCGACAACGTCATGATGACGCGCATCTACGCCTGGGCCTTCACCACCAAGGAGGAGCTGGAGGCCCACGTCCGCGCCCACAAGGAGGCCCTGGCCCGCGATCACAAGAAGCTGGGCAAGGAGCTCGACTTCTTCGTCATCGACGACGACGTGGGCAAGGGGCTGCCCCTGTGGCTGCCCAACGGCACGGTGATCCGCGACGAGCTCGAGAAGCTGGCGCGGGAGCTGGAGTTCCAGGGTCACTACCAGCGCGTGGCCACCCCGCACCTCACCAAGGTCGGGCTGTACCACACCTCGGGGCACCTGCCCTACTACGAGGACTCCATGTACCCCTTCATGGAGCTCGCCCAGCAGGTGGAGACCGAGGAGGGCACCAGCGAGGTGGTCAAGGAGACCTACGCGCTCAAGCCCATGAACTGCCCGCACCACCACAAGATCTACGCGGCCCGCAAGCGCTCCTACCGAGACCTGCCCCTGCGCCTCGCCGAGTACGGCCAGGTCTACCGCTTCGAGGACTCCGGCGCGCTGTCGGGCCTGCTGCGGGTCCGCGGGATGTGCATGAACGACGCGCACATCTACTGCACCGCCGAGCAGCTCGAGGACGAGTTCCTCGCGGTCATGGAGATGCACCGGCAGGTCTACGACATCCTGGGCCTCGACGACTACTACATGCGGTTCTCCACCTGGGACCCCGAAGATCCCAAGGGCCGCGACAAGTACGTCGACGACCCGGCGGGCTGGGAGGAGACGCAGCGGCTGGTGAAGCAGGCGATGGATCGCTCGGGCCTACCCTACGTGGAGCGCAAGGGGGAGGCGGCCTTCTACGGCCCCAAGATCGACGTGCAGTTCCGCACCGTGACTGGGCGCGAGGAGACGGCGAGCACCAACCAGCTCGACTTCGCCGTACCCAAGCGGTTCGACCTCACCTACACCGCCCCCGACGGCACCGAGAAGACGCCCTACTGCATCCACCGGGCCCCCCTGGGCACCCACGAGCGCTTCGTGGCGTTCCTCATCGAGCACTACGGTGGGGCCTTCCCCACCTGGCTGGCCCCGGTGCAGGTGCGTCTCATCACCGTGGCGGACCGCTTCCGCCCCTACGCCCACGAGATCGCCGACCAGCTCCACGGCAAGTTCGTGCGCGTCGACGTCGACGAGTCGAGCGAGCGCATGAACAAGGTGATCCGCACCTCCACGCAGCAGAAGATCCCGAACCTGCTGATCATCGGGGAGCGTGAGGTGGAGGAGAAGACGGTGACCCTGCGTCGCTACGGGGTGCGCGAGCAGCGCACGATGCCGGTGGCGCAGTTCGAGGCCGAGCTGCTGCGCACCATCGGGGCCCGCAGCCGGGGCTGGGTGGCAGACGAGTAGCGGTCAGTGCTGGGCCTGACGGGTCCGCCGGATCCGAGTGGCGCCCTCCGAGTCGGGACCGAGCTGCAGGTCCGCTGCCTGCGCCTCCGCCTCGGACAGCCAGCGCGCTGCGGCCTCGGCGTCGCCGCGCTGGTGGGCCGCGTGCGACAGCCCGCACAGCACCCCCACCCGGAGCAGCCGGTCCTTGGCCCGCTCGCTGTGCTCCAGCGCCTCGGCGAACCAGGCATGGGCGCCCTCCGGATCCTCCTCGGCGAGGTGCAGCTGCCCTAGCAGATCGGTGACGAAGCCACGCCGACGCACGTGCTGGGTCTGGCGGGTGAGCCGCTCCGCCTCCTCGACGGCGGGGCGCGCCCGCTCCGGTCGGCCCAGCGTGAGCTGAAGCTCGGCGAGGTTGCCGAGCCACAGCGCCAACGAGGCGGACTCCCCGTCGCTGCGCAGGCGTGCGATCAGGGGCTCGTAGGCGGCGATGGCGTCCTCGTGCCGCCCCTGCATGGCGCGCAGCACCCCGAGGTTCGCGCGCTGGGTGTCTCGAAACCGTGTGGCGCCCAGGGCGTGGAGCTGGTCGATGGCGGCCAGGAAGCCTCCCTCAGCCTCCACCAACCGGCCCGCATCGGCCTGGGTCACCGCCTGGTGGCTGTAGGCCATCGCGAGCCCCAGGCCCGCACCCGCAGCCCGCTGCGCCTCGATGGCTCGGCGGGACCAGCGAGCGGACGCCGCGAACTCCCCCACCGTGCGCAGGTGCGTGGCCAGATCGCTTAGCGCACCTGCTGCCACCGCCTCGTCTGCCCCCTCCGTGCGCTGGGCTTCCTGCAGCCGCTGCAGCGCCGCGTCGGGCTCGCCCAACAACCGCAGGGCGAGGGCCAGCGACCGCAGCGCTCGCACCCGCAGCGTGGGCGACGACCCCAGCTTCGGCAGGGCCTGCTGCAGCGCGTCGCGGGCCCGAAGCGCGTCGCCACGGATCGCCAGCAGGTGCCCACGCAGCGTGAGGAGGTGCCCCAGCGTCTGTCCCGTGGGGCCTGCATCCAGCACGGTCTGGATCAGCTCCAGGATCCGCGCAGGCCCCGCCACGAGCTCCAGCCCGTGCCAGGCTCCGTGCAGGCACTGCACCGCCATGCCCAGCTCGCCGGCGTCGCGCATCCGCACGAACGCAGCCAGCAGGTTGTCGAGCTCGTCCGTGCACTCCCTACCGCGCCCCTCGAGGTACAGCGGAGCGAAGGCCTCGGCATGGGCGCGCACGGCGCGGTGCGTCAGCTCGGTGGGCAGCTTCAGCCCCTGCGCACGCGCGTAGTCGCGCACCGTCTCCAGGAGCCCGAAGCGCACGTCGTCGTCCGGCGCACCGTGGCGCCGCACCACCAGGCTCGCGTCCACGAGCCCCTCCACCAGGTCCACCACCCACAGCGGATCCGCACCAGGGGTGAGCACCCGCTCCGCCATCTGCAGGGTGAAGCCCCCCGCGAACGTGGCCAGCTCCACCATCGCTCGGCGCTGTGCCTCGTCGAGCAGCGCCCACGAGCCATCCAGAGCAGCGGCGAGGGTGTGGTGACGGTCCGTCGGGGCACGCCGGGAGCGCAGCAGCTCCAGCCGATGGTCGAGCAGCGGCAGCATGTCGGCTGGGCGCAGCGCTCCCATCCGTCCCGCCGCCAGCTCCAGGGCCAGCGGGATGCCCTCGAGCTGCTCTGCGAGGCTCCGCAGCGCCCCCTCCTCACCGAGCGGGACCCCTCGGTCCTCTGCCCGACAGCGCAGTAGCGTCGTCGCCTCGTCGGGATCGAGGGGACCGAGCCGGATCAGGCGCTCCCCGGACAGGCTCAGGGGCACGCGAGAGGTGAGCAGCCACCGCACGTCGGGCGCCCGATCGGCCAGCCAGGCGAAGGCGTCGGCGTGCGGCACGAGCTGCTCCACGTTGTCGACCACCACCACCACCGACCCACGCCGAGACAGGGCGGCAGCGAGCTGCTCGGGCTCATGTCCGTCCACCAGGGCCAGCCCGAGCCCCACCCCCAGCCCCATCCAGAGGTCGCGCCGGGAGCGCGCCTGTGTCAGGTCACAGAACCAGGCGTGGTTCTGTGTCGCGTCGGCGTACCTGGCAGCCACGCGACGCGCGAGGCGCGTCTTGCCCACCCCGGCCATCCCCACGACGGTCACCAGGCCTGGCCGCTTCAGCTGCTCCAATGCGGCTTGCAGGGAGTCCCGTCGGCCCACGAAGGCATCACGCTCGGGGGTCAGGTTCGTGAAGGGCGCGGGCGTCACCGTGCGGGGTCGGCCTGAGCGGTTCGAGGCGCCGCGCTGGCGGAGCACCTCCTGCAGGGTGGGCCCCTCCACCTCCAGCGCGCGCAGCGCCTGTGCGAGGCTGGTGGCGTCGGCGAAGCGATCGTCGGGATGGGGGGCCAGACATCGAGACGCCACCGCAGCCAGCCATTCGGGCAGCTCCGGGGGGGCAGCCGGCTCGGGGGTCTCGACGGTGCGGTCGGTCCACACCGCGATCGTCGGTGACGGCTCGCCGCCCTCCGTGAGCGGCGAGGGACGCACGCCCGTGGCCAGCTCGCAGAGCACCACGCCCAGCGAGTACAGATCGGAGCGTGCATCCACCGAGCGGCCGAAGACGTGCTCGGGCGACATGTAGCCGGGCGTCCCGATGATGGGATCGGATCCTCCCAGGTCTCGTGTGCGGGCGGTGCCCAGGTCGGCGATCAGCACCCAGCCGTCCTGCACCAGGAGGTTCTGTGGCTTGAGATCGAGGTGAACCAGCCCGATCTCGGCGTGGGCGTGGGCGAGCCCGGCGCAGACCTGCATACCCACGTCCACCACGGCAGACGCCGGCAAGGGCAGGTGGTCCGCCAGCGTGCCTCCCGTCACCAGCTCCATGGCGCAGTACCAGGCGCCGTCGGCCTGGCCGAGCTCGTAGACCTCCACCACGTTGGGGTGGCGCAGCAGCCCGCCCAGGCGCGCTTCCCGCACCAGGTCCCGGCGCTCGTCGCGGAGCACCTTGAGGGCCACGCCCTTGCGAAACCCCAGCGGGCCGTTGAGCACCGCCTCGTACACCCGCCCGGCGCCGCCTTCCCCGAGGAGGCGGACGATGTCGTAGCGGCCGATGCGTGTGGGCGCGTGCACAGGTGTGGGTCCCATCGTATCGTTGCATGCTGTGCGAGGGTTCGACATGAGCGTTCGAGTGAAGCTAGCCGTCGACCCGGTGGAGCTGCGCGACCTGATGCGCGTGCGTCACGAGGTATTCGTCGAGGAGGAGGGCTATATGACGCCCTCCGACAGCGGCATGATCGTGGACTTCTTCGATGCGGTGTCCACCACGTCGAACCTCATCGCCTTGGTGGACGGGCAGGTGGTGGGAGGCTCGCGCATCACCGTGGACAGCGACGCCGGACTGCCCAGCGACGCAGCCTTCGACTTCCGCACGGTGCTCCCGGAAGGGGCGCGGCTCGCCTCGGGAAGCATGATGTGCGTCAAGCAAGGAAGCCGCAGGCTCGGACGGCTGGTCCAGGGACTGTTCCGGATGATGTTCTACCGGGCCCACGCGAGCGGGTGCACGCACCTGTGCGGGCCCCTCAACCCCAAGATCCGACCGTTCGTGGAGCGCATCGGCATGGTGGCGGTGGGCGACGAGTTCGTGGACGGCAAGGGGCTCCCCACCGTGCCCATGGTCGCGGACCTGAGCAAGCTGTCCCCGTCGTTCCAGGCCTTCGTGCAGCGGCAGGACGTGAGCGTGTGGCTCGACACCTTCGAGCGTGCCTTCTACGAAGATGGCGACGTCATCATCGCGGAGGGAGAGCGCGGCGACGAGTCCTTCCTGCTGGTGGAGGGAACCGCCGAGGCGCTGCGGCCGGGCCTACCCATCGCCGCGGCGGACGTGGTGCAGACCTTCGCGCGGGGCGACGAGTTCGGAGAGCTGGCCTTGCTCACGGACCGGCCGAGATCCACCACCGTGCGGGCGGTGGGCAAGACCGACGCCATGGTCCTGCGTCGCTCGGACTTCCACCGCCAGCTCGAAGAGAACACGCCCATCACGATGAAGCTGCTGCAGTCCATGGGCAACCGCTTCCACGACGCGGTGTCGCGCCAGCGCCCCCCGGAGCCGACGGACTGATCGCGACAATCAACTTCGTTGATTGTCGCGATCGAGCGGAGCGCGCTGATCCGGGGTTGCAGTGGGACTGGAACGAGGGAGCGTGCGAGCGAGTGCAGGGAGTGCTGCAAGTCCGGGCGCGGAGCGGCAACCTGCAGCATCGCGACAATCAACTTCGTTGATTGTCGCGATGACGTATCCTCGTCCAATGGACGACAATCGCCCGCCGACCTCACGAGATACGCCGTTCGCCCCGCCGAAGACCGAGTCCACGAGCCTGCCGCGCTACCGCGATCTGGAACCGCACTGGCGCATCATGCGGGTGCAGCAACTGTCCACGGTCGGGATGCGCGGCATCGCCCTGGTACTGGGCGTCGGTGTTCCAGCACTCGAAGTGCGTCTGAACGTGCCCATCGCAGCCGTGTACCTGCTGTTGGAGCTCGCGGGCCTGGTGTTGTGGACCTCCTTTCACCTAAGGGCGCTGCGCAACCTGCGCGCCCTCGGAACCGGTGCGGACCAGGGGCTGGCGGTTCATCTGCTGTCCTGGTTCGCGCCGGTGGCGAACCTGTTCATTCCACGCTGGTCGATGCGAGAGCTGCTGTTTCGCTCCACGGGCGCGGCGCAGGAATCGGGAGGTTGGCGCCAGGTGAAGGGTGACTGGTCCATCGTCGTCGACCTCTACTGGAGCG
Source organism: Myxococcales bacterium (assembly GCA_019634415.1). Lineage (GTDB taxonomy): Bacteria > Myxococcota_A > UBA796 > UBA796 > DRPG01. The sequence goes on from JAHQVJ010000109.1 coordinate 7,918, forward strand.
CCTACGTGGGCGCCTGGGTGCTGTCGGCCCTGTCGGGCTTCATGAGCGACTACAGCGTGATCGATCTGTTCGCCCTCGGCTTCACGGCCCTCGCCGTGGTTCGCTACCTGGGCCTGACGAATGCGATGGTAGAGGGCCAGCGAGCCATGGCCGAGCACAGGGGACGCACCCCGACGGGAGCCCCCGATGAGTGACGAGCACTGCCCCTCCAGTCACACCCAGCCCCTCCTCGGTCTCAACCTGCTGCGCACCCAGAGCTGGCTGGCCGGCGGCCGCGACCCCTACGACGCAGGCGACGACGAGGCTTCGCAGCGACGCATCACTCGCGTCTACTACACCATGACCGCGCTCAACACGCTGGCCATGGGCACCATCATCTCGATCAACACGCTGTTCATGATCGACCGAGGGCTGAACACCTTCGAGTGGAACGCCGCCAACGCCGCCTACTCCGCAGGCATGGTGATCTTCGAGATCCCCACCGGCGTAGTGGCCGACACCGTGGGTCGCCGGGCCTCCTACCTGTTGTCCATCGTGGTGCTGTTCCTGGGCACCGTGGGCACCCTGCTGTTCGCCCATGACCTGTTCACCTTCGCGCTGTTCAACCTCATGTTCGGCCTGGGCTACACCTTCGCCTCGGGGGCGCTGGAGGCCTGGGTGGTGGACGCCCTGCGGCACCACGACTTCGAGGGGGAGCTGTCGTCGGTGTTCGCCACCAACGGCATCGTCACCGCCGTCACCATGCTGGTGGCCACCACCGTCGGGGCGCTGCTGGGCAGCTGGCACCTGGAGATCCCCTACGTGCTGCGCGCCGTGGTGCTGATCCCCTTGGGCCTGTTCGTGTACCTGCGCATGTTCGACGACGGCTACACCACCCGGCCGCTCACCCTGCGCAACGCCTGGCCCGAGATGAAGCGCACGGCAGCGAACGGCGTGCGGCTGGGCCTGAAGAACCCGGCCATCCGCATGCTCATGCTGGGAGCCGTCTTTCCCGGCGCCTTCTTCCTGTTCGGCTGGTACTCCTGGCAGCCGTACCTGGTGCAAGATCTCGGCTCCGTGGCCTTCGGCTCCGAGCTCGTGTGGCTGGCGGGCGTGATCAGCGCCGTGCTGATGGTAGGCACCACCCTCGGCAACGGTCTGGTGGGGCGGATCAGCCAGATGATCCGTCGCCCCTCGCACGTGCTGATGGCCACCACCGCTGCGAGTGCTATGGCGATCCTGGTGGGCGGAGCGCTCCCGGCCTTCGTGATGCCCGACTCGCCGGGTGGCTTCGGCGTGGCGCTGGCCTCGTTCTGGACCACCATGCTGGTGTTCGGCGTGAGCACCCCCGTCCGACAGGGCCTGCTCAACGACCTGATCGAAGCGGACGAGCGCGCCACGGTGCTGAGCATCGACTCGCTGATCTCCAACCTGGGCAGCACGGTGGGGGTGCTGGCGCTCGGCGCCTATGCCCAGCAGGTCACCGACGCAGGCGGCCTGGGCATCGGCTACGCCTGGACGGTGGGTGCTGTGGTGATCGTCTTGGCGATTCCCTTCCTCTGGGCGGCTGGCCGCAACGCGGGCGACAAGGACACCTTCGGCCGGGCGAACGGATAGCGCCCAGCCGAAGTGACGCGAATTCGCGCCACTAAACACATTTGCATTAGAGTCACCAGGGCGGGGAGGTCGTCTTGGCGAGCGTGTTCATCAGCTACAGCACCGTCACGACAGCTGCGGCGGAGCGCCTCCTCGCCTGGCTTCGCGCACAGGGCTTCACCGACATATTCATCGATCGGGAGTCCTTGGTAGCAGGCGCTGACTGGCAGCGAGACCTGATCCGGCAGCTCCGTCGGTCCGACGTGGTGGTCCTGCTCTGGAGCCGCGCCGCCCAAGAGCAATCTCGCTGGGTCTTCCTGGAGACGACGCTCGCACAGGCCCTGGGAATCCCCGTCCTTCCGCTCGTCATCGACTCCACTTCCCTGCCTCCCTCGCTGGCCATGGTGCAGGCGATCCTCGTGGACACCGAGGCCGACGCGCTCCCCAGCGACGCCCAGCTGACGCGCCTGCGCATCGCGCTGGCCCGACTCGGACTGCCCAGGCGCGAGGCGTTCCCGCGCCACCCCGACCGACCCCCCTACCCCGGCCTCACCCACTTCGACGTCGACGACGCGGAGGTCTTCTTCGGCCGCGACGAACTGGCCCGCGCCGTGATCGGGCGTCTTCGGCAGCTGGTGCTGCGAGACGCCGACGACGCCGTGCCGTGGCTGGTGCTCCAGGGCGCCTCCGGGGCCGGCAAGAGCTCGCTGCTGCGCGCGGGCATCACGGCTCGCTTGCTGCTGGGACCTGACGAGTGGCTGGTGCTGGGGCCCTTCCGTCCGCGAGACGGTCGGGTGGATGCGCGAGCCACGGCGGAGCTGGCCGAGGTCCTGCAGACGTCCGAGGACCAGGCCTGGGCGGTCTGGGCCGAGCGGCGCCGGACGGGGGCCGGCCCCCACCTCGTGTTGGTGGTGGATCCCCTGGAGGAGGCCCTGCGCACAGCCGACTTCGCGGTTCCCGCCGGTGTGGACGTGGTGCTGGGCGCCGTACGCGCGGACCAGTGGGATCGGGTCCGCGACCTGCTCGACACGCCCCCGGTTCAGCTGGTGGATGTGCCCTTGCTGTCTGGGTCGCGTCTGCGCGACGTGATCCGAGGCCCCGCAGATCTGGCAGGGATCGAGATCGAGGACGAGCTGGTGGACGCCCTGGTGGACGAAGGGCCGAGCGCACTGCCGCTCATCGCCTTCGCACTGCGGGGGCTGTTCGACGACGCCGCAGGTGGGCCCCTCACCCTCTCGACCTACCGCAGCCGCCCCGACCTGCACGTCAAGACGGCGCTGTCTACCCGGGCCTCGAGCGTCGCGAAGGTGCATGCGGTCGCTTCGGAGCGGGGTCTGCGGCCACTCCTGCTGGGACTGGTTCAGCTGCAGATCACGGCAACAGGCGAGCCTGTGCCCGTCCGCAAGCGACTGCGCGCCTCGGCGGTCGACGAGGCCTCCGCAGCCTTCTTCGACGGCCTGGTGAGCGAACACGTGCTCCGCGCCAGCGACGACGAGGAAGGTCCCTACTGGGAGGTGTCCCACGAATCCCTGCTGTCGCTGTGGGAGCCGCTGCGCGAAGTGGTGACGGAGGAGACGGAGTTCCTGAGGTGGTACCTCCACTTCACCACCCAGCCCGACGACGTGGTGCTCGCAGGTCCATCCCTCGTCCGGGCGACGTCGTATCTCGACTCCCATGCGCCCAGCTTCACCCCGCAACAGCGCGCGCGTGTGAACGACGCCGAGCGTCGGCGCAGGCGAGCGGAGCTACGGAGCCGGCTCCTGCAGGCCGTGGTGGTGGCAGGCGTGACCGCGCTGGTGGCGGGAGTTGTAGGGGCAGTGGCACGGGTGGGCCAGGCACGCCTCGTCGTGGAGCAGGCCCGCTCCTCGATCGACCGCGACCAGGCGCTGCAGGCGGTGATGGACGAGAGCCCGTACCTGACCAAGCTCGAGGAGCAGGGCGCCATGCTCGAGATCGGACTACCGGAGGCTCGTGTGGGACACGCACGGCCCGTGACCCACCTGGAGGTTCCCTACGACGGAGGCTCCCTCGTCGTCGGCTCAGCCCTCGGACAGGTCCAGATCCTGCACTGGGACGGCACCCTACAGCGATCTCACCACGACCACGTCAGCCCGATCGTCGGCCTGGACGTAGCCGACGACGGGCGCCACGTGGTCTCCTGGGATCGCTCCCGCATCGTGGTGCTGTGGGACAGCGAGCTGGGCACCCGCCGCGAGCTGTCTCGCACGGGCAAGCGGGCCTACCTGTCGCCCACTGGCCCGCACGTCGCCGTGCAGGAGCCAGACACGTGGATGGTCTACGACCTCGACGGCATCCGCCTCGGAAGCCTACCCCTGGGCCAGATACGCGTCTCCGATCCCTGGGGCCCGGACGGCTCGCTGGCCGCGGTGGTGGGCAAGACGCTGCACGTCGCGACCCCGGAGCCATGGCAGGTCTCGGGTCCCGTAGACGTGCCGCTCGGCGCCGACCTGTGGTGGACGGTGGAGGGGCAGCTGATGGTGCGCAGCCCCGTGGGGTTCGCCGGCGTAGGCCCCACGCTGCACACCACCCTGCTGGACCGCGACGGCCAGGCGCTCTGGTCCGGGTTCGCGCCCACCTGGGAGCTGGGCACGTGGGCCACGCCAATGCGCTGCCATGATGGCACCCTCCTGCGCTGGCAGGCATCCACCCAGGACTGGACGCCCACCACCGTCAAGCCCTGCGCCAACCTCCGGCAGCTGACGGGCTTCCGTGACGGGGTGTGGATGGCCGAGCTGCAGACAGACAGCGGCTTATCGACCTACCGCACCGTCGTTCCCTGGCGAGAGGCTCCCATCCGGGCGCGTGCCTGGTCCGTGCTGAAGGATGGACGCGTCGTGGTGTCGGGCAACGGTATCGTCGCCCGACTCGACGACGGAGGCGGCCTCCAGGAACTCACACGCGGTGGGACGTGGGACGACCGCCTGGTCCGCTCGAATGGGGAGCACGTCGTGGGGCTCATGTCCGACGGGGACGTGTACCTGTACCAGCCAAGCGGCGAGCACGGCTCGATGGTGGAGCCGTTCGGCCACCACCTGTGGGTGTCGGACGACGTCCTCGAGTACGCCGACCCCAAGCAGCGAGTGGTGTGGCGCGCAGGCAGCACCGACCTCGACGGCCGTGTTCCGGCCACCCACGTCGACCCGGACGGCGCACTGGTCTGGGGTGCGGACGTGGAGATTCTTCCACAAGGAACCATCGTCCCATTGAATGGCGTGCCCGTGCGCTTCGACCTCTCCCCCTCCGGCAACTACGCCATGGTGGACGACCGATGGATCGAGTGGCCGAGCCAACGCCTCGTTCGCGAGATCGGCGTCGGAACGTCCTGGGCCGGCTGGGCCCCCGAACACGACCGGCTGTTGGTCACGAACGGCGAGGAGATTCAGCTCTGGACAGCGACCGATGTCGCCATTCGGATTCCCGTTCGGCCGTCCCATGGCGAAGCAAGTGTGAGCCCCACCGGAGGGGCCGTCGTCGTCTCTCCCCACTTCGACCCATCCGTCCCTCCAGCCTTCGAGTTGTGGACGGACGACGGCGCCACGCGACACCTCGAGGGTCTCTTCCACGAGTGGTTCCCCGACGGAACGCTGCACGTGCTGGAGGACCCCCTGCAGCTGACGTACGTGCGGGTCCACCTCGACGGAACCGTGGATCGACCTGGATGCGAGTCGCCGCTAGCGCTGTCGCGCGACTCAACGCTGGCGTGCCCCAACGGGTCGGGAGTGGGACTGTGGCGCTCGGGAGATTCCCCCGTCCCCGAGCCCACACTGGGCGCTGCAGCCTGGAGCCCCGACGGATCGCGAGTCGTCGCGGTTCGTCAGTCGCCCCTCGTGGAGCTTCAGCACGGTCGCCTCACCGTGCACCACACCGACAGCAGGCACACGGACCACTCGCCGACAGGCCAGTTCAGCCCCCACGTGAGCTGGGACCCCACCGGTAGGTACTTCCTCGCCACGCGCCTTGACAAGCCCCTCGAGCGCAGGGGCGACACCGCCAGCACCCTCGATGTCGTGCTGTTCGATCGAGACGGCCGAACGCTCGCCCAGATCACCACCTGCCATGGCGCCACGGACGTCAGCCCCGGCATGGTCAGCTGGTCACCGAGCGGCGTGCGCTTCGCCGTGGACACCGCGGGGGGAGGCGTGGAGATCTACGCGGTAGACCTCGACACACTGCGGGCGGTGGCACGCCGAGACGCGGCACGAGACAGCCTCCGGCTTCCGCCCAGCTGCGCGCCGTAGGCGGTCACATTCCCGACCAGGAGTCCGCCACCAGCGGCCCATCGGCCGGTCCCACCTGCACCGTGATCCCCGTGAGGTGCGACATGCCCGACAGCGGATCCACCGCCTCCGGCCCGCTCGCCGCCAGCAGGTTCACGTTCACCCCCGTGGTCTTCGACGCCACCGACAGCCCCCTCGCGTGCTGGTGCCCCCAGCCGTGGGGCAGCGCCACCGTGCCCGGCATCAGGTCCGCGAGCAGCGACACCGGCACCCGCACCGCCGCCGTGGGGGTGCGCACGTCCGCGAGATCGCCCTCGCACAGGCCCCGCGCCGATGCGTCGTCGGGGTGGATGTAGAGGTAGTTGGTGCGACGCCGCCTGGAGACCATCTTCTCGTGGTTGTGGGTCCAGGAGTTGTGGGTCTGCAGCGCCCGCTTGGTGATGAGCTTCAGCTCCCCTGCCACCGACGCCTCGGCGTCGAAGTGGGCGTCCAGGCGCTCCCGAGCCGCCTGCAGGAGCACGCCAGGGGCCAGGTGCACCCGCCCGTCCTCGGTGAGCACGCGCTGCCCCAGGAAGTCGCCAGGGGCGTGACCGGCGAGCACCCGGCCGTGGGGCTCGTCGGCGAGGCGCGCGAAGGAGCCCTGGCCGCCCAGGCGCAGCAACCACGACAGCACGCGCTCCTGGAAGGCGGGCGAGCCACGCTGGCCTCCGTCCCACCGCCACAGGCCCTCGAGCAGCCGCTGGGCCACCGCCGAGCCGAACATCCCCACCCCGCTGGCCCGGGCCAGCTGCAGGTAGATCGTGGCTTCGTCTCGCTGCTCGCCAGGGGGTGGCACCATCGCACGGGTGGCCTGTAAGTAGGGCCGCGTCTGCATGCCCAGGAAGAGCGGGAACACGAAGGGCAGATCCGGCCGCTCCAGCGGAGAGGTGCAGGGAAGCACGTAGTGCGCCACCGACGCCGTCTCGTTCTGCACCAGGTCCAGCACCACCAGCAGCTCGAGGTTCTCGAAGGCCTCGCGCAGCCGACCCGCCCCCGCCATGGTGATGAGCGGGTTGCCCCCCGTCACGAACAAGGCGCGGATCTGGTTCGTTCCCTCGCGGGTGATCTCGTCGGCCAGGATCCCGCCCGGGAAGGTATCGTTGACGGAGCCGAAGCCCCCCACCCGCGAGTGCTCCTGGCGCATGAGGATCCCACGCTTGTGAGCGAACTCGGGAAACGCCAGCACCCCGCGCCCGACCACCGTGCCGCCGCGCCGGTCGAGGTTGCCGCTCACCGCGTTGATCACCTCCTGCAGCCAGAACGACAACGCACCCTGTTGCCCCATGTTCACGCCCGTGGAGCTGTAGAGCGCTGCCGCAGGGGACGTGCGATACGCCGTCACCAGCTCCCGCAGGTCGTCCGCCGGAAGCTTGGTGACCACAGCACTGCGCTCGGGCGTCCACGCCGCCACCCACGCCCGGATCTCCTCCATGCCCGTGGTGTGCGCAGCCACGCGAGCCTCGTCGACGCCCCCCTGCCGGATCAGCTCGTGCAGGAAGGCCGCGAAGAAGAACACGTCGGTGTTGGGCCGGATGAAGCAGTGCCGGCTGCCCACCTTCGCCGTCTCCGTGCGGCGCGGATCCACCGTGATCACCTGGCCACCGCGTCGCACGATGCCCTTCAGCCGCTCCACCGGGTTCGACACCTGACCGAAGCTCCACTTCGACACGGCCGGGTTGGCGCCCACGATGATCAGACAGTCGGTGTGGTCGAGATCGGGGAAGGGCTGCAGGAACGGAAAACCGTAGATCTGCCGCGCCACCGCGAACTTGTTCGCACAGTCCTGCGTAGCGCTCGAGAACATGTTGGTGCTGCCCACCCCCGTCATGAAGCCCTGCGCGAAGATCGGGTGCAGTGCCGAGAAGCCCGCCGCGGTACCCACGTACATGGCGATGCTCTGGGGACCGTGGTCGCGCCGCAGCTGCCGGACCTTGCCGCCGATTCCCTGGAGCGCGTCGTCCCAGGACACCTCCGCGTAGGACCCGTCGGGCTGGCGCGCCAGTGGACGACCGAGGCGGTCGGGCGAGGCGTACATCTCGTGCTGGGTGGTGCCCTTGATGCAGGCGAAGCCCTCGGTCACCGTGTGGGCCCGATCGGGCCGCACGTCCACCACCCTGCTCGTGAGCGTATCGACGTCCACCTCGAGCCCGCACAGTGCCTCGCAGATGCGACAGAAGGTGGTGTGGGTGGTGACGTCGGACATGGGCGCTCCTGGGCAGCGGCCGCCAGGGTAGCGCCGACCTGCCGCGACGTCACCAACGGCGCTCGATGCGCACCAGGGCCACCGGGTTCCGCCCGTCGCTGAGGGCTCGGAAGAATGATCGGTCACACCTACAGCACAGGACTCGTCCAACGTGCCGTCACCCAAGGAGGACACCGTGCAGTGCACCCAGATCGTCGTCTACCGGATTCGCCCCGACGCCCTCGACGCGTTCCATGCCATCAAGGAGAGACTCATCGAAGAAGCCCACACCCTGCCCGGCCTGCTGTCGTCGGTGACCCTGTCGTCGGCCGAGGACCCCACGCTGTTCGTGGACCAGATGCAGTGGACCAGCGCCGAGGCCGTGCAGGCCGCGATGCCCGTCTTCGAGGCCCTACCCACCACCCCGACCTTCATGGGGCTGATGGCGGGGCCGCCGGAGCTGGTGAGCACCTTCTCCCACGCCGCCGGTGATCGCCTGGATCGAGCCACCGCATGAACGAGATCACCCAGGAGCTGGTGGCCCGGGCCGTAGACGGGGATCCGGCGGCGATCCACCGGATCGTCGCCGTGCTCGAGCGTCCCTTCTTCCACCTCGCCCTGCGCATGCTCATGCAGCACGACGACGCGGAGGAGGCGTGCCAGGAGGCCCTGCTCCGGGTGATCACCCGCCTGTCCTCGTGGCGCGGCGAGAGCCAGTTCGCCACGTGGGCGTGGTCGGTGGCCACGCGCTGCGTGCTGGACTACGGCCGCGGGCGTGCGCGCAGACCCCTGCTGGCCTTCGAGGACTTCGAGGCGGATCTGGCGGACGCGCGGGACGACAGCGCACGGGAGCGGGTGGAAGACGCCGTGCTCCTCGCTCAGGTGAAGGTGGGCTGCGCCCGCGCCATGCTCCAGTGCTTGGACGCAGACCACCGCGTGGCCTACGTCCTCGGAGAGATCCTGGAGGTGGAGGGCCCACAGGCCGCTGCCGCCCTGAACCTGACGCCCGCGGCCTTCCGCAAGCGGCTGTCGCGCGCTCGCCAGCGCCTGGCGCAGACACTCACCCGCAGCTGCGGAGTGCGCAGCGCCGACAACCCGTGCCGATGCCACAAGCGGCTGGCTCCCGCCCGGGCCAAGGGGCGCCTGGATCCCCGAGACGCCGCGGAGCTCGAGCTGCCCGCCCTGCGGGAGCGCGTCCGCTCCCTCGAGGAGCTGTCGGCCACCCACGCCTTCTTCGAGGCCGATCCCCAGGGATCCGTGGCCGAGCGAGTGCTGCCCCACGTCCATCGCGCCCTGGGGCTGTAGCACACCGCAGGCGGCGGACAGTTCCTGGTGAGTCTTGCCGTTATCGCAGCCCGAACGTGGAGGGCAGGTGACGGTTCCGCTGCAAGACCAGCGTCTCGATGAGGTCGACTTCTGCATCATCGACCTCGAGACCACCGGCTTCAGCCCCTACGAAGACGAGATCCTGGAGATCGCCTGCCTGCGCGTCGCCCCCGATGGCACCGTGATCGACGGCTTCTCCAGCTTGATTCGCCCGTCCGGACCGGTGTCGGGCACCGAGGTACACGGCATCGGTCCCGACGACGTGGTGGGCGCCCCGGTGCTGTTCGACGTCTCCGGCCACGTGGCTCGCTGTCTGCGCGGCGCCGTGCTGGTGTCGTGGAACATCTACTTCGACTACCCCTTCATGAAGAAGCAGCTGCTCGAGCCCCTGGGCCTCGACGTCGACGTGCCGCGGCTGTGCTGCATGTACCTACGCGGGCTGACGGGCCGACAGCCCTCTCGCATCAAGCTCACCCAGGGCCTGACGGAGCTGGGGGTGGAGCACGGCGAGGTCCACCGAGCCCACGACGACGCCATGGGCACGGCGCTGCTGCTCGCCTCCTACCTGAAGACCGCCCGGGAGCAAGCCGACACCTTCGGGCAGCTCGCAGAGCGAGGCGACTACAAGTTCCTCGCATCTTGGGCCCAACCGTTGGCAGCGCTTCCCGACGGCCTCCCAGAGGGACGCCTTCACGGTCGATACCAACGGACTCCCACACCAACCCAGCCCCCGGCCGACGAGGTGGTGCCCCTGTCGGGCGCGCTGCGAAGGGTCTGGGCTCGCTGGGAGCAGCTGCCCACCCTGGGCGAAGAGGCCTACGTCGACTGCCTGTGCGCCGCACTGGCGGACCGGCGCATCACCCCCTCCGACATGTCGCGACTCACGGACTGTGCCCGCTTCTACGAGCTCGGCAACCCGCAGCGAGACGATCTGCACCAACGGCTCTACGAAGCCGTCATCGCCCAGGCCGAGGAGGACGGCGTGGTGACGGAGGCGGAGGCCGAGGATCTGGGCAGTTTGGCAGGACTCCTGGGCGTGGTCACCGACGACGTGGTGTTGTCGTCTCCTCTGCCGAGCCCCGAGCCGGAGCGCGTAGCGGGAGCGGGAGCGGGAGCGGGAGCGGGAGCGGGAGCGGAGGATGTGCGGGCCCCGTCACGGCTGCGCTGGGTCTGGGTGCTCCTGCTGCTGGCCATGGTGGCAGGCCTGGCCTGGTTCCTGTTCGACGCGGGTGTCTTTGGCTGACGTGCGGCATCTCCTGCGGGCATGTTCGGGCAGCCACAGGAAGATCGATGAGCCGTCTCGTTGCGTTGACCTCGATCGTCGTTGCATGTGAGCACAGTCCATCCCCTCCCTCCTCGGTGTCACCGACCACCGAGACCGACAGTCCCACATCCACCGCCACCAGCCCCATCCAAGAGGCGCGCTGCGAGGTGGACGAGACCGTGCAGAAGGAATGCACGGCCGGCGTCGCGGCGCTGGTGGGCAGCACCTTCTACGGCGAGCTCCAGCTCGCCCTCGACGAGGCGACAGACGGAGCAACGGTGTGGGTCTGTCCGGGCACCTGGCCCGCACAGCTCCTGCTGCACGATCGCGACCTCTCTGTCGTCGCCGTGGACCCCACTCCCAATGCCACCATCCTGACCGCTCAATCCGATGGCCGCGCGGTCACGGTCATCCACAGCCGCCTCGTCCTACAGGGGCTGACGCTGGTGGAGGGCGCTCCACCCCGAGCGCCGGGCAGCTCCGCAGCGCTGTTCGCAGAGGAAGACGACGTGGACGCCGGTGGCGGACTGCTCGCCCACTCCTCCATCGTGGAGATCCGCTGCTCCACGTTCCGTGACAACCACGCGGCACACGGAGGCGGGCTCTGGGCCGATTGGTCCGCCCTGCTCCTCGACGACGTCACCTTCGCCGACAACCAGGCCGATCTGGGCGGCGGAGCCAACATCAGCGCATCAGGCCGCCTCACTCCAGCCGAGCCCACATCGCTCGAGCCCGTGCCCTCGCTGGCGATCGACGACAGCACCTTCGTGCACAACCTGGCCCGTGAAGACGGGGCAGGCTTGTGGCTCGACGGCTACGCCACCCTCTCCGGCTCCCACTTCGAAGGCAACGAGGCGTCACCGGACGACTTCGGCAACGGCGGAGCGCTGCACGCCGAGCTCCACGGCACCCTCGGTCTCATGGATACCTGGTTCGTCGTCAACGAAGCGCACTCCGGAGGGGCGGCCTCCGTCTCGTTCCGACAGGGAGCCACCCTGACCGTGTCGGGTGGTGGCTTCACGGGCAATACAGCCGTCAGTGGAGCCGCCGTGCTGGGGTGGATCTACGCCAAGTCCCCCACCACGCCGTATCCGCAGGTCCGCCTCGAAGAGGTCGAGGTCACCGGAAACGTCGCCGCCACAGGTGGCGCCGCTCTCGAGGGCTGGTCCTTCGCCGAGGTCCTCGGCCTGCAGCTGGTGGACGTCGATCTGGGTGATGCGACCAACGACAACACCCCCGATGACGTGTCGTGGAACGGCACCTTCCACAACGGGACCGGCGCCACCACGCTCACGCTGCCGTAGCAGAGATCAGCAGCAGAGACGGTCGCTCACAGCATACCGGCATGCTCGAATACCTTGCGCAGGTAGGTCACCGGCATGTTGCCCGACTCCAGGTACACCTGGTGAAAGGCCCGATCGAGGTCCCGCCCCTCCAGCCGGCCCCGGTTCGCGTCGGCCAGGTCCCGCTTGAGTTGCCACACCAGGGTGTTGCCCGTGAGGTAGCTCAAGGGGTAGCCGCGCTCCTGGGAGTACCAGTTCAGCTCGGCCTGCACGCGTCCCGGCACGAAGCCCGTCACCGCCTGTAGCAGGTTGCCCGCGGCCACGAAGGGATCGTCGCTCGACAGGTCACACTCCACGCCCACGTCGAGCATCGCGCGATCCCCCGTCATGAAGAACAGGTCGATGGCCACCCGCGCTCCGATCCGAGACAGGTCTCGCTTGCCGCAGAAGCGTGCCTCGTCGGTGAGATCCCCCATGAAGCCCTCGTCGAGCATGTAGTCCTCGAGCATGGTGGTCCAGCCCTCGGCGTGCTCCATCGCGTCGAAGTGCTTGCGGAACACGCTGGGGTGCAGCCCCGCCGTGGCCAGCTGCAGGTGGTGCCCAGGGATCCCCTCGTGGATCATCATCGATGGAATGCCGATCTCCGTGTGCTCGTCGAGCAACTCGGGCTTGAGCGTGAGGTAGACCAGGCTCGTGCGCACGCCCTGTCGGAAGGGCGGCGGCGACATCATGGCTCCCGCAGGGATGCTGGGCTCCATGAAGGACGGCGTGCGCAGGATCCGCATGTCCTGCTCCTCGAACACCGGGAACAGATCACGCTCCCGAATCCAGTCCAGCACGCGCCCGCGCTCTTGCTCGTAGCGCGCGAGCACGGTGTCCATGTCGTCGCCGACCACCTGCACACGGTACTTGCCCGCCAGGAACTGCTGCAGCTCGGCGGCGGTGGTGGTGTCGGGCAGCTCGTACTTGGCCACCAGGCGCTGGCGCAGCGTCTCGATCTCGCCGGACGTGCGCGACAGGTAGCTCGCCGCCATGTCGCGCAGCTCGGACAGCGTCATCCCCACCGCCTTCAGATCCACGATGCGCTGCGCATCCGCTGGTTCGAGGGCGAAGCGGTCGGTGGTGGGGAGCGCCTGCAGCCGGGTCACGTAGGACTGCATCGCCGCCCAGGCCGTGTCGCACGCCGAGCTCAGGCGCCCGTGCTCCGACCAAGACACCTCCTCAGACCAGCCGAGCAGGCTGTCGAGCAGCGTCTTCAGGCCCTGCACCTTCTCCACGTCCATGCCCACCCAGCGTGCCACCGGCGTGTCGAGACGGTCGAGCAAGGCGTCGAGGTAGGCCGGCACCGCCTCGAGCCGGGCCGTCACGTCGGCCAGGCGCACCGGATCCGGACGCGGGTCGTTGGCGAAGATCAGGAACAGGCCATCGCCGATGTCGTCGCCCGCCCGAGGACACTGGGCGCGCATGGTGCTGCCGTTGAAGGTCAGCGACTCGCTGTGGATCCGGCGCTCGAGCAGCAACCCGGCCAGGTCCAGATCCAGCTGCTGGTCGAAGTCCAGCTCGCTCCGATCGACGGCCTGCAGCTCCGTCAGCAGGGCTCGCGCCACCGCCACACGCTCCTGGCCAGCCCGCAGCGAGGGATCGGGCAGCTGACCCAGATCGCGGTCGATCCCCATCGCCACGCGGTAGTTCGGATCGTCCGCCATCACGGCGTGAAACTGTGCGGCAAAGGCATCGAGGCTGGCGGACATGTCGGTCTCCGTGCGGGCCAGTCGCATAACCGCCGCTCACCCCAGTGGCGGTGCACGGATAGATGGCCCCATGGCCACGCAACGAGAGCGCAGCGAGGCAACCCGCTCGAGAGTCCTGCAGGCAGCGGTGAGGGTCCTCGTGCAGCGCGGCTACGCCGCAGCGAGCACCACCCGCATCGTGGAGGAGGCCGGCGTGTCGAGGGGCGCCATGCTGCACCACTTCCCCAGCAAGGCCGTGCTCATGCAGCACGTGCTCGAGCACGTGCTCCGCGAGCGGGAGCGCGCCTTCCACGACGCCCTGGCCAAGGCGAGCCAGCCCGTGTCGGTGTCCGACGTCATGGATGCATTCTGGAGCTCGGTGGGGGTCGAGGAGGCCTTCGTCCCCTGGCTCGAGCTCATGGTGGCCGCTCGCACCGAGCCTCACCTGAGCTCCGTGCTCACCGACGCGGCCGACGAGATCCACCGGGTGATCCGGGTCAACTTCGAGAAGCTGTTCGACACCGCCGACCGACCCGAGCTGCACCACATCCCCACCCTCGGGATCTCGGTGCTGCACGGCCTGGCCATGCGGAACCTGATCCGAGACGACCCACAGACCACCCAGACCGTGCTCGCGATGGTGAAGGGAATCGCAGAGCAGCTACTGATCCGAGGGAACCCCGAGGGCTGATCCTCAGAGCGCTGCTGCCGTCGGCGCGTCGAGGTACACGATGTGGGCCGCGTTGCGCTCCTGCCAGGCACGGATCACCGAGCCGTCCACCGTGGCGCCCTCCTCCCAGGGGTAGAAGCCAGGTCGGAAGTAGGCGAGGAAGGTGGGCACCAGCCGAGTGACCACGCCCTTGGTGCCGAACAGGTACCACAGGCCCGCGGCCGTGTCCCAGGTCCACAGGCGACCGTCCCGAGAGAGCAGCACCGCCGTGTTGATCAGCGAGATCAGCAGGATCGACAGCCACGAGATCACCAGCGCCGTCACCCGCTGGGTGTAGGTCCCCCCCGCCGCCTCGAAGATGTCGAAGCACGTGGCCCGATGCTCGGCCTCCTCGATGGCGTGCCAGGTCCACAGCGCCTGCACACGAGGATCCGCTCCCTCGGCGATATCGGGCGTGGCGAAGAGCATGTCGGCACATCCCGAGGTGAAGTGCTCCAGCGCACAGGTCACGCCGAGCTGCATCACAGGCCCGTAGATCTCCCGCCCACGCGAAAGGGAACGTGCGAACCGCGCCCGGCAGCCCTCGACGTCGATGCCCATGGCCGCGTTCACCTCGTCGAACTTCAGGTGCTGAGCGGTGTGGTGCCCCTCCTGCCGACAGAAGGCGCCCAGCTCGTCGAGCAGCGCCGGATCGTCCACCACCCCCTTCAGCGCCCGGGCCGAGTCGATGAAGAAGCGCTCGCCAGGCTGGAAGGAGGTGGAGAGCTGGGTCCAGAACAGGCTGCGGAAGGCGCTGCCGCCGTGCCAGTACCGATCGAAGCCCTCCTCGAAATCGAACCGCATGCGGCGGTAGGTGACCACCACACCATCGGGGCGCTGCAGGCTTGAGTCCATCTGCACGAGAACCTCCTGTTTGGAAACAAACAGTACGTACTGACTGTTTAGCATCTCCTGCGAACTCCCACCAGCGAATCCCCACACGGTATGCTGTGTGGCCGATGGAGGTGCTCGTGTCCGTCCTTCGAATGTCCTTTCTCGCCGGCGCCATCGCTGCCGTCGCGGTGGGCTGCCAAGTGTTCCAGGCCAGCTGCACCCAGATCGGTTGCACCTCCGGACTCATCCTCACCCTCGACGCTCCGAACGGTGCGGCCGCGGGCGACTACGAGATCCGCCTGAGCGACAGCGACGACAACAGCTTCCTGTGCACCTTCACCAAGCTCGACGTGTGCGACGCCGAGGGCTGCCTACAAGACGTGGAGTGCATCGGTGACGTGGATCTGGTCCACACGGAGCTGGGCGGAGACATCTTCGACCTCACGCTCAATGCCGGCACCACGGGCGACGAGGTGGAGCTGACCATCGAGATCGACGGTGCTCCAGTCCAGGAGGAGGTGCGCGGCGTGACCTATGTGGAGTTCCAGCCCAACGGCCCGGCCTGCCCGCCCACGTGCTCCACGGCGACCACCGACTTCATCCTGGTGAATCCCGCCCTTTGACCGCTGGCGCGAAGCCGTCGGAGTCAGGGCAAGGCCACGCGGAAGGCCGTGCCTCCCTCCGCGGTGGGCTCGCAGCGCACCGTGCCGCCGTGGTGTCGCACCACCTCGCGCACCAGGAACAGCCCCAGCCCCACTCCCCCGTCGCGGCCCTCGTGGTGGCCCTGCGGGCGGTAGAAGGGCTCGAAGATCCGGTCGGCCACCTGCGGCGGGATGCTGGGCCCCGCATCCACCACCTCGAAGCCCTCGTCCGTGACGCAGGCCCGGACGGGAGGGGTGCCGTAGCGGCTCGCGTTGTCGAGGAGGTTGCGCACGGCACGCCGCATCAAGCGACGGTCGGCGAGCACCGTCTTCTCCACGCCGCGCACCTGAACCAGCGCAGGCAGCCGCGACGCTTCCTCGCGCAGCAGCGCGAGCAGGTCCACGGCCTCCGGCTCCACGGGCGCGTCCAGCGCCTGCATGCGTCCGACCTGCAGCAGGTCCCCCACGGTGGCGTCGAGCTCCTCGATGTCGCCGATGGCCTCGGAAATCCAGGCCTCGTCCGCCACCCCGTCGCGGGCGAGCTCCAGCGCCATCCGCAGCCGTGCCAGCGGACTGCGCAGCTCGTGGGACGCGCTGGCCAGCACCCGCCGCTGGGCCTCGAACAGCTGCTCCACGGCAGCCGCCGCGCGGTTGAAGCTGCGAGCCACGGCGGCCACCTCGTCACGGCCCTCCACCGGCACGCGGGCGGCCAGATCTCCCTGGCCCCAGCGGCTCACCCCGTGCTGCACGCCCTCCAGACGACGCGTGATGCGCCGGGCGACGGGGTAGCAGCCCACGGCCACCACCGCCGCCAGCAGCGCGAGCACCCCCAAGCCCCCGAAGGCCCGGTGCAGCGGCACGGCATGGGCCGCGGCCAGCACCCCTCCATGCACCAGCGGCAGCCGCACCCCCACCACCCCACGACGTCGAAACCAGCCTGGCTTCCCGTGCGGAAGCCGATGCCCCACCGATGCCACCGGCTCTCCGTGCTCGTCGAAGACCGCCAGAGACACCTCGTGCGCCTCCGCAACCTGGTGGAGCCGCGCCTGCAGCCCCGTGGGATCGTCGTTCGCCACGGCCGAGGCAGCCATCGCGGCTTCCAGCGGAGGCAGCGGACCGTTCCCGAGCACCGCGGCCGCCACCAATCCGGTCACGAACAGCGAGCCCAGCCCCACCACCAGGAAGGCCACATAGATCTGCACGTACAAGCGCCGCATCAATCCTGACGCTCCACGAAGACGTAGCCTGCGCCTCGGTGCGTCAGGATCCGCTTGGGTCGCTTCGGATCGTCCTCGATGGCGGAGCGGATCCGGCTGATGTGCACGTCGATGGATCGGTCGAAGGCGTCGAGCTCCTCCCCCCGAACCGCCAGCATGAGCTGGTTGCGGGTGAGCACCCGACCCGGCCGCTCCGCGAACACGCGGAGCAGGTCGAACTGATGGGCCGTCAGCGACACGACCTCACCGTCGAGGCGCACCACTCGGGCCCCTCGGTCGATCTCGAGGCGCCCGAAGGTCCACACCTCCTCTGGAGCGGTGGCGGGTGACACGCGGCGCAGCACCGCCTTGAGTCGCGCCACCAGCTCGCGGGGATTGAAGGGCTTGGGTAGGTAGTCGTCGGCTCCGAGCTCCAGCCCCACGATCCGGTCGGTGTCCTCTCCCCGGGCCGTGAGCATCACGATGACCACGTCGCTCTCGGCGCGCAGCGTGCGACACAGCTCCATGCCGTCGCCGTCGGGCAGCATCACGTCGAGGAGTACGGCGTCGTACTGCCCGGTGCGGGCGGCCGCGAGCCCCGACAAGGCGTCGGGCCGGGCGTGCACCTCGAAGCCGTGGCTCGCAAGGTAGCTCGAGACCATGTCGGCCAGGCGTACGTCGTCGTCCACCACGAGGATCTTGTCGGCCATGCCCTGCACCTATTCTCCCTTCCGGAATCCCGGGATCAGTCGGAGGCACCGAAGGCGCGACGCCACCGCCGCCGGCGCTCCTGCCGGACCTCGTGCAGCTCCTGTCGCTGCTCCACCGTGAGCACCTCGGACACGTCCACGAAGATGCCGAACAGCGTGGACGTGGCTCGGTCGAACAGATCCACCAGATCCGTGCGCGCTCCCTCGATGGCCACCGGATCGAGGGTCTCGGCGTGGAACAGGCCCTTGAGCTCGTCGCGGAGCTGTCGGCCCTCGTCTCGGTAGTCGAGCAGCTGGGGCATCGCCCCCTCCAGGATGCTGCGCACGGAGTCCTGCTGCGCATCGGTGGCATCCACCTGGTCCAGCGCGTCCTGTGCATGCTCCAACGCGTGCTCCGGGCCCGGGTGGCGATGGCCTGCCGGGCTCGCGAACGCAGGCGTCGCCAAGGCCAGGGCGAGGGGGGCGAAGAGCGTGATGCGTGTCATGGTTCCTCCTTGGTGGGTCCGTCCCACGAGCTGACCGTAGGCATCCGCTCTTTCCAGGGTCTTTCCCCAAGGAAAAGAAGTGTGAAGCGACTCGGCACCAGGTCGGCGACGACGTCGTCCGACAGCGTGCTACCGTGCGCCTCCCCCCAGCACCGGAGGTCTCGGTGCGCACACGCGTGAAGCTTGCTGCCAGTCCGTCGGAGATTCGCTCCTTGATGGAGGTCCGCCACACCGTCTTCGTGGAGGAGGAGGGCTACCTGCCTCCCCAGCACGGAGGAGCCATCGCGGACCTCTTCGATGCCCTACCCACCACGGCCAACCTGGTGGCGCTGACCGACGGCGAGGTGGGCGGCGGGCTGCGCATCACCCTCGACAGCCCGGCCGGCATGCCTGCAGACGACTTCTTCGACTTTCGCGCGGTGCTGGATCCGGGTGCCGAGGCGGCCTCGTGCAGCATGCTGTGCATGAAGCGCTCTGCGCGGGGCGCTCGATTGCTGCTGGGGATGATGCAGATGTGCATCTACTGGGCGAGCGTGCGTCAGGTCAGCCATCTGTGCGCGCCCATGAACCCCAAGGCGTGTTCGCTGGTGGAGCCCATCGGCTTCGCGCGGGTGGGCGAGCCCTTCGTCGACGCGAAGGGACTGCCCACCGTCCCGATGGTGCTCGACATGGCCGAGCTGAGCGCGGACTTCGTCCGGTTCAACCAGCGCCAGGACGTCGGGCTGTGGATGGACAGCTTCGAGCGTGCCTTCTTCGAGCCTGGTCAGCCCATCGTCGAGGAGGGACAGGCTGGCGACGAGGCCTACCTGGTGGTGCACGGCAAGGCCGTGGCCCTCGCCGCAGGAGCCGCCCCCACCGACGTGCGATCCTCCGTGCAGACCTTCGCCCCCGGGGATGTGTTCGGCGAGCTCGCCGTGCTCACCGAGCGGCCTCGCTCCACCACCGTCGTGGCCACGGAGCAGACGGACGCGATGGTGCTGCACCGTCACCAGTTCGAGCGACAGGTCGCCACCAACCCCGATCTGGCGCTGGCCCTGATGCGCTCCATCGGAGACCGCTTCCACGACGCCGTGCAGAGGCGCGCATGAGGGAAGACCGCGCCAGCACCACGGCGCTGTTGGTGCAGCAGGGGTTGCTCTACACAGCGACCCGATGGAGCACGGCCCACCTGGTGAGCCCCGACAGCCGCGACACGGCCATCCGCATGTTGTCCCGTATCGACACGGGGAGACGACTCCTGCGACAGCTCGAGGGAGCCTCCCGCCTGCAGGTGGCAGCCAAGGAGCGGCTGCTCGTGCCCGGCATCTGCGCGCACCACGCCATTCGGAAGCGCTGGATCGAGGAGCATGCCCGCGCGGCCATCGACAGCGGCGCCCGCCAGGTGCTCAACCTCGGGGCCGGCTTCGACTCCCTCGCCGTTCGACTGGCCCGGCAGCATCCCGACCTGACCCTGATCGAGGTGGATCATCCAGCCACACAGGCGGTGAAGATCGAGGCGCTACGAGGTGAGTCCGGCAGCGACCACGTGGAGCTGCTGCCCGTGGACTTCACCACCCAGACCCTCACGGAGCGACTGGCGGACAGCGAGCACTTCGACTCGACCCTTCCCTCGTTCGTGGTGTGCGAGGGCGTACTGCCCTACCTCGACGAGGGTGAAGCAAGGGAGCTGTTCCGCTCCCTGCGCGCGCTCCTACCCGATGGCACACAGTTCGCCTTCACGTTCCTGGGTCGCTCCTCACCCACTGGGCGTCAGCCATTCGGTCCGTTGCTCCGATTGTTCTTGACTGTGTCGGGTGAATCGATGAAATTACGGTGCGAACCAGAAGAACTACGAGCGTTGATCGAGGAGGAAGGGTTCACCTTGAGCGAGGTCGCCCTCGGTCCGGATCTCCTACGACGATACGGGGCGACGCATCACCGCGGTCCCATCCACGATCTGGAGATGCTCGCCCTCGCCGTCTCCCACGCCTGAAGCCCCCATGACGACGTGCCCGACGAACACGTAGCCACCCCACAGACGCTCGTGCTCACCGACGTGGTCGACAGCACGAAGCTGGCCGCCACCCTCGGTGACGAGGCCAACGCTGCGCTGTGGGACCGCCACGATGCGGTGGCGCGGCAGCTCGTGGCCGACTGGAACGGCACCGAGGTGGAGCGCACCGACGGCATCCTCGTGCTCTTCACCGATCCCGAGCAGGCACTGGGCTTCGCCATTGCCTACCAGAAGGCCCTCGGCGAGCTTCAGCCGCCCCTGCCCGCTCGGGTGGGCATCCACAGCGGCACCGTGGTGGTGCGACCGAACCCCGAGGAGCACGTCAGCCGCGGGGCCAAGCCCCTCGAGGCCGACGGGCTGTCGCTGTCGCTGGCGGCGCGCGTCATGTCCATCGCACTTCCGGTGCAGATCCTCGCCACCCGCGAGGTCTTGACCCACAAGCTGGGCGAGGTCACCTCCCACGGACACTGGCGCATGAAGGGGGCCTCCGATCCCGTCGAGGTCTTCGAGGTCCGCCACGACCAGGCCCCCCTCTCCCCTCCTCCAGATGCGGAGAAGGCCTACCGAGTGGTGCGAAAGGGCGATCACTGGCTTCCGGTGCGGGAGATCCCCCACGCTCTTCCCGCGGAGTGGGACCGGTTCGTGGGCCGCAGACAGGATCTGTACCACCTCGAGACCCTGCTCGACGATGGCGCGAGGCTCGTGAGCATCACGGGGATCGGAGGCACGGGGAAGACTCGCCTGGTCACCCACTACAGCTGGGCGCGGCTGGGCGACTATCCAGGCGGTATCTGGTTCTGCGACCTGTCCGAGGCGCGCGACGCCGAAGGGATCCTCTATGCGGTGGCGGTGGCGCTGGACGTGCCGCTGGCAGAGGAGGATCCGATCCGGCAGCTCGCCGATGCCATCGCCGGTCGGGACCGGTGCCTGATGGTGCTCGACAACTTCGAGCAGGTCGCCAACCACGCTCGCGACACGGTGGGCCGCTGGCTGAGCCGCGCAGGCAACGCCACCTTGGTGGTCACCAGTCGCGAGATCCTCGGACTGCCCGGAGAGGTGGCGCTGGAGCTGCAGCCCCTCGACGAGCGGGACTCCCTGTCCCTCTTCGAGACACGAGCGTCCGCAGTGGCGCGCGACTTCTCCGTCGTCGACGCCAACGAGAACGACGTGCTGGCGCTGGTCCGTCTGCTGGATCACCTGCCCCTCGCCATCGAGCTCGCTGCCGCGCGGGTGCGGGTGCTGTCCCCCAGGGACCTGCTCGCCCGCATGGAGGAGCGCTTCCAGCTGCTGCGGTCCACCACGGCACGGGTGGATCGGCAGGCCACCCTGCGCGCCACGCTGGACTGGTCCTGGGACCTGCTGTCCCACGAGGACCGAATCACCCTGGCCACCGTGTCTCTGTTCGAGGGGGGCTTCTCCATCGACGCCGCCGAGGCCGTGCTGTCTCCGGGCGAGCTCACCACGCCGGATCGCCTGCAGAGCCTGGTGGACAAGTCGCTGGTGCGCCAGGCCGTGGACGGCCGACTCGATCTGTTGGTCAACGTGCGCACCTATGCCGCGGAGAAGCTCGACGGACTGGGTCTGCGCGCAGACGCCGAGCAGCGTCACGGGGACTACTTCGCTCGCCTGGGGCACCCCGACGCCCTCGAGGCCCTGCGCGCCCCGGACGGACCCGAGCGGATGCGCGCGCTGGAGCGAGACCTCGACAACGTGGTGGCCGCCTGTCGGCGGGCGGTGGCGAGGGCCGACGCGGAGGTGGCCCTACCCACCCTGAAGGCGGCCTGGGCCGTACTCGATCAGCGCGGTCCCGTGGCGCTGGCTGCGGCGCTGGCCGAGGAGGTCGGTGATCTGCCCGGCCTCACCCCAGGGCTGCGAGACCGGCTCCGCGCCGAGGCACTGCTCGCCCGCGGATCGCACGTGGAGGGGCAGGTCGAGCTGCGCCAAGCCGTGCGTCGCCTCGGGTATCCCGAGCCACGCACGCTGCCCGGCTTCGCCTTCGAGACCCTCCGTGGGGTGCTCACCCAGGTGGCGCGACGGAACGGCTGGGCGCGACGGGCTCTGCCCGACAGCGTCGACGTCGAGGTGCGCATGTCGGCCACGCGCGCCTATCAGCGCCTGGTGGAGACGTACTGGTTCGCCTGCGAGCCACCTCGCATGATGGGCTCGGCGATCTCGGCGCTCAACCTGTGCGAGCCCATGGGTGCCTCCCCCGAGCTCGCCCGTGCCTACGCCACCCTGGCCTTGGCCACCAGCGGCCTGCGCTTCGATCGCCTCGCCGAGCGGTATGCCTCGCTCGCCTCGACCACGGCTCGCGGCACCGGCTCCCCCCACGCCGAAGCCTACGTGCGATTCCTCGCCACGGTGTACCGGATCGGGCACGCCCGCTGGGAGGAGGTGGCCCACGATCTCCAGCTGTCACAGCAGCTGTTCGAGCAGACCTCGGACCACCGACTGCTGGGCGATGCCCGCACGGTCGAGGGCATGTCGGCGCTGTACCGGGGTGTGTTCCCCGAGGCCAGCGGGCACTTCGAGCGCGTGCTCGAGACAGGCCGGGTGCAAGGCAATCGCCAGCATCAGGTCTGGGGTGCGCTGGGCGACGCCGAGGCGCAGCTCCGCCTCGGCCACGTCGAGGTGGCGTCGGAGCGCATGGCCGAGGCACTACGCGTGCTCGACTGGTTCCCCAGCCCCATGGAGCGTGCGCGAGCCACCGGGTTGGCGGCGCGGATCGAGCTCGCGGAGGGGCATCGCGACGAGGCGCGCACCACTGCCCTCGACGCCGTGCAGCGCCTCAAGCGGCTGGGTCCGCCCACGTCGCACTATCTGCTCGAGGGCTACGCAGGCGCCGCGGAGGTGCTCCTGGAGCTGGGGGCCAGCCCCCGGCGGGCCATCGCCCTGATGCGCCGCTACGCCGGCACCTTTCCCATCGGAGAGCCCCGGCTGGCGTGGCTGGTGGCCCGGCAGCACGTCGCGCGGCAACGGATCGGCGCGGCACGCACGGCGCTGCAAGGAGGCCTCGAGCGTGCACAGGCGCTGTCCATGGCCTACGAGGCCGAGCGCCTGGGCGCGCTGCTGGATGCGGTGGCTCGCCTTTAGCCGAGCGCAGGAGACCGCGTGCCACTGCCCGAAGACTTCGCCGAACAGTGCTTCTACGACGAGCGCGCCTGGTTCGTGCACGACCTGATCGAGCTGGATGCCGACAACCGCACGCTGCACGCGCTGATCGACACCACCCGCCTCGGCACGTTGGTGGAGGCCCAGGTGGACTTCGACGGCCACCCGAAGCACCTCCCGGGGGCCGTCTGCCTGCAGGCCACGGGCACCCTGGGTGTGCTGATGTCGGCCTATGCCTTGGACATGCGCCGCACCGATGGCTGGTCGGGGTTCGGCACCCACGTGCACGACGCACGCTTTCCCACCCTCGGCGAGATCGGCCCCCCGGTGCATGCTCGTGCAGCGGTCCTGTCGCTCCGCACCTTCCAGGGCACGCGCTTCGTCCGCTTCCGCTTCGAGTTCACCCAGGACGAGCGCATCGTCTACCGATCCGAGCAGACCGCCGCCTGGCGCAGATCGGCCGTCGGGCCGGAGTGACGCGCGGGTCGCCCGATCTCGTGGCATGGTGAGGCGGGGCACAGGTGGTCAGATGTTCGTCCGAATCCTCGGCTTGTCGGCCGTGGCGAGCGCTATCGCTGTGTTCTTCGCCTGCTCGCCCCCCCCTCCCCAGATCTGTCCGAACGGCATGTGGCCCTACGACGACATGACATCGGTGCCCCTGGACACCGTGCTCGAGATCCGCATCGGGGAACCCCTCCCCCATGACGTGCCCCCCCTCGATCTCGGCATCCACCTGCGGAACGCGCAAGGCCCAGTAGCGCTGTCGTTCGAGGTGGACGCTGCCGAAGGGCTGATCCGCGCGACGCCGGCCGAGCCGTTGCTGCCGGGCGAGGACTACTGGCTGTCTGGCATCGACTGGCACGAGCTCGACCTGGTTCATCCCCACTGGTGGCCCGGGCGAGACTTCGGGCGCGACCACGTGGAGATCAGCTTCAGCACCGGCGGAACCCCGAGCTACCTCGGTACCGCGGCCCTCGGGGACGGGCAGCGCGTCATGGTCTTCAGCGAAGCTGTGGATCCCGACAGCCTGGCCGATCACTTGCGGTGGGTCGGCCCGGAGTCCACCGCAGCCACTGACACTGGCGAAGCCCCCGAGAGCCGACAGCCCCACACCCTCGCAGCGCGCGTGGAGGGCCCCTTCTTCGGACAGTCGCACATGATCGTCGTTCAGGGCCCACCACGGGGTGCCGAGGACTATCAGCTCGAGGCCACCGAAGGCGTGATCAGCGAGGACGGAGCCCTCGTCCGCTTCGACGGGCCAGGCGGACACACCTACACAGAATACGGAGAGTCCTTCCAGACACGGCAGCTCTCCTCCGCCGTGCTTCCCCGCTTCCGAGGCGAGCCGTTCTGCGCGAGCCTGCTGTGGTGACCGCAGCGCTGCTCGGCAGCATGGTGGCCTACGCCGCCGACACGGAGCGTTGGCAAGACGCGGTGACGTCGCGCCCCCCTCGCGGGGCCCACGTCACGGCGAACGTGGTGGGATTGCCCCTGGGTGACTCCGGGTTCCTGGATCTCACCGCCGGGCTCGGCACCGATCGCAGTCGCGGCGCAGGCGCCGGCCTGACGGTAGCCACCTCCGGCGTGGTGACCCCCGGTGTGGAGGGAGCCATCGCCTACGTGCGGCTCGGTGGCGTCAACGCCTGGGGAAGCCTGACCCACGGCTGGGGACGCCAGGCGGTGTCCATCGGCTGGGTGCAACCCGTACACAGCGACCGATCCACCTTCCGCTTCCACCCCTCCGAGACGGAGCGCCGTCTGCTGCTTCGGTACTCCGTGCGCGGGAAGGTCGGGCCGTTCGAGCTGATGGCAGAGCCGCGGATCGGCATCGCCGTGGACTACCCTGAGTTCACCCACACCGTGGCCGCAGCCTGGCCGGTGGTGCCCGAGCGACTCGCCCTCACGCTGGGGGTGAGTGCGGGAGTGGCCCCCATGGGCACTGCGGTGCTCGGCCTGCAGGCCCGGCCGGCGAAGGGTGTGGAGGTCGGCGTGTTCGGGGGCAGCGCCTTCCCGATCTTCCGGGAGCTTCCCGGCCCAGACCTGCAGCTGGGGCTTCAGCTCAAGGTGTGGGGTGGCGGCCGAGACGACCCGCTCACCGACGCGTGACGTCGAAGCGCACGAAGCCGTCTCCGTCGACGTACAGCCCGTAGGAGCCGGCCTCGTAGCCTTCGATCTGGAGGGTGTGGCGCCTGCCGTCCAGCGTCACCGTCACCTCGCCGCTGCCAGTCACCGCCACCCGCACCTCCGTGCTCTCGTGGGGCTTGCCGCGGCGTGGCGTGGTCGACAGGGGCTCGAACGCCAGCGTGCGATCGCTCCCCGAGCGCTGGGTCTCCACCACGCGTGCCACGCTGATCTCCTTGCGACCGAGCACGATGGCCCAGGCACGGAAGGGTCGCGCGAGGACCATCTCGCGCGTCTCGGGTTCGTGGCGACGCCGCACCAAGATGTCGCGAGCGCCGACCAACACCGCCACCCTCGGCGTGCCCGCGTCGATGTCCAGATCCCGCCAGGTCAGGTTCGCAGGTGCGTTCTCGGGAACCGAGATCTGCCTGGGCCACCACAGCTCGTCGGGGTGGTCGTGCTGCACGAAGGCCAGCTCCACCTCCGCGCTCGGCAGCCCGTCCAGCAGCGCGATGGTGGGCCCCCCATAGGGCTCGGCCCGGATCCGCCCACGATCGGGCGTCGTGTAGTAGGCAAGCGACGGAGTTCGCAGCCAGTCCGGGCGCGCGCCGGTGGTCAGGTTGTGCGATCCCATCGCCAGGAAGAGGGGGTGTTCCCCCCAGATCATGTACTTCTTGGGACTGAGCCCGCCGCTGTAGAGGTTTCGCAGATGGCGCAGCTGGGCCAGGGCGTAGCGGCCTTGGCTGGTGGCTGTGCGCTGGCCCAGGTGCTCCTGGGCGAACACGTGGGCCTTCGCACCGTAGAAGGTCCTCGAGCCGATCAGCAGTAGGTACTCTCGCACCAGATCTGGACGATCGGAGCTGGCCAGCGCAGTCTCGAAGTCGCGCCACTGGTCGATCTGAGCGCGGCGCGACGCCACCACTCGCTCGTCGTCTTCCCCCTCCAGACCCAGCAGGACCTGACGAGCGGCATCGGAGTACCGCCCCACCTCCGCGAGGGTACGGGCGAGGGACCGGTGCGGATTGCTCGTGGGGTACTCGGGCAACCCCAGCGCGGCGGCTCGGGCCATCATCTGCTCACACAGATCCGCACGCTCCCCCAGATCGAGATGCAGCCACTCTCCCGTGCGGTCGCCGCTCAGGCAGCGCTGGCTGTCGCTCGCGCGACGGTTGCGCCCCGCTTCCTCGGAGAGGTCCGTGCGCCACAGCTTGCTCCGGCGCTTCTCGAAGTCGGCCTGGAGGCTATCGAGGTGGAAGTAGCCCACGCCCTCGGAGTGCACCGGGATGGCGGGCCACAGCTCCCAAGCCTCGGCGTGGTAGCGCTGCCAGTAGTGCTCTCCGAGGCGCCGCGACGCGTGCTGGTCGAGGTGGCCCTTCTGCAGCAGATGACCCACCGGCCCCTTGCCCTGGGCGTACCAGTGAGCCAGCACGTACAGCGCCGTCAGACGGTCGCGGGTGTGCGCCTCGCCATCCAGCGCCAGCTTCGACTCGACGAACTCGAGGATGGTCACCTGGTCGGCGATCTCCTTGGTCTGGTCCAGCTTGTTGCGCTGAAGCCTCGCCACCTTCAGGGCGTCTACACGCACCTGCAGGCGCTTGCTGATCTGGTGCCACTCCTGCTGCGTGAGCGTGGCCAGGCGGAACTCCCCGTCGCGCACCAAGGCCTCGTCGAGCTTGGCCACGGCGTCGGCGTAGCGCCCCTCGTCGAACAGTGCGATCCCGTCCGAGAACTCGCGGAACGCCTCGAAGTCGGCTGTGTGCACGCGGCCCAGCTCGGCACGCTGCTTGGGCTGAAGGCTCGCCCCCATCGCCTGCACCAGGGCCCTCACCAGCTCCTTCTGCAGCTCGAAGAAGGCCTGCCGCTCCCCCTGAACCGAGCGCCCCAGCACCACCTCGCCACTCGACACCTCGATCAGTCGGACGTCCATGCGCATGGTGTCGTCCACCACCGTGTAGGTACCGTCCACCAGGTGCGTGGCTCCCGCGATCTTGCCGATCCTCACGGCGAGCGCCGGATCCACCCGGTCCGATCGACTCAGGTCGAGCTCCGCGAACACCTCCTGCAGCCGAGCCCGCTCCACCAGCACGGTGTCGGGCACGTTCGACAGGTCGGTGGTGACCATCGACGACAACCCCTTACCCAACGACGACAAGCCAGGATCAGAGCTGGCATCCACGAACTCCAGCACCCCCAGACGCAGGTCGGCAGCGAGTGCCGAGGTGGAGACGAGCAGCCACGACGCGAGCATCCAGCAGGGCATCAACCAACGCATGGCCGCAGGCTACCCCACGGCAGCTCGGTGCCTACCATATTCGTCATGACCCATCGCATGTCGAACCTGCTCCAGTCCGCGCTTCTGCTCTTGGTGCTCGCCGCCCAAGCGGCCGCCGTGGGCTGGCTGGTGGGCGGAGTGCTCGGAGCGTGGCTGGCCATCCTCCTGGGACTCGCTCTCGCCGCCGGAGCCCAGCGCATCACCAGCTGGTCTGCCCTGCGCGCCCTGCGGGCCCGCCCCTTGGATCCGCGCACCACGCCCGGCCTGCACGCCGCCGTGCGAACCCTGTCCACCCGCGCGGGCCTGACCCGCATGCCTCTGCTCGCCCTCATCGACACCGAGGTGCCCAACGCCGTGACCGTGGGCTCCCCGCGCGATCCCCTCATCGGGTTGTCGCGAGGGCTGCTGCGGCAGCTGCCCGATCGGGAGCTGGTGGGGGTGCTGGCCCACGAGATCAGCCACATCGCCCACGGCGACCTGCGCATGCTCGCCCTGGCGCGTGCCTACACGCAGGTCACCCACGCCGCGGGGCGGCTGGGCCTGCCGCTGGCAGTGATCGGAGCGCTGCTGGGCTCCACCCAGATGATGACGGTGGCGATGGTGCTGCTGTTCGGGTCTCCGCTGGCGACCCTGCTCATGCTCGCGCTGTCGCGGCAGCGCGAGTTCGCGGCGGACGGGCTGGCGGCTCGGCTCACCCGCGACCCCGCCGGGCTGGCAGGGGCGCTGCGACGGATCGAGGGCCTGGTGCGGCGCTGGTCGGGCCCCATGCGCTGGGCCGCGCAGGGCCAGGCACCCTCGTGGCTACAGACCCACCCCGGCACGACCCAGCGCGTCGACCGACTTCGGCGCCTGGCCGTCCCCGCCTAAGTAATCGAGACCCACAGTGCCCTCGGCGGCGGCTACCCTCCAACCATCCACGAGGAGCATCGAGATGTTGGTTTCGATCTTGGCGATAGGCTCACTGTCGGCGTGCGGTGGCCCCAGCGCTCTGTCCTTCGACGGTCCGGAGGGAGCATCCGTCCGGGACAACTACCAGCTGTCCACAGAGATCCGCATCGGGGAGGTCCAGGTGGCCGCCGAGTCGGACCTCCTCATCGACTGGTCCGACTTCACCACGGACCTCCGCGGCCGCCCCATCGACGATCTGCAGATCACCGAGCTGTCCATGGTGCGCTTCGACCAGGACAAGGGGTCGGTGCTCGACGGTCTGAACCGAAACTACGTCCGCCAAGCGGACGCCCAGCTCAGCTACCTGTTCAACCCCACCGGCGATCAGACCACCGCGCGAATCGCAGACTTCGACATCGCGGGCAACCCGTTGATCCCGCGCGAGGATCTCGTGGCCGTCGATCCCACGGAGCAGAACTGGCTGCTCACCCTCTTCGACACGTCGTCGGGCCGACGGGACGCGCTCACGAGCAAGTTCGTGGACCTGGTGCAGCCGGCCCCCAACACCGCCGTCACCCTCACCGACGGCTGCGCCGAGCTCGACCTCGAGGTGGACCTGCACACGGCCCCCCCCATGACGGTGCAGGGTGGCCGGGACGACTACACGTTGGAGTGGAGCGCCATCGAGTCCGACGTGTTCGGCAACGCCTTCGACCCCTTGGACGGCGACGAGCTTTTCCTCGCCCACTTCGACGTGCAGGACGTCACACGGATCGAGGCCGTCTTCGCACGACTCGACACCGAGGCGGACGAGCTGTACCGGCTGTCGGTCCACGGGGTGACGAGCGCAGATCTCATGCAGGCCGAGGACGACGCGGGGAGATCCTTCGGAGGCTTCACCACCGATGGGATCTGGCTCGTGGGGATCGCATGCACCGGCTGCCTGAACCCTGCGCCCCTGTGGATCGTGGTGCTGGACGTCACCTGACCCGGTGGTGGCCGCGCACCCTACCCGCGAAGCCGACCGTCATCAGCGCTGCACCAGGGCTCGCCGGATGGGCGCGGGTCTGCTCGCGCAGCGCTGCCACCACCCGTGCACCGAATCCAGCCTCCTTGGGCCACCGCTGCCGGATCCACCGGCGCGTGTCGGGGTGCATCAGCTCCTCGTCGAGGCCCACCAGATCGCCCCCAGATCCGCTCTGGATCAGGCGCACCTCCGCGGGCCCCACGGCGGCACGCAGCGAGGTGTGCATGGCGACGGCCTCGTGGGCCACCTCCGCCCGTCGCTCGTCGGGCAGGCACGCCTCGTGGGCCACCGCAGCCCCGCGGAGCTCGAAGGGCCCCTCCCCCGCGTGGGCCTCCGTGAGCCCCACGTCGTGTAGCAGGCACGCCACGTAGAACGCCTCGGGATCGGGCCGCAAGCCCAGGTGCACCCCCACCGCTCGCCCGATGGCGTAGGTGCGATGGCCGTGTCCCAGCAGATGGCCGTCGTAGGCGTGCTCGGCGATCTGCTCGGCGCGGCGGGCCAGGGTCGAGTCCGGTGCCGCGATGGACTCGGGATCCACGGGCGCAGGACGACCGAGCCCCACCAGCTGGCTCGCTTGCCGTGCCCACGCCCGGAGCTGCAGCAGGGCGAAGCCAGAGGCGACACAAGGAAGGGGATCAGAGGGAAGCGTGGTTCGCATGCCGCATGGTCGCGTGAATCCCAGAGCGCCGCCAGGACGCAGAGCCCAGAGATCCGGCCATCGGCTTCAGCCCTCGAGGGACTCGAAATCGAGCCGCGCGCCCAGCTCCTGAAGCGCATGCCTGCCCTGCTCGGCCGTCAGCGCTCCCTCGCCGATGACGGCCCGAGCCCGCTGCAGGTGGGCCACAGCGTCGTCACGACGAGCACGCGCCAGAGCGATCAACCCCGCCTCCGCCTCCCACCAGGCCCGCAGCTCGGCGGCGGGGCCTCCCTGGGTCCCCTCCAGAGCCTCGCGCAGCCGAGCCTCGGCCCGCCCGAGGTCTCCTTCGCGCCGACACAGGCTGCACCGAGCCAGCCGCATGCCCGCCTGCAGCGCCGGCATGGCCAGCTCGCGCACACCCTCCTCGACGCCATCCAGGAGCTGCCGCGCCTCGGCGAGGCGCTCCTGTCGCAGCACCACCACCGCCAGCCCCAGCCGCGCCGAGCAGGTCTCGTACTCGTCGCCCACGTCGCGGGAGCGCTCGATGGTCCCTCGATACTGCGCCTCGGCCTCGTCCAGCTGGCCCAGGGTGGCGTACAGCAGCCCGAGGTTCGCGAGATTGCCCAGCTCGAAGCGATGCGAGCCGAGGTCGCGAGACAGCTGCAGGGCTGCCTGCAGCGTGCCCTCCGCCGCGTCGAACTGCCCGGCCATGAGCTCCGCCACGCCGAGGTTCCCCATGGCGACGGCCTCCGCGAACCCCGCCTCGTAGGAGCGGAACAGCGCCAGCGCATCCTTGAACAGCTCGATGGCCTCGTCGATGCGTCCGCTCGTCAGCCGAGCCGAGGCCAGCTCCCCCCGGCTGAGGGCGAGGCGAAACGCATCGCCACAGGCCTCGTGCTCGGCGAGGGCCTCCCGGAAGGCCTCCTCGGCGGCCTCGGCGGTGCCGTGGGCCTGCTCCAGGGTGCCGATGACGTGAAGCACGCTCCCCACGCGGCGAGGTGCGTCGCTGCGGGCCAACGCCAGGGCCTGCTGCAGCGCTGCCCGCGCCTCGGGCAGCCGGCCCAGCTGCCGCAAGGCCTCGCCGCG
The DNA here is from genome assembly GCA_019634415.1 of Myxococcales bacterium. Lineage (GTDB taxonomy): Bacteria > Myxococcota_A > UBA796 > UBA796 > DRPG01. The sequence continues at coordinate 39,265 of JAHQVJ010000109.1, forward strand.
GATGCGGTGGAACCAGACCACCAGATCGACGGGAGACTCGGGCGTCACCAGGGCGAGTCGCTCCTCGAGGATCGCCAGCGCCCGCGCCGACCACCCCTCGAACAGCAGCGCAGCCACGGCAGCTCGGGCAGCGTGCGCACCGCGCAGCCCTGCGTCGCGGCGATGGGCCAGCTCCAGGCTCGACAGCTCCAGCTGCAGCTGGCGGTACCGCGGGCCACCACCGTGGCGCATGAGCGCCTCCAGCGACTCGTCGCTCCCCATCCGGCCGAAGTGCGTCACCAAGCGCTCGGCAGCCTCGGCAGACGGCGGGCAGGCCTCCGACACGAAGCTGCGCACGGCCCCTGGCAGGCGCAGGCGACGGCCCTGAGGCCCGTCCAGCAGCTGGAGCAGCGCACGGTCCGTGAGGCGCGCCAGCGCGGAGGCCACGTGGGGCTGCTCGCACACCGCCTCGGCCGCGTCGACGTCGAAGTCCACCGGGAAGAGGGCCAAGCTCGACAGGGTGGCTCGGTCCTCCTCGGCCAGGCGCTCCCACGACCACCGGATCCCGTCCTCGAGCTGCGCGTGCACCGCTTCCGGCAGCCGCTCCACCAGCGCTGCGGGGGTGAGCACCGTGGCCGCGTGGGCCGCCAGCTCGATCCCGAGGGGGGAGCCGTCGAAGTGGTCCACGATGCGGGCGATGGCGGCGGTGTCCGCTGCACTCGGGGTCCACCTCGGCCACCGCGCTCGGATCCGTGCCACCAGCAGCGTCGAGCCCTCGCTGGGATCCCCGTCCCGACCCAGGGGCCCCAGCCGGAGCACGCCCCCCGCCCCCACGGGATCTCGCGTCACCAGGAGCACGCGCAGCGGCGGTCCGGCGAGGGCCTCCACCGTCTGCTGCAGCACCGAGACCTCCTCCGCGCCGTCGATCACCAGCAGCGCAGGGCCGCGACCCGTCAGCACGCGACGCAGCCGATGGGGCAGCCGCTCGTCGAGGGGGATCGGCAGGCCCAGCGACCGCGCCAGTCCGGCGAGTAGATCCGCTCCCCGAGTGACGCCGGAGGCATCCATCACCACCACCCCACCGGGCAGTCCGGCGTCGGGCTGAGACTGACGCGCAGCGAGCTCCAGCGCCAGCCGGCTCTTGCCGATCCCCGGGGGCCCCACGAGCTCCATCACCAGGTCCGTGCCCTGCAGACACCACGCCCGCAGCCGAGCGAGGGGCGCGCGCCGGCCCACGAAGTCGTCCAGCGGTGGATGCCAGCGCCAGCCTCGCAGGGTCTCCGCGGGAGCGTCGGAGGCTTCCAAAGGAACGAAGGCGTAGCCGGAGCCACCGATGGTCACGAGGTGCCTGGGCTTGTCGGGAGCGCGCTCGATCTTCTGCCTGAGGCGCCGCATCGTGGCGTACAGCGTGCGGCTGGAGCTGCCCTCCGAGTAGCCCCACACGCGCTTCAGCAGCACGTCGCGAGACACGGGCTCGCGAGGTCGGGCCACCAGGAACCGGAGCAGACGTCGCTCGATGGGGGTCAGGCGCCCAGGTCGCTGCCCCCGGACCTCTCCCGTGGTGCAGTCCACCATGCCGCCCTCGATGGCCAGGGCCCGAGGTGCATCCGTCATGGCGGAAGCGTAGGGCATGCGATCAGTTGCGCACACCCGTGAAGTTGAATCCTTGCGGCGTGTGCACCACCGACAGATCGTCGCCAGACAGCGCGAAGGTGCCGTCGATCCACACGCCGGCCTCGATGTCGGCGCCGTCCCAGGCCAGCGGGATCTCGAAGTCCTCGATGCCCGGGCCGCTCGCCACCACGGTGTCCGGACCGTCGGGCGTGAGCGTGAGCGTGTAGTTCAGATCCACCACCGAGCCGGCCGCCTCCCCCGTGAAGGAGCCCGACGCCACCGCCGACAGCTGCTGCGTATCGGTGTCCGCGTCGGTGTCCGCGTCTGCATCGGCGTCCGCGTCGGCGTCCGCATCTGCATCCGCGACCGCCCCCACGCGGCTGCCCGTGAACTGCACGGTGTCGCCGCCGGTGTGGTTGAACGTGAGCATGTCGTCGTCGTAGGTCAGCTGAGTCTCGAGGTCGGTGATCTGATTGGTGACGGTGGAGCCCGTCTGCATCAGATCCACGTCGAACGTGGCGAAGTCCGCCCCCGAGACGGAGATGGTGTCGAGGTCGTCGGCGGTGACGGTCACGCGGTACTGCGTGTCCACCAACGTGCCTGCCACGATCTCACCGACGTAGTCCCCCGCGAGTGGCGCGGCGACGTCTTGCTCACAGCCCGCCGTCGCGGCCCAAGCCACCGTGACGAGCACCACCACGGCGCCAGATGAACGAGTCCACATGCGCTGTCCCTCCTGCTGCACGCCCCCCAGTGGGCGTCGGCAGGAGCGTAGCGGCCGGCGGCTGTGAACTCGTTCACAACCCGCCCCCTCACGGTGCGGCAGGCCCACCGTACACGCCCAGATCGGCCGTCGTTCCGTCCACGTCCAGGACCTTCGGGTCCCCGGCGTCGATGGCTGGCGAGCCCTTGTCGAGGCCGTAGTCGCCCTTGGCCGAGTCCACGAAGCGCGGGTCGACCTCCGCGAGGTTGGTCTTGTCGCTCGTGATGGAGCTGTGCAGCACCCCCGAGCTACCCACCAGCGAGTACTCGAAGGTCGTGGTACCAGTGTTGTTGCGCACCGTGCTGGAGCCGTCGTTGTCGTAGGCAATGACGTGGGAGAAGGTCACGTCGTCGCCGTTGGCGTCGAGCAGCGACGACCAGGCGCTGTCGCTGGTGTTGTACGCGATGGTGCTGTGCTCCACGCGGATGGTGCTCGCACCGAACGTCGTGAGCACCGTCCCCAAGATGGTGCCCTTGTCGTGCCCCGCGCTGTGGTTGTCGGTGATCAGGACGTTGCGGAGCGTGGCGTCGGAGCCGAGCTGGATGGCGCCCTTGGCGGGATAGGGCCAGGTGTCGCCCTCCGCGGTGTTGGCATGGATCCAGGCACGCTCCAGCAGCACGCTCCCTTGGTACACGCCGAAGGCGTGCGCGCGGGTCTGGCCCCCCACGAGGTGGTTGTCGCTGACGGTGACGTCGTACAGCTCCACGTCTGCTCCGGTGGCGTAGAAGCCGCCTCCCTCGATCCAGATCGAGCCGTTGGTCGTGCCCACGTTGTCGTCGAAGACCACATCGTGGCCGACGAGCGTTCCGCCGGCCACGTGCATGCCCACTCCCACCACGTTGCCGTCGCTGGCGAGGGTGGCGCGATTCCCCCGCACGCCCACGCCATCGAGCTGTACGTCGCCCCGCAAGAACAGGCCCACGCCCTGGCACGGCGCGCTCGTGCACAGGTTGTCCTCCACCTCGACGTCGACCAGCTCCACCTGGGCCTTGGCGTCGGCGACGTGCAGCCCCCCACCCGCGCTGGCGAAGCCGTTCTGCAGGGTGAGCCCCATGACGGTGTTGTCGATGGCTCCTGCGTCGAGGAGCACCACGCGGCCCTTGCCTTCGGCGTCCACCACCACCCGGTCCGAGCCCGTCCCCTCGAGATGCAGCGGCTTGTCGATCACCAGCCGCTCGGCGTAGGTCCCGTCGTCCACGCAGACGGAGTCACCGCTGCGCGCGGCGTCCACGGCGCCCTGGATGGTGGCGTGGTCCTGGGGCACCAGCAGCTCTGCCGGTCCCGCTGCGCAGTCGTTGTCTCGTCCGTCGCACAGCTCGGGTGCGCCCGGGTGCCGGGTGGCGTCCAGGTCGTCGCAGTCGCCGCCGGGCTCACCGTGATCTCCGTCGGGATCGCTACAGGCCAGCACGTCGGTGGTGTAGCCGTCGCCGTCCGCATCCACTCCGAAGGTCTGCAGCACCCCTTCGTCCACGCCGCCGTCACAGTCGTTGTCGAGCGCGTCGCACACCTCGGCCAGTCCGGGTGCGACGGTGGCCTCGGTGTCGTCGCAGTCCTGCGGCCGCGTCACGTAGGCCTGGCAGCCCACGTAGGCGCCGTCGCCATCGGCATCCACGCACGCGTCGCAGTCGCTCCACACGTCGGGGCTCGCATCGTCGCAGTCGGCGTCGGAGGTGACTCCGTCCCCGTCGGCGTCCACGGGATCGGGCACTGAGGAGGTCGACGGATGGGGCTCGGACGTGCCCCCGGCACAGCCCCACACGACAACGCAGCAGATCCAGCGCACCAGGCCTCCAGCCTCGGACACGGGCTGCATCGGAACATCGAAGCCAGAGGATCACTCGCGCGCTACGATCGCCGACATGATCGAGGTCATTCCACTGCAATCCGATGCCTGGCGGCGCTATCGCACCCTCCGCCTGGCCGCTCTACGAACCGATCCCCAGGCCTTCGGCTCTCGCTACGCAGACGAGCAGGCCCGACCGGCCACGTTCTGGCAGGAGCGGCTGCAGCGCTCCTCCGTGGTCACCTTGGTGGCACGACGTGGGGAGGTCGACGTGGGGCTGGCCGTCGTCGCACCCTGGCCCGCCGAGGAAGACGCGTGCGGCCTGTTCTCCATGTGGGTGTCTGCCGAAGCCCGCGGCCACGGCGTGGGCGATGCGCTCATGCAGGCCGCGCTCGCAGCGGCGGCGGCCCTGGGCTGCGAGCGCATGCTGCTCGACGTGCATCACCACAACACCCACGCCCGCGCCCTGTACGAGCGCTGGGGCTTCGCCTGGGTCCGTGAGACCGAAGAGGAGCGGACGTTGGCCCGGACCCTGTCCAGGTGAACATGAACGCAGCCTGTCAGGACTCGCCCAAGCCTGCGAAGATGTAGGTAGGCATGGAGGCCCCCCAATGCGCAAGCAGCTCGTGACGACGGTCCTGGCCGTCGCGTGGACCGTCGGATGTGGCGGAGACGGAACCGGAACCACCAGCGAAGACGTGCTGTCCCTCACCACCGACGCCCAGCAGATCCGCGTGCGCATCGACGGTAGTACCACCCTCGACGTCGGTCTGTCCGGCGCCGTGGGGGCCGTGGAGGTAGCGGTGGAGGGCCTGCCCGTCGGCCTCACCGCCGAGCCCGTCAGCGTGGACGATGGCGGCGACACCGCCCAGCTGACGCTGTCGGCCGCAGCGAGCGCGGAGATGGCCGGTCCTCTCGCGCTGCAGGTGGTCGCCACCGACGAGGAAGGAGGCACGGACTCCCTGGAGCTCCCGCTGTACGTCGCCGGTGCTCCCGGCGCCCTCGACACCAGCTTCAGCTTCGACGGCCAGGCCACCTACCGTCCCACCGATCGCGAGTACGACGCGTGCCGCGACCTGCTCCTGGACAGCCACAGCCGCCTCGTGGTCTCCGGCGTCGGTCAGGGCGCCAACC
>JAHQVJ010000110.1 GCA_019634415.1 Myxococcales bacterium
GAGGCCGAGGCCGAGGCCGAGGCCGAGGCCGACTTGAGGCGGTCATCGGCCCCCGCGAGGTGTTCAATCATAGCTACTCTTCCAAAGAGAAACCAGAACAGACACCAGTCTGGATTTGCCAGTAACGACCCACTGCCTCTCCCCATTCTGGAGCGAAGCGTGAACAAGCTGGAAACCCTCGACTCTTCTCTTGAACTCGTCGGGTTCTTGTCGACGGTACCGCAGGTGGCGCGAAGCGCTACCAGATCAGCGGCACGTCGTCCGGCAGCTCGCGGCTGAATCGATCCGGCAGCCCCCCACCCTCCCGCATCCCCGGCTCCACCACCCGAACCGTGCGCACGGTCGGTGGCAGCCGCCGCGCCAGCCCGCCCAGCGACGCCGCGTCCGCCGACGCCACCTGAAGAACCAGCTCCTCGATCCCCGCAAGCAGCTGCCCCGTCAGCAGCGGCCACTCCGCGATCTCGTCGAGCGCCCCGCCGTGATGCAGCCCCAGGGTGCGCAGCCGGGGCGCCCCACGCACCAGGCCCTCCAGCTCCTCCCGACCCACTGACGTCCAAGCGTGCAGCGTGCGCAGCCGCGGCCAGTCGCGTCCGTCCAACAGCGCCGTCGCCTCCCCCGCACACAGCTCCAGCCGACGCACACCCGACAGATCCGCCGCTGGCGCCGCCGCAATCCCCTCCACTCGCAGCCGCACGTCCACCAGGTTCGGGCAGCGCACCGCCGACAGATCTGCGTAGGCGCCCCCACCCGAGGTCGCCCGCACCGACGGATCGCAGACCTGCAGCCGCCCCACCGACGCCGGCAGCTCCGACAGCAACGCCAACAACGCCGCGTCCACCTCCTCCTGCCTGCACAGCGCCACCCGCATCGACGTCAGCAGCGCACACCAAGGCATCGCCAGCACACGCTTCAGCTCCTGATCCGCCTCCCCGCCGTCCCACAGCGCCACCGGATCCACCTCGAGGCCCACCGCGATCCCGCGCCACGCCACCACCACCCGGTTGCGTTGACGCAGATCCACCGCGTCGTAGTGCCGCTCCAGCACGCGCTGCGCCGCGTCCGGCTCCCCGCGCGCCGCCAGCTCCCCGTCGCGGATCCACTCCGCCAGCGGATGCTCGCGCTCCGTCAGCCAGTCCGCATAGACCAGCAGCGCCTCGGAGGTGGAGTCGGCAGCCGCCAGGGCAGCGTCCAGCGCGGCGTTGCGGGGCACGGCGAGCATGGGATGCAGACCCCGATTACACGTTCCCCCATGTCCTACCCCGCAGCCCACAGCATGGACACCACCTGGTTCTGCATCGATGGGAACGGGCACGTCGCCGTGGCGGAGACCTGGGAAGCCGGCGCGCTGCCCGAGGCCTGGCGGGGCCGCCAGGACGGGGGCGACGACGTCCTGACCTACCTGCAGCGATACGGCCCCCCCGTCGATCCCCGGGCCTTCACCACCGATCCGCCCCAGGACGGCACCCCCGTCGGCCTGAGCCACCCGTCCCCCACCCCCGGACGGTACTGGGAGCTGCTCCTGTCGGTGGCGCATCCCCGCGTGCGCGACCTGATCCCCGGCGCACTCCCCGTGCACACCACCCACGAGCACTGGGTCTCCGCCATGGGCCCCATGCCCGTCGAGGTGATCGCGGATCTGCTGGAGCGAGGCTTCGTCACCGGCGGATGGTCGGGCGGCACCTGGCGACCCTCCTGGTTCGGCCTGTACCAGTACGAGCACGACAGCCGCTACGAGAACACCCGCTCGGGTCCCTACGTGCTCGAGGGCCAGCGCCCCCGCACGCCCCTGCACGCCGACGCCCTGCCCGCCGAGCTGCGCGCCCTGGCCATCCGCCTCACCGAGATCCGCTTCGCCCGCGACGACCGCTTCCAGCCCATCACACACGTGCCCTGCGTGTCGCACCAGTCCGTGTGGGTGGACCTCGACGGCAACGAGCACCCGCTCCCCGACTGACGACGACCCTCCGCATGTCGACGATCCCACCGGCCACACATCAAGTGGGCCCGCCGGTGGTCCGATGACGTCGACGTGGACCACAGCGGCTCGCCATGCCTCGTCATCCCTCGCCTCATCGATGCCATGGGGGACGGTGTCGTGGCACTCGACGCCACCGGGATCATCGTGGTCGCCAACCCCGCCGCCGCGGGATTGCTCGGCAGCGCCGATCTGATCGGCCACCGACTCCAGGATCTGGTGCGGCTCGAAGACGGAACCCCCATCCCCGGACGACTCGAGGGGGTGATCGACGCCGTGGCCCGAGATCGGCCGAACCAGGCACTGCAGATCCAGCTCCGGCGCACCTCGTTCCCCGCACCCCACCCCGCCTGGGTCGTCAACGTCACCGACGTCACCGCCCTGCGGGCCGCAGAGGACGCCCAGCGCCAGGCCACGCGGACGGCCGTGCAGAGCAGCCGCAGCAAGTCCCGCTTCCTCACCAACATGAGCCACGAGCTACGCACGCCGCTCAACGTGATCATCGGGTACGCCGAGTACCTGTGCGAAGACCTCGACGTCGACGAGGATCTCCAGCTGGTCCTGGGCCGGATCCTGGCCTCCTCCCGCCACCTGCTCGCCCTGATCGGAGACCTGCTCGATCTGTCGAAGATCGAGGCCGGGAAGTTCGAGCTGTCGCGCGAGACCTTCCGGATCGCCGACCCCATCGACGAGGTCACCCAGAGCATCCGCGCGCTGTCCACCGCCCGCGGCAACGAGATGGTGACCGAGGTCGGCGCGGGGCTCGGCGCCATGGTGGGCGATCCCAAGGCGCTGCGGCAGTGCCTGTTCAACCTGCTGTCGAACGCGGTGAAGTTCACCGAGGGGGGCCGGATCACCCTGGTGGCCCGCCGGATCCTGGGAGCCAGCGGCGACACCCTGATGCTGTCGGTGGCCGACACCGGCATCGGCATGTCCGACGAGCAGGTGGCCGTGCTGTTCGAGGAGTTCACCCAGGCGGACTCCAGCACCCGCGTCCGCTACGGCGGCACCGGCCTGGGCCTGGCCATCACCCGCCGCCTGTGTCGCCTCATGGGCGGCGACATCGTGGCCGAGAGCCAGGCCGGGGGAGGCTCCCGCTTCACCATCCATCTCCCGATCCGGACCGTGGGTCACGAGTCAAGCCCCGAGCAGGAGCGCCGATGAGCTCGTGTGCATGCAGGACACGATGACGGGCGACACCGACGAGACTGCTCCGACAGACGCCACGAGCGCGGTCGCCCTGGTCTGCCAGGACACCGAACGGATCGGCCCCATGACACGGCTGTTCCGCCGCATGGTGGGACGGGTCGAGATCGTGGGCGAGGTGCCCGACGCACACAGCGACTACTCGATGGTGGTGGTCCACTACGACAAGCTGTCGCCGCGGGACCAGTACCGTCTGATGGAGCGCTTCGCCGATCCGAGCGGTCCCCCCCTCGTCCTGCTCTCCGAAGACCTCAACCACGGTGATCTCGCCTCGCTCTTCGGCGCCGGCGTGCTCACCAACCTGGTGCGCTTCCGCGAGTCGGGCCCGGACCTGTCGGATCTGCTGGTCACCCTGCACAAGCTCACGCAGGACGAGATCTTCGGGCTCGACAAGTACTTCGGCTGGGGCGTTCAGTTCGGCCGCATCGTGGTGCAGTCCTCCGAGGAGCGCGCCGCCTCCCTCGACCAGATCGACGCCTACGCCACGGAGCGGGCCGTTCCCAGGCGGCTGCGGAACATGATTCGCAACGTGCTGGACGAGTTCCTCTCCAACGCGCTGTACAACGCGCCCACGAACCCCGACGGCTCCCCTCGCTTCGGCGGCCGCTCCCGGAACGAGCCGGTCGAGCTCGGCCCCGACGAGGAGCTGACCGTGAACTACTGCTGCGACGGACGCCGGTTCGGCCTGTCGATCCGCGACCCCTTCGGATCGCTGTCGCCCGACGTCGTGCTCGCCAACCTCGCCCGCGCCTTCCGCGGCGGCGAGGACCAGATGCGCTCCACTGGAGGGGCCGGCCTGGGCTTCCTGCAGATGTTCGACTCCGTGTCGCACCTCGTGGTCAACATCCAGCCCGGGCACTGCACCGAGATCATCGGCCTCATCGACGTCAGCGGCGGCTACCGCGCCTTCGTGGGGGCCGGCACGTCCTTCAACATCTTCGTGAAGGGTCGACGGCCATGACCTTGGACTGGACCATCGAAGAGACACCCGAGGCCATCCAGGTTCGCCTGACGGGAAGCATCACCGAGAACGCCGACTTCCACGGCCTGCTCGACGCGTGCGAGGGCAAGACCCTGCACATCGACCTGACCCAGATCGCCGTCATCAACTCCTGCGGGGTCCGCGAGTGGATCCGCTTCGTCACGAAGCTGCAGGCGGAGGCCTACGACGTTCGGTTCTTGTACTGCTCGCCCGCCGTGGTGCGGCAGCTCAACCTCATCGCCGACTTCTGCGGCCCCTTTCCCGTGCAGTCGGTGCTCTTGCCCTACTTCTGTGATCACTGCGGGACCGAGCTCGAGACCCCCCTGGACATCGCGTCGGGGGCCCACGTGAGCGTGGCCGAGACCATGACCTGCACTCAGTGCGCCAGGACCGCCGAGTTCGACGACATCGTCGACCGGTACCTGGCCTTCGCCACACGCCGCTGACCGACCCTGTCGGCTCGGCACCGAGGAGCCCATGCCGGTACTCGACCTCGAGCTCGACGGCCTCGACATCATCGACGAAATCGGACACGGCGCCCACGCACAGGTCTACCGGGGCACCCGGGACGGCCAGCCCGTCGCCATCAAGATCCTCAAGGAAGGCACGACCCGGGCCCACGCCGACGCGGCCCTGCAGTTCCGGCAGGAGGCCTCGGCCCTCGCCCGCCTGAACCACCCCTCCGTGGTGACCATCCTGGAGGCGGGGGAGATCGGCGAACGGCCCTACATCGTGATGGAGCACGTGCAGGGCGAAGACCTCGCGACGGAGGTGCAGCGCTCGGGTCCCCTGCCCGAGCCGCGGATCTTCGAGCTCGCGAGCCAGCTCGCCAGCGCCCTGTCGGAGGTGCATCGCCACGGCCTGGTGCATCAGGACGTCAAGCCGAGCAACGTGGTGTGCGACGCCCAGGGAGCCCCCAAGCTCATCGACTTCGGGCTCGCGCGCGCGCGCGTCGACGAAGGAGACACCGTCGACCGCGTGGCAGGCACGCTGCTCTATGCGCCGCCCGAGCAGATCCGGCTCACCCAGCGAGGCATCGACGCCCGCGCCGATCTGTACGCCCTGGGCTGCACCTTGTTCTTCTGCGCCACCGGCCAGCCCCCCTTCGTCAGCGACGACGTGTCTCGTCTCATCCAGATGCACGCCGCCACCGAAGCGCCCGGTCTCACCTCGGTGAATCCCGCCATCGGCCCGGTGCTGTCGGCCATCGTCGCCAAGCTCCTCGCCAAGGACCCCGCCGATCGGTACCAGAGCGCGATGGGCCTGCTGGCCGACCTCGACGCGCGCGCAGCACTGCACGCGTCGGCGGTGGCCGGCGAGCTGGTGCTGGGCACCCGGGACTTCCAGCGCCTCGGCACGGAGGTCCGGCTGGTGGGCCGAGACCAGGAGCTGGCCTCGCTGCAGGCGTGTCGCGCGGATCTGGCGGCGGGGCACGGCTCGTTCGTGCTGATCGAGGGCTCGTCGGGCACGGGCAAGACGCGGCTGGCCCGCGAGGTCGTGGACGCGCTGCGCGGACCGGGCACCTTGGTGCTGTCCGCCAAGTGCAACGCGGGGGAGACCACCCCGTTCGGCCCCCTCCGCGATGCCCTCGACCGCTACGTCTCCCAGCTGCGGTGGGACCAGGACGGACACCCGAGCCGCCGCGACGCCCTGCGGCGCGCCGCTGGCAGCTGGGGAGGCCTGCTGAAGCGCCTGTCTCCGGGCATGGGCTGGCTGCTGCAGGACGTGCCCGACGTGGCGGCCCTCGATCCGTCGTCGGAGCAGGTCCGGTTCTATGACGCGCTAGCTGGGTTCATCGCGGCCATGGCCCACACCCACGAGCGCGTGGTGTTGCTGGTGGACGACGTGCAGTGGCTGGATCGCACCAGCCCCCAGGTGCTCCGTCGCCTGACCGCGCTGGTGCGAGACGTGCCCCTGCTCGTGGTGATGACCGCCCGCAACCAAGGCGCCGACGGCGTCGCCGTGCAGCGGCTGGCGAGCACCCTGGGTGCTGGACTGCATCAGCGCCTCACCCTCGAGCCCCTCGCGGAGGCAGACGCCGTCCAGCTGATCTCGCATCACCTCGGCCAGCGTCCGGTGGATCCGGCCGTACAGGCGCGGATCGTCGCCCTGGGCCAGGGCAACCCCTTCGCCATCGGCCAGTACGTGCGCGCGCTGGTGGAGTGCGGAGCCGTCACCCTCGGCCCCAGCGGCTGGCACGCCGACGCCGAGCGACTCGCCACGGTGGACCTCACGGACGACGTGGTCCAGCTCGTGGTGGACCGTAGCGAGAACCTCTCGCCCGACGTGCTGGACCTCGCGCGCACCGGCGCCCTACTCGGCGCCACGTTCCCCGTGCAGCGCGCCGTGGAGGTGGTGGGCTGCTCCATGGCGCACGGCACCCGCGCCGTACGCGAGCTGGTGCGGGCCAACTTGCTCGAGTGGGTGGACGACGAGCAGGTGAGCTTCATCCACGACCGGATCCGCGAGGCGATGACGGCTCCCCTGTCACAGGCCGAGCAGCGCGATCGCCACCAGGCCATCGCACAGGTGCTGGACGCCCGGGACAGCGACGACGCCGAGCACACCTTCGCCCTGGCCCGGCACTACGCGGCGGGGCACGTCGACGCCCACCGACAGCGCGTCTTCGAGACCTCGCTGGAGGCCGGAGCGCGCGCGCTGGACAGCTACGCCTTCCCCGAAGCCTTCGAGTGGCTGCAGGGGTCCCTCGCCCTGCAGGAGTCCGTCGACCCGAGCGCCGACGTGCGCGTGAGGCTGCACGAGGCCCTCGGTGTGGCCGCCACCCGCGTGGGTCAGCTGCAGCTCGCCCTCGAGCAGCTCGAGCTCGCCATCGGACACGCCCACGAGCCGGTGGACGTGGTTCGGCTGTCGCTGCACATCGCCGCCGCCTTGGCCACGGAGAGCCGGTTCGAGCAAGCCTGGGAGGCCATCCGCCATGCCCTGGCCGTGCTCGACGCACCCTTCCCCGACAGCGCCGAGCTGGAGGGGGCCCTGCTGCAGGAATGCATGGCCCGGCTCGCCGCACTCACCCCCACCGAGCTCCCCACCGACGCCGAGCAGGTCGCGCGCAGCAAGCTGCTCTACCAGCTCTACGCCACCGCGAGCATGGCCGGCCTCATGACGCCCGGGATCAGCCCCACGCGCGTGCCGCTGCTGATCATGCTCGGACGGCTCGTCACACATCCGCTGGGCGTCTGCCGCGAGGCGGCGAGCTCCGAGACCTGGTACGGGCTGCTGCTGGGCCTGATGGGCCACAAGGAAGAGGCCTACCGCCACGCCGAGCTGTCGGTGACGATGGCCGAGCAGCTGGGAGATCCGGCCACCCTGGCCTACACGCGGATGTACCGCGCCTGGACCTACGAGATGGCCGGGGACATCCTGCTCGCCGAGCCCATGGCGATGCAGGTGGAGCAGCAGGTGGTGCTGTACCTGGGCGCATGGGACTACGCGCAGTGGGCCGTGACCACGGGCTACCAGTACGTGATCCGCGGCTACCCGCACCGCGCCATCCAGTTCTTCCAGGGTCGGCTCGAGCAGATCAACCAGACCGGCAACTTGCTCATGCAGACCTGCGCCTACCTGATCCTCTACTCCCAGCTCACGATGGTGGGACGCGGCGCAGAGGGACGCGAGTACCGACGGGAGTGGCAGGGCCTGTACGACACCGAGCCCGACATCCGCTTCCTGCAGGCCTGCAAGCTCGACCACTACATGCTGGCCGCCTACGAGGTGGGCGAGCTGGACGTCGCCATCGACCACGCCCGGGAGATGCTCGGCTACAACCCGAGCGACTACTGGACGTGGGCCATGTGGCTGGTGGTGGCCTACGTGTGCCGCGACCGGCTCCAGGCGGTCCCCGAGGCGGACCGACCCGCGGCGCGGGCAGAGCTCGACGAGGCGCTGCAGCGCGCCCTGGGCACCAGCCAGCCCCCCGTGCACCGCTGCCACCTGTCGGTGCTCCAGGCCTCCGTCGCCCGCCTCGACGGCCGCACCGACGAGGTCGCCGAGCTGTTGGAGCAAGCCACGGCGGACGCCAACGCCTGCGACTCCCCCTGGGGCCACTTCGAGGTCGCCCTCGAGCGAGCGCGGCTGGCCCGAGCGCTCGGCGACGAGCAGGCGATGCAGCAAGCAGCACGCGAGGCCCTGCGGATCGCCGGAGAGCAGAGCTACGTGCACCGCGTGGAGCGGATCCAGTCCGAGTTCCAGATCTCGCCGCGCCCCGCGGCCTCGGCGACGACGAGTCAGCTGTCCACCTCGCTGACGGCGGTACGCTCCTCCCGACGGGCCGAGGCGCTGCTCGAGGTGAGCATGGCCTCGGCGTCGAGCTTGGACCCCAAGGAGCAGGCGCGCGCCGCACTCGACGCCATCGTGGGGGAGCTCGGCGCCGAGCGTGGGTTCCTGCTGCTGCTCGAAGACGGAGCGCTGAAGCTGAAGGCAGGCCGCACCTCCGACGGATCGGACATCGCCGAGCTCACGGCCTACAGCTCCACCATCGTGGAGCAGGTGCTCCAGTCGCAGCAGGGCGTGGTGGCCACCGGAGACGACGGCGGCCAGCTGCTCGCCTCCGAGAGTGCCGTGGCCTTCGATCTGCGGAGCATCATGGCCGCACCCCTCATGCTGCAGGGCCAGGTGCTGGGCGTCGTCTACGTGGACAGCCGCCTCATGCGGGGCCTGTTCGTGGACGACGACATCGACTTCCTGCAGGGCATGGGCAGCCACGTGGCGCTGGCGCTGCAGACGGCACGCATGGCCAACCAGGAGACCCAGCGGGTGGCCATGGAGAAGGACCTGGCGCTGACGGGCAGCCTGCAGACCCTGTTCCTGCCTCCGTCGAACACCCTGCGTCACGAGGGTTTCTTCGGCATTGCCGCACACTACCGCCCCATGACCCAGTGCAGCGGCGACTTCTGGTGGTACGACGGCGACCGCGACAAGCCGCTGCTCGTGGTGGGCGACGTGACGGGACACGGCGCCGGAGCCGCCATGATGGCGGTGTCCGCCATGACCTTCCTGGGGGCGCGCTCCTCGTCGAGCGTGGGAGAGGACGTCGACGCCCACACGCTGCTGTCGGCACTCGACACCTACCTGCACGGCATCGCCCAGACCGAGATGACCATCTCGCTGTGCGCACTGTCGTTCGACGCACAGCGACGCTGTGTGCGCATCGTGGGGGCTGCCGCCCTGCCCATCCTGCACTGGACAGGCGGACAGGTCCAGATCGTAGACACCCCGGCAAGCCTGCCGGTGGGGCACGGCAAGGGAGTGCGCGAGCCCGTGGAGCTGACGGTCGCACCCGGGGACCGCCTACTCGTGTTTACCGACGGTCTGCTCGAGATGCCCACGGCCCGGGGCCGACAGCTCGGTATCAAGGGTGTGCGGAGCCTGTTTGCGAATACGGCGGACCTGCCTGCTCGAGACATCGTTCATGCCCTCGTCGACGGCGCGGACGGCGCGCGGGGCGGCCACCCGCTGGAGGATGACCTCAGCTTCTTCGTGGTGACGTTCGAATAGGGAGACATGGCGGATCAATCCTCCGAGCTCTCGACGCTCGACATCTCCTTGTTCGTGGACCTGCTCCGACAGCTCGTCGGCGAGGCACTGGATCTAGAGCCCACCGCAGTTCCCCTGCATCGACGCTTTCGCGAGCTCGGCGTCGACTCCATGCGGGCCACCGCACTGGCGGAGTCCCTGGCGGAGCGGCTGGAGCGACCGGTGCCCGCCACGGCCGTGTGGCAGCACCCCACCATCGCCCTGCTCGCGCGCCACCTGGGCAGCACTGCCACCGAGCCGACCACGCCTGCCTTCGGAGGAGGTACCGACGACGTGCCGTCGGGCGACGAGCCCATCGCCATCGTCGGGATCGGCTGCCGCCTGCCGGGCGGGCTCGACGGACCAGAGGCGCTGTGGCACGCGCTGCAGTCCGGCCACGACGCCATCGGCGAGGTGCCTCCCGAGCGCTGGCACATCGACGACTGGCTCGACGACGACCCGGCCGCCTCAGGTCGCATGAGCACGCGCTGGGGCGGCTTCGTGCCCGACGTGGATGCCTTCGATGCGCGCTTCTTCGGCATCAGCCCTCGCGAAGCGGCACAGATGGATCCGCAGCAGCGGCTCGCTCTGCAGACGGCCTGGCGCGCTCTGCAAGACGCCTCCATCGTGCCCGGCACGCTGCACGGTACGCGCACGGGGGTGTTCTTCGGCGCGATGTGGCAGGGCTACGCGCGCGTGGCAGGCAACTCAGCCGAGGCCATCGCCGAGCACTCCGCCACCGGCTGGGACATCAGCATCATCCCCGCCCGCTTGAGCTACCGGCTGGGCCTGGTGGGGCCGGCCATGACGGTGAACACGGCCTGCAGCTCGTCGCTCGTGGCGGTGCACCTGGCGCTGAACAGCCTGCGCCGTGGGGAGTCCACCCTGGCCCTGGCCGGCGGCGTCAACCTCATGGTGGCGCCCCACTCCACCGTCATGATGACCAAGTTCGGGGCCATGAACCCCAAGGGTCAGTGCCGCGCCTTCGACGCCGACGCGAACGGCTACGTGCGCGGTGAGGGCTGCGGCGTGGTGGTGCTCCGCCGCTTGCGCGACGCCATCGCCGCTGGAGATCGGATCTACGGCGTGATCCGCGGCAGCGCGGTCAACAACGACGGCTTCAGCAACGGCCTGACGGCCCCCAATCCCGACGCCCAGGCCGACGTCTACCGGCGCGCCTGGGCCGCCGCGGGCGTTCCCCCACGCGACGTGGCCTACGTGGAGACCCACGGCCCCGGCACGGTCCTCGGCGATCCCATCGAGGCGACCTCGCTGGCCGAGGTGTTCGCCCCGGACCGAGAGCATCCGCTACAGATCGGCTCCATCAAGACCAACCTGGGTCACCTCGAGGCCGCCGCCGGGATCGCGGGCCTGATCAAGGCGAGCCTGGCGCTGCACCGCGGGTCGCTGCCCCGCAACCTGCACTTCGACACCCCCAACCCCCGCATCGACTGGGTGCGCAACAAGCTGGCGGTGGTGGACGGAACGACGGAGTGGCCCAACTCCGAGGTGCGCTACGCCGGCGTGAGCAGCTTCGGCTTCGGGGGCACCAACGCCCACGTGGCGCTGCAGGAGCCCCCGGGCCGGGCGCGCTGCGGCCTGGGCCTGGCGGGCTCGGATCCGGCGGAGCTGGCGCAGCTGGCCCACACCCTCATGGCCTGGATCCGCGGAGTGTCGGAGCCCCTGGCCTGGCGCACCCTGGCCGGCACCTACGGACGGGGCACCACCCGCGCGGCCGTCTGGGCCAGCACGGGGGCCGAGCTGTTGTCTGCCCTGCGAACGGCCGCCGCCGATCCGACGGATGCCGGCGCCGAGAACGCCCGGGTGAGCTGGTGGCTTCCAGCCCCCGACGATCGGTCGCTGCAGCCCGTGGCGGAGCTGCTCACCACCAACCCTCGCTTCCGCGCCACGCTGCTGCGCTGCGACGCTGCACTGGCGCCTGTCATCGGCACCTCCGTGAGGACGGTGCTGGCCTCGGGGAGTGCCGAGGGCCTACAGCTTCGGGCGGCGTGGTTCGCCGCACAGGTGGCCCTGGCCGAGCTGTGGTGGTCCTGGGACGTCTCGCCCACCCAGATCACGGGAGTCGGCTCGGGCGCCGTCGCTGCCGCCGTGCTGCGAGGCGAGCTCACGGTGGAGCAAGGGGCACGAGCACTCACGGCGGCGCCTCGCGAGGAGGGTGCGCCGAGCCCCCATGCGCTGGCGCTGGCGCCGTGCGGCCGCGTCGACGTGGAGGAGCAGGCGAAGGCCCTGTGGCTGCGCGGCTGCGAGCTCCGCTGGGAGTCGGTGGATCCGGACGCCGTGCTCGCCGAGCCGAAGCTGGCGGCGCCGTTGCCCGTGGTCCCGCTGTTGCTGTCGGCCAAGACGGAGCCCGCCCTTCGCGAGCAAGCCCGACAGCTGGCCAGCCACCTCACGAGCGCCACCCCCAGCCCCCGCACGGCGGACCTCGCCAGCAGCCTCGCCCGCGACCGCACCCACCACGAGGTGCGCCTGACCTGGCCGGTGCCGACGAACACCCCCGCCGCCGAGGTGGCCGCGGGCCTCGCGAAGCTCGCGGAGCACGGCGAGCCGCCTCCGCGGGGGCAGGTGCGCACCATCGGCGCGAGCCGCGGCCAGGTCGCCGTGCTGTTCACGGGCCAGGGCAGCCAACGCGCCCAGATGGGCTCGGGCCTCGCTCGCACCTTCGAGGTGTTCGCCGAGCACCTGCGCGCGACAGCCGCGGCCTTCGACGACGCGCTGCCCCACCCTCTGTGGACGGTGCTGACCGCCGAGGCAGGCAGCGCGCCCGCGAAGCTGCTGCATCGCACGGACCTCACCCAGCCTGCCCTGTTCGCCGTGGAAGTGGCGCTGTTCCGCCTGTGGGAGCACCACGGGCTGCGCGCGGATCTGCTTTGCGGGCACTCCATCGGCGAGATCGTCGCGGCCCACGTGGGCGGCGTGCTGTCGCTGGCCGACGCCGCGCGGCTGGTGGTGGCCCGCGGACAGGGCATGGCCGCGTTGCCCGAGGGCGGCGCGATGGTGGCCATCGGCGCGCCGGAGTCCGAGGTGGTGCCCCTGCTGGCGGAGCACGGCACGGCGCTGTCGCTCGCGGCCGTCAACGGACCCAGCTCCGTGGTGATCTCGGGAGACGAAGCCGCGGCCGACGCCGTGGCGGAGCACTTCTCCACCCGGGGTGCGCGCGTGCGTCGCCTGCGGGTGAGCCACGCGTTCCACTCCGAGCGCATGACGCCCATGCTCGCAGACTTCCGCGCGGTGGTGGCGGATCTGACCTTCCAGGCCCCCCGCATCCCCATCGTGGGCAACGTGCACGGGCGGCTGGCCACGTCCGAGCAGCTGGCGGATCCGGAGTACTGGGTCCAGCACGTGCGCCAGACGGTGCGCTTCGCCGACGGCATGGGTGCGCTGGCGGCGGCAGGGGCCACCACCTTCGTGGAGTGCGGCCCCCACGGCGTGCTCGCGGCGATGGGCGCGGGCTGTGTGGACGAGTCCGCCCTCTTCGCCCCCAGCCTCCACCGGGAGCGCGACGAGGTCCTCACCTACGTGTCCGCGCTGTGCGACGTGCACGCCGCGGGCCACGCCCTGGATCTCGAGGCGCTGTTCCACCCCACCCAGGCCAGCCGCGTGTGGCTGCCGCCCTATGCCTTCGCCCGCACCCGCCACTGGCTGCAGGGGCCCCGCGGCACGGGCACCAGCACCTGGCGCTCGGGCCCCGATCCCGCGGCCTCCTGGAGCTACCACCTGCAGTGGCAGCCCATCGAGGCAGCGACGGCCGGTTCGCCGACGCGCACCGAGGTGATCCACCCCCAGGACGCCCACGCCACCGAGATCGCCCGTACGGTGGCCGCAGCGCTGACGGCGGCGGGCCACACCGCCACGCTGCGCGCCGTGGACGTGTTCGACCAAGACGCCATCGACCGCGTGGCCGAGGCGCTGGACGCCGACCGGGTGCTGACCTTGCTCTCGCTGGACGCGGAGCCCGTGCTCGACGGCGCGAGCGTCACGCGAGGAGCGGCCGCCACGCTGCGTCTGCTGCAGGCGCTGCCGCCCACCGTTCCGGTGTGGATCGGCACCCACCGCGGCGCGGTGGCCACCGCCGACGACACCGTGGATCCGGGAGCCGCGATGGCGTGGGGCCTGGCCCGCTCTCTGCGCCACGAGCGACCCGAGCAGACCGTGGGCCTGGTGGACCTGCCCCGAGCCGTGGACGAGCCGCTGGCGGCCCGCCTGGTGGCGGCCCTGGACAGCGGAGAGGACGAGTGCGCCCTGCGCGCCGATGGCACCTACGCGCCGCGCCTGGTGCGCACCGCCCCCCAGACCGTGTCTTCACCGTCCCTCGACGGAACGGTGCTGATCACCGGGGGCACGGGCGCACTGGGCTCCGCGCTCGCGCGGCAGCTGGTCACGGAGGGCGTGCGGCACTTGGTGCTGCTGTCGCGCCGCGGCGGTGAGGCCGAGGGCGCCGAGGCACTGCGACGTACGCTGCTCGAGGCAGGTGCCGACAGCGTGTCCGTGGCGGCCTGCGACGTGGTGGATCGCGGGTCCCTCGCCGCCCTGATCGGCGGAATCGACCCAGAGCGGCCGCTGGTGGCGGTGTTCCATGCAGCCGGGATCGTGCAAGACGCCCCGCTGCAGTCGCTGACTCCGATGTCGCTGGAGCGGGTGGCGCGGGCCAAGGTGCGAGGTGCGGTGCACCTGGCAGCCCTGACGGCTCACCTCGATCTGGCGGCGTTCGTGCTGTTCTCCTCGACCTCGGGCGTCTTCGGCCAGGCGGGTCAGGGCAACTACGCAGCGGCGAACGCAGCCCTCGATGCCCTGGCGAGCCAGTGGCGGGCCGAGGGCCGGCGGGCCACCGCCATCGCCTGGGGCCCCCTGACGGTGGGGATGGCCAAGGGCATGGGCGAGCGCTTCACCCGCCTGGGCCTCAGGCCGCTCACGCCCGAGCGCGCGCTGCCCGCGTGGCGCGCCTCGGCGGCGAGCAGGCGCGCTACCCAGGTGGTGGCCGACATCGACTGGTCCCGCTTCCTGCAGACCACGGGCCCGCGCCGCACCTTCGACGCGGTGACCGATGTGCAGCAGGCCCCCGCCACCCCGCAGGCGCCGTGGAGAGCAGCCCTCGAGGGCCTCGCCGAGGCTCCCCTGCAGGACGCCCTCACCCAGCGCGTCGCCTCCTCCCTCGCCGAGGTTCTCGGCTACGACGAGGCGAGCGCGGTGCAGCTCGATCGCGGCTTCGCGGACCAGGGCATGGACTCCCTGATGGCCGTGGAGCTGCGCCGCAGGCTGCAGCACGGGCTCGATCTACCGCTGTCCGCCACCGTCGTCTTCGATCACCCCACGCCGGCACGGCTGGGCCTCCACCTCGCACAGCGGCTCTCCGACAGCGCCCCACGCTCGGCGGACACCCACCGCACGCGACGCGCCGACGAGCCCGTCGCCATCGTGGGGATCGGGCTGCGCGCCCCCGGCGGCGCCGACGATCTCGAGGGCCTGTGGGCCGTGCTGTCGGAGGGTCGCGACACCGTGCGCGGCGTGCCTGGCGAGCGCTGGGACGCAGCCGCCGTCTACGACCCCGACCCCGACGTCGTAGGCCGCACCTACGTGCGCCACGCGTCGTTCCTCGACGACGTCGACCAGTTCGACGCGGGCTTCTTCGGGATCCCGCCCCTCGAGGCGCAGCACATGGATCCGCAACAGCGGCTGCTGCTGGAGACCTCCTGGGAGGCCCTGGAGCACGCCGGGATCGTGCCCGGCTCCCTGACCGACACCGAGACGGGCGTGTTCGTGGGCATCGTGCCGAGCAACTACGGCGCCGACGCCGCCCGGGGTGGTCCCTTCGCGCTGCAGGGAGCCGACAGCGCCTTCGCCGCGGGGCGGCTGGCCTACCACCTGGGCCTGCAGGGCCCCGCGATGAGCGTGAACACGGACTGCAGCTCGTCGCTGGTGGCGCTGCACCTGGCCTGCCAGGCGCTTCGCAACGGCGAGTGCGGGCTGGCCATGGCGTCGGGGGTGTCGGTGTGGCCCGACCCCGACACCTTCGTGCTCCTGTCGCGCACCCGCGCGCTCGCGCCGGACGGTCGGTCGAAGACCTTCTCCGACGAGGCCGACGGCTTCGGTCGCGGCGAGGGCTGCGTGGTGCTGACCCTGCAGCTCCTCGGGGACGCCGAGGCGCAGGGGCGGCCCATCCTGGGGCTCGTCCGCGGCACCGCCATCAACCACGACGGGGCGAGCTCGGGGATCACGGCCCCGAACGGCTCCAGCCAGCAGAAGGTGCTGCGCGCCGCCCTCGCCGCGGCAGGGCTGCAGGGCTCCGACGTGGACTACGTGGAGTGCCACGGCACCGGCACCGCCCTGGGCGATCCCATCGAGGTGGGCGCCGTCGCAGCGGTGTACGGCCCGGATCGAGCCGAGCCCGTGCGCCTGGGCGCGGTGAAGACCCACCTCGGGCACCTGGAGGCGGCGGCTGGCCTGGCAGGTGTGGCCACGGTGCTCGCCAGCCTGGCCCACGAGCAGCTGCCCGCCAGCCAGCACACGCGTCCCCGCAATCGTCACATCGACTGGGCGGCGCTGCCCGTCGCCGTCGTGGACGAAGTCACCCAGTGGCCCCGCAGCGAGCGGCCGCGCCTCGCGGGGGTCAGCTCCTTCGGGCTGTCGGGCACCAACGCCCACGCCATCCTCGAGGAGCCCCCCGTCACCGAGACGGCCAAGGGCACGCCTCCGCGCACGGCCCTGCCGCTGGTGCTCTCCGGGCGCAACGCAGCCGCCCTGCGCGCGCAGGCGGCACGGCTGAGCGACTTCCTGAGCCAGCGCACCCCACCCCTGCGCGACGTGACGGCAGCCCTGGCCCGCGACCGCACCCACCACCCCACGCGGCTCGGCTGGGCGATCCCCGCCGACACCACCCCGCGCGAGGTGTCCCAGGCCCTGCACGCCTACGCCGACGGGGGCCCCGCGCCCGCGGACGCCTCGGTGGGTGTGGTGGAGCGCCTCCGTGGGAAGACCGCGGTGCTGTTCACGGGCGGAGGCAGCCAGCGACCGGGCATGGGCCTGGGTCTGTACACCGCGTTCGAAGCCTACGCCGCCTCCTTCGACGAGACGCTCGAGATCATGCAGGGCCAGCTGCCCTTCGATCTGCGCCAGCTCATCGAGGCCCCCGTGGGATCACCGGAGTCGACCCGCCTGGACGCCCTGGACGCCTCGCTGCCCGCGCTCTTCGCCGTCGAGGTGGCGCTGTTCCGGCTGTGGGAGCACCACGGCTTGCAGCCCGACGTCGTGATGGGCCACTCCAACGGCGAGATCGTCGCCGCACACGTGGCCGGCCTGCTCGATCTGGCCGACGCCACGCGCCTGGTGGTGGAGCGCAGCCGCCGCATGGCCGCCCTGCCCGCCACGGGCTCCATGGTGGCCCTGGAGGCCTCGGAGTCCGAGGTGCTCCCCCTCGTCGACGCCCACCCCGACGTGGCCATCGCCGCCATCAACGGACCCAGCTCCGTGGTGATCTCGGGCGAGAGCGCGGCCACCGAGGCCATCACCGCCACGGTGAAGCAGTGGGGGCGCCGCACCAGCCGCCTGGAGGTGAGCCACGCCTCGCACTCGCCGCTGATGCAGCCCATGCTCGAGGACTTCGAGACAGTGGTGCGCAGCCTCACGTTCCGCGAGCCACACCTGGCCATCGTGGGCAACGTGCACGGCCGCCTCGCCACCCGCGAGGAGCTGTCGGATCCCGGCTACTGGGTGCGTCACGTGCGCCACGGCGTGCGCTTCCTCGACGGCATGCGCGCGCTGGCCGCCGCGGGCGCCACCACCTTCGTGGAGTGCGGGCCGCGCGGCATCCTGAGCGCCGCGGGGGCGGGCTGCATCGACGAGGACGCCACCTTCATCGCGAGCCTGAACCGCGACCGCGACGAGGAGCTGGCCTTCACCGACGCGCTGTGTCGGGCCCACGTGGCGGGCCGACCCGTCGACCTGGGGGCGTGGTTCGAGCGCCTCGAGCCGCGCCGGATCTCGGTCCCCACCACGGTCTTCCAGCGCAGCTCCCACTGGCTCGACGACGACGCACAGAAGCCGCCACCTGCAGACGCCGCCTTCTGGGAGGCCCTGCAGTCGGGTCGACTCGACGCGCTGGGCCTCGACGACGCCCAACGAACGCAGCTCGCCACCTTGGCACCCGCACTGACGGCCTGGCACCACCGCTCCGACGCCCGCCGGCGCGTGGCGGATTGGCGCTACGAGGTGCGCTGGAACGCCCTGGGAGACCGCCCCGTGCGTCGGCTCCGCGGAACCTGGTGGCTGCTGACGACGGGCGACGGATCGCTCGATCCGGTGGCAGAGCGCCTTCGCGCGGCCCTGAGCCACGCCGGCGCCGAGGTGGCGCTCCACGCGGTGACAGGCGACTCCTTGGACCTCGCGACGCTGCCGAGCCCCGCCGGGGTGGTGTCGCTGCTGTCGCTGTGCACCACCCCGCACCCCGAGCACCCCTCGATCCCGCGGGGCCTGGCCACCACGCTGAAGCTGCTGAAGGCCAGCCACACAGCGGATGCGCCGGTGTGGATGCTCACCCGAGGTGCGGTGAGCGTGACCGACGCCGATCCCGTGCGCGACCCCGCCGCCGCCATGATCTGGGGGCTGGCGCGCGCCTTCGGCCTGGAGGCACCCAGCCGCTACGGCGGCGTGATCGATCTGCCCGACCACGTCGACGAGGCCGCCGCGGAGCGGGTGGCGCGGGCGGTCGCAGGCTTGGACCACGAGGATCAGCTCGCGGTGCGCGCACAGGGCATCCACGCCAGGCGGCTCGCAGCCGCGTCCATCGAGGCCTCGGAGCCGGTGCAGGTGCAGGGCACGGTACTGGTCACCGGAGGCACGGGTCCCGTCGCGAGCGCAGTGTGCCACTGGCTGGTCGACCGCGGCGCCGAACACATCGTGCTCGCGGGGCGCCAGGGCACCGCCGACGCCACCGGAGCCGAGCTGACGGCAGCGCTGCAGACCCGAGGAGCTCGGCTGGTGCTCGCTCCCTGCGACGTCAGCGACGAGGGCGCCATCGCGACCCTGGTGGCCGAGCTGCGCGACGCAGACACCCCGGTGACGGCGGTGCTCCATCTGGCGGGGAACGCCCCGCTGCAGCCACTGGACCAGCTCACCGTGGCGGATCTCGCGCGCAGCACGGCGAGCAAGGTGGGCGGCGCCAAGGCGCTACACGCCGCCTTCTCCGACCCCGCCCACGCACCTCGTACCTTCCTGCTCTTCTCCTCCGCCGCGGCGACCTGGGGTGGCGCCGAGCTCGGCGCCTACAGCGCCTCCAACGCCTACCTCGACGCCCTGGCACAGCACCGCCACGCGGCGGGCCTGCCGGCCCTGGCCGTCGCGTGGGGCCCCTTCGAGGAGGGTCTGGGTCACGGGGTGAGCAGCGAGCGGTCCAGCGCGCTCGGGCTGCACCCCATGCCCGCGCACCAGGCGCTGTCGGCCCTCGACCAGGCAGCGCTGCAGCGATCCGATCTGCTGGTCGCCCAGGTCGACTGGGCTCGCTTCGCGCCCCTGTTCGCCTCCAGCCGCCGCCGGCCCTTCCTCGACACGATCCCCGCCGCGCGCGAGTCGGTCACCGACGCCTCCGAGATCTCCGGCCCGGAGCTCGCTCCGTGGGTGGAGTCCCTGCGCCACGTGGCCGTGGAGCAGCGTCGACGCGCACTGCAAGACCACATCTGCCAGCAGTCGGCCCACCTCGTCGGGCTCGACGCCTTCGACGCCACCACGGGCTTCCTCGACCAGGGCATCGACTCGCTGATGGCCATCGAGCTGCGGCGTCGGCTGCAGGAGGCCGTGGGCACCAAGCTGCCCGCCACCCTCGTCTACGACTTCCCCACCCCCGCGAGGCTCGCCGCCCGCCTCGCCGACCTGCTGGCCGTCTCCTTCGGCGAGGCCACCTTGGTGCTCACGCCCCTCGCCCCCGCGCGGCAGGCAGGCCCCGGAATCGCCGAGGCAGGCTCGGAGCCCATCGCCGTGGTCGGAGTGGGCCTGCGCATGCCTGGTGGCGTGACCTCGCTGGACGCCCTGTGGACGCTGCTCGACGACGGCCGCGACACGCTCTGCACCGTGCCCGAGGATCGCTGGAGCAACGACGAGTTCTACGACGCAGACCCCGACGCCGTGGGCCGCACCTACATCCGCAAGGCCTCCTTCCTCGAGGAGGCGAGCGCCTTCGACGCCGCGTTCTTCGGGATCGGCCCCCTCGAGGCCCAGCTCATGGACCCTCAGCAGCGCCTGCTGCTGGAGGGTGCCTGGGAGGCGCTGGAGTCCGCAGGCATCGCCGCGGACCGCCTTCGCAACACCGAGACCGGCGTGTACACCGGGATCGTGCTCGGCCACTTCGGCGAGTCCGCCGCTGCCGGAGGCCCCCTGGTACTGCAGGGCGCCGACAGCGCCTTCGCCGCGGGCCGCATCGCCTACCACCTCGGGCTGCAAGGCCCCACCATGAGCGTGAACACCGACTGCAGCTCGTCGCTGGTGGCGCTGCACCTGGCCTGCCAGGCCCTGCGGCTGCGGGAGTGCGATCTGGCCCTGGCGGCGGGCGTGTCGGTGCTGGCGAGCCCCGAGGCCACCATCCTGCTCTCCCGCACCCGCGCTCTGGCGCCCGACGGTCGCTCCAAGACCTTCAGTGCGGACGCCGACGGCTTCGGACGTGGCGAGGGCTGCATCGTGCTCGCCGTGCAGCGGCTGTCGGACGCGCTCGAGCAGGATCGGCCGATCCTGGGCGTGGTGCGCGGCTCGGCCATCAACCACGACGGCGCCAGCGCCTCGATCACCGCCCCCAACGGCACGAGCCAGAAGAAGGTGCTCCGCGCGGCCCTCGCAGCGGCGGGGCTGTCCCCCACCGACGTCGACTACGTGGAGTGCCACGGCACCGGCACCGAGCTCGGGGACCCCATCGAGGTGCAGGCCGTGGCGTCGGTGTACGGCCGGGACCGGCGTCCCGAGGAGCCGGTGGCCGTGGGATCCATCAAGCCCAACGTGGGCCACCTGGAGGCGGCCGCGGGCCTGGCCGGCGTGGTGAAGGTGCTGGCCGCCTTCCGCCACGAGACCGTGCCCGCTACGCCCTTCACCCACCCGCGCAACCCCCACATCGCGTGGGACGATCTACCCGTGCGCGTGGTGGACGCCCCCCGCCCCTGGCCCCGCCAGCCCGATCGTCCCCGCCGCGCTGGCGTGAGCGCCTTCGGTCTGTCGGGCACCAACGCGCACCTGATCCTGGAGACGCCCCCGGAGCGACCGCCCGGTGCCCCCGCAGCCGTCAGCGCCCCCGCCTTCCCCTTGCTGATCTCGGCGAGGGAGCCCGCCGCGGTGCGCGCCCAGGCAGGCCGGCTGGCTGCCCTGCTGCGCGAGGAGCGCACGGAGCCGAGCCCCGCCCGCATCGCCCGGGCGCTGGCCACCGAGCGCTCCCACCACACCCATCGGCTGGCGTGGCCGATCCCGGCCGAGATCGATCCCCAGGAGCTGGCGGATCGCCTGTCACGGTTCGCCCAGGAGGGCGTGCTGCCCCCCATGGCGCTCCTGACGGAGACCGCCAGCCCGCCGCCTCCCCTGGCGGTCCTGTTCACCGGCCAGGGAAGCCAGCGGCGGGGAATGGGCACGGGCCTGCTCGGACACGACGTGTACCGCCGCGCCCTGACCCATACAGCCACCGCCTTCGAGGGGCTCACGGAGGTGCCGGTGCGCTCCGTGATCGAGGCGGCCGAGGGCACCCCTCGGTCCGCCCTGCTGCACCGCACCGACCTCACCCAGCCCGCGCTGTTCGCCGTCGAGGTGGCCCTGTACCGGCTGTGGGAGGCCCACGGGCTGCGGCCCGACTTCCTGATGGGCCACTCCATCGGCGAGCTGGTGGCCGTGCACGTGAGCGGCGCGCTGCCGCTGCGCGACGCCGCGAGGCTCGTCGCGGCACGGGGTCGGCTGATGGCAGAGCTGCCCGAGGGCGGCGCCATGATGGCCCTCGAGGCCACCGAGGACGAGGTGGAGCCGCTGGTTCGGGCCGATCCCGAGCGCGTCTCCATCGCCGCCATCAACGGGCCTCAGGCCCTGGTGATCTCCGGACACGAGGCCTCGGTGGACGCCATCGGAGCGCGCTTCGCCGCCGAGGGCCGCCGCGTGCGCCGACTCACGGTGAGCCACGCCTTCCACTCCCCGCTGATGGCTCCCATGCTGGACGCCTTCGAACAGCTCGTGTCCACCCTGACCTTCCAGGCCCCCGACGTCGCCGTGGTGAGCAACGTCACCGGCGAGCTGCTCGATGCCGCCACCCTGGCGGATCCGAGCTACTGGACGCGGCACGTGCGCCAAGCCGTGCGCTTCGCCGACGGGATGACGACCCTGTCGAAGGCGGGCGTGGGCACCTACCTCGAGGTCGGTCCCCACGGCGTGCTCTGCGGGATGGGCCACACCAACGTGGACGACGCCACCTTCGTGCCCAGCCTGCGGCGCGACCGGGACGAGGCCCTGACCTACGCCGAGGCCCTGGGGCGGATCCACGCTGCGGGCCACCCCCTCGACTGGGACGCCGTCTTCGCCTCGGACGGATCGACACGGGTGGCCCTGCCCACCTACGCCTGGCAGCACCAGCGCTACTGGCACACGCCGCAGATGACGCCGGAGGGCCTGGGCACCGTCGCACCGCAGCTGGACGACCTCGTGCAGGCCCTGCAGCACAGCACCGCCCTCGGCCCCGTGCAGTCGCTGCTCGTGCAGGCCCTGGGCATGATGGGCGACCCCGAGCGGCCCGCCCGACCCGACGCCTCCAACCGCGCGGAGCCCGCTCCGCCGGACCTGGGCACGGTGCTGGCACACACCTCGGCCGCTCGACGCCACGAGGTGGTGATGGGCCACCTGTGGACCGTCGTGGGCGCGGTGCTGGGGGGCACACCCGAGTCGTTCTCCACGGACCGCCCCCTGTCGCACCTGGGACTCGACTCGCTGGTGGCCATCGAGCTGCAGAAGCGACTGACGACCCTGGGCTGCCGCCTGCCCTTGGCCGAGCTGCTGCGTGGCCCCACCCTCGACGAGCTCGCGGAGCTGGTGGTGCGCGAGCTGCAGCCCAACGCACCCTCCGGCACCCTGCGCGCCGTGCGCCCCGACGCAGGCTGGGTGGTGATCCCCGAGCCTCGCCCCGACGCCTCCCTGCGCCTGTTCTGCTTCCCCTACGGCGGCGGCGGCCCCGTGATGTTCAGCGGCTGGGAGCAGCGCCTGCCCCCCGAGGTGGAGCTGTGCCTGGTGCAGCTGCCGGGGCGCGGGGCGCGGCTCGGCGAGCCTCTGCTGGAGCGCATGGAGGACGTGGTGGCGAGTGCGGCCGAGGCCATCGCGCCCTACCTCGACCGACCCTTCGCGGTGTTCGGCCACTGCGTGGGGGCGCTGCAGGCCTTCGAGGTGGTCCACCGCTTGAAGCGCGACGTGGGCAAGGTGCCCTTCCACCTGTTCGCATCGGGCGCCGTCTCCCCCAGCGACCACCACGCGCGGTTCGCCGTGGACCAGGCCCGCGCCATCAGCCCCGACGGCTCCACGCCCCTGCACGCGCTGGGCGACGACGAGCGACTGCAGATGCTCGAGGAGATCGACTACCCCGGCGGCGAGGCCATGGAGAATCCAGAGCTGCGCGGGATCTTCCTGGACGTGCTGCGCGCCGACGCCACGGTGGACGGCACCTATCTGTACACCGGCTACCCACCGCTGGACGTGCCCATCACCGCCGTGGGCGGTCGGGTGGATCCTGCGGTGCGCTACGACCACCTCGACGCCTGGGGTCGCGAGACCACTGCTGGCCACCAAGTCGTGACCACCCGAGGCGATCACTACTTCATCCACCGGGACGACCACCCCTGGTGGGACATCTTCGACCGGGTCTTCGCCGATGCCCTCGTCCACTCCTGAGCTCGACCGGATCCCCGACAAGACGCTGAAGGCCCTGGCCCGCAGCTTCTTCGCCCAGGGCCGCACCTACGGGTTCCGATTCGACGACTACGTGCGCTTCGTCAACGTGCTGCTCGACGTGGCCATGAGCCACGCCACGCACCGCGAGTCCAACCTGGGTGACGAGGAGAGCGCCGTGCAGGGCTTGCCGCTCGCCGGAGAGCGCGTGTCGATCCGGGCGCCCCAGAAGGCCGATCGTGCCCAGATCCATGCCTGGGTGTCCGATCGGGTGGGTCGCTGGTTCCTGCTGTCGCGGGCGACGGGGCAGCACCAGACCCTGGACCAGCTGATGGACGACGCCGGCAGCCACTTCGGAGTGGTGGAGCACGGGGGCGAGCCGGTGGGCATCGTGGCCTTCCTGCGGCGCGAGGGCGACAAGGCCGAGCTGCGCAAGCTCATCGGGGCGCCCGGTATGCGGGGCCGCGGCCTGGCGCTGGACGCGACCCGCCTGTGGGTGCGCTACGGCCGCGACGTGCTGGGCTTGCGCAAGATCTACCTGCACACGGTGTCGAGCAACGAGCGCAACGTCCGCCTCAACCAGCAGCTGGGCTTCCGGGTGGAGGGCCTGCTGAAGACCGAGGTCCAGGTGGACGGCACACCGCACGACGTGCTGCGCATGGCCCTGGTGACCCCAGCCCCCACGGGCCGGCGCTAAAGCCCGTGGACAGTGGTTGTCCACGGCCCCCTTCTCGGGGCTCCCGGGCGACTCACTCCTCACCACCGCCCGTTCCCGATGTCTGCTCCACCCACGTCCACCGTCTGGTCGAACGGCTACTGACGGGGTGACCGTTCACCGTGACGGAGCGGCCGTGGACGCCATCGGAGCTGTCGAGGGTGCGCTGGCTCGAGCGTCGACGGTAGCGGTCACCCACCTGGCAGCGAGCTCTGCACGACGCTGCCCGTGAGCTGGATGGCTGGGTAGTGTGGGCTCGCGGAGTCGAAGCCTCCGCCCCCTTTGTCCCACGTCCCTGGGTACAGCTGCGACCAGATGGCGTCGCTTCCGTAGATGGAGCCGATGACGAGGGCCGCGCCCTTCGCGCTGTCGGGTGTCCAGGCCCACCAGCGCGACTCCGCATTCAGCTCGCTCGTGAGCCTAGCGGCGTTGTCATAGGCATAGACTGTGAAGGCGTCGGCATCCTTGTTGTGGGGCGCGGGGCTACACCCTGCCTTGGTGCTCGCCGCCGACCACTGGTAGGTGGCGTCGAACTGCCAAGACAGCGAGAAGGTGCAAGTGGGGCAGCTCAACGATGCGGCCACGGGGGTGACCTCCCATCGAGCCAAGCAGCTCTCCGAGTCCCCTGTGATGGAGAATCGGAAGCCAGTCCCGGTGAAGACAATGGGGGGATCGCCAGTGTCGGCGGTGGATCTGGTGGGGGCGGTGGCGTCCGTCCTCGGTGTGAGAGAGGTGTCGGAGCCCACCGTGCTGCCAGTCAGGCAGCCCGAGAACAGGACGGTACACATCGTCGAACGCACGGGTCCTCCCTGCACGCCATTGTCTACAAGGCTGTGGGCGGCGATGCGTACCCGCGTAACCTTCTCGGATTGAGGTCTCGCAGCGACGAACGCACCCCGAGATCACGTGCAGCCTCGCTGCAGTGGATCGGGAGCAGCTACTGGTCTACGTCGTCGCCATCTAGGGGGTAGCGCTCGCCGCCTCCAGCCGCCCAGCGAGGCGCGCGAACGCCTCCCTCAAGCCCGCTGGCTCCACCCGATCCAGCTCCCAGTCCAGGAACGCCAGCCAGCGCGCCATCGCATCCAGATCGTCGGCGCCGGTCTCGAGCCAGCAGAATCCAGGCTCCGCGGGCTCCACCCAGCCGTAGGCACCGATCTCCGCCCGCACCACGCCTGTCGGTGCAGCCACCCGCATGCGAGCCTGGTAGCGGTAGACCCTCGCCCCCAGCCGCTCCGACACGTACCGAGCGACGTCGGGATCGGGCAGCTCCCGGGGCGTGAAGCGCGGCCCCCGCTGCACCCGGCCCTCGATCCGATCGAGGCGGAACGTGCGCCAGTCCGCACGCACCAGATCCCACGCCAGCAGGAACCAGCGGGTGTGGGTGTGCACCAGCCGATAGGGCTCGAGCCTACGCTGGCTGCGGCGTCCGTCAGCGGCCACATAGGCGAAGCGCGCCGTCACCTCGTCGCGACAGGCACGGGCCAGCGCCGCCAGCACGTCCCCGTCGATGGCCTGCTGCGCACCCCGTAGCTCCACGCTCACCGACTCGAGGGCACCCAGTCGCGACCGCACCCCGGCAGGCAGCACCGCCTCGAGCTTCGCGATGGCCCGCACCGCCGAGGCCCGCACCTCCACCGGCCCCGTCGCCGCCGCCCGCAAGCCCACGGCCACAGCCAGCGCCTCGTCGTCGTCGAGGGGCAGCGGCGGCAGGTGGGCGCCGGCGCCCAGCGTGTAGCCCCCGCCAGGGCCGCTGGAGGCGTGCACGGGGTAGCCCAGATCGCGCAGGCGCTGCACGTCCCGGCGCACACACCGCGTCGTCACGCCGAGGGTGTCGGCCAGCTCGTCCCCTCGCCAGAACCGCCGCTCGTGGAGTAGCGCGAGCAAGGTGAGCACCCGGTGCACGGTGTCGGCCACGACGCCTCCGGCTCAGCAGATCGAGGAACGATTCGGTCCGCGATTCTTCCTATCTTCGACGTCCAGCTCGGAGGTCGACGTGCAGAGCACAGAGTGGACACCAGGAAGCTGCGCATGCGGCGCAGTCCGATTCAGGGTCAAGATGGACCTGGCAAAGGGCACCGTGCGCTGCAACTGCCGAGGATGCACGAAGCGGGGCTGGTGGATGGCTCGCACGGGCCCCGACGCCGTGGAGATCCTCGCAGGGGAGGACCACGTGTCCGAAGCCCCCGCGAACCCCTATTTCCAGCGTCGCACCTGCTCGGCGTGCCACGTCACCTTGTTCGGAACCGTTCGAGCCCCGGAGGCTGGGGGACCCGGCACCAACGTGAACGTGCGCCTGCTCGACGACGTGACCCTCGAGGGCGTGTCCGTCACCTGGCTCGACGGCCTGTCCGATACATGGGAAGTGCTCGGCACCGTGCCGCACGTCCCTGTCGATCCGAGGCCTCGTCGATCGTCGTAGGAGCAGGATGTTCGGCAACATCGCCGCCTTCGTGGTGAGCAACGATCAGATGTGCGCTGGCCTGTTCGGCTCGGATCTCGGGCTGCGACTCGACGACGAACGACGCGACGAGCTGCGCGCCCACGAGGGCAGCGGCCCCTTCGGCCCGGAGGGTCGCCCCATGCGGGCCTACGCCGTGCTCCCGGCCGCCTGGCGAGACGACCCCGCCCAGATCGACGAGTGGGTGAGCGCCGCCATCCACCACACCGCCACCCTGCCGCCCAAGAAGAAGCGGTCGCGCTGAGGCGCCCACGTTCCTTCCATTCGAAGTTTCCGGCGTCGCACGGACTGTAATACCCCGCAAACCGGACAACTTGACTGCAAATAGGGCAACACGTAGGATCGGCGGATGCATGCTGTGTTCTACGCGTGTGCGGCCGTGGCCGCAGGGTTCGATGCGCCCCAGGTCGGGTCCGTGGACAGTGGTCCCGTCACCTCGGATGCTGCCGCCACGTTCTTCAACCCTGCCCTCCTCGCCACCCTCGAAGCGCCCTCGGTGATGGTGGGGGCTGGTGTGGTGGCCGGTCGCATCAGCGTGCAGCGGGATCGCCTCGGCGACTACGTGGCCGGCGATGGCCTGTGGCTGCAGGCGCCCGACGATCCCGCCGCCCTCGATCCGAGCCTCTCCGGACCCGCAGACGCCGTGGGCACCACGCCCGTCTCTGCACTCGGCGACCTGTTCGTGGCAGTTCCAGCGGGGCCCGTGGGCCTCGGCTTCGGCGCCTACGTGCCCTACGCGGCCGTGCTGGACTTCCCCGTGGACGGGCCGCAGCGCTATGCCGTGCAAGACACCACCGTGCTGATCTCGCACCTGGCCGCGGGCGCGGGAGTGCAGCTCGGCAAGGTGTCGGTGGGAGCGCGCGGCGCCTTCGTGCTGGGCTTCGCCGAGCTCGACAAGGTGCAGGATCTGGCCGGCCTGAACTACTTCCGCGACGTCTTCGGCGACCCGCCCATCCAGCAGCCCAACGACTTCGGCCGCAGCGCACCGAGCACCGTGCGTGAGCAGGAGCTGCTGTCGCGACAGCTCATCGTGCGACGCGCCGTGGCGCGCACGTTCACCTTCGCCGTGGGGACGGCTGCAGATCTGGGCGCCTGGCGTCTGTCGGCCAGCTACGACCACGGCTCCAAGCCCGTCTTCGTGGGCCAGTTCACCCTCGACACCGACGAGCCCTTCTACACCGACGATCTCGAGGCCTTCGGGTTCGACTACCCGCGCGTGCCCCGCGGCGACGCCAGCCTCTCGGTGGGCACGCCGCGCCGGATCCGGCTCGGTCTGTCGCGCGATCTGTCGTCCGCCCTCGAGGGCCGCTTGGCCGTGACCTGGTCCGACTGGACCCGCTACGAGGGCACCGAGTTCCGCATCCGCAGCGATGCCTTCGCGAACGCCGAGCTAGGCCTCACGAACCTGGTGGAGACCTTCATCGTGCGCGACTGGCAGCCCTCCCTCGGGATCGAGGCCGGCGTGTCGCACACCGGCTTCACCGCTGCCGTGGGCTACGAGTCGCCGGCGTCGCCCGACGCCACGGTGGATGCCGTGAGCCCTGATGGGCACCGCCTCATCGCCCGTGGGGGTGCCAAGGTGGGGCTGTCGGAGCCGCTGGCGCTGTGGGTGGGAGGCAAGCTGCAGGGGATCGTTCCCCGCACCGTCACCACCTCGGACTTCGATCTGGGAAACGGCACCTACAACCTATTCCTCGGCTCGTTGTCGCTCAACCTCATCTACACCGCGAGGTGATCCGTGTGGATCGCGTTGGCCGTCGCTGGCTGCACTGAAGCGCTGCAATCCGACGTCACCCGAGACGTGGGCGATCCCGACACCCCCTGGACCGCCGAGATCACACCGTTCGGCGCGCAGGAAGGGGCGGTCGTGCTGCAGCTGGCCCCCGAGGACCGCGAGCGGATCGAGCTGCAGATGTCGCGCGACGAGGTGGCGGAGCTGCTGGGCTCCATCGCGGCCGACATCGAGCTGCTGCGCTTGGATCCGGAGATCCTGCTCCGCGGGGCCCTCGATCAGATCCGCTTCGCCTGCGGCGACGACTGGACCAACAACGAGCGCAACACCGACTACGACTGTAGCCTCACCCCCCTGGGTCAGAGCTTCGGTCCCGACTGGGACAGCACGCCCGAGTTCGCCATGCTGCGGCTGCTCACCATGACCCCCAACAACGCCGATTCGGACGGCACCAGCCTCGAAGGCGCCGCCAACATCGCCGACGCCCTGGGGATCGGTGGTGGCTTCGACAACGTGCTCGCCGACACCTTGCTCGTCGCCGACACCGATCTGGCGGTGGGCAACGAGGCGGTGGTGCAGATCCTGCTCACCAACCTGTTGGCCACCCACCCGAGCTTGGGGGCCGACGCCACGATCCCGGTGTCGCTACGAGACGCCCTGACGGATCTGGCCTCGCTCTTCGACACCCTCGGCCCATCGGGGAACCATCCCGGCGTGGTGAGCGCGGCCCCCTTCGGTCAGGTGCTCGCCGACGACTTCTCCATGGGCCTGGCCCTGGATTCCCACCTACAGGTGCTCGACGGCATCGATCTTTCGGCAGGCAAGGGCTTCCTGGTGCGGTCCGACGCGCCCGATCCGGTGTCCATGGACTTCGAGGACCCCGAGCGCTTCACGCTGCAGGGCATCGTGGACGGTCCGGTGGTGGATCTGCAGCTCGGTCTGATCGACGACCCCACCGCCCCCGTGGCCTGCACCGTGGATCCCAGCTGCTACGACGATCTACCGGGGAACCCCACCTTCGCCGGCAGCGTGTGGCACCTCGATCCCTGGACCATCGAGCGCATCGTGGCCGAGGCAGCCTGGCTGGAGCACAACAAGCGTCCGCCCTACGAGCAGACCTACCGCACCTTGCTGTTCGTGCCCGCCGTCACCGTGCAGCTCGGCACCGACGGCACGCCACCGGCCTGGGCCCGGATGACCACGCTGCTCGATCTGGGGGACCCACCCGACGACCAGTACCTGTGGGATCTGCTGCTGGAGGTGGCCCAGCAGAACCTGCACAGCTGGGACACCTACGAGCTCGCAGAGGGCACGGCCAACCCGATCTACGCGCTGCAGGACGTGCCCACCGGCCTCACCGCAGGCGCCGTGGAGGCTCAGGTGCGCAGCGCCATGGCGAAGCAATCCTCCGAGATCGCCCACGCGCTGTTCGGCAACTACCGCGACAACTCCGATCCGGTGGACCTGGTGTTCGCCCGCGACGCGGAGGGCGCACCCGCGCTGCAGTTCGTGAGCGCGCTCGACCGCAACCCCGAGGGAACCCCCACCCATGCCGTGTCGGGCTTCTTCTCCGATCCGGAGCTGACCCAGCGCGTGAGCCGGCCCAAGGGGGACCGGCAGGTCTGGGTGCCGCCGACCGGTGTGTCCACGGTGTACGCCCAGGACGATGCCGGCGACCGGTTCCGCCTCGACGTGCACTTCGAGGGCCCCGAGGCGGACCAGATCTCGGTGGTCGTGATGGAGGCGATGTGAGACCGATCCTGCTGGTGCTCGGCGCCTGGGCCTGCGCGCCGCTGCCTCCTCCCCCGGAGGAGCCTGCCCCGCTGCAGCCCCTGGCGGTGGGCGAGCAGCGCGCCATCGAGCTGCACACCTTCCGCTTCGACGTGGAGGACTACGAGCTGGTGCTCGGGATCGACGACCTGCGGGCGTTACCCGCCGAGATCCTGGCGGAGGTGGCGCTGCTGGACCTGCCCCTGGACGGGCTCGTGGCCGGCCTGCTCGAGCGCATCGCCACGACGGACCCGAGCACGCTCGACCCAGCGGCGCGCAACCTGCAGACCCTGCTGTTGGCCACGCCCGACAGCATCTCCCTGGAGGGCACC
The DNA here is from genome assembly GCA_019634415.1 of Myxococcales bacterium. GTDB lineage: Bacteria > Myxococcota_A > UBA796 > UBA796 > DRPG01. Next base: position 30,593 of record JAHQVJ010000110.1, read on the forward strand.
AGCGCTGCGTCGCTGGAGGCGCTGTCGGGATCGGTGGGCATTCCCATCGCCAAGCCCCTCGCGGACCTGTTTCAGATCGAGGTGGGCGATCGGTTGCTTCCCCCCGAGGTCCTCGCCGACGCCGTCACGGACGGGCTCGTGGCCACGCATCCGAGTGCAGCGGGCGGCGTGCTGCCCATCACCGTGCAGGATCTGGTGTCGGACTTCGAGGGGCTGGCGGAGCGGTTCGGTCCCGTGGCGACCCCCGAGGGCGACCATCCCGGGGTGCTGGCCGCCGTGAGCGGTGTGCGCGCCGCCACCGAGGACTTCGGCGTGGCCCTGAAGGCCAGCGCCAACGCCCTGCCCTACAGCGGCGTGGACCTCACCGCCGCGAGCCCTGGCCGGGTCGCCGGCATCGCCGCTCAGATCGACACCCTCTTCGACACCACCGATCCGAGCTGGCTGCGCATCGAGGGGCTACAGCCCGAGCCCTTCATCGAGTCCGTCACCGTGCGGCTCACCCAGGACCCCACCACCGCCCTGCCGAGCCCAGGTCGCGACAACCCGCTCGGCTCCACGGCCTTCGGCATGGCGCCCTGGACGCTGGAGCGGATGGTGGCCGTGGCGGCCACCGAGGCGGCGAGCGAGCTGCAGCCAGCCACCGTGGCGTACCAGCTGGGCACGGGCGCCACGGTGTTCTCCGTAGAGCTCGCCGAGGACCGCTGGACCACCTTCTCCACCTTCGCCGACGTGGGGGAGCCGCCGCCGCCGGCGTTCCTGTGGGACTTGGTGCTGGAGATCGCGCAGGTGCGCCTGAACGAGGGCTTGGCGGCGCCGAGCGACATCGAGCTGCGGCTGTCGAACGTGCCGCTGGGCTTCGACGCCGAGACCCTGTCGGAGCTGGCCTCGGCGGCGCTGGCAGCCGATCCGCGCGCCCTGCAGCCACTCGCCGAGATCGTGACCGCCAATGGCTCCGGCGCCCCCGATCTCTTCTACCGACCGCTGGCCACCGCAGACGGTGTCGAGGACTGGTTGTTCTTCGTGGCGCCCGACGACATCCCGCGTCCCGACGGCACTCCCGAGCGGCCCTACGCCTATGGCACCGTGGGCTTCTTCTCCGACGCCGCCCTCACGCAGAAGGTCAGCACCACCGAGGAGATCAGCGGCGACACCCTCCGCGAGAAGGTGCGGGTGCAGGTGGGCGACGTGCTCTACGCCGGCGACGACGAGGGCGCGGCCTTCGAGCTGCAGGTGACCGACAAGCCCAGCCGCAACCGGCTCGCCCTTGCCATCACGCGGGTCCAATAGGGCTTCGTGCGAACTGCAGTGCCGTCGGCAAGGAGCTGATCAGCCGCGAACGCAGTTCGCCAGCTCCTTGTCGGCGGCACTGCGGGGCGCAACGACGAAGCCCGCTCACCTGTAGGGGATCGGCCCACTACGGGCATCACCGCTCGAAGGTCAGCCCCGCCCCCACGCGCGCCCCCGGCCCGTCGTTGAGCACGTCCGGCAGCCACACCGCATCTGCTGTGAGCCCGAAGCCGCTCGCCACCGCCACGAAGCCCTTGGCTCCGAAGGCCAGCACCCGCGGCACCGGAGCCACCGCCTCCACACCCGTGGTGGCGCTGCGCCCGAAGGCCGGCTGCACCTCCACCGTGGCCGCCACGCCCGTGCCCGACGCCGCCACTCCCCACTCCGTGCGCAGGCGCAGCCCCGAGCTCGCAGCACCCAGGCGATGGCGCAGCACCGCGTCGAGCGTGCCCCAGCCCAGGCCGAAGGAGCGCCCCCAGCCCGCTCCCACCAGCAGGTCCGCACCGCCAGGTCCCAGCTCCGGCGACCGGCCGCGGCGGTAGGGCGCCAGGCGCACCCCCCCGAGCAGCGCCACCGCAGTCTCGCCAGAGACCGGCGCAGCCTCCACGAGCAGCTCCACGTCTTGCAGGCCACGGCCCACCGCGTCGTCGGCACGCTGGCTCACCCAGGCTGCGGCGACGTCCAGCTCGAGGCCACGTCCCAGGCCCACCTCGGCGTAGCCTTCGAGGGAGCGGGTGCGCGTGGCCAGAGCGCGAGCGTCGAAGGCCGCCCGGCCCGTGAACTGCCCAGCACCCAGCTTGGCGTACACGCTGCCCAGATCGCGGGCCCAGGGGCCGGCGTAGGCCGACGACAGCCATGTCCAGAGGATCATCACAGCGTGCTCTACGGAGGCCCGGAGCGGACGGTTACCGCGCGGCGGCCATCACCACGCGGTGGCGAGCCATTGCTCGTCCACCGACCAGCGAGGCCGCTCGGTAACCACGTGTCGGATCCAGGCATACTGCCGCCCATGAGCACCGACGACCCCACCCGCCGCTCCGTCGTCCGCCTCATGGGAGGCATCGCCACCGCCGCCGTGCTGCCCGCCAACTTCGGCGGCTGCAGCGTCGGCGGCGCCGTCTCCCGCGGCTCGCTGCACCGCCCCACCCCCGACGAGCCCCTCACCCCGCCGTCGGACTTCTACGTCAACGCCAACTTCGGCATCCCCGAGTTCGCCAGCTGGCAGCTACACGTCGACGGACTCGTGGATCGCCGGCTCACCCTGAGCCTCGACGACATCGCCGCCATGCCGCAGATCACCCGCACTCTCACGTTGGAGTGCATCGGCAACTTCCCCGGCGGGACCTTACTCTCGTCGGGCGCCTTCACCGGCCCACCGCTCGCCCACGTGCTCGCCGAGGCCGGCCTGTCGGACCGGGCCCGCGGGCTGATGTTCGTCGGCATGGACGGCTACCCCGCCTACCTGCCCGTCTCCGTGCTCGACGAGGGCGCGATGCTCGTCACCCACCTCGGCGGCGAGCCGCTGCGCGCTGTACACGGCGCACCGCTGCGCGCGCTCATGCCCGGCCGCTACGGCATGTTCAGCATCAAGTGGCTCGACTCCATCACCGCCACCCGCGAGTTCGCCACCTACGGATCCCTCGGACAGCTCGCCTCCTTCGTGGAGGCGAACACGCACCTCCGCAGCCGCATCGACACCGTGGGGGGCGGCAGCCGCGTGCCGCTCGGCAGCACCGTGACCATGAGCGGCCTCGCCGTCACCGGTGGGATCGGGATCACCCGCGTGCAGATCAGCGACGGCGGGGACTGGCAAGACGCCGAGATCACCTACAACCGCAGCGGAAGCGATCTCAGCCCCTACCTGTGGTCGCTGTGGTCCTTCGACTGGACGCCCACCGCCGCCGGCGAGCACACGCTCACGGTGCGCGCCTGGGACGCCCATGGCCATACCCAGGACGAGGAGGTGGACTTCCCCTATGACGCAGGCGCTCTGCATCGCGTGGCTGTCCTGGTCGACGGCTGACGCCACCACCCCCGCCGTCCACGGCGCCGCGCTGCCCCAAGGCGGCCAAGCCGTCCTGCAGGTGGAGGGCGGCTTCGCAGGAACCTTCCCCACCCTGGGCGCCGCCGCCCACCTGGGGCTGTCGGAGTCCGTGGACGTCACCGTGGATGCCGTGACCCACGCAGGCCTCGCCTACGCCCTGGGCCTGCGAGCGCGCTGGGCGCCGCAGCGAGGCGACTGGGCCATGGGCCTACGCCTCGACGAGAGCTTCTTCACCGTGGAGGAGCTCGGAGGCATTCCCTCGATCCACGCCCCCTTCGGGGGACGGCTCGCGCTCACGCCCACCGCCGCCCACCGCTTCACCACCACCGCCCGTGTGGACCTCGGCACCACCGCAGGTGCTGGCGTGGCCCTGGTGCCCGTGCAGGCCACCCCCGACGGGCCCCAGCGACAGCTGGACCCCGCGCTGGAGACCGTGTGGGCCGAGATCGCCGCCACCTGGCCCGGCGAGGGAGGCCGCACCGTGGTGCGCCTGCGCCTCATCGTGCCCGTCGCCGGCGACTTCCACCCCCTGGGCTACGTCCCCTGGCTCACCATCGGGCGGATCTGGGGGGTGCGATGAGCCCCACCATGGCGGCCCTGGCAGTGATGCCGCTACAGCTCGCTCAGACGCGTCCGGCGGGAAGCTGGGGCTGGGAGCTGCATGCCGGCTTCTCCCTGCTGCGCATCGGGGTGCCCTCCGTGCCCGTGCTGCCCGTGCTCACCGGAGGCGCCGCCGCCGAGGTGGCACTTGGCGACCACGCCGACCTGGGCGTGCGCTACACCACCTGGCTGGGCTTCGACCATCGCCTCGGCCCCGAGCTGCAGGTCGGCACGTCCCTCGGCCCGGACTGGGGACTGGGCGCCCGCGTCCACCCTGCCCTGCGCATCGCCGGAACCGCGTCCGAGACCGTGGAGCTGGGCGGCGACGTGAGCGTGCCCGCGTCAGCCGTGGTCAGCGCCCGCCTGGGCCGACACTGGCTCACGGTGGAGGGCGGCGCCACCGTGCAGCTCGTGCTGTTCGAGCGCCTCGAGGGCGTGGGCTTCGTGGACGCCCGCCCCTGGCTCGCCACCGTGGACGTCGCCCTGGAGCTCGCCTGGGGCTCGAAGCACACCCGCGCGCTGGCCACCCGACTCGAGCTCGCCATCCCCACCGCACCCAACGACCCCCTGAGCGTCGGGGGCGTGCGGCCCAGGCTGGTACTCTCCGGACACTTCGGCCCGAGCGGCGATCCGCCCGCCGAAGAGTAATCCAAACGCAGATATTCGATGGATCGCACCCCTCGGTCTGGACAACTTCGGGTCACAAGTTACTTACTCGTAAGTAAGGAGACCATGATGCAGTCTGCTGACGAACGTCCCGAGCCGAACTTCCAGCGCAAGGCCGCGATCGCGGCTGGCGGTGTCATCGATCATGCAGGTGCCGTGCAGGTCACCCCGATCCCCGACTTCGATCTGAACCGCACCATCTTCCAGACGCTCGAGGGCGGCATCGCGCGCTCGATCATGCAGGCGCGGGTGGGCAAGGAGGTGCTGTGGCAGCCCGAGGCCGCCCAGCAGGTGCAGGAGGCCTACGAGGAGGGAGTGCCGAGCGCGCCGCCCGTCGCGAAGGGCCTGCTCACCTTCCTCGTGGAGGAGTGCGACTTCGACGTGGAGCACGCCGACGGCTCGTTCCTCGACCATCTGTACTTCTGCTACGAGTACAGCGTGGCCCACTACCCGGACCATCCCGCACGCGTCATGCTGCTGCACTCGATCCTGGGCACCGGCACCAATACCTTCGCCATGACCGCCGACAAGATCGACGCCCTTCGCGAGCACCTCACGGAGGAGGAGTGGACCCACATCGAGGCGTTTCCCTCGGTGCTGCGGCTGCTCTACGATCTGCCTCTGCGCCGCGAGCTGTGGGCGAACCTGGACCGGCTCGACGAGCTGCAGTCCATCCGGTTCCGCCGCGTGATCGACAACGCGCCCATCGAGATGAGTGCAGAGGACTTCTGGGTTCAGCTGAACTTCCAGCTCATGCACCTCATCGACTTCCTGCCGGTGGCCAACTGGCGCGTGCACCAGAACGAGACCACCTTCCTCGCCTTCCGCGACCTGTTCGATCTGCTGGAGCGCACCGGCAAGCGTGGCTTCGCACTCGACTACACGCCGCCGTCGGGCCCGCGCACGCTGAAGGGCGAGACGCAGACCCGCGTGGGCTGGCTGGCGAGCCTGCTGCCGAACTCGGTGGTGGAGCGACTGTCGGCCAAGTCCGTGCGGCGCTTCTCGGAGCGGATCGGACACAGCATGGAGTACGAGCTGCGCTGGCGCTGATCTGCACGTGGCGGCGCGAGCCCGGCTAGAACCGCATCGCCACCACCACGCCGCGCGTGTGCTGGTCGACCAGGGGTGCCACCGCGAGGCGATGTCGGCCCAGCTCCCTACTGTTGGCGCCGTACTGGATCGAGGTCGCGACCAGGGAGAGGTGAAAGACCACCACCGCGGAGAGGGCGAGCTCGAAGGACGTCTCCCTCGTCATGAGCATGCCCAAGATCATGGTGGCGCTGAGCCCTGTGGCCCCCACCGCCACCAAGGCAGGCAGGTGAGGTAGCGCGACGCCTGCTCTCCGCAGCTGCACGACGGCTCCGAGGCTGCTCAGCGTGTACACCACCTGGCCCGCGGTGGTCACGACCAGCCCGACGGCTCCGATCCGCAGGCTGGCGCTCTCCAGTACCGGTCCGCCGTTCGCGCCCAGCAGGAGCACACCTGCCGTCGTCAGGGTCGCCCCGCCGACGACGATGGCGAGACCTCCGCCCGCTGCCGTGTGTAGGCCCCGAGCTGCCTTCCACCTCGACACGTCGAGCTTGGGCAAGGGTGGAGCGGCAACGGTGACCGCCACCTCTCGCTCGACTCTCGGAATCCGGGCTGACTCCGTCGCACGGGGTTCCGGAGGAACTTCGCTGGCATCGGCAGGGCACACCAGCACCCACAGCGTGAGGAACACGGCCATCATGGGGTCCTCCGAGTGCGCCCACAGGCCATCACCAGCAGCCCCAGCATCCAGACTGCACCCGAACCGGGACTGGCGACGCAGCCGCAGCCCTGACCGTCCCCCGAGGGAGCCTGTGTGCCGGTGTCCGACGTGTCGCCCGTCGGATCGGTGGGCACATCCACGGTCGGGCCTGGCGGTGTGGGGCCCGTGTCGGGCGGCTCGGACGGGCCAGCCGGGACCACCGCCATCGTGGTGTCCCCCACCGCCAGCCCGCTCGCCCAGGGAGGGGTCGCCGACAGGTCGCCACCCGCGGTCACGTCGTAGATCGCGTCGCCCAGGTAGGTGTTGGCGAGCACGGTGCCGTCGGGCAGCTCCGCGAGCCCGATGAGGTCGGCGCCCGTGGCGTGGGGAGCGGCAGCGAAGAAGTCCCCACCACCCGTGATGTCGAAGACGTCCCACTCGCCCGAGGCCAGCAGCCGTCCGTCCTGCAGCTGCAGCAGGGCCTTGATGCCCGCAATCCCCGTCGCGTAGGCCGCGCCCACCGGCCCCCCGTCGGGGTAGCCCACGTCGTGGACCGCCGCGCCCCACTGGTCCGACACGAACACGCGACCGTCCGTGGACTGAAGCAGGTGGCGGGCGGTCTGCAGACCCGTGACCAAGGGCACCGCTTCGCTGACGTCGCCTCCCTCGGTGATGTCCACCACCGTTCCCTGATCCCACTCCGTGGCCAGCAGCCGGCCATCCGAGGTGAGCAGCAGACCCGTGGGGCTCGACAGTCCCGTGGCGAAGATGGCGTGCTGCCCATCCGCCGAGACCTCGGAGATCACCCCGTCGTTGGGCAGCGGCACGTACACGTGCTGCAGGTCGGCGCTGAACGCGAGCTGACCCGCAGCGTAGGCATCGAGGCTCGCCAGTGGCGTGGCAGGCTGGGTGTCGCCCTGTGCGACGACGGTGACGTCTCCTGCCTGGGAGACGAAGATCAGCTGCCCCGGTGTGAAGCCACCGGCGTGAGCGGCGAGCACGGCAGAGAGTAGGAACATAGCGTCACCTCCTGCCCGTACGGTAGGCAGGAGGTGGGTGTGCGCAGCGTTATCGGCGCGTGCCTTTCGTTAAAGGTCGCGCCGCAGCACCTGGTAGGTCCAGCGCTCGGTGCGCTTGTCCACCACCGTGAAGCCCTCGCTCTCGAACAGCTGCCGCAGCGGGGTGTTCTCCACGTGGATGTGCACCTCGGCGAAGGTCGCTCCCTGCTCCTCGAACCAGGTGACGGCCTCACGCAGGAAGCGACGCGCCAGCCCCTGCCGACGCGCCGTGGGCAGCACGTAGCGGCTCCAGAAGTAGCCGTAGGGGGTCTCGTCGCGGTCGTGGCGGATCACGACCACCGAGTGACCCACGATGTTCGCCTCGGCGTCGAGCGCGATGAGGTAGCGGTGCTTCGGGTTGCGGGCGCCCGCTTGGTACAGCGTGCGGTGAGCCTCGAAGCCGAAGTCCGGCAGCAAGCTCGGGTCGATGCGCATCTCCGGGCGCGACTCCCACAGCGTCATCATCGAGAAGACGCAGAGGTGATCGAGCTCGCGGTCGGAGTCGGGGTCGAGGGGCCTGAGGTGAATCTCGCTCATGTCTGGAGCTTATCCTCCGCGTTCGCGCACCATCAGCCCTTCGTCCGGATCTGGTCAGTCGTCGGTCAGGTCTCCCCTCGCGGAGGCGGCCATCCTCGGATCACCTTTGGAGGTGAACATGATCGTGTCGACCCTGATCGGATCCGTGGCCTTGGCGCAGTCGGCCCTCGATCCCTTCGTGGACATCTGTGAGTTCGACCACTGGGCCCCGTCGACCGACGAGTGCAACGAGGTTCCCCTGCACGTCTGCCACGATCTCGGAGTGCATGGCTCGAGGGACTGGATCGTCACGCAGCTGCCAGCCCTGGCCGGCCTCGAGGTGAAGGGCGCAGCCTACACCTTGCTGGACGGCGACGCGGACGGCCGAGACTGCGACCCCGAGCTGGATCAGATCGCCATGCTCTACGTGCGCAACAGCGTGACGCTGGCCACGCAGATCCTGCACACCTTCGACGTAGCGGGCCTGCCGGGGGGCGGGTTCGTGGAGCTCGAGCTCGACACGTCCTTCGTGATGGGCGTGGCGGACGAGCTGTGGCTGGCGGTGCGCAGCGCCGACAGCCCCGTCGACGCGTGCACCTCTGGTGGGCCGCTGACGTGCCTGCTGGGCTGCAGCTCGACGGGCCTGGCCTCGTTCGTGTCGTTCGGTGAGCAGACCGAGCCCCACTTCCTCGGCACGGGGCTCTCCGCCTTCGTGAACACCGCCGTGCTGACCCCGGTCTGTGCACCGTCCGACGACGGCGGCAACTTCTAGCGGATCCACCGCTGCATGGAGGGAGTGGACAAGAGGGAGGCCTGAGCCTCCGTCAGCGAGTCTCAGCTGCCTGGGTCGTAGCGAACCTCCAGATCGGCGGTCAGCGCGGAGTGGGCACAGTCCCCTCCGTCGTCGTCGCCGAAGGTCACCAGCGTGA
>JAHQVJ010000111.1 GCA_019634415.1 Myxococcales bacterium
GGGCTGGCTCGGGTGGCGGCGCCGGCAGCAGGAGCGCCAGGATCTGCTCGCGACGGCCGAGCTGGAGCACAGTGTGGAGCGCCTGCGCGAGCAGACGCGCACCGATCCGCTGACGGGTCTGTCCAATCGGATGCACGTGCTGGGTTGGCTCGAGGAGGCATGGGAGCGCAGCCGGACCGGGAAGCAGCACCTGTCGGTGTTGGTGGTGGACATCGATCGCTTCAAGTCCATCAACGACCGCTACGGACATCCCGCGGGTGACGAGGTGATCCGGCAGGTGGCTCGAGCCATCGCGTCGTCGATCCGGCAGGGGGATCTTGCGGGACGATGGGGCGGCGAGGAGTTCGTGGCCGTCCTGTGGAGCTGCCCACAGGACTCCGTGCACGAGGTGGCGGAGCGCATGCGGGTGGCCGTGGAGTCGCTTCGGGTGTGTGTGCCCGACATCGTCGAGACGATTCGACCCACCGTGAGCATCGGTGCCGCAACGTGGTGTGGAGACCTCGAGCAGCTTCCCCATCGGTTACTCGCCGAGGCCGATCGGGCGCTCTATGCTGCAAAACGGCAGGGACGTAATCGCGTGAGCCTGCGCGGAGAAGACCGACCGGCGGTCGGCGGGCTATCGTGAGCGCCGCGCGGAGGGCGGCATGTTGCGGCGGGGCCGGCGCGTAGGCCCGTACAAGGTGGTGGAGACCATCGCGCACGGCGGCATGTCCACCGTGTACCTGGTGCTCGACAAGCGGGATGGGTCCCACTGGGCGCTCAAGGTGCTGGCCCTCGACGATCCCGGTATGCACGACCGGTTCAAGGTGGAGGCCGACATCCAGGCGCGCCTCGAGCACCCGAACGTCGTGCGAGCGCGGGAGCTGGTGGACGTTCAGGGTCGGCTCGGCATCGTGATGGACTACGTCGACGGGCCCAGCCTCGATCGCTGGCTACACGACAACCCGGACGCGCCCTTCGAGATTCGCCACTCCCTGGCGCTACAGATCGCGGCAGGCGTGGGGAAGGCCCACGAGATGGGCATGATCCACCGGGACCTCAAGCCAGGCAACGTCATGATCGCGGAAACGGACGACGGCCTACTGGCGCGGGTGACCGACTTCGGACTGGCCAAGGAGCTGGGCTCGTCGGCCCTGACGGCCAGCGGTGTGGCCATGGGAACGCCTCGCTACATGGCGCCCGAGCAGATCCGCGACGCGAAGAACGTGGACCATCGGGCCGACGTCTTCGCGCTGGGCGCGCTGCTCTACGAGCTGTATGCCGGCACACCTGCCTTCCAGCGCATGTCCATCGCGGACGCCTACGCGGCGTTGTTCGACGGCGACTACGTGGATCCCTCCGAGCACGGAGTGCCGGAGGTGCAGTGCGTGGCCATCCGGGCGGCCCTCGAGGTGGAGCCGGACGATCGCCTCTCCAGCTGCGAGGAGCTGATCGCGGCGTTGAAGGGGGAGTGGGACGGACCGACGGACGTACTGCGGTCACCGCCCGCCGCAGTGGGGTGGGCGCTCGCGCTGGGGTTGCTGGTGCTGGCCCTCGGGGTGGCCGCCCTGTGGCCCGTAGCGTTTCCCGGCCCCGGACCTTGAACATCCGAGACTTCGGGAGGGCAGCTCGGTTACCATGCCGCATGTTCGATCCCCGGACACACCGGGCTCGACGGGTACCCTTTCGAGCTCAGGTGGAGGTGTGGGACGGAAGCACCAGCGTTCATGGCGAGGTGCGCAACGTCTCTTCCACCGGTGCATTCGTGGCGATGACCCCAGCGATTCCCATCGACCGCGGGGTCGCGTTCTGGCTTCGCCTCGCCGGTGAGCCGATCCTCGTGCGAGGGTACGTGCGATGGACGCGTAGCCTGGCCGCTGGGCCAGAGGCACCCGTGGGGTTCGGCATGGAGTTCTACGATCCGGATGGTCAGCTGGCCGCCTTGTTGGCAGAGGCCTTGCCTGGGATCGAGCCCTCGTGAGGCGGGCGGGATGGGCCATCGGCCTGCTGGGGGTCGCCCTCGTCGCAGGGATCGGTCTGATGCGGTACTCCGCTGGGCCTCAGCCGGCCGCGCCTCAGCGCGATGCCGTGGAGCCCGACGTCGAGGAGCAAGAAGGTCCGATCCCCGTCCGGCCCCTCGCCCAGGGCAAGCCCAACGTGATCTTGATCATCGCCTGCACCCTAAGGCGCGATCAGCTCACCCCCTACGGCGGCCCCGAGCAGACGAGCCCGTTCCTCGAGCAGCTCGCCGATCGGGGAACGCGCTTCGCCCACGCCGTGGACTCCGCACCGTGGACGCGGCCGGCGTCCACCGCGGTGCTGACGGGGCGGCACGCCATCGAGGTGGGCATGGTGGAGCCGGAGGTCAAGCTGAACCGGCGCCGCCTGTCGGGACAGGTGATCACGGTAGCCGAGCGCCTCCACGACGCTGGCTTCGAGACCTTCGGCCTGACGGCCAACCCGAACCTCAACCGCGTCTTCGGGTTCGATCAGGGCTTCGACGCGTACCACGAGTCCCAGGAGCTGTGGGCCGAGAACGACGTGGTGAAGGTGAGCTCCGCCGAGCTGGTGCTGCGTGCCCTGGATCTGGTGGACGAGCGGCAGCAGCCGGATGCGCCGTTGTACCTGCAGCTGTTGACCATCGACACCCACGAGCCCATCGAGGTGGGGGCGCGACGGGCCAAGGCGCTGATGCGCGACGGCGTGCCCCATCGAGTGGGCGCCTACCGGGTGGAGGTGCAGCGCTGGGATCTGGGTCTGAAGAACCTGTGGATGGGGCTGAACCACCGCGGCTACACCGAGCAGAACACGATCCTGATGGTGGTCAACGACCACGGGGAGGGGCTGTCCTGGCCGCCCGAGCACGGCATGGGGCACGGCAACTTCCTGATGCCGTCGGCGGTGGACATGCCCTGGATCGTGCACGGTCACTCCGTAGCGCTGGGGCACGTGGTGGGGGGCATGGCCTCGCAGGTGGACGTGCACCCCACGCTGATGGGGCTCGTGGGGGTGGAGGGCTACGAGGGGCCCGGGCGGGACTGGTCCGCCCAGGTTCGCGGAGAGTCCGACCGCACGGAGCGCGAGCGCGCCTACGTGGACACCTGGTTCGTGCGTGCCAGTCGGGCGGCGGTCTACACCGAGACCCGGTTCTGCATGCACGACTTCTTCGATCTGCCCGAGCAGCTGGGGGTGGAGCGCCGCCTACCGCGCACGGCCTGCTTCGATCGGCGCATCGATCCGAACGTGCGCGATCCGCTGCCGAAGCTCGATCAGCCCCTGCTCGACGACCTGTTCGCTTGGCGGGAGCAGATGTGGTCGGCCTACGAGGCCTGGCCCCACCACGAGTCGATCAACGAGGACGATCCCGTGCTGCAGCAGCTCGAAGAGCTAGGCTACGTGGACGACTAGTCAACGTTGTTTGAAGGTGATGCGCCGCTTCACGGCCCCGTTCGGCGGCCGCGGGAGCTGGAGCGGCACGGCGAGGCGAGCGAGGGCGTCGAAGGACGCGATCCCGGAGGACTGCACGACGGACACCTCGTCCACGCGCCCACTGCGCGACACCGAGAACTCCACGGTGGCTTGTCCGGTCCAGCCGAAGGCGGCGTCCACGGGATCGCTGGTGGCGAAGGCGTCGCGGATGAGGGTGTCGACCTCGTGGGCCCAGCGGCCCAGCTCGTTGGCCGAGACCGTGAGCTGCACGCGATCGGTGTCACTGGCCTCGTCGAAGGCGGCCACGGTGGATCGCGCTGGCGCGAAGGGCTCGGTGAGCTGCTCGGGGCGAAGCGTGCCCGTGGCCTCGTCGGGCTGGCGGGTGTGACGAGGGCCGTGGTGCCTCGCCTCGCGGGGCTGACCTGGCGTGGTGGCGTCGACCTCGACGGAGCCTGCGGGCTGCTCGTGCGGGCTGCCGGGGGCCCGGGTGGGCGCGGATGCCGTGCGGGTCTGTCCGCCGGGTCGGCCCCCCCTCAGGCGCTGGACCCAGGGTGCCCAGCCGTCGGTACCCCAGGGGGCGATCCAAGACTTGGCGGCCACCGACGTCGAAGGGCCGTCCGGCTCGTTCTGTGCGATCTGGGCCACCTCGGTGCGAGCGAGCACCACCGCACCCGGCGTGCGCTCCTCGAGACCGGGGGACTCTCCGTCACCGGCGACGGACCCGCCGACGGGTTTGTCGGCTACGTCGTGCTCTCGCTCCCGCTCCCGTTGGTGCTCGGGGCTGCCGCTGGCTTGGCGCGGTGTCTCTGCCGGATCTGCGCGCACCGGGCTCGGGCTGCCGCGCGACACACTCACCACGCCGTCGAGTCGAGGGCCCTCCTGTGAGTCGGTGACGGCTGGTCGGGCCCGCTGCGGTGCGGTCAGCGCATGGGCGCCGATGACGTTGCTCTCGGTGTCGGGGGAGGGGTCGGTGGCCTGTGAGACCGCGGCGAAGGCCAGCCACTCCGGCGCGGGCTCCTCCGGAGCGGGCTCCTCGCCTCGGGCCACCCGTCGCAGCCGCTCGCGCTCCTGGGGACTCAGACGCGTGGGCTCGGCAGGGGCCGTCGCGTCGGTGATGGGCGAGGTCTGTGGCTCCGCCTCCCTCTCCATCTCCGCCTCGGAGACGCCATCCCGCGGGTCGGGTAGTGGGGCGGTGCGCACCTCAGCTGCGCGACGACGCTGTTCGGCGCTCGGCTTCGCCCGGGAGGTCTCGACGGACTCGGTCCGTCGCTGCTCAGCGCCGCGGGTCGGCGCAGGGGCTGGATCGGCCGCCGAGGATCCGTTCCGATCCGTCACGATCCGGGTGATTGAGGATCGCTGCGCGGGATCGACGTCCATGTGCTGGGCCAGCGCACCGGAGGTGGAGGTGCGCTTGCCGGTGGAGCGGGTGGTCTCGCCCAGCCGAGGGGGTGGGGCTCGCTCGGGGGTGGGGAGGCGCTCGACGATCACGCGGCGCCCCTCCTTCGGGTCGGGGATCGGCAAGGGGGCCGTGTCCATCGCCCACAACAGCACGCTGTGCACGGCCAGGCTGCAGAGCAGCGCGCCGCGCCACCGGCGCCGATGTGCAGTGTCGGAGGAGACGGTCAATCGCTGCGCGCGCTCCACGTGTCGAAGCACGCCGTCAGCTCCAGGAAGCGGGACAGGTGTCCGGGCTCGCCGCCGTGGCGATCCGGGTGGAAGCGCCGCGCCAGCGCACGATAGCGCGCCTTGATCAGCGTGCGGTCGTTCAGTCGATCCAGAGGCACGCCCATCACATCGGCAATCTCGGCGTCCTCCGGAGGCTCCGTGGCCGAGAAGCGGGGCGTCGGCACCGCCGGTGGCGGCAACTCCACCATGTACCCCTGGAACCCGAGGAGGTTGCCGGGTCCCTTGAGCCGAACGATGTCGCCCTTCGCCAGCGCGCGCACCTCCTCTCCGGCCGGGCGGACCCAGAACCGTGGCCCCGGATCCTTGACGAACAGGTCGTAGCCACGCTCGGGCTGCTCGAGGTTGCGACCGATGGCCGCTCGCAGACCCTCGAGTGCCGGATCGTCGATCACGATGACCGACTCTGGATCGGTGCCGATGGTGACCATGGCGTATTGCCAGTGCATCAGCGCCACGTCGAAGGCGTGCTGGTAGCGAGCGCGATCGACGGGTCCGCTCGGGGAGGGCGGCGCGGTGGGCGTGGGCGGCGGGGGAGCTGCCACCGGAGGTGGAGCCGGTGGCGTGGTCGGACGGGTCACGCGCTGGCGGGCCGCAGCCGTCTGACGATGGGTGCGGCGAGCCACGGGAGGCGCCACGATGGGAGACTCCGGCAGCTGCAGCTTGAGCGCGTCTGCCGGCGTGGAGCCCAGCGCAAGCTGATCCCCTGGGCGCAGACCGCGGACGAACCCCATGTAGGGCACGCTCTGCCACAGCGGCTCGGCCTCTTGCCACACGTAGACGCCGAAGTTGCTCCAGCCGCGCTCCACCACGTAGCCGTCGGGCTCCGCTCGGATCGCCGCCACCACGAGCTCGCGGTCCACGACGCCGACGTCGGCGGAGTACAGCTCTTCGTCGAGCAGGGGAAGGTCCACGCCTGGGCCGAGACCTACGGTGACGCGACGGCGCCCATCGGCCAACAGGGAGCGTAGCTCCGCCCCCAGATCGATACTCGACGCCGAGGATTGGACGAGGCGGGCGATGTGGATGGGAAGTTGAACCGGATCCATGGACGTATGGTACCGCCCCTCGGACGGTTCGCGCCCCCTGCGTGTTCGTGCAACGAACCGTGAGCGCACGTCGTCGCACGTCATCGCCCATGGAAGTCGCTTCGTCGGGTGACTAGCGTTGGGGACGAGGAGGTTGGATGCACCGAGCCTGGATGATCGCCGTGGCTGCCGTGGGGTGTGAGGCCGTGACCCCGCCACCCCCTGTCGCCGTCGAGCCGGAGGCGCCTCCCATCGAGGTGGCGGTGGCGCAGGAGAAGCCTGCTCCACAGATGCGCGTCCGTCCGTCGGATACGCGGCTGGTGGGGCTGGCAGAGGTGCTTCCCGAGGTGAGCGAGTCGGTGGTGCGCTCCGTCGTCAGCATCGCCACCATGCGCTCCACCCAGGCGAGACGCACGCCCTTCGGCCTGGTTCCACCGCAGGAGCAGCGAGGGGTGGGCTCTGGCGTGATCGTCCGATCCGACGGGATCGTGGTCACGAACAACCACGTGGTGGAGGACGCTGGAGAGCTGCTGGTCACGTTGCCCGACGGCGTGCAGCGCTCGGCGTCCGTCGTGGGCACCGATCCGGCCACGGATCTGGCGGTGCTTCGTCTGGCGGATCCGCCGAAGGGGCTGGTGCCGCTGACGTTCGGCGACTCCGACGGGCTTCGGCTGGGAGAGGTGGTGCTGGCCGTGGGCACCCCCTTCGGTGTGGGCCAGACCGTTACGATGGGCATCGTGTCAGCCAAGGGCCGGGGCGGGATCGGGCTCGACTACGAGGACTTCATCCAGACCGACGCAGCCATCAACCCGGGCAACTCCGGGGGTGCTCTGGTGGATCTGGAGGGGTCGCTGGTGGGCATCAACACAGCCATCGTGAGCGGCAGCGGTGGCTCCCAGGGGGTCGGCTTCGCGATCCCGGCATCGATGGCGTCCCACATCGTGGACGAGCTGCTGGAGCACGGCCGCGTGGAGCGAGGATGGCTCGGCGTGCAGCTGATGGAGCTGGACCCCGACACGCGCTCCACCTTGGGCGTGGTGGGAGGTGCTCTGGTGGTGGACGTGGTGCCCGGGACGCCAGCGGCGGCTGCCGGCCTGAAGGGCGGCGACGTGTTCGTGGAGTTCCAGGGCGAGCCCGTGCCCGACATGGCCCGTCTGCGGAACCGGGTGGCTGCGGCCGGAGCCAACGCCGACTTCGCCGCGAAGGTGCTTCGGGACGGGGAGTCGGTGAGACTGGAGGGCACCCTGGGGCGGCTCCCTCCGAGTCGCTTCCGTCGCCGCTAGAGCTGTGGTGCGGTGTCGCCCGTGGGCACGACGGGACCGGTGTCCTCGGGCTCCGTCGGCGTGGGGACCGGTCCGAGCCCGGCATAGGGCTCCGACGGCGTCAGCTCCACCGGCCCCTTCCAGCCACAGGGCGCTGGCTCGCCGCAGTCCACCGTCATGGTGATGGTGCCGTCGAAGGTCCCGCCCTCGAGCGAGCCGTCCAGATCCAGCGCCTGGGGACCGTCCGACTGCAGGAGATCCAGCGTGATGGTCTTCGCCACCGTCTCCGCGCGCCGCACGTCGTAGATCCGATCGCCGGGCGGCTCCTCCACCAAGACCTGGCCAGAGAGGTAGCCGCCATCTTCCTCGTACGTGAACCTCGCGTACACCAGATGGCTCCCGTCGATGATGGACGCGGCTCCCGCCCAGGAACCATCCAGCTCGGCGACCCGATCCGGTCCTGAGCACGCCGCGACAGCGGCCACCCACACCCATCGCATAGTCCTTCCTCCCTGATGCCAATCGGCACGCGAAGTAGACCTGGGTCATATGCAATTGCGGGGCCCATGCGAAACCCCCCGATTATGGAGCTGCTCTCATGCGCCCGGTGTGGTCTGCGGCTTTTTTGGCGCGTTGCCGCGACCGAGATCGGGCATTCGTGTCCAGTGGTCCTTCGAGGCTTCAGCGGCGATAGTGTGAGTCGAGGAAGGGACCATGATCTGGCTACTGCTGACGTCCGCCTTCGCCCAGACCCTGGGCGCCGACGAGATCCTCGAACAGGGGGTGTCGCTGCACGTCGGCGAGGCCGGCTTCGACGTGCTCGCCGAGTCGGTGCCCGCCCTGCTGCCCATCGGGGGCTTCCCCGTACCCGACGTGGAGGACTCCGGCGGCGTGGGCTGCCTCGGGTACCGGTACGCCCTGTCGGATCTGGTGGTGGACGTGGCCTTGGTGGCGGTGGATCTGCGGCCCGAGGCGGGTCGCTTGGTGTTGGACGTGGATCTGGAGGTCTCCGTCAACGACCCGGTGGATCCGTTCACCATGGAGCTGGGCGCGATCTGTCTGATCGACTCGAGCTGCGACGGCCACGTGTTGCCGTTCGACATGAACGTGCAGGCGCCCGTGACCTTCGCGGTGGAGGGGCCCCTCGGCAAGCGTGTGCTGACCGCCACGGTGGGGGATCTCGACATCCAGCACGGCCTCGATCAGGACGAGCTGCAGGTGGGTTGTGGCATCAACGAGATCGAGACGGTGCTGAACTTCTTCGGGGTGTCGATCTTCGATCTGGTGGTGGGGGTGGTGCAGAACACGCTCGTCGGTCAGCTCGACGGGCCACTGAACGACGCGCTGGCAGCACTGAGCCTCGAGCAGACCCTCGAGGTGCTGGGGGCCGAGCTCGAGGTGCGGGTGCAGCCGGAGTCGGTGTCGGTGTCGGCCATCGGCATGGAGCTGGTGCTGTCGTCGATGTTCGGCGCGGAGACCCAAGCCTGCGTGGAAGCCTTCGACGACGGTGAGATCCCCATCTCGGACGGGCCGCCCCCAGCGTTGTTCGACGCGCCCCGAGATCTGCAGGTGGCCGGGCACGTGTCGCAGGCACTGATGGATCAGGCGCTGTACGGCGTGTGGCGTACGGGGCTGCTGTGCCAGAACATCTCCGACGACGGCACGTTCGAGATCCCGGGCTTCGCCTTCGACACGTCGCTGCTGGGGCTGCTGGCTGGGGAGGCCTACGGAGACCTGTTCCCCGAGGACCGTCCGATCGAGCTGCGCACGACTCCCCGCCTGCCGCCGCGAGCAGAGGTGGGGGGAGCCCACGATCTGGACCTCGTGCTGGAGGACTTCGGCCTCGACTTCGTGACCGAGTACGAGGGGCGGCGCATGCGCGTGCTGGGAATCGCCTTGGACGGCCCCGTGGGGCTGGACGTGCCCTTCGACGCAAAGACGGGGGAGCTGGCGGTGTCCATCGATGTGGGCGCGGATGCGCTGACCACGTCTCTGGCCAGTGATCCGCTGGTGGACGACGCCGAGGCCCTGGCGGCCGATATGGCGCAGCCGCTGACGGCACTGCTGGACACGGTGCTCGGGTCGTTGCTGGGGAGCTCCTTGGCCTTCGAGCTGCCGAGCTTCCAGGGCCTGGGGGTCACGGAGCTCGGGGCGAGCGCCTCGGGTGCGGAGCAGGACTGGCTCACGCTGGATCTGATGGTCGGCAAGGCTCCGGGAGGCACCGGGAAGGGGGCCGACTGTGGCGGCTGCGGGGCCGGTGGGGCTGGCTGCTCCAGCGGATCCGCCGGCTCGCTGGCTCTCTCCGGGCTCGCGGCGTTGCTGCTGCTGCGCCGACGACGGCGCTGACATGGGGCTGTTCGATGTTCATGCGCACCTGACGGACCCGCGGCTCGCGGCCTGTGAGGAAGCGGTGCTGGCGCGGGCCGAGGCCGCAGGAGTCACGACGATCGTGTCCAACGGACTGAATCCGGCGGACAACGAGCGCGTGGCGGCGCTCGCCGAGCGCTCCGAGCTGGTGAAGCCGGCCTTCGGCTTGTACCCCGTGGACGCGGTGGTCCTGCGCATGCGGGAGCTCGGTGTGGAGTACGCCCACCGCGAAGAGGATGCGTGTCATCCCGAGGACGCCCTCGCCTGGCTTGCGGAGCACCTCGAGGAGGCGTTGGCCCTCGGGGAGGTGGGGCTCGATCGGTACTGGGTGCCCGAGGAGCTGTGGGCCGAGCAAGAGGCGATCTTCCGGCGGCTGATCCGGTTGGCGATGGAGCGAGACAAGCCGATCATCGTGCACTCCCGCAAGGCCGAACGACGGGCGTTCGAGATCCTGGTGGAGGAGGGCGCTACGCGCGTCGACTGGCATTGCTTCTCCAGCAAGGTCAAGCTCGGGCGGCGCATCGCGGACCATGGGCACTGGCTGTCGATCCCAGCAAACGTGGCGCGCGTGGAGAACTTCCGGCGACTGCTGGAGACGGCCCGTCGGGATCGCCTGCTCCTCGAGACGGACTGTCCCTATCTGGCTCCCGAGCGGGGTCAGCTCAACGAGCCTGCGAACGTGGTGGCCACGGTGACGTTGGCGGCGGAGCTCTGGGAATGCGACGTCGAGGCGGTGCAGGCACAGCTCTCCGAGAACTTCGAGGCGCTGTTCGGCGTTCCCCCCTGAGGAGGACGATCGCGTCGCCTCTTGCCTCATGGGCATGCCCTGGGTACCCTCCCTGCGACCCGAAGCGAGGTGGGTGGGGATGCCGCTCGTCATTGGGATCGCAGGCTCGGACGCGAACCGCATCGATCCGACCGGTGGATCGGACCCGGTGCTGGACGCCTTCGTAGTTCGAGCATGGGACGAGGCGATCGCCTCGAGCAGCGAGCTGGTGGCTGGCCTGTACGCGCTGCGCGTAGCCTTCGAGTACGTCGTGGTCGATGCGTCTGTCGTGGCGCTGCACGCGGTGGTGGTGGAGGGATCGCGGGACGTGCGCGTGGATCGGGCGCTGCTCGGCGGGCTGCGTGCTCAGGAGGCGTGGTGCGATGACGAGCCCTCGCTGGCTGGCGGTAGCCGGGCGCTGCGCACCGATCTCGTGCTGGAGGTGCCCGAGGGCGTGCCGAGCAGGGGGCGGTCCGATGTGGCCGCCGCGTTCCTGGCTGCGGTGCAGGGGCTGTCGCTGGGGGAAGGAAGCCTGCCACCCGGGCGCCACC
>JAHQVJ010000112.1 GCA_019634415.1 Myxococcales bacterium
GGATGGCTCCGCACGGTGGGGCGTGGGCCCACGCGGCAGCTGGCGCTGCTCGACGTGGTTCGGGAGTACGCCAGCCAGCACCTGACCTCCGCAGACGAGCAGGAGGCCCAAGCACGCCACACCGCCTTCTACCTGCAGCGCACAGCGCACCTGGTGAGCTCCTCTGCCCTCGCCGAGATCCTGCTGGACGGGATCGACGACACCGGCGTGGCCGACGTGGACCACGTGGAGGCGATCGTGCGACGGCCGGGAATCTCGGCTCGGGAGCGAACGGACGCAGCGCTCGCCGGGTTCGTGCTGCTCCTGCGCCAGGGACCCGCCCCCCGAGTGCATCAGCTGCTCGCCGAGGCCCAAGGAGCGCTGCCCGACGACGCCGAACTGTCCGCCGCCCGGCTGGCCCTCGCCGCCCACCACGCCAAGCGCTTCTTCGGCACACCCTTGAAGAGCTTCCTCACCCTGGCCGACGCCCTGAAGGCCGCCCGCGCCGCACCCGACGAGCCACTCGCAGCACAGCTCCTGCACTATCAGGGACGTGAGCTACGCCTGGCAGGCCACGCTCGCGAAGGCGCCGAGCTGTACGACCAGGCCCTCGCCCTCGCGCGCTCCTCGGGCGACCAGCCCACCATCGCCCTGTGCCTCCAGGGACCCGCCATCACCGCCATTCGCGTCCAGCCCGCCCCCGAGGCCCAGGACGTGGCAGGGCAGATGGTGCGCACGGCCACGGAGCTGGGCTACCGGCGCATGCGCTGCGTGTGGCTCGACAACTACGGCGTCCAGCTGTTCGAGGCCGGGCAGATCCGAGAAGCCTGGACCCGCGGCTCGGAGGCCGTCGCGCTGGAGCGTGCCACCGACAACGTCGCCCTGATGGCCGTCACCCTCGTCAACATGTCGGAGTACGCCGCCGCCGACGACCGATTCGACGATGCTCGACGCTGCCTCGACGAGGCCGCCGAGCTGTTCGCCGTCACCGCAGCCGAGAGCCTGCCCATGGCCTCGTGGGGCCGCGCCAACGCGCTGCTCGCGCTGGCCGAGGGCCGACTCGACGATGCGGAGCGCTCGGCTCCACCGGGGCAACAGATCCAGCCCGACCTCGCCGTGGGCCTCGATCACCAGGTTCGCGCCATGCTGTGCCTCCTGCGCGGCCAGGCCGCCGAGGCCGTGGCGGAGCTCCACACCACCGAGCAACTGGGCGCTGGCGTCTCCCGCGAGACGTTCACGGATCGGGCGCTGTGGCTGGGCTTTCGGGCCCTTGGCGAGGCCTTGCTGGCCCAGCCCGAGCAGGCTCGCGCCACCCTCGACGCTGCGAAGACCGAGGCGGATCGCTGGGACTACGCGCGGCTGAAGGCCACGCTCGGGGTGCTCGAGGCCGCGGTGGATCTCGCCTGCGGCGCGCCGGGGGCCCAGGCGCGAGCAGAGCAGGTCTTGGAGCACGCGCACGCCAGGACCCACCCCTTCCTGCCCTACCTGGAGACCCGCATCGCCTGCCGGATGCTGTCGCAGTGCCTCGGAGCCGCCGGGCCCACCCTGACGCTGGGACCGGATCTGGCATGGGTGCGCACCGACGACGGCGCGCGCCTCGTGCTGCATCGCAGCCCGCTGCCCCGACGTCTGCTCACAGCGCTGCTGACTGCCCATCGGGAGGAGCGCGGACGAGCCGTCTCCACGCCCACGCTGCTGACGGCGGGCTGGCCCGGGGATCGGGCGCGCCAGGAGGCGCTCGAGAATCGGCTGTGGGTGGCCCTGTCGAAGCTACGGCGCAGTGGCCTTCAGCACGTGCTCGAGCGTGTGGACGGCGGGTATCGGATCGCGCCGGGTGTGCGGATCGTCGACCACACCGACCCCTAAGCAGGCTTGCGGGCCACCACGAAGGCAACCGTGGACTGCGCACCCACGTCGGGCTGCTGGAGATCGACGAAGCCCGTCTGGCGCATCTCGTCGAGCAGCGTGTGGGTGCGGAAGATCTTGACCATCGGGGCCTTCCCGATGAGGCGCATGGCCCAAAGGATGGGGGCGAAGGGCGTCCACGACTCCCCCAGCACCACCGTGGACGACACGAAGAAGCCCCCCGGCTTCAGCATCCGAAAGATCCGGGCCAGCGACGCCTCGCGGTCCTCCAGCAGGTGCAAGATGCTGAACGCGCAGATCCCGTCGAGGCTGCCCGGCTCGAACACGTCGAACGTGTCGTCGAAGGGGCCCACGTGGAAGGTGACGTTGTCGACCCCCTGCGCCCGTGCCTTGTCGCGCGCGATGCGCACCATCTCGCTGGAGACGTCGAGGCCGTGCAGTTGCTCGCCGGCATCCGCGAGTCGGAGCAGCAGCGATCCAGTCCCACATCCGATGCCCAGCACGGCGTGGTCGGGCGCCATACACTCCCGAGTGATGGCGATCTTGCGCTCGAAGGCCTCTGGGCGGTCCACCGGCTTCTTGCTGTAGTCCTCGGCCAGGCGGTTCCAGAAGGACGCGTCGACGGTCATGGTGCCTCCTCTGTGGGTCTCGTGTCCTTCCTACGTCGATCCCCCACCAGAGTACCCGGTGCGATTTCGGAACCCACGGGTGCATTCGTGGACCGACATCGAATCGACGGACACCCGCAGCCTGCCTGGGTAGACGGCACGGAGCCAGTGCTGGAGGGGCTCGTGGAACAGCGAATCGAAGCCGACGTGGGGCTATTCGACCCGCAAGCAAGCCAGCAACTCAGTCTGCTGCCGAACGACGCCGAGGCACCGCCGCCCGCAGCTGTCGACTGTGACGAGTCCCCCGTCGAGGTGGACCCCGACGAGCCCCGACACGACGTCGAGGCCAGCGTGATCGAGATCACCTACGAGGCCATCGAGCAGGACTGTGACGAGTGGGCCGACGTCGAACCAGATGCCGACGAACAGGAGGTCTGGGTCGACTGCTCCGACGACGAGGACTCCGACGGGTGGCCCGAGTTCGTCCAGGATCACGATGGCTACCACACCCACCTGGACGAGGGTGCCGACTACGACGAGGACGACGATCTGGCGGTCGCTCCCGACGAGGACGACGTGTGGCTCGACGGCACCGACGAGGACTGGCTCGACGAGGTGGAGCCTCGGGAAGAGGACGACGAGACCTGGGAGGAGCCCCCCCTCGTCGACGAGGGCTCTGGGGACGAGCCGATTCCCGTGGACCACGCCTTCGACGGGTTCGTGGCGCCCATCGTCGGTCTCCACGAGCAGGCCTGGATCGTGGACGCCGACACCCACACCGCGGCGCCGCTCGTGCACGTCGATGGAGCCGAGTCGATCCGCCATCGCGCGCAGGCCCATCCAGACGAGGTCCACACCACCGTCGTCGGCTTGCCCGAGGATCAGCCGCTGTGCGTCGACGTGAGCCCGGAGAGGCACCCGTGGGGAGGCGGGCCCGCGGCGCCTGCGAGCGACTGGCCATCGGGCCCGACGGCCGATCTCTTTTGCGTCGCAGGACAGATTGGGGTCTGATCTCCGAGAGGTCCCACCTGATGCTGATCGCCCCATCGCTGCTGCTCGCGGGCTGTGCGCAGCCCACGCCGTTCACCCCCACCCTGGTGGACTGCGTGGATCTGCCGCCGCCGCCCGAGGCGGAGTTGATCACGCTGAAGCGCGGAAGCGAGGGCTATCCGCCGCCCACCCACTGGCCCGAGCCCTATGGCACCGAGATCCCGCCACCGGAGCCCTACCCCGTGTGGGGCCGCTACAGCTACGCCACCACCGATCCTAGGCAGGTCAGCCTCGAGGACGCCGAGGCCTTCGCGGACGCGCTGCGACAGGCCACTGGTGCCCCTACTCGGATCCTGTCCCACCCCAGCCAGCTGCACACGGGCTCGAAGGCCAACCAGGTGCTGTCGAACCTGCAGTTCGGCCACAGCCTGGTCACGGTGGTGATCGGTCCTGGGTGGGACCCGAGCACCGACGAGCCGATCCTGCTGTTCTCGGGCAACCCGGGCACCTCCAGCAACAACGGCAGCGTGCTGGGACTGGGCTGGGCCTCGCAGCTCGTCGGCTACCCCGGCCTGGCCGCGGAGGAGGGGCTATCCGCGGTGGTCATGTTCTCCAACGCGGGCGGCGCGGAGAGCCAGGGCCAGCACCCCGACGTCATCGACGACGTGGCCTGCGCCATCGCCTGGGCCGGCGCGAACCTCGGCGCCGACACCGACCGCGTGGTGTTCACGGGCAAGTCGCGGGGAGGCGGGACCGCCCTGCTCTGGGGCGCCAATCCCCACGCGCACGACTACGGCGTGGCCGGTGTGTTCGCCCACACGCCACCTTGGAACCACCGGCACCTGATCGAGAGCCCGCCGGAGCTGTTTCCCGAGATCATCTTCCTGGCGGCGGAGCTGGCTGGCCTGCCGGAGTCGCCATACTGGTCGGCGGAACCGACGCCCCTCGATCTCCGAGAGCGCTTCTTCGAGATCCACGGCCCCGACGGCACCCCACAGAGCGTGGCCGCGCACACCATCCGCGCGCACCGGGAGGGGCTGCGCGACGTGGAGCGGTTGTCCGTCGGACTCGGCACGCACGATCAGCAGGTCCTCTACAGCGACGGCGTGGGATTGCTGCAGGACTTCGAGGACATGGGCCTGTCGGCGCATCTCGAGATCGGTGTGCGCGCGGGCCACATCGATCAGCCAGGCGTGTGGGAGCAGCTGGATGCCGCGCTGCTCGACCTGACCGGGCACACGGCGTCGACCTTCGACCCCTCCCCCACGCGCGTGCTGCATGCACCGGTGGGCGACGAGGCACCCAACGAAACGCTGACTGCTGGCGCGGTGCCCTGGGTGGGGCTCGTGCCGGTGCTGGTGGAGACAGGAGCGACCTCGTCGGTGCTGGTGTGCGGACCGGGGGGCCGGCTCGAGGTGAGCGGCGGCGCGGTCTTCGATCGCACCGTGGAGGAAGGCTGCACACGCATCGACTTCACGGGCCCCAGCGAGGAAGGCGTGATCGACTGGTCGTTCACCGTGCAGGGCACGCCGGTGGCAGCCAGCGAGAGGCTGCACGACGCGCCGCTACAGACCCAGGTGACCTCGGAGCAACTGGGCATGGAGGCCTACATCCCCGACACGTCGGACAGCCGGGTGGCTGGGTTCGCGCGGCTGTGATCTCTGTCAGGGCGCCCCGAAGGGCAGCGGCTGTAGGTCGGGGTCCACCCAGCTCGCCCGTGCCGAGCACGAGGCGAGGCGCTCGGCAGACCAGTGATGCCACGGTGCCTTCGCGTCGGTCAGCTGCGGCACCGCCTCGACGAGCTCGTCGAGCTCCCAGGCGCCCGACACCCCCGCGGCGTGGGCCACCAAGCGACACCAGAACCGCGTGATCGTGTCGTGGTACATCTCGCCCACGCCTGCATGCCGCGCAGCCGCCCGCAGGGCGCCGCGCAGCACCAGCTCCGCCTCCGCCGCCCCGAAGCGACGAACCGCCGCGGCGGCCACGACGAGGTGAGCACGATGCCCGAAGGGGCGCGGGAGCTGGCCGGCGAGCAGCGTGTCGAGGTCGCTCACGTGGCCTCCGTGGGAGCGGTGAGGATGCAGGCGGTGGCTCGCTGCAGCTGGGCCACGTCGAGGCCGTGGGCAGCGAGTCGTGTGGTCTCGGTAGCGAAGGCCGCCCGCGCCGACGCCGCTACGGACTGCCCCCGGTCCGTCAGCACCACGACCACGGCGCGGCGGTCGTCGGTGGAGCGCTCGCGCTGCACCAGGCCCTTGTCCCGAAGCCGGTCCAGCAGGCTCGAGGTGGTGGAGGCTCTGTTGCCCGAGGCGATCTGCAGTTGCCGCTGCGGGAGCCGCCCGCCCGCATCGAACAGCGCGAGCACGTGGGCCTCACCGAGGGTCAGGCCATGCTCCGCTGCCGTGCTCCCGACGGCATCGAGCACGACGTGCGTGGCCGCGAGCATCTGAAGCAGCACGTTGTCATTCATACGGAATCGTAACATCCGATATCGGAACATTCGAGAGCCGACACCCTCTACCAACACGCCGAACCGCGTTGGCCCGACGTCCTGGTGCTCGGCAATGCAGCAGTTAAGCGGGAATCATGATCGGCTCGTTCACAGTTCGAAACTTCAAGATCCCCGAGCGACTGCACGCTCCAGCTCGGCGACCTCACGATGCTCGTCGGCTGGAACGCATCAGGGAAATCGAACGTGCTCGAGGCGCTCGAGCTGCTTTGCTGGGTGGCGCGGGCGCCGCGCTTGTCCGACCTGTCGTACGCGATGGAACAGGATCAAGTCAGGCTTCGAGGGAACATTGGTGATCTTGTTCCCCTTGGTGCAACACAATCCACTGTCGAGATGGAGTGCAGCTTCACCTATCCTCACGCCCTCCCACTCAGATCGGAGCGGGTTCGCGGAAGGCGTCTGAACTCGCTCGACCTTCAGATCGACCTTCAGGTGGCGCCACCTGGTCTACGGGTCAGTCGAGAGGTCCTACGCTGCCCCGAGCTCGAGGCATTCCAGTATCGAACCCCGCTGTACTCCGCGGAAGAGGTCCGTGACGAGCACAAGCATGCACTCAGCATCCAGTACCAGAACTTCCGTAGAGCGACGAAGCCCCGGGTGGAAGGCGTGGACGACCAACCCGTCTTCGTCCAGCTCTCGACGCCCACACGGCTCCCTCAAAAACACGAAGAATCTAGGGAAATCCTACCGTTAGCCGCGCGCAGGGTTTCCAACGACCTCGCTAGGGTACACTTTCTCGATCCGTCCCCGCGAATGATGAGAGGGTACTCCTTCCTCGACGATGACTCGCTCCACCTCACTGGCGCCAACCTCTCCTCCGTGCTTGCTCGACTCGTCGACGATGGCAGAAAGGACGACGTTCTGGCCTTCGTGGGGCAGCTGCCTGAGCAGTCCATCACAGACCTCGACTTCCTGCAGACACCGCGAAACGAGGTCATGCTCGTCGCGATGGAGTCCTTCGGAGGCCAACAGCGGCAGATCCCAGCCGCCCTGCTCTCGGACGGGACCCTCAGGATCTTGGCTGTGGCCGCGGCGATGTTGAGTTCTGAGCCAGGCTCACTCGTCGTCATCGAGGAAATCGACAATGGTGTGCATCCAAGCCGAGCCAGAGGGCTACTGGAGACCATCACGCGGTTCGCAGAATCCTCGTGGTGTGAAAGTCCTGATCAGCCGCGAACGCAGTTCGCGGCCAATCAGTACAGTGGTGGCGGAGCCGGCACGAGTCTGATCACCACGCACAACCCAGCGTTGCTCGATTCGGTGCCAGACAGACATCTTGGCGAC
Organism: Myxococcales bacterium; assembly: GCA_019634415.1. GTDB lineage: Bacteria > Myxococcota_A > UBA796 > UBA796 > DRPG01. The sequence goes on from JAHQVJ010000112.1 coordinate 7,234, forward strand.
GTCACCGTGGCGTTCCGCGATCGGGACACAGGCACGTCGTCCCTGGCGCGCCTCCGCGACCTACCGCGCTTCACGGAGATTGCCGCCAGCGGCTCGCTGGGTCGGCTGGTGACGGGTGGCCGATTCGAGACGATGGTGAAGGAAGCCCCTGGAGCCTCGACAAGCATCTCCAAGGCTACGACACCCATCCGGACGCCTAATCTGGGCGCGACCGCTCGGAGCCCCGGAGATCTTCGCCTAGGCAGTCAAACACGCGGCGATACGGGAGCCGCTCACCCGGAGGCTCCATGTTCGTCGAACCGTCCGCACGGGCTGCAGAGCTGCGCGACCGCGTCAGCGCCTTCCTCGAGGCCCACGTCTACCCCGCCGAGGCCGAGTTCCTCCGGCAGATCGGCCAAGGCGATCGCTTTGCGGAGGTGCCGCTCATGGAGGAGTGGAAGGCCAAGGCACGGGCCGAGGGCCTGTGGAACCTGTGGCTGCCCGACGCCGAGCTGGGCGCTGGCCTCACGAACCTCGAGTACGCCCGCATCGCCGAGCTCACCGGTCGGAACCCCTTCGCGCCCGAGATCTTCAACTGCAATGCGCCCGACACCGGCAACATGGAGGTGCTGTGGCGCTACGGCACGGAGGAGCAGAAGGCCCGCTGGCTCACGCCGCTCCTCGACGGCCAGATCCGCAGCGCCTTCGCCATGACCGAGCCCGAGGTGGCCAGCTCCGACGCCACCAACATCCGCTGTCGCATCGAGCGCGACGGCGATCACTACGTGATCAACGGCCGCAAGTGGTGGACGAGCGGCGCCGGTGACTCCCGCTGCAAGCTGCTCATCGTGATGGGCAAGACGGACCCCGAGGCCCCCCGCCACCAGCAGCAGTCCATGATCCTGGTGCCCATGGACACCGACGGCGTGACCGTGCAGCGCATGATGCACGTGTACGGCTACGACGACGCGCCTCACGGCCACGCCGAGATCACCTTCGACGACGTGCGGGTACCCGCGAGCAACCTGCTCCTCGGAGAGGGACGGGGCTTCGAGATCGCCCAGGGCCGCCTCGGGCCGGGCCGCATCCACCACTGCATGCGCTGCATCGGGGCCGCCGAGCGTGCCATCGAGGCCATGCGCGCACGGGCCAAGGAGCGCGTGGCCTTCGGCAAGCCGCTGGCCGAGCAGGGCGCGCTGCGCCACGCCCTGGCCCAGAGCCGGATCGAGATCGACCAGGCGCGCCTGCTCACCCTGCACGCCGCCCACCTCATCGACACCGTGGGCGCCAAGGGAGCACGCGCGGAGATTGCGATGATCAAGGTGGTGGCACCGTCGATGGCGTGCCGCGTGATCGACCGAGCCGTGCAGGTACACGGGGCGATGGGGGTGTCGCAGGACACCCCCCTGGCCTACGCCTGGGCCGGCAACCGCACGCTGCGGCTCGCCGACGGCCCCGACGAGGTCCACCTGGAGACCGTGGCGAAGCTCGAGCTACGCAAGCCGTGACCGCAGGCCGTCCTTGCAGCGATGGAACGCGCGGCGCTCCACTGGGGTGACCTCGTGTAGCGCGCCCGTCTGCTCCGCCACCTGCAGCAGCGGCCGCACGGCGTCGATCAGGCCAGCGTCCAAGCCCACCTTGGCCGCATCCAGGCACGCCCGGAACACCTGGACCCGCCGCTCCGACCAGCCCCGGACGTGGTGCCAGGCTCGCTCGAAGATCAGGTGACGAGGCAGCGTGGGCAGGTGGTCGAGGTAGGCCGCGGTGCGTCGATGCACCCCCTCCGCCAGCCGTGCATGGGTGGCCGCGGCCACCTCGCGGAGGCGCTCGTGGGTGAATCGCCACTCGCCCTGTGCCGTCTGCCTCACCCATCCGGTGGCCTCGGCCTGCGCCAGCGAGGTCTCGATCTGACCGACGGGCACCGGCGCCTCCAGGTACGTCATCAGCTCCACGGACACCGGACGGCCCACCAGCGCGATGCTGCCCAACAGCCGCCGAACCTCCTCCGGCATCGCCCCCAGCCGCACGCTCACGAGCGCATCGGCGTGGGGTGGGAGCTCCAAGCGACGGCCTGCGGTCTCGTCCACGGACAGCCTCCCCTCGCCGCGCACCAACACGCCGTGCTCCAGGAAGGTGCGCCGATACAGACCGAGGCTGAAGGGATTCCCCCGCTCTTGCTCTGGAATCCAGGCGAGCGCTGACTCGGCCCCCTCACCCATCAGCGTGGCCGCCTCCTGGGCCTCGAGGGGCCGAAGCCAGATCCCACGCAGCTCCAGCTGCCGCACCAGCGCGTCCTGTGGAGCCCCCAGATCACGCGCCGAGAGCACCAGGCGCACGCCAGCGGCGTGAACCAGCCGAGGGAGCGCGCGTCGCGAGGCCGCATCGAGCCAGTGGGCATCGTCGAGCCAGAGCACCGCACGACGACCTGCGGCCAGCTGCGTGAGCGACGCCACCACCGTGGCCTCGCGAAGATCGGGGACAGGAGGACCGTCCACGGACACGGCGCGGCGCAGGGCGGCCAAGGGGCAGCCATCGCCAGGCGAACAGGTGGCCGAGATCACGAACCGCTCGGGGCCATCGCCCTGCCACAGCACCTCGCGCACCAGACGGGTCTTCCCCACTCCGGCGCGGCCGCTCACCCAAGCGCCCCGCCCCTCCACCAGCGACGCCCTGAGCGCGGCCACCGCGTCGGCGCGCCCTACGAAGGGCCCCTCTGAAGTTCGGTCAGCCGCCTCGGGGGACGCGTCGGCTGCCATCGTTTCCACCGTCATGTTGTCCACCGGGCAAGCATTCAGCCCCCCATCGGAGCGTCTCTCCCAGAGTTGAGCCGACAACCGGTAACCTACATGTTACGAGTGATGCATGATTGCCCTGGATGCCCTCGGAAACCCAGTGCGTCGCACGATCCTGGAGGCACTGCGCCACCAGCCCATGACCGTGGGGGAGATTGCGTCGCTGGTGCCGACCATCAGTCGCCCTGCCGTCAGCCGGCACCTGAAGCTGCTGCGGGAGGCCGAGCTGGTCCGCTTTCGCACCGAGGGGCGCACCAACGTGTACGTGGTGCGGCCCGAGGGGTTCGCATCGGTCCGTGACTACCTGGCGGTCTTCTGGGACGAGGCCTTGCCTCGCTTCGCCCACGTCGCCGAAGCGCAGCAGGAGGATCCATGATCCGTCGGCAGATCCAAGTGCGCACGTCGGTGCATACGGCGTTCCGCACGTTCACGGAGCGGGTGGCCGAGTGGTGGCCGCCCGACCACCTCCCCCACGGCTCGGCGATGCTCGACGTCACCTTCGAGACGCGGCTGGGGGGTCGACTGACCCTGCAGACCCCCGAGGGAGCCTTCGTGCTGGGGCGCATCACCCACTGGGAGCCGCCCAGCCGGCTGGTGTACGACTTCTACGTCGGCTCGTCGGAGGCCGAGCCCAGCTCGGTGGACGTGCGCTTCTCTGCCGAGGGGAGCGGCACGTCCGTCGTCATCGAGCACCACCAGGCCGCCGTGCCGTCGGAGCGCTGGCAGCGCAGCGCTCCGGGCTACGCCCGCGCCTGGGCGGAGCTGCTGCATTCCTACGTCACCTTGTTCGAGGAGAACGCATGAGCACCAAGACCGCCGTCGTCGTCACCATGGAGCACGCCCAGCCGTCGGACCGGGGGAAGATGGCCCACGCGCTGAACCTCGCCCGCGAGCTCGAGGAGAAGGGCCAGCAGGTTCGCCTGATCTTCTGCGGCAAGTCCGTGGAGTGGCTGCCCGAGCTCACGAATCCCGAGCGCGAAGAGGGCCACCCCTTCGTGAACCACTACGGGCACAACTTCGACGTGGTGCGCCACCGCACCGAGGCGTGCAACTTCTGCACGCGCCGCTTCGACGTGCGCGAGGAGATCGCCGCAGCGGACATTCCGATCGTCGGCGAGGGCAAGGCCCACATGGAGCTGTCCGACTACGTCGTGGACGGTTGGCAGATCGTCACGTTCTGAGGGTTCCACGACCCTGGCACCATCCGAAGAATCCATGGGTCATGCGAGTGGCTGGATCGTCGACGGATGGTGTCCAATGGGGGTCGGGAGGCACACATGGTGATCAGTTGGCTGGCCGTGAGCGCTGTGGCCCAAGAGGGGGAGCGTCCACCTCCGCCGCCTCCCCCGGAGATCGTGGTGCGCACGCCAGCACCGGAGCCCGAGGCGGAGAAGAAGAAGAAGAAGAAGAAGCAGAAGAAGGAGCGCGCTGCGCGGCCGGAGAAGCCAGCCAAGGCCAGCGCGCCGCATGCCGATCCGGGTGAGCTTCGGAACGGCGTTTCCTTCGGACTCTCCGCTGGCCTGGCCACGGGCGTGGGCCCCACCTTGGGCATCCCCCTGGGCCAGAAGGCGCGCATGCAGATCACCACCTTGCCGATGGCCTTCCCCGACGTGGGCGGCGGCGGCTCGGTGGGGCTGCGCCTGCAGCAGTTCCTGGGCAAGAACCCACGGTCGCGGCTGTACCTGGTGGAGGGAGCCGCCATCCATGGCTGGAGCAACGTGGGCTCGCTGTGGGGAGTGGGTCTGGGCATGGGCGTGGAGACGCGCAAGGACGTCACGAGCGGCCGCACGCTCTGGGCGGATCTGACGCTGACGGTGTTCGGTGGGCGAGAGGGCGCCATCGCGCTGATCCCCCTGCCGCAAGCCGGCGTGGCCTGGGAGTTCTGATCCTCGACGTTCGAGACGTTCCCACCACGATGGTCACTGGCTTTCTGGGGGTGGGCAAGACCACGGCGATCCTCGATCTCTTCGGACATCGGCCCCCGGACGGGCGCTGGGCGGTCCTGGTGAACGAGTTCGGCGAGGTGGGCATCGACGGCGCCGTGTACGAGCACGGCGGGCTGACGGTGGCCGAGGTGCCAGGCGGCTGCATCTGCTGCAGTGCTGGCCTGGCCCTGCGTCAGTCGCTCGTCACGCTGCTCCGCGACGTGAAGCCGGATCGCTTGCTGATCGAGCCCACGGGCTTGGCCCATCCCGCCTCGGTGATCGACACCCTGCGCACCCCAGGGCTGAAGGAGGCGGTGGACGTGCGGGCGGTGGTGGGGCTGGTGGATCCGCGGCACGTGCGCAGCCCGAGACACCTGGACAGCGACCCGTGGCGCGATCAGATCCGCATCGCCGACGTGCTGGTGGCCAACAAGACGGACGTGTGCAGCGAGGCGGATCTTCTGGCCTTCCGTGCCCTGGCGGCGGAGGCGTGGCCAGAGAAGCTCGTGGTGGCCGAGACCCAGCAGGGGCGCATGGATCCGGCGTGGCTCGAGCTGGGCTCGGTGGACCGCCCGGCGGACGCTCCCCTGCCCCACAGCACCGACGGGGTCGATCACCACGGCTACCTGTGGCCCCCCGAGGCAGCCTTCGATCGGGAGGCGCTGCAGGAACTCTTGCAACGCACGGTGCGTCCAGAGGACGGTCGTGGTGTCTTGCGCATGAAGGGCATCTTCCGTGTGCGCCGGGGCTGGTACCTGGTACAGGCGGATCCCGATGCGATCCGATGGTCCCCCGTGGGTCACCGGAGGGACTCCCGCCTCGAGGTGATCGCCCAGCGCGGCGACGTGTCATTCGACGCCTTGGGGCAGGCGCTCGACGCCATTCGACTTCGCTAGAGCTTTGCTGGAGGAGCTGTGAACCGACCGATGTGGATGATCCTCGCCTGGATGGGCTGCTCCGGCGACCCGGCCACCGACACCACGCCCGAGACCGACACCGACACCGACACGACGGCCACCACCGGCGACACGGGCACCACCGACACGAACACCGAGACGGCCACGGGACCGGGCGGCTTCAGCGAGCTGGCCTGGCGTCTGCACGAGAACGTGGAGGCGATGGTCTACGTGAGCTGGACGCAGGACGCCGACGAGAACGTGACGGTGGACTACCTGATCGACGGCGAGACGGAGTGGGTGTCCACCCCGCTGATCGCGGCCACCGCGGGCACGAACGAGCAGCTGGTGGTGGGAATCCCCTACGGCACCACGGCGCAGTACCGCATCACGGGCGACAAGGGCAGCTCCACGGCGACGGCGGCCCTGGTGACGGGCGACGGCCCGCGCGACCTGCCCCACGGCACGGTGGAGACCTCGGAGTCGGCGCGCTGGCTACCAGACGGCAACTTCCTGCTCACGAGCATCAGCGAGTCGAATGGCGGGTGGGGCACGAGTGGGCCGTTCTACGCGATGATCGTGGACCGCGAAGGTCGGCCGGTGTGGTCGCGTCGCACCGGCAGCCGCCACTGGACGATCTATGCCACGGTGGCCCAGTCGGGCGACCACCTCCTGCTGGACGACTTCTGGGACAACCCGAAGCAGATTCAGAACGCGACGGTCCACCGCACCTACCTCGACCAGCACATCGAGGAGATCGCCACACCTGGACTGCACCACGCCTTCGTGGAGCTGCCCGACGGCACCCTGGTCTGGGGCAGCAAGTGGCACGGAGGGGGCGAGTCGCTGGTGGAGAAGACGCCAGGCCAAGTCGACGACACCGTGCTGTGGACCTGCGACGGCGACTGGCCCGAGCAGAAGGGGTTTGCGGCCTGGGGCTGCAAGTCGAACTGCATCTACTACGACGCCAAGCGCGACAGCTTCCTGTACAGCTTCTACACCCACGAGACGGTGGTGGAGATCGACCGAGGCTCCGGCAGCACTCTGTGGTGGGCGGGCTTGGTGGAGGGCGGGTACACCTTCGACCCGGCCAACTCGCAGTTCTACTGGCAGCACGGCGTGTCCTACACCCCTGCGGGCACGCTCCTGGTCTCGACACACGACTCCTTGTACGGAGCCGACACCAACCTCGCCCGGGAATACACCGTCGACTACGACAAGGGCGTGCTCACGGAGATCTGGAGCTACGACGCCGAAGAGCTCGCGGACACCAACGGCGACACCTGGCGCCTCCCCAACGGCAACACGCTGCACACCCTCGGCAGCGCGAGCCAGGTCAAGGAAGTCGACGCCAAGGGCGACACGGTCTGGCATCTCGACTACAACGGCACGCGCCTGATGGGCCGTAGCGAGTGGATGGAGGACCTCTACGACTACGTGAGCCCCGAGGCCAAGGCGAAGTTCGTCAACCAATAGCGTCACGGCTTGAGCGAGCACCCCGAAGCATCACATTCAACGACGGGAAGGACTCCATCGAGTTCGACGAAGAACCCCTTCTCGTCACTCAAGATCCAGACGTCGGTGTCGTAGGGCGTCGGAGCCTGCTGTCTCCCCCACGACACGCTCGTGGACGTAAGGCGCCCAGAGTACAGCCGTACCCCAGAGTAGGAGTGCCCTTCGAACGACCCTCCGTTGACCGACACGAGGGCGTCCCGATCGATGATCAGCCCCACGTTGTTGCCGCCGAAGTCCGTCCCGACGACGACGTAGCTTCCTTCTCCTTGAACGCAGACCCGGTGGTGTTCCGCGAGATGGAGCAGCCCAACACCGTGAGGTTTGATTGGATGTCCGTCACCACTGCGGCACTCGCTGATTCGACGGACAGGTCCTTCAGCGTCAGCGTGCTGCCAGTCCCGACCTTGAAGACACGATCGAACGGTGTGACCGAAGAGACAAGCACCGTCTCGCCACGGCCAAGGCCAGAGACGACCACCTCCTCCAACGAGCCAAAGGTGTGAGGATCTACCTCGTATTCGCCGGAACAGATTTCTACGGTCTCAGTGGCAAGAGATAGCGCCTCGTTCACCGTTCTCGTGTTGAACGACCGATCGACCGTTGCAGCAACGAGGTCTTCGTCCGCATCTCCGTCGCAGTCGTTGTCGACTCCGTCGCAGATCTCCAACGCATCGGTGAAGACGAAGGGATCGGTGTCGTCGCAGTCGAGGTCGTTGGGCGCAAGCGTTCCCCCGCCGTCGCAAGGGGCCCGCGCTTCGGGGTCGCCGTAGCCGTCGCCATCTCGATCGGCCCACATCTGAGCGGGCCCGTTGTCCACCTCACCATCGCAGTCGTTGTCGAGGCCGTCACCACACACCTCGTCCTCCCCAGCACTCACCCCTGGACGCGCGTCGTCGCAGTCGCCCGCACGTGGAGCCCAGTCCGTGCCCAGCAACGCGTCGGGACACGCCTCGCGCTGCGTGCCCTCGTCGCCGAAGCCATCCCCATCCAGGTCGATGTACCAGGTGATCTGCCCGATACCGATGTCGTCGGTGAGGCCGTTGCAGTTGTTGTCGATGCTGTCTCCGCACAGCTCCACGGCCTTCGGGTGTACCTGCGGATCATCGTCGTCGCAGTCCTCACCGCCGACTTGCCAGGCCAGATAGCTGTCGTTGTCGCGATCTTTGGCGTCCCGGATCACCCGCTCCGTCACGAACCACTTGCAGCCAGCTGTGCCAGCCACCGCGACAAGCACCATCCATCGCCCACTTCGAACCATTGCCCACCCCCAAAGCGCGAATGCCTGCCGGGTGTAGCCTGTACCTGCACAGCAAGACCCCACTACGGCCTCTAGATTTCCGCTCGGCGATCGCCTCCCGGTTCACCGATGTCGCCGAAACGCCCGACCAACGCAAGATCGCGAACGATCACAAGAGGATCGGCTCGTAGGCAAGTGCCTCGTCGACGACTTGTTCCGGAGTGAGCTCTCGGGAATCCCAGTAGACCAGGTCGGTCCAGCTGGGATCTGGAGGGTGGCGACCAACAAGAGCAATCCTGGCGTGAAGCTCCTCTTCCGAACCCTCGGCCGCGATGATCCTCCGAACCAGGTCCACCAGCGCCTTCCTCGTCATGTCAGAATTCATGCGTCGCCTCGTGCACACTCTACGCTCGAGGACCCTCCCCCATGAATCCACGCATCTCCCAGGTCCTGCAGAGCGGCGCCGCACGCGGCGAGTCCGCCCGCGAGGCCATGCGCCACCACGTGCTCGAGGGCCTGCTGCGACGCCTCGCCCTCGGGCCCGAGCCCCGTGCCCTCGTGGTGCGCGGCGGACTGATGACCCGAGCCTGGGTGGGACGGCGCGCCACCCGCGACCTCGATCTCGTCGGCGACTACCCCTTCGACATCACCGACACCCAGCAGCGCCTGCTCGCGGCCCTGTCCAGCGAGGTCGACGACGGCATCGCCGTCGAGACGACGGCCCTGCGAACGGAGGGGATCTGGCTCGACACCGACTGGCCCGGCGTGCGCGCCACCGTGCCCGTGGAGGTGGGCGGGGTGCCAGAGCGGATCACGCTCGACGTGGGCTTCGGAGATCCGCTGGTGCCGGACGCCGAGCAGGTCGTCTACCCCACCCTCCTCGACGAGCCGGGGCCCCAGGTGTGGGCGTGCCGGGCGGAGACCCAGGTGGCGTGGAAGCTGCACGGGTTATCGGAATTCGGCGAGCGCTTTCGCCCCAAGGATCTCGCCGACCTCTACCGGATCACCCGCACCGTCGTGATGAACGTGGACGATCTGGTGCCCGCCATCGAGGCTGCCTTCCTCTCGCGCCGATTCACCCTGCAGCAGGCCCGCACGGTGCTGGAGCTGCCCCACTGGCGCACCAAGACGGCCTCGGTGCGGTGGAAGCAGAGCGTCGACCTGCCTGCCCTGGCGATCGTGCTGCAGGAGGTCCGAGCCCACCTGGCGGAAGCGCTGCGTCTCGTTGCCCCTTAGCCCCAGAGGACCCCTATGGACGTTGCCGATCGCCTTCTCGACGCGGTGCTCCAGGACCCCGCTGCCGATGCCCCCCGCCTGATCCTGGCGGACTGGTACGAGGACTCCGGAGACACCGACCGCGCCACCCTGATCCGGGCCCAGGTCACCGCAGCCGCGCTACCCGCATGGCATGCCGACGTGCCGGCGCTGCGCTGGCGGGCGGAGCAACTGTTGGCCATGAACGGCAGGGCCTGGCGCGCCGCCCTGCCCTCCTTCGACGGGCTCGAGTGGGGCGACTTCGAGCGGGGCATGCCCACCACGGTGGTCGTGCGCGACATCGAGGCGCTGTTTCGCCACGCCGATGCCCTGGCGGCCTGTGCACCGGTGGACACCGTGGAGATCGTCAGCGAGCCCGTGAGCTCCGAGCCCTACGGCCTGGCCCCGATTCCCTGGGTGCGACGCGTGCGCCTGGCAGGCTCGCGCAGCGATCTGCGCAATCGCTGGGCCACCATTCACGACCAAGATCTGGCCTGGCTGGAGGTGCTGGTGCAGCACGCCGAGACCGTGGAGATGGTGCACCTGGAGGCCGAGGACGACTTCCCCGAGCGCCTGCTCCAGCGCACGCCGCTGTCGCGGGCCCGCGAGGTGCGGGTCACGGGGAATCACACGGTGGGACGCCCCTTCGCCCAGCTCATCGCGCGCACGCGGGGCCCCATCGAGCCGTGGCCGGGTCAGCCCGAGGACACCACCCCTCCCCCGGTGCACACCCTGCACCTGGGCACGGATTTCGTGGACTACGACAGCGGCTACTTCGAGGACCCCACGCTGGGCTCCGGGGGCGTGGAGATCCTGGCCGGCAGCCACCTGACGTCGGTGTCGAAGCTGAACCTGGATCTGCAGCGCCTGGGCCCCACGGGGCTGCACCAGGTGCGCCGGTCGTTCACGCAGCTCACGGAGCTGTCGGCACGCTCCGTGGGCGCCACATCCGAGTGGATGGATCCGATGCCTGCAGGCCCGCCCATGAAGGCGCTGACCCTGCGGGAGAATGCGCTGACGGACGCGGGCCTGCTGTCGCTTCTGCCAGATCCGAAGCTGGCCGAGCTGTGCACGCTGGATCTCGACACCTGCGAGCTGACCGCCGAGGGGGTGGCAGCGCTGGCGAGCAGCCCCCTGTGGTCCTCCCTCCGGGTGCTGCGCCTGGGCAACAACACGCTGACGGGGCTGGGCGACGCCCTGGCCACGGCACCAGCCCCGCCGCACCTGCACACCCTGGACCTGCACAACGCCGATCTGTCGCCTGGCGACCTGCGCGCGCTCGCAGACAAGCGGTGGTTCCGCTCGCTTCAGGTGCTGGATCTGTCCGACAACCCGGTGGGCACGGCCCTCGGCGGCCTGGCCGGACCGGCAGACCGCTCGTGGGTGGCGATTCGCATGCGCGGCGTCGGCATGGACCGAAGCACGCTCGTGACCCTCGCCCCTCGGCTGCGGGAGTGCGTGATGCTGGATCTGTCGGAGAACGCCGGATCCCGACCCGAGGATCCCGAGCTGGGCATCGGCAGCATCGGGACCGTGCTGCGCCACCTGCTCGACGAGGACTGCCCACGACTGCAGGGGCTGTGGCTCGACGACGTGGGCGCCATCCAGACGGCAGGTCTGGAGCACGCCAGCGCACCGCATCTGCACCGCCTGTCGCTGATGGCCGTGCCCCTGGACGCACACACCCTGCAGGCACTGCTCGAGCTGCCCATGCTGGCCGGGGTGACAGACCTCGATCTGAGGAGCTGCTCGCTGACGGACGAGGCCCTGCAGCCGCTGTGTCGGTGGCCTGGGCTGGCGCAGCTGGACACCCTGCTGCTGTCGAGCAACGACGATGTGAGCCCGGCAGGGCTGCTCCAACTGGCCAACGCCCTTCCATTCCCGCCGAGGCTGTTCCGGGGACCTGGACGGCCCTGGGGTATGGACCAGGAGCTGCGTGACAGGGCCGACGAGCGCCTCGGGCCACACTGGTTCCACCGTGTGGAGGAGAGGCCACACCCATGGATGCCCTGACGGATCTGGCGGCTCGGCGCGAGGCAGTGGACCTGCCTCCCCTCGCCCAGCTGTGCGGACGCTTCCACAGCCACGTCACCGTGCGCATGCCCACCAACGCGCCCGAGGTCCTCGAGGCGCTGCACCGCGTGGCGCGCACCGAGCACGCCAAGGTCACGGTGATCGAGCTCGCCGATCTCGCGGATCGGGTGGAGCGCGACGTGATGCTCACGCGCTACCACGTAGACGCCGATCCGGGCGCACTGGGCCGGATCAGCGACTCCCTGGCCGCGACCTGCCGGGCCGTTCAGGCAGCAGACCTCACGGTGATCCGGGTGAAGGTGGAGCACGAGTCACAGCCCTCGCTTCCGCGCTACGATGCCGAGCGCTACCACGAGGTGCACATCAAGCTGCAGATCCCCGCGGAGCGCTACGAGGCGGACTACGCCTGGCTGCGCGAGCAAGGGGCGGTGCACGGCTGGCGACCGAGTCGCAACCCGCGCGAGCGACGAGCCGACCACGTGATGCAGTTCGTGACCCTGCGCTGCTACGACGGCGACCGGGCCGCGGCGGACGCGCGGGTCGCCGAGGTGGAGCAGGCGCTGTCGCACCGAGGTCTGCAGATCCGTGAGATCAAGCGCGAGACCACGGTGCTCGACACGCGCCGCGAGCACGACCGGTGGTGGGCGTAGCCCACCTCAGCTCGAGCGGATCACGGCGGCGTCCCGGTCCGACAGCCAGGCCCCCGAGGCCCGCTGCCGCACGTCCGCCGTGCGACGCCGAGAGCGCTCGCAGCGAGGCTGATCCCGCAGATCCACCACCTGTAGCGTGGCCGCTGGGTCCACGAGCCCCACGCGGCTCACGCCGCACCAGTCCGCCAGGTCCACGAGCTCCAGCGCCGCGAGGGTGCCGTCGTCGGGCACCCGCAGGCCCACGTCCAACGGATCGGAGGGCCCGCCCTGTGCGCGAACCGCCTGAAGCGCCACCGCGGCCTCCCTCCGCAGCTCGCTCGCCCGCTCCCACGCAGGGTGCGCGTGCCCCGAAGGCACCTCGGGGAAGAGCGCGGCGTGCACGGTGGCGACGGGATCGTCGCTGCAGTCGTGTAGCGCGCGCCACACCTCGTCGGCGGTGTGGGGCAGCAGCGGGGCCAGCAGCCGGCTGACCCCTTCGGCCACGTGCCACAGAGCCCGCTGCGCCCGCACGCGCCGGGGGCTGTGGGCGGCGTCGCAGTACAGGCGGTCCTTGCTGGCGGCCAGGAAGCGCGCGGACAGCACGTCGGCACAGAAGGCGTGCAGCGCCCGCGCGGCCACGGCGTAGGCGTGCTCGGCATAGGCGGCGCGCACGTCGCTCACCAGCTCACCGTAGGCCGCCAGCAGCCACGCCTCGGGAGCGGTGGGCTCGGGGCTCGGAGGCGTGCGCACCACGGGGCCTGCGTCCACCACGTTGCCGACCACGAAGCGCAGCGTGCTCCGCACCTTGCGAAAGGCGCTGGCGGCTGTGGCGAACAGGCTGCCGTCCGCCTTCACGTCGGCCTCGGGCCGGCAGGTGGCCACCCACCAGCGGAGCACCTCGGCACCGCGCTTGTCCACCAGCGCGTCCACGTCGGGCGCGTTGCGCTTCGACTTGGCATACTTGCGGCCGTGCTTGTCCACCACGAAGCCGTGGGTGAGCACCTGGCGAAAGGGCGCTCGACCGGCGCGGGCCACCGAGAGCAGGAGCGAGGCTTGGAACCAGCCGCGATGCTGGTCGGAGCCCTCCACCACGAGATCCGCCACCCCGCCCCGGAGCACCGACCACCAGCTGGCCCCCGCCTCGAACCACACGTCGAGCACGTCGGGCCCAGGGCTGAAGCCGCTGGCGTCCACGTCGCTGCCGGCCAGCAGCTCGGCGGCTGACCCGCGAAACCACACGTCGGACCCACGCTGCCGCACCACCCGCGCCACCGCGCGCGCCGTGGCGGGTGTCAGCAACGTGCCGCCCTCGGCATCGTGGAAGGCGGGCAGCGGCAGCCCCCAGGGGCGCTGGCGGCTCACGCACCAGTCGGGGCGCTGGGCGAGCATGCTCTGCAGGCGCCGGCGCGAGGACGCTGGCGTGAAGCGCACCTCGTCGAGGGCGTCCAGGGCGGCCTGCCGCAAGGTAGGGCCCGCTCGGGTGGGCCGGTCCAGGGCCACGAACCACTGCGGCGTGGCGCGGTACACCACCCGGGCGAAGCCACGGGCGTCGAGCGCCACGGCGTGGGTCAGGGACGCCGACGCAGCCAGCTCGCCGCGGTCCGTCAGCGCGCCCACCACCCAGGCGTTGGCCTCGTGGACCGACAGCCCCTGCAACGCGACGGGCGCGGGAGCACACAGCGTGCCGCGATCGTCGAGCACGCTCACGCAGGGCAGCCCCTCGCGCAGGCCCACCTCGTGGTCTTCGGGCCCGTGCCCCGGAGCGGTGTGGACCACGCCCGTGCCTTCGTCGGCGGTGACGTGGGCGCCGGCCACCACCCGGAGGGCCGCAGGCGACGCCGACGTCGCCAGCACTGGCCGGTAGCGCAGCCCGAGCAGCGAGGCGCCCGCGACCGTGGCGACCACCGTGCAGCTGCGACCCATGGCCGCGGCCAGCGACGCCACCGCCTGCGCCGCCACGACGCGCAGCTGGGATCCGCACTGCACCAGGGCGTAGGCGTGCTCTGGGTTCACGGCCAGCGCGACGTTGGCCGGAAGCGTCCACGGCGTGGTGGTCCAAGCCGTCCACGCCACGGGGCTCGCATCGTCGCGACCGAACCGCGCGTGCACGGCCTGCGGATCCGCCGCCGCGAAGTCCACCCACACCGATGGATCGGTGCGGTCGGCGTAGACCAGCTCCGCCTCTGCCAACGCCGTGTGGTTGCCCAGCGACCAGCGCACCGGCTTGTGGGCGCGCACCACCAGATCCTGGTCCACGAGATCGGCGAACAGCTCCAGCGCGTCGGCCTCGTAGCCGGGATCCAGGGTTCGGTAGGCGCCCGGTCCCACCAGCGCCAGCATGCGCTCGAACCGGGTGCGCTGATGCTGTTGCCACCGCACCGCCCAGGACCGGCACGCCGCCCGTAGCGCCAGCGGATCGGACTCGGCCAGCTCCGGCTGATCCGCCACGACGGCGCGCTGCACGGGCAAGCCGTGACAGTCCCAGCCCAGCGTCCACGACACGCGCCGGCCCGCCATCGCCTGGCTCCGCACCGCGAAGTCCTTCAGGCATTTGTTGAAGACGTGGCCCAGGTGCACGGGGCCGTTGGCGTAGGGAGGACCGTCGTGCAGCACGAAGGTGCCGGCGCGGTCCGGGTCTCGCGTCATCTCCTCCACCAGCTCACGCCCGCGCCAGCGTTGAAGGGTGCGCGGCTCTCGGCGGCTCAGGGAGGCCCGAGCGGGCAGCACGGAGCGAGGAAGCAACAAGGTCGACGAGTACGGATCGGATGCCATGAGAGGCTCCAGCGAAGGGCGCAGTGCGCGGACAACGGTGAGGGATCGACAGCGAGACGCGGTCTGCCCCACCGAGGGCTGGAGTCCGTTCGAGATGACGACGCCGGCTCAGCCCTCAGTGGGGCCGAGCAATTCGCTGGTCGTGGCGCGTGCGCATCATCGTGGTGGTCATAACGGGTCTCGCGCCGGATAGACACGTTCACGCCCAGAGGTCTCGTGCCCGACATCCCCTTGCGCTGCACCTGCGGAACCGTGCGCGGGCTCGCCCGCGCGGCTGGCCCCAGCACGGGCGTTCGCCTGATCTGCTACTGCGACGACTGCCAGAGCTTCGCGCACTAACTGCAGCGCGCGCCCGAGCTGCTGGATCCCCACGGCGGAACCGACGTGTTCCAGTTCACCCCGGCGCGGATCACGTTCACCGAGGGCAGCGAGGCCCTGCGGTGCATGCGCCTCGGCCCGAAGGGTCCGCTGCGCTGGTACACCGACTGCTGCAAGACACCCGTGGCCAACACCTTCGCCCACCGCCCCTCCCCCTTCTTCGACGACGACGGGGAGCCCATCTGCGTGCCCACGGTGCTCACCCTCGACGAGCGCAGCGCCCTGCGCGCACAGGCCGAGTCCCCTCCCCGGTGACCCTCAGCGAGGCTGCAGCGATCCGAAGAACCCGAGCACGAGGGCCAGCCGACCGTCTCGCACCTCGCAGACGTCCAGCCCCTCGGGCAGGGTCGTGCCGTCGGCCAGCCGCACGTGCCACGCGAAGCGCACCCAGCCATGATGCTGGTCCACGACGCTCGTGCGCTGAACCGAGGCCCCCGGCCGGCTCGCACGCACCTCGCTCACGAAGGCCACCAGCTCGTCCACCCCCATCGTGCGGACGCGCGGATCGGTGTAGACCACGTCCGGCGTGCACAGCGGGGTGAGCTGGTCGGTTCGACGCACCGGATCGGGCTCGTTCCAGGCAGCACAGTAGGCATCCACGAGGTCGGTCACGGGCTGGCTCCCTCCGAGGCGTAGGGGTTGGCCGCAACGTGCTCGGGAGCCAGCGCCCTTCCTTCCGCTCGTCGCGGATCCCCGCGATCGTACAGCACGGCCGCGACGGCCCAGGTCGCTCCCCAGATCAGCTCCGAGACCAGGTCGGAGGACAGATGGACCGACAGGGGCAGGGCTGCGGGAGACATGACCAAGCCCACGACGACCTCCAGCACGTCCATGCCGATCACCAGCGCCACAGCCGCGGCCACGACGAACACCGCCCCGCTGGCGACGATGCTTCCCAGCAGCGCGGCCCCCCAGGCCGCGGGACGCCGCCCGATGTCTCGCACCGACTCCATGACCCAGTGCGCGCCACGGTCCTGCCGCGCCGCCACCACAGGCAACAGCCCACACAGCGCGAGGGCCGCGAGGCCAGGCAGCAGGAACTGAGACCCCACGAGGATGACGTGCCACCAGATCACCAGCGACGGCACGTAGTCGAGCAGAAGAGACAACGGAGCGTGGGACGGCCCGTCCGCCCACCAGAACGCAGCCGCAGCGATCGGGATCATCCACAGGAGGTCGTTCGCCATAGGCAGCAGCAGCTCGGCCAGCGGCCCGATCGCCGAGATGTGCGGCGACAAGGCCAGCGCTACGAGGGCCAGCGGCAGACACAGCACCGCGAGCCACAGCCAGCGCCGCCCCAGCACACCCGCCCACACGGGCAAGGCGAACAACCCGCAGATCGGCGAGGCCACCCAGAGCACGTTGGACACCGTGGGCATCGTACGGATCGACGCCTCCAACAGCGCATGATCGATCCCCTCCCGCAGGACCACCGTCACGATCGTCAACCCGATGGCGATCACCCAACGCATGCTCCCCCCTTCCGCACCTCCACCGTACGCGATGCAGGACGGCAGCTCCTCGATCCACCACACTTGACAGTGTCACACACAGATCATACCGACTCCCCCGTAGGGGAGGGACGATGACGTCCGTCTGGATCGCAGGCCTCGCCATGAGCTCCATGGCGTGCAGGCCCATCACGCGCGCCGTGGTCAAGCAGCTGTCCGACGAGCGCCTCTACGAGCGGCCCAGCGGCATGCTCGCCCCCGCCTTCACGGGTGCCGACGTCGAGCGGCCTCAGCTGGAGGTGGCCTTGCAAGAGGTCGCCACCGGCTTCACTCAGCCCGTGGCGCTGGAGTTCGTTCCTGGCGCGGGCCCCGTGGCGGTGGTGCTCGAGAGGACCGGCACCGCCTGGCTCGTCGACCTGCAGACCGCAACGCGCACCGAGTGGCTCACCGTCGACGTCGCCACGGACGGAGAGCAAGGACTGCTGGGGCTCGCCTTCCACCCCCGCTTCGAGCGCAACGGGTTGTTCTACCTGAACTACGTGAAGCGAACGGGCCGGGATCACACCGTGGTGGAGGCCTGGGAGGTGACCCGCGATCTGGCGCAGCCCAGGCCCATCCGCACGGTGTACACCGTGGAGCAGCCCTACCAGAACCACAACGGCGGCCAGCTCGCCTTCGGTCCCGACGGCAGGCTCTACGTGGGATTGGGCGACGGTGGCGCCCGCAACGACCCGCACGACAACGGACAAGACGCCACCACCCCCCTCGGGAGCATCCTTCGGCTCGACGTCGACGCTGCCGATCCGATCCCGCTCGACAACCCGGTGTGGGGTGAGGCCGCGCACCCAAGCGAGGTGTTCGCCATCGGCCTGCGCAATCCCTGGCGCTTCACCTTCACGCCCACCGGGGCGCTCGTGGTGGGCGACGTCGGCCAGAACGACTGGGAGGAGATCAGCCTCGTGACCGCGGGCAGCAACCTGGGCTGGCGCCTTCGGGAAGGCCACGCCTGCTTCCGCCCGCGCGAGAACTGCCCCACGGAGGGCCTGACGGATCCGATCCACAGCTACGGCCACACCGAAGGCCTGTCGGTCACGGGCGGACACGTGGCCACCGGCGACCGCGTGCCCGCCCTGCGCGACCGCTACGTGTTCGGCGACTTCGTCACGGGGCGGATCTGGGCGCTCACGATCCCGGAGGAGCCGCGCTCCGTCGAGGTCACCGCCCTGGGCCAGTGGCCCCTGCTCCTCGTGAGCTTCGGCCTCGACGAGGCGGGCGATCTATACGTGGTGGACTACGGTCGTGGAGCAGTCCATGCCATCGTCCCCGCCACCCCGGAGCGCACCCCATGAGCTGGCTGTTCGTGCTCGCCATCCCGTGCCTGGCCTCTGACACTGTCACGGATGGAGCGACCCACTACGCGCCCTGCGCCACCTGCCACGGAGCAGCGGGCGAAGGGGCTCAGTGGGCCGAGGCCCCAGCCCTGGCGGGCCTACCCGCAAGCTACCTGGAGCGACAGCTGCTCGCCTACCGCAGCGGGCAGCGCGGGTCGCATCCCGACGATCCCCACGGAGCGGGCATGCGCGCCATGGCCGAGGCCCTGCCCGGCGACGAGGCCGTGCGCAGCGTGTCGGCCCACATCGCAGCGATGCCGGCGCAGCAGCCCGAGCCCACGCTGCAGACCGGCGACGCCGAGCGCGGCCGGGCGCTGTACGGGCTGTGCGCCACCTGCCACGGCGCCGACGGCGCAGGCTCACAGGCGCAGGGCACACCGCCACTCACCGCCCAGCAGGACTGGTACCTGGTGCGGCAGCTCGAGGCCTACCGAGCCGGCGTGCGCGGCGCCGATCCCGCAGACACCTACGGCTCCCAGATGCGCGCCATGGTGACCACCCTGGGCACCCCCACCGCCATCGCCGACGTGGTGGCCTACGTTCAGACGCTGCGCAGCAGCTCCGAGAACCGCTCCAGCAGCGAAGACGCCAGCGCCCGCTGACCTGCGGCGTCGAGCTGCCGCTTGGTGGTGAGCGCCCCCTCCGTGAGCAGCGTGGCCGCCCCGTGGGCCATCGACCAGCTCATGGCCGTCAGCTCCTCTGCCGTCATGGAGGCGCCGTGGCCCGCGGCGTGGGCGCCGTGGGCCAGGGTCAGGAGCACCCCGTAGGTGCGCTGCCCCTCGAAGACCTCGAGGCTCGCTGGCCCCTCCACCAAGGTGTGATCGAACATCACTCGGAAATGCGCCACGTTGTCGAGGGCGAACAACACGTAGGCCACCCCGCCCGCCGTGAGCCGATCGAGGGCGTCGGAGCCAGCCGAGGCCGAGGCCGCAGCCATGGCGTCGGCCAACTTCGCGAAGCCTTCGTCTGCGATTGCTCGCAAGATCCCCTGGTGGTTGCCGAAGTGGTGGTACGGCGTCTGGTGACTCACACCGGCCCGCCGAGCCACCTCACGAAAGCTGACGGCACGCACGCCCCGCTCACGCACCAGCTCGATGCTGGCCCGCAGGATCCGAGCACGGGCATCGTCGGAGGCTGTCATCCGTGGGCCCTAGCGCACGGTTTGGACACCGTCACCCCGACAGCTCGCGAGCCTTCAGCCGGTTGCAGCACCTGACGACGAAGGCTACCAAGAGGATTGGCGTTTCGAATTAACGCAGCTCAAAAGCCAACTATCTACCGTCTTCGTCAATGTAACCCCCATCCGGAGGTTCGACCATGTCGCTCACCCTCGATGCCCACCAGCGCCACGTCGTAGAGGCGGATCCTGGATCCTCCCTGCTGGTGCTCGGGGAGGCCGGCTTCGGCAAGACCACCGCCGCCCTGCACCGCCTGGCGCACCTGGCGCGCACGGCCCCCTTCGATCGTGCGCTGGTGCTGGTGCCGGCAGCCGGTCTGCAGCACAAGTGTGCCGGCTTGCTGCGCTCCCTGGGGGTGCGTGCGCGAGTGGAGGTACTGGATGCCTGGCTGGGGGCCGAGGCCCGTCGCGCCTTTCCCGGGCTGTCGGAGCGCGACAGCGAGCACGCTCCCCCGGGCGTGCTTCGCTTCAAGCGGCATCCCGCGGTGAGCGTGGTGCTGGACGAGGTCGCCGAGCTGCAGAGCGCCCCCGTGGATCGCGACGATCTGTTCGAGCTGTGGGGCGATCCCCGGTTGCTGGCGGACGTGGTGGACGAGTCGAGCGGCGACCTGAGTCGCGGGGACGCGTCGCAGGTGGAGGAGCACACGGCCGTGCAGTTCGCGGAGGTGGATCGCTTCGAGGACGGGAGCCTGATGCTGGCCATGGGCGACGTACCGTTCCACGACGGCACTCCCCTGCACGACGCGCTGACCTCGGACGTCGAGGACTACCCCGTGCTCTTCGCCCTCGATCGCCTCCGCGGCGGGCGGCGGGCTCCCCGCCGCTTCGACCACGTGGTGGTGGACGAGGCCCAGGAGTTCGCGCCCCTCGAGCTGGCGCTGATCGGCCGGGCGGTGCGCCGCGGCGGCTCGCTGACGGTGGTGGGAGACGCCGGCCAGCAGGTGGATCCCACGGCGTGGTTCGCGGACTGGGAGGCGACGCTGACGGCCCTGGGCCATGGCGACGTGCGGCGCCTACAGATGGCGCAGAGCCATCGATGCCCACAGGGCGTGGTGCAGCTGGCGCGAGCGCTGCGGCAGCGCCAGCCGGTGGGGCGCCCGGGCACCGGCGTTCGTCAGCGGCGCTTCGACACCCACGATTCACAGGTCGACGCCCTGGTCGCGTGGGCCCGTGCCTCGCCCGAGGCCCGCACCACCGCCGTGGTGACGCCGGATCCGGAGGCGGCCCGCCGCTGGATCCGGCAGCTGCCCAGCGAGCTGGGCGCACGCCTGGTGCTGGACCGATCCGCGCAGGTCCGTGGGCTGGTGGTGACCACGGTGGGGCGCGTGCGGGGCCTGGAGCTGGACCGGGTGGCGGTGCCCGATCTGTCGAAGGAGGCGTGGGCGGACAACCCCTCGGAGCGCAACGCGCTGTACGTGGCGGTCACGCGCGCGACCCAGGAGGTGTGGCTGTCGACGGCATCGAGCGACTGGTCTGCACTGCTTGGAAGCACCCAGGCCGATCGTGCTCCTCAGGTGGGGGCGTCCACGTTGGAGTAGACGGGGTTCACGCCGATCAGCCAGTTGGCAGCGATGTGGCGTTCCCGGGCGATGGAGCTGCACAAGCCCACCAGCTCGGGGGCGGCCTCGTGGATGGCAGCCCCCCTCAGGGCCAGATCGTCCCCGGCCAGTGTCACGCCGTCGAGCGAGAAGCGTCCCATGGGCGCGCGGGCTGCGAAGGAGCGGTAGTCGAAGGCGCGCGGGTTCAGGCGGTGATCCGTGAAGCGCCAGGACAGCCCCTGCAGCTGCAGGCGCTTGGCCTCGAGCTCCTCCGGGGCCCGGAGCGTGGGGTGCTGCAGCACAGCGGGCTCCGCCTCGGCGCGCAGTCCCGCCTCCTTCGACACCTGGTAGGGGTGCTCCTGCGCGTCGTGGTCGGGCAGCGGTCGCTGCCCCAACGCCCACAGCAGCACCTGCGCGCCCTCTGCGCGCCACACCGCATCCACCACTCGCTGCTGCGGAGCGGTGCCGATGGGCGCCTGCAGCAACTCGGCCTCCAAAGGCTCCGCCTCGGCGTGCAGATCGTGCCGCCCCAGCCACTGCCAGATCTCGTTGCGAAGCTCCTCGGCGTCTGCCTCGTCGGGCTTGCCCGCGTCTTCGTCGAGCAGTCCCCGGGTGGCCAAGGCGAGCAGGATCAGCGCTCGGCGAGCCACCCGCTCGGCACCGGGGGCTTGCAGGCCGTCGGCGAGCAGCCGCACGCCGTCTCGGGTGTAGAAGTCACCGTTCACGAAGAGCAGGCCGTCGCTGATCCCCACCAAGCCGAGAATCACCTGCCACGCCGTGGGCTCCTGCACGCCGGGCTCCGCCACGAGCCCCAGCACCCCCTGGCTGTGCATGGCGCGCACGCGCTCCGCCGAGGTGGCACCCTGCTCGTCGAGGTACCCCACCATGCCCCGGAGGTGAGGGCCGAGCTGCTGCATGGGCAGGGCCGACGCGCGGAGGTGGCCGCCCGGCCAGCGGAACACGAACGCGTCCCCATCGGGCTCGACCGACGTGCCCTCCGGCGCCACGGCCTGAAGCAGGCGAAGGCCAGGGAAGGGAAAAGGGAGATACACGGTTGCAGACTCAGCCATGGGGCGACGGTAGCACGCAGCTCGCCGGCCCTCTGGAGCCTCCATGCCGACACGCCTTCGCCATGGTCTCGTCTTCGTGAAGGACCTACAGCGGATGGCGTGCTTCTACGAGGACGTCTTCGGGCTCGCGCGCGACCCCGTCGTCCACCCGGACGTCGGGCGCCTGTCGGACCCGGCAGGGGCAGGCGTGGCGCTGCATGCCCTACCCGCCCACGTGCGCGACACCATCGAGATCGCCTCCCCGCCGCGCTGGCGTCGCGACACGGCCACCAAGCTCACCTTCGAGACCGACGACCTCGACGCCACGCGGTCCGCGCTCGTGGCACACGGCGGGCAGGCCGAAGATCCGTGGGACTGGAACAGCGCGCGCTACTGCGAGTGCGTGGATCCCGAGGGCAACCTGGTCCAGCTCTTCGAGCCGGCTAAGGGGCCGACACCCCCCGGCTGACCGACACGTCGTCGAGCTCGATCCGACTGACCTCGGGCAGCGTGCCCGCCTCGAACTCCGCCACCGCCGCCCGAAGGTCCTGGGTGACGTTGCGGCCGTGGTTCACGTAGTCGAGCAAGACCAGTCCCCCCACCTCGTGGGTGGCCGTGGCCTCGCGAATACGCACGCCTCCCTCCCCCCGCGAGAAGGTGTAGGCGAGGTAGGCGATGCGGTGGCTCTTCGGATCGAGCCAGTAGCGGAAGTGGTCGTCGTGGTCGTCGCCACCGCCGTCCTCGCGAAAGCGCACATCGAGCACGTCGTAGGGGCTCTCGCGCAGCTGCTGCCGCCCCCCGTAGGTGGCCACCACGGCGTCGTCGGTGAGCGGTCGAGGCAGCAGCGCGAAGTACGCCACGGAGTTCAGCGAGCGTCTCCGGCCCTCCGTGGTCTCGGCGGGCAGCGACAGCGGCTGGCCGTCCAAGATGGAGGTGAGCGTCCAGCCCTCCAGGCGATCCACCCGCAGCGCGCCGTCGTCCTGGGTGACGTCGCGCTCGTAGCGGTAGGCACCATCACCAAGCCACAGGCGGTACGGCGTGTCGCGAAAGGTGAAGGTGATCTGCACGTCGCGCAGCCGGTGCATGCCATGGGCCTTCTGCGCCTGGCGCACCAGGCGCTGGGCACGCTTGTCGTCGGCCTGCGCAACCACGCCCGTCATCCACGCCACCATCGTGAGCAGCACCGTCACCTCCGAGGGATCGTCCCCCGCCCCACACAACTGCTACAGCCCGATGGTGCTTCCGTCCCACACGTACACGGTGCCAGCAGCCGGACCCACCACGATGAACTCGTCGTCGCCATCGTCGTCGAGGTCGGCCACGCGCACGTGCTGGGGACCCACGTCGGCAGACGCCGAGTCGAAGAACATGTCGGCCTCGGCCAGCGGAAGATCCGGGTACGCCCCGCCCAGGTTGGTCCCGAACATCACCGCCACCTCGCCCCCCACGCCCGCATCCCGAGCCGTCACGAGCAAGTCGTCGGCTCCGTCTCCATCCACGTCCGCCGCGGCCAGTGAGCTCTCCTGGTGGCCCAGTCCCCCGCTTCCCGTGAGGCGGAACTCGGCATCCGTGGTCAGATCGTGCTGTGCCTTGAAGGGGGCGTGCTTCACGTAGACGACGTGGGTGCCGGTCCCGCCGATGGCGAGGTCGTCGGTGCCATCGCCGTCGAAGTCACCCACCACGAGCGTCTCCCCGGCGCCCGACCCCGCGGCCCCCGTGAGCACCACGTCGGCATCGGCGGTGTCGAGATCGGCGGTGATGGGCCCGTAGAACACGAAGACCTCGCTGCCGAGCTTCGAGCCCACCGCCAGATCATCCACGCCGTCGTCGTCGAAGTCACCGGCGACGCCCGCATGGCCGAGGTCCACGCTCGTGTCGGCGCGACTCAAGGTGGCGTAGGCGTCGGCGACGTCCAGCGCCCCCTCGAAGGGTCCCGACAGGAGCTTCCACGTGCCCGCGGGACCCGAGAGATCGGCGATCTGCGGGATGGCGAGATCCGTCACCCCGTCGTCGTCGAAGTCACCGGCGGTGATCGCCTCGTACAGACTCATCAGCCCGTCCTCGTCGCCGACGATGCTGGCTAGGGCGTTGCCCACCCCGGCCTGCCCGCCAGCCCCCACAGCACTGGCCTCCTCGAAGATGCTCAGCAGGTCGTCGGTGGACTGGGGCGTGACGAGCTCGGGGTAGCCGTCGCCGTCGAGATCGGCGCTGCCGAGGGAGCAGCCGAAGCAGCTGAGGGCACCTCCGCCGATCAGCGTGTTCTGCGCGATGCTGGTCACCGCCTGGCTGCCCGAGGGCAGGCCGTCGAGCAGGTACACCCGAGACGAGAAGAAGCCCGAGACCGCCACCTCGTCCACGCCGTCGTGGTCGTAGTCCCCCACCGCGAGCGCCCAGGGGAACGAGGTGTCGGAGTCGGTGATCGTCGCGTCGGCGGACGAGAAGTCGAAGCAGTACGGATCGACGACGGTGTTGCAGTCGTTGTCGAGGCCATCACACCACTCCCGGTTGCCGGGGAACA
Organism: Myxococcales bacterium; assembly: GCA_019634415.1. Lineage (GTDB taxonomy): Bacteria > Myxococcota_A > UBA796 > UBA796 > DRPG01. The sequence continues at coordinate 31,769 of JAHQVJ010000112.1, forward strand.
TGGTGGGCTCGGCGTCGTCACAGTCGTCCCCCGCCACAGCCTCCCCGGCTCCACCACAGTCCAGGCTGCTGCCGGCGGTGGCCACCTCGGCTCCGTGCCCGTCGCCGTCTGCGTCGGGGTAGCAGTGGTCCACGGCATCGCAGTCCTGATCGATGCCGTCCGCCGCGACCTCGGGCGCGCCCGGGAAGATCTCGTCGTCGTCGTCGTTGCAGTCCACGTCCGAGGCGTAGCCGTCGCCATCCACGTCGATCTCGCCTGGCGTCGGCGGCGTCGTGGGTGTCTGTGTGGTCTCGGTGTCCGTCACGGTCACCGTGGCCGTCTCGGTGTCCGTCGGATCCGTGGCCGTCGGATCGACGTCGGTCCGTGTTCCACCGCTGCACCCCGCCACACCCACTGCGAGCACCATCCACCGCATGTCTTCCCCCTGGTCATCGGGTCGGAGGAGACTGTAGGGCTGGGTGTCGGCTCCCAGGTCGACGCAAGTCGACAAGGGTCACCGACGCGCTGCCCAGCGGGCTTCCAGCGACAGCGTGCGGCTGGTCTCGGACACCCGGAGGTCCCCTCCCTCGCGGGTGGGGTCGAGCAGCCACCCGATGGTGGGATCCTCCGCGTCGCGCGAGGCCCTGTCGCGCCAGGCGCGAGCTGCGTCGGCGTCGCCACGGCGCAGGCAACACGCATGGGCCAGTGCTGCGGCCCGACCCTCCGCGCGGAGGTGCCCCAGCCGCCGGGCGGCGTCGTACGTGCGCTGCGCTTGACCCAGGGCCGCATCGAGCCGGTCCGTGCCCAGGTGGATCCGGGCCAGCACGAGCTGCGCCATCAGTCGCTGCAGGAGATCGGCCTCGCGCCGCAGCGACCGCACCCCCTCCCGCACCACGGACTCGGCCTGCGAGTCCCCCTGCACGGCGAGCAGCATGGCGCGCTGCACGAGCAGGATGCCCCGGTAGCGCGGGTTGCCCCAGACCGTCTGCATCCGCTGCATGCGATCGATGGCGTCCGAGGCCTCCTGGCGCCGATCCGCCCGCACCTGCAGGAGCACGCGCACGATGCGCAGCATCACCACCACCCGATCGTCGGGATCGTCTCCCAGGATCTCCTCGGCCTCGGCGAGCTGCGCGTCGGTGGCGAGCAGATCCCCCCGCTGAAGATGAACCGACGCCAGGTTGGTGGCCGCGATGGCGGTCTCGGCCTCCAGCCCCAGCGCTCTGCGGCGCGCAAGCGCGCGCTCGAGGTAGGGCTGCGCACGATCCAGCAGGCCTCGCGTCATCAAGGTGGATCCCACGTTGTTGAGCTGGCGCCCCACACCGTCGACGTCGCCGACGCGCTCGCAGGCAGCGACCAGCTCGAGGCCGGCGGACTCGGCAGCGTCGGCGTGGGCCGACAGCTCCAGCCGCGCCACCGCCAGCGTCTGCATGGCGAGACGGTCGTAGGGCTTGGCGTCGGCGGGCACCGCACGGAGCACGGCGTCCACATCCTGGAAGGCCCCTCGCTGGAGCAAGGCGACGCCATAGCCGAAGCGCGCGGGCAACCAGCCGGACAGGCTCGGATCGTCGTCGTAGATCTGCACGGCGGTGCGGAAGGTCTCCATGCCGCTGCCCGGATCCTGCTGGTTCCGACACTCCGCCAGTCGGGCGAGCGCCCTGCCCTCCAGATCGCGCAGGCCATGGCGACGGGCGATCCGAAGGGCCTGCTCGGCGGCGGGCTGCACCACCGTGGCCTTGGTGAGGTACACGCTGGCCAGCCGGTACAGCGCCTCGCCGCGGGCCACCTCGTCGCCCCCATCCAGCGACAGGGCTCGCTCGAGCAAGGTGCCATAGAGCACCCGACGCCCCCGTCGCGCCACCATCGTCAGCAATGGATTCACCAGCGCGAACGCGGCATCTGCATCGGACGTGGCGCAGGCGTGCCGCAGGGCGGCCTCCACGTCGACGAGCCAGTGCTCCACCCGCTGCGGCGCCTCCAGATCGCCGTCCTGGGAGCGCTGCACCAGCCCAGCGAGGGTCCGACGGACGGCCGCGCTGTGACGGTCGCGAGCCAGCAGACGCTGCTCGTCGGAGCACTGATCGAGCACGGCCTGACGCAGCAGCGTGAGCATGCGGAACCGATGGTCCGCGCCCGCCCCCACCTGCACCAGGGAGCACCCCACCAAGCGCTGCAGCATGGCCGACGCCGACTCGGGCCCCAGCAGTGCCTCGGCCATGGCGAAGTCGAAGGGCGCCTGCAGCGTCGCCAGCACCACCGCCGCATGCCGCTCCTCGGGCGACAGCAGATCCCACGACCAGCGGAAGGCGGCGTCGAGGCTCGGCGCCATCGCATCCCAGCGCTGCAGCAGCACGTCGGGACCCACCACGCTGGCGATGGGCGCAGCCAGCTGGAGCGCCAGCGGTAGCCCGTCCACCCGCCCGATCAGCTCGAGCACGGCTTCGCTCACCTCCCCCTTTGGCCCCACCAGATCGGGGGCCGCATGGCGCAGCAGCTGCACGGATGCGGCCTGATCCAGCGGGTCCAGGCGCACCCGCCGCTCGCCAGCGACCTGCAGTGCCGTACGACTCGTCGCCAGGACCCTCAGTGCCGCAGACCGCACGAGCCACCGCCGCAGGCAGGCGGCCACGGGCTCGGCCACCTGCTCCACGTTGTCGAGCACCCACAGCTGCGGGGCCTCGGAGCGGCTGGACAGGATGGCCCGGATCGCCACCTCGGTGGGCGGCACCGACGCTCCCAGGCCTGAAGCCACCGCCCGGATGACGTCTGCCTCGTCCTTGGCCGACGACAGGTCGAAGAACCGCACGGCACCCGACGCCGCCCAGTCCATGGCCACCTCCGTGGCCAGCCGCGTCTTGCCCACACCGCCGGGCCCCAACAGCAGCACCAGGCGGCTTCCTTCGCGCAGCAGCGCGGCCACGAGATCTCGCTCCTCGTCCCGGCCCACCATGGGCGTGGGAGGAGCCAGTAGACCCGGCACCACCGGACGGTCCGGAACCACCAGGCGCACGCCCACGCCGCGGTGCATCTGCAGGTGCTCTGGGTTCGACGGATCGGACTCGAGCTTGGTGCGGAGCCGACGCAGGGCCACCGACAGGGTCTTGTCGGAGGTGTGGCCCCACACTGCGCCCACCAGCTCGGCCTTGGGCACGATCTGGTTGGGCTGCTCCGCGAGGACCCTCAGCACGTCCACCTCGCGCGGGGTCAGCGGCGTGGTCTGGCCCCCTCGATCCACGGTCCGCCCGTCGAGGTCGACCGTGCAGCTCGTCAGGCGGATCTCCATCGAGGCATTATCGACCATCGGGTAGGATGCGCGCTGCTGCTCTGCTCCCGGAGGCACCGTGCCCGCTCGACTCTTCGCCTTGCTGATCGGCCTGCTCTGGACCGCCACTCCGACGGCCCTGGCCTCGGAGCTGAGCTGGAAGGAGATCTACACGAGCGACGGCGTGACCGTGTCCAAGGCCAGTGTGCCCAACTCGAAGTTCGTGGCCTTCAAGGGCGACACCGTGATGGATGCCCCCGCAGGCAAGGTGCTGCATGTGCTGCTCGACAACACGCATCGGCTCGAGTGGGTGGGCCGACTGTACGAGAGCACCACGCTCTCTCGCACCAGCGACTTCGACTACGTGGTGTACCAGGCCTTCGCCCTGCCCGCGATCTTCAGCGATCGGGACTACGTGTACCGGGGCGTGGCCACCCGCGAGGCCGGAACCGGAGCGGTGATCCTGTCACTGGCTTCCACGGAGCATCCCGAGGCGCCCGAGACCGTGGGAGTGCGGGCCGAGCTGGTGAACAGCCGCTACCGCCTGACGCCCCAAGGGGAGAAGACTCGGGTGGAGGTGGAGATCGTGACCGATCCGAAGGGAGCGATGCCCATCTGGCTGGTGAACCTGATCCAGCGCTCCTGGCCGCTGGACACGCTCACGGGGATCCGCGGCATGCTGGACCAACCCTGGGTGCAGGAGCATCCCCTGCCATGACGCTCCCACCGGGGCCCGAGCGCCTGGGTCGCTTCGACGTGCTCGGCCGGCTGCGGCTGCTGTCGAGCATGGCTGGCGACATCCTGGGGTTCGTGGGCCAGCGCTTCGAGCGATTCGGCGACACCTACCACGTGGACGAAGGCTCGGGGCAGCACCTGCTCGTGACTCGCGATCCGGACGTGATCCGCGACGTGCTGGTGACGAGCGCAGGCTCCTTCCGCAAGTCGGGCGGCGCCAACGACCGGCTCAAGCCCATCCTGGGCGACGGGCTGCTGACGGCGGACGGCGAGGTCTGGAAGCGGCAGCGGCGGTTGATCCAGCCAGCGTTCCGGCATCGCGCGGTAGCCGCCTATGCCGAGATCATGGTCGACGAGGCGCAGCAGCTGCGGTTCGCGGACGGCGCCGAGGTGGACCTGTCGCAGCAGATGATGGAGCTGACGCTGCGCATCGTGTGTCGCGCGCTGTTCGGCCACGACGTGTCGGCGCAGACCCAGACGGTGGCGGCCACCATGGACGCGCTGCGCGACGTCACCCGGCCGCGGCTGGCGCCGGGCTGGCTGCCCACGCCGGGACGCGCCCGGAGGCGCCGTGCGGTGGCGGCCATCGACGCCCTGATCGCACAGCTCGTGACCGCCCGCAGGGACCGCGGCGCGGAGGAGGCAGGCACCGATCTGCTGGGCATGCTGCTGCGGGCACAGATGCCGGACACGGCGGTGCGCGACGAGCTGGTGACGTTCTTCCTGGCGGGCCACGAGACGACGTCGCACGCGCTGACCTGGTCGCTGCTGCTGCTCGGAGAGCACGAGCACGAGCTGCAGCGGGTCGTCGACGAGCTCGATCAGGTGCTCGGGGAGCGGGTCGCCACACCCGCGGATCTGCGGCAGCTCGTATTCACGGAGCGGGCGATCCAGGAGTCGATGCGCCTGTACCCGCCAGCCTTCGCGCTGCCGCGGGTGGCGTCGGCCCCGGTGGTCGTAGGTCCCTACGCCATGCAGCCCGGATGGCAGATCGTGAACTGGATCTGGCACTGCCAGCGCCACCCCGATCTGTTCGAGGCGCCCGCCTCGTTTCGGCCCGATCGCTTCGAGGCACCCGCGTTCCCCGCACACGCCTACCTGCCCTTCGGTGCAGGCACCCGCATGTGCGTGGGAGCGGGGTTCGCGCAGCTGGAGCTGCGGTTGCTGCTGGCCACCTTGCTGCGGCGCTACCGCTTCGAGCCCACGGGGCCGCGCCCGGGCGTCTCCCCGCAGGTGACGCTCGCCCCACGTGGGCAGGTTCCGGTGCGCGTCGTGGCGCGCTAGCCCCCGCCTGGGCTACCCTCCGCCCCCGCGGAGGTGCGAAAATGTTGGTTTGGCTGACCATGCTCCTGGTGGGAGTGGTCTGGGCACAGGAGGCGCCCGAGGGCAGCGAGGAGGCCGCCGAGGCACCGACGGAGCTGGTGGTGGCCATCAGCCCCTTCTCGCCCTTCGTGACCCTCGACGACGACGCGCCCCAGGGGTTCTCGGTGGAGCTGTGGAAGGCCCTGGCCGAGGCCCAGGGCGTGCCCTACCGCTTCGAGGCCTACGACAACGTCAGCGACAAGCTCGCCGCCGTGCGCGACGGCACCGCCCACGTCGCCATCGGCGGCATCAGCGTGACGCTCGAGCGCGAGCAGACCGTGGACTTCAGCCTCGCCACCTTCCGCACCGGCCTCGACATCCTGGTGCGCAACGAGCAAGCCGGCCTGCTGTCGCTGCAGACCCTGAAGGCCGCTGCCACCCCCGGACGAGTGGGCATCATCGGAGGCTTCTTCCTGCTCATCGTGGTGAGCGGACACCTGGTGTGGCTCGCCGAGCAAGGCAAGGAGGCCTTCAGCGACAGGTACTTCCCCGGCGTGTTCGAGGGCATGTACTGGGCCATCGTGACCGCGAGCACCGTGGGCTACGGCGACAAGGCGCCGGTGCGCTGGACCGGTCGCGCCGTGGCGGCGGCCGTGATCATCGTGAGCCTGCCCATGTTCGCCATCTTCACGGCGGAGCTGGCGAGCACGCTGACGGTGGCCACCCTCGAGACCAGCATCTCCAGCGCCGACGACCTGAAAGGGCGCACGGTGGGCGTGGTGGGCGGCACCACCGGGGAGGCCAGCGTGAAGCAGCTGGGAGCCACCGCGTTTCCCTACCCCTCGGCAACCGAGGCCGTGAACGCTCTGATCGAAGGCGACGTGGAGGCCGTGGTGCACGATGCGCCCAACCTGCGGGAGCTGAAGAACCAGCACGGCGGAGACGATCTCGTCGCCCTGGGGCGGCTGTTCGAGCCTCAGAGCTACGGTCTCGCCGTGCAGCAGGGGTCCGAGCTGCGCGAGCAGATCAACCAGGCGCTGCTCGCCGTCCACGAGTCGGGGCAGTGGGACGCCATCCGCACGCAGTGGTTCGAAGGCGATCTCGGGCAATGACGGCTACTGAGTGAAGACGGAGGACTCGCATGCGCGGCATCCTGATTCACTGGGTCACTGTGACGGCTGCGCTGGGGGTGGCCGCCTACTATCTGGACGGTCTGCACGTGGACAACGTGCAGGCGCTGCTCCTGGGAGGCGTGGCTCTGGGCCTGGTGAACGCCATCGTGCGGCCGGTGCTCAAGTTCCTCACCTTCCCGCTCACCATGGCGAGCCTGGGGCTGTTCCTGTTGGTGGTGAACGGCTTCGCCTTCGTGCTCGCCACCTGGTTCGTCGAGGGGCTGTCCGTCGAGAACTTCTGGTGGGCCATCGGGGCCTGGCTGGTGGTGAGCGTGGTGTCGTGGGTGCTGTCGCTGATCACCCGGATGGGGGAAGGGGTGGCGAAGCAGGTGCGGCGCCGGTCGGACTCCTCCACCCGTCGCCGCCGGGCAGCGGTGGTGGACGAGCTGGACGACGAGGATCCGGGCACGGGCGCGTAGTCCGCATGGACGATCTCGACCACGCCCTGAAGGCGGCCGACGAGCCGCTGACAGACCCCGTGCGCACCCGGCAGGTAGGGGCCGAGCCCGCGCGGTTCGTGCTGTACCACTTCGCGCTGTCGCTGTGCTCCCAGAAGGTCCGCCTCACCCTCGCAGAGGTGGCCGCGCCTCGGAGCTGACCATCGTGGACGGCACGCCACACGTGGCCTTGCTCTACGGCGCCCATCCCGACGTGGACGTGCGCCCCGAGGCGGCGCGGGCCTTCGTGGCCACCCCTGCCCAGATGCGGAGCGCCTTCGAGGAGACGCGGGCCATCGTGGCGGACCTCGATCGCCGGCTGGCCGAC
>JAHQVJ010000113.1 GCA_019634415.1 Myxococcales bacterium
ACCAGGACGGCCTCGACAGCTATCAGTTCGACTCGAGCATCGGCCCCGACAACCGCCAGCTCGGCTTCGGGCTGTCGGGCACGGGAGCCGGTGACTGGAAGGCCTCGGCCTCGGGCAGCTACTCCACCGAAGACGTGAAGACCGAGCTCGAGGGCTGGCTGCGCAGCGACGGCGGCGTGGGCGGCTCCGCCAAGATCGACTGGACCTCCGGTGAGTGGTCGGCGGGGGGCGAGACCTCCTTCGAGATCGGCAACGACCGCGTGCTCGACGTGGGCCTGTACGCCGGCTTCCGCAGCCGCGACGAGTTCCGCACCTGGATGGGCCGCTACGCCTATGCCTCGGAGCACGACCGCCACACGTTCTCGCTGCTGGCCGAGGAGAAGCTCGGCAACATCTACACGCGGCTCGAGCACTCCACGGTGATGGGCGCCACGGGCGAGCAGTACAACACCAGCCTGCACGGCGCCTACTTCCTCGACAACTCGCAGAAGACCGCGATCATCGGCGGGCTGCGCCACCGGCGCGACTTCGACGGTAGCCACAACTACACGCCGGAGGTGGGCATGCAGCTCGATCGCAACGCGCTGACGCTGGGCTACGACATCGAGCAGGAAGCGGTCATGCTCAACTTCGTGATGCCCTTCGGGCGGAAGTAGGGCCGTGGGTGTGCTGGCCACACTGCTGGCCTGCGGCGCTCCCGACGCCCCCGTGAACGCGCCACGACAAGTCACCGAGCCCCGCGCCGACCTGTTCGCGCGGGAGGTGTCGGAGGTCGTGGACGGGATCCACGTCGCCATCGGCTACGGCCTCGCCAACAGCATCCTGATCGAGGGCGACGGCGGCGTGATCGTGGTCGACACCATGGAGTCGGGGGCCGCGGCCACCGAGGTGCTGGCGGCCTTTCGCGCGATCACCGACGATCCGGTGGTGGCGGTGGTGCTCACCCACAACCACGCCGATCACGTCTTCGGAAGTGCGGTGTTCGCCGCCGATCCGAGCGTGCCCATCTACGCGCACGCCAGCACGGCCGAGCAGATCCACCGGGTGGTGTCGGTGGTGAGCGACACCCTGCAGGTGCGCAGCCTGCGCATGTTCGGCGATCCGTTGCCCCACACCGACAACTCCGGGATCGGGCCCGAGCTCCGGTTCGATCCCGCCGACATCGCCCTGCGCATGCCCACCCACACCGTGCAGGACCGCCTCGAGCTCGAGATCGCCGGGGTGCAGCTGCAGCTGGTGCACGCCCCGGGCGAGACCGACGATCAGCTGTTCGTGTACCTGCCCGAGCGCGGTGTGCTGCTACCGGGCGACAACATCTACCAGGCCTTCCCGAACACCTACACCATCCGCGGCACACCCCACCGCGACGTGAACGCCTGGGTGAGCAGCCTCGACGCCATGCGCGATCTGGCGCCCACGGTGCTGATCCCGAGCCACACGCGACCGGTGCTGGGCGCCGACGCCGTGCAGGACGTGCTCACCGCCTACCGCGACGGCATCCAGTACGTGCACGACCAGACGGTGCGTGGCATGAACCGCGGCCGCACGCCCGACGAGCTGGCCCACGAGGTGCGGCTGCCGCCGCACCTCGCCGCCCATCCGTGGCTGCAAGAGCACTACGGCCGTGTGCCCTGGTCGGTGCGCGGCGTGTACCACGGCTACATGGGCTGGTTCGACGCCGATGCTGCCCACCTGGAGCCGCTGCCCCCCGACGAGCGAGCGCGCCGCTACGCGCGGGCGTTCACCGAGGAGACCTCGCTACAGGAGCAGGCCCGCGCAGCGCTCGACGCCTCCGATCCCGCCTGGGCCGCAGAGCTGGCCACGCTGTGGGTGCGCGCCGCCCCCGACAACGCCGACGCGAAGCAGCTGCTGGCGGAGTCCCTCGACGCCCTCGCCGAGGGGCAGATCAACCGAAACGCCGTGAACTGGTACCGCACCGCCGCCGGTGAGCTGCGCGGCGACTGGGTGATCACGCCCTACGATCCGGCCCGGACCTCGGCGTCGATGCTGCAGGCCCTGCCGCTGTCGTCGTTCATGCGCGCCATGCCCACCCGCCTCGATCCCGTGGCCACCGCCGACGTCGACGAGGTGGTGGCCTTCGAGTTCACCGACGTGGGCCAGACCTGGGTGCTCCACGTGCGACGCGGCGTGGCCGAGCTGCGTCAGCGGGACGCCACGGGGATCGACGTGCGCCTCGTCACCACCGCGCAGACCTGGAAGGAGGTGGCCTCCACTGCCCGCAACCCGGCGGGCGCCGTGGCCTCGGGCGACATCGTGGTGGAGGGGGGTTTGCTCACGGTCGCGCGCGTGCTTTCCTGGTTCCGCTGAAGGAGACCCCCATGGCCCGTTGGATCCTCGCCGCCCTGACTGTGTGCACGACCGCCTGCGAAGGCGACGAAGAGCCCTGTGACTTCGGCGACGAGGGCTGCCAGTGCACCGACGACGAGGGGCTCGAGTGCGACAACACCGCCGACGACGCACCGCTCGACTGCATCTGCTTCCTCGTGGACACGATCGTCAGCTGACGGTCACCGCGGCGCGCCCGGCGGTGGCGTCGGCCAGGGCAGCGACGATGTCGTTCACCTCGGGCTCGGGCACCTCGAGCTGCAGGGTCACGTCGGCTGCCCAGTCGGTGTGCGTCACCGTGAGGCCGCGGGCCGCCACCACCCGCTGCACGGCCCCGGTGTCGTCGTAGGTGTGCACGATCTGCAGGGCACGGACCGGCACCACCTCCACCACCGCCGCGCGATCCAGCGCCCGGCCCGCGCAGCCGCCGTAGGCGCGGATCAGCCCGCCCACGCCGAGCTTGGTGCCGCCGAACCAGCGCGCCACCACCGCCATCACGTCGAGCAGCCCGTGGCCGTCGATCTGAGCGAGGATGGGGCGACCAGCGCTCCCACCGGGCTCGCCCGCGTCGGAGCTGCGGTGGGCGCCCCCGCGCAGCCGATAGGCCCATGCGAGGTGGCTGGCATCGGGCCAGCGCCGCTCGGCGTCGGCGAGCAGCGCCAGGGCCTCGGGCTCGCTGCCAGCGGGCCCCACCAGCGCCCCGAAGCGGGATCCCTTCACGGGATCGTCGGCGAAGTCACTCGGGGCCGACAGGGTGCGGTAGCTCACGGCGCTGCTCCCGTGGGTGCTGCGTAGATCTCCAGCTCCCGGAAGGCCACGGGGCGCACGGGATCTTCCACGTCCACCCGCACACGCACGCCGAACACGGGAGTGGCTGGGATCGACAGGCGCGTGACAGGTCCCTCCACCGGCTCGACGCGCTTCGCCACCTGCCAGGTCTCGCCGTCGCGGGTGATCACGAGAGACAGCGCATGGGCGGTGGAGCGCGTGGGCTCGTCCTCCGTGGTCGTCCAGGCCCACACCTCCGACACCGTCGTCGCCTGCCCGAAGTCCACCCCCACCCAGGTGCCGTCCGGGGGCGTGCGGGCCACCGACCCCTGCAGCGCGTGCGACCGCAGGCCCGGCATCGCCAGCACCCCGTCGTTGATCAGGTGGCGCCCGGTCATGTCGCGCGAGGCGGTGGGCACCGCCCGTCGCGCGAGGTTGTCGCCGCGGGGCGTGGTACGCACGGGCTTCGTGGACAGCGCCGCGACAACGGCGTCGGGCTCCACACCCTCCGCGAACGCCCACGCCAGCCACAGGGCCGAGTCACCGCCCTCCACCCAGCTCCGCGGCTCGAACACCCGCCCGTCGTCGAGGCGCTGCGCCGTCCGCCGAGACGGCCAGCGCCGGTCCGGGGCCCGTACGGCAAGCTGATCGTAGAGCAGCTCCACCAGCCGTACCCAGGGCGCCCGCCACCCGACGGGGGAGCCAGACACCGTGGCCCCTCCACAGTGCACCTCCGACAACGTGGAGCCTCGATCCGGATACCCATCGTCGCCCCCCGACTCCACCCAGAAGATCAAGCTGTGCGTGGTGTCACGGAAGGCCACGTCGTCGGGGAGCCCATCGGCTTGGAGCAACCACGTGGCCACCCTCTCCCCTTCGATCTCCTCGTCGACCACCAGACCCTGTGGTCGCTGATCCGACACCACGACCTCGTGCCGCAGGAGGATCCGGCTCCCGGTGTGCCGTCGCAGGAAGACCGCCGCTCTGTTGTGCGCCTCCTGCAGCCGATGGAGCTGCGCAGACGAGACCACGCCTCCATCCTCACGAGGTCCCACCACCGATCGCACCGTCCAGACCAGGGGCTCACCCGTCCACATCGAGGGTGCCGAGACCTCGGGCCTCCGTTCGCCGGGATCCACCCACTTCAGGAAGTCGATCAGCACGAGCATGCGCAGGCTGCTCTTGAGTCTCTCGGTGGATCCGCCCTGTGCCAACCTCCGAACCACGCAAGAATCGACCTCGGGCTGTAGCGTGCTCCGAACCACCTCGGCTCGCTTCACCGCTCCCTTCCTCGTCAACACCACCGACAAGGCCAGCGGCTCGGGTCCGATCTCCCCGTGCTTCGTCAGGCAGCGATCGAGCTCCCATGTCAGCGCCCGGATCATGCGGTTGGCGATGGTGGCGTCCTCCGGATCTTCCGTGTTCACCTCCAGCACGTCGACGTAGGCCTCGTGGTCGAGTCGCCACTCCACCACGTCCCGCACCCAGCGACCGGGGCGTGTCCACACGAGCTCGCCCTCCTGCTCGGACACGCAGCGCGTGAACGCGTCGTCCACCAAGGGTCCAGGGACGGGAGCGGCCCCCTCGATCACGCCCTCGGGATTGGCCTGGAAGACCACCCGCAACACGCCCCGCGTGTCTCCTCGGAACACGCGCTCGCGGTAGCAGTCCATCACGTGGTCGGACAACCCCCCGCGCACGGGGTCCACGAGCCATGCAGGCACGCCCCAGCGAAGGAACGTCCGCGGCGGCGTACCGGCAGCCAGCAGCACGGCCTCGTTGCAGCTCGACTGCGCGCCCGTCCCGCACGCGGCCTCGTGCGCCGCCACGGCTGGCGCCATCGGGGCTCCTCGAAACTCGGCGCGCCAGGTCTGCAGGTGAGCGCATCCGACGGCGTCTCCCAGCTGACAGGCAGACTCGAGCACGTGCTCCTCGTGGTCCGATCCGTCGCCCGTGGCGCGGGCACGAGCGATACACGCGCTCGGACGTCCCCTCCCGCAGGCTGCGTCGAGCAGCGCCAGGGTGTCCTCGGAGGCCGTGGCGGGCAGACTCGCCTTGGCCTCCATGGCCGCCACACTGCCCAAGCCCATCGTGTAGGTGAACAGAGCCTCACGGTCGGCAGACGAGGATCGTGGAGCGAGGGCGAGGCAGGCCGAAGGCTCCTGCGCCTCGCACAGGGCCGCCAACCGCGCGAACGTGTCGGGTCCGTCTGGCTCGCTCAACACCCGCTCGGTGCACCCGCGAGCGGCCCCCAGCGCGCACGCCCTGTCGAATGCAGCCACGGCCTCGACGCCGTCGGAGGTCCATCCCACGATCAAGCACGCAACACCATCGCCTTCGTCGCAGAAGGCCATCGAGCGCCCCTTCGCCGCGTCCTCGTCGAAGGGACGCGCCCAGGCGGAGTCGCCGCAGGCTGCCTGCACTCCCTCCTCACAGAGCTGCGCGAAGGCACCTGGCACCTCGGCCGCGGCCATCCAGGTTCCATCCCGCCCCGAGGCCAACAGCAGGGTGTCGAGCCAGTCCGAATCCGGCTCCGCGACGGCCGACGACGTGGCCAAGAGCAGCGTGATCATCGCCCAGTCCCAGGCTCGGCATACAAGAACGGCAACGTTCCTTGGACGGCACCATCGGGATGGGCCAACCGAAAGGCCCATGCCACCAGCTCGCGAGCAAAGGAAGACGACTCGGCCAGCCCATCGGCCGTCTGCCACGTCTCGCGCCAGTCCGCGCGTCCCGCGAAGCCGTCGCCCACCAGCGCCCCCACCGCCCGCTGTCGGACCCACCCCGGTGCGTCCTGGGCATCGAGGAGCACGAGAGGCATCGTGTCGCCCGCCTGCCACTCTCCCGGTGCGGGGGACGCCACCGACCAGCTCAGGGTACCCACCGAGCCCGACGTACCAGGCTGAAGCTGAAGCTCGTAGACGGCCTGCACGAAGGCCGACGCCGGCAGTGTGGCCGCGCCCAGTCCTCCCTCCCCACCCCCGTCGATGCGACGCATCGAGCGGACCCGCTGTGGGTTCGGCCGCACCTGCACCGCCAGATCTCGGGCCACCACGCCAGACGCCCGTAGCGCGTGAGACAGCTGCTCCACACCGTCGGTCACCGTGTCGGCCCGCATGTGGATCCCGCCCCCCAGCTCGGTGATCGCCTCTGCGGGATCGGTGGGCGCCCCCAGCGTGCCCAGGGAGAGCGTCCAGGTGGTGGCACCCTTCTCCCGCCACGACACCACCCGCTTCTGGACCAGCTGCAGATCGTCGTCGATCCGAGCGTGCTCGTCGGTGAGCAGGAGCACCCGTGTGTCAGCGCACGGATCGCCCCCCTCGATCGTCACCTCTTCGATGGCACCGAGACTCCGGGGCCCGACGGGAACGGGCTCGGCGTACTGGATAGCCTGGAGGATTCGTGCCTGATGACGGATGGGCGTCGGGGGCAACAGCACCCTCCCGCGACCCCGATCCGAGGCCACCACGGCCACCACGGCCCGATCCGGCAGACGCTGAGTCAGCTGTGACAGCACGGTCTTGGCGAGCTGCACTCGCGAGACAGGGCGGTACGACCCATCCGGCGCCTCGTCCTGCAAGGGTGGAATGCCACGGGTGAACACGCCGCTCATCGACGGAGAGGTATCGACGACGAAGGTGAGTCGCAGGGGTACTACTCCCGCATCGGGTGCCCGCGCCCCCACGATCACCCACGCGCGAGATGGATCGAGCGGGTGGGCGAGTGCCGCCGTCCCGAAGCCGAACCTGTTGGTGTCCTCGACGACCGGCACATCAGCGGATCCGAGGGTGGCGAACAGGTCCTCCATCGACACCGAGGGAATGGGATCTCCCCCGGCCAGCGCGCGTCGGACCTCGGTGATCGACGCTGGAATCGCCGGTACCTCGAGGGCAGCCGCGCGGCGCTCCACCGAGACGCACACCTCCTCGGCGACAGGAGCGGCGAGGGCGAGCTGCATTGCAAACCACATGCCCTCATGGTGCGCCGAGGGGCGCCGGTGTTCAACCAGCGGCGGTGAAACGTGTCCAGATCCCGTCCAGGGTCTCGAAGTCCATGCGCTGAACGGCATGCCGAACGATGTCGAAGCCGAAGGTGGTCTCGAGGAATCCGACGAGCTCGATCAACGCGACCGAGTCGAGCACCCCGCTGCTCACCAGCGCCTGCAGATCCACCGTCCGCCCGCGGGCCAGCCGCTCGAGCTTCGCCCTGCAGGCCACGTCGAAGGCCTCGCGTGAGCCGTCCCACGGCTGGGCGGGAGGGGCAGGCGCCTCGGCGCGGTCCACGACCCCCAGCGCACGCTGCAGGCACGCCACCACCTGCCAGCGATGCTCCGGATCCAGGTGCACACCGTCGTGGAGCAGCTCCTCGCGCACCGTGCCGTCGGCGCGCTGGAACGGCGTGCAGGCGTCCACGAAGGGCACGCCCGAGGCCGCACACATCTCCCGCATGGCCACATAGAACGCTGCCTGGTGCGCCAAGCGATCGTCCAGGGTCCCCACCACCCCCCAGGCGTCCCGCACGCCCTCGATCTCGTGGGTGCGCGTGGGGATCCCCGTCATGTACACCAGCGCACCCTCGGGGCGCAGCTCCCGGATCGCCTCGAACAGCGCGCGGTAGCCCTCCACCGACGCCTCGATGCGCGCCGCCGGCTCCTCCGAGCTGCCGAACACGGTGCGGCACTCGGGCTCTCCCGCCGCCACCACCAGCACGTCGTCGGGTCCGATCCGCTCCGCGATCCGCCGGATCAGCGGGAAGACCGTGGGCCAGGTGTCGGCCCACATCACGCCCACCCAGTGCCCGTGCACCTTGGCGTGGTGGTCCTCCTGCGGCGTGCGCCACAGCACCTGCACGTGGCTGTCGCCCACCACGTGCACGTGCCGAGCGCTCTGCGCGACGAACCGGTCTCGGTTGGCCGTGCGCGCCATCTTCCCGCTCGACGTCTTGCGCAGCCACCCCTTGGGTACGGCCTGCACCTCCACGCCTGCCTGGAACGTGGCCTCGAGCCGCTGGGAGAGCCGACGCTGGGTGGCGTCCGAGTCCGCTCCCAGCTCGCCGTCGGGCTCGAACAGCGCCACCACGCGCTGCGTTCCCAGGGCGGCGTCGTGCACCCCCACCACCACGGTGCGTCCCGGGTACACGCCCGCCGAGGCGTCCATCAGCGCCTCCAGCTCGTGGGGGTAGAGGTTCTTCCCCTTGTGCACGATGACGTCGGCGATGCGACCGGTCACGTACAGCTGCCCGTCCACCACGAAGCCCAGATCCCCGGTGGGCATCCAGCCATCCTCGCGGATCGGCTGCCCGGCCAGATAGCGGTCCACCGTGTGGGACCCGCGCAGCAAGATCTGTCCCACCTGCTGCCCCTCATCCGCCACGATCCGCACCTCGACGCCTTCGATGGGGCGCCCCACACAGGCGACGTGCACCGCCGTCGGTGCGTCGGCGGGCACCCGCACCACGCGGTGGTCCGCCAAGGCGCGCGAGTCCAGGGGCAGGAACGAGGGACGTTGGCCCACGGTGGTCTGGGTGGCGCAGAACACGTTCTCGGCCAGGGCATAGCAGAAGCACATCTGTGCAGGGTCGACGTCGAAGGTCTTCACGAACCTGCCGACCACGCCCAGGTCGATGGGCTCGGCACAGCTCACGAAGGCGCGCACTCGACTCAGATCGGCGCTCACGGGACGTCTGCAGGCCAAGGCGTAGGCGAAGTTCGGCTGCCAGACCACGGTGGCCCCCGCCGCCTCGATCACTTGATGCAGGTACCCAGGCTGCGCCGCCCACTCGAAGGGATCCATCCACACCACGGGCACGTCCGCCAGCAGCGGCAGCAGCATCGTCGCCACCAACCCCATGTCGTGATACAGCGGCAACCAGCTGGCGATCCGGTCGGTCTGCGGATCCAACCGCAGGGCCTCGGCGTAGGCGACGAGCTGGTGCTCGAGCTGCTGCCGCTGCACCGCCACCGCCTTCTGCAGCCCCGTAGAGCCAGAGCTGCACTGCAAGAACATGGGAGCATCCACGGGAGCCAGCCGTAGGATCGGGGTCGTCGGTGCCTCGGGCAGCTGGTCTGCCGTGATCAGACCAGGCACCAGCGAGGCGTCCACGGCCTCCCCCACCCACACGGCCCCATCGAGCTGTCGCTGGTAGTTGCGCAGCTTGTCCCCGAAGTGAGCGCCATGCACCTTGCTCGACGGAAACGACACGAAGGCCGGTGGCTTGCCCGCGCACACGGAGCCGAGCCAGGCGGCCACCATGTCCAGCGTGGTGCGACCCACCACGACCACCGAGTCGCCCTCGCAGCCCTGCAACAGGGCCGCCCACTGCTGCGCCCTGTCGAACAACTCCACGCCGGTGACCCGCTGCGGCGCACGGCCCGGGCCCGCAAAGACCGCCACCACCTCGCCGTCGTCGGCGAGCCGATGCAGCGCCGACCGCACCGTCAGCGGGTGTCGCGCCCGTGCGGACCGCGTCTCCAGCTGCCAGCTCAGCCCACGAGCCTGCCGACGTGGCGCTGCGGGGCTCGTCGCCTCCACCAGCTCCTGCGCCTGCCGAAGTGTGGGATCGAGCGCCGCCGCTCGAACGAACGCCTCCCGGGCCGGAGCCACCTGACCCAACTCCTTGAGGGCCAACCCCTGCCCCAGCCACGCCGTAGGCTCCCTGGGGTCGAGCTCGAGGGCCTCCATGAAGCGCTTCGCTGCCTCTACCCAGTCCTGCTTCTGGAGCGCTCCTTGCCCCAGCTGCACGCGACGTCTGGCTTCGAGTGCGTTCTGCTGTTCCACACGACCCCCAGGAGTGGGGTTCCGATCGTGCAGATCAGGGTCAACTTTTACCCTTTCGGCATCTCAACGTGCATCATCGGCTGGCCCGAACTGCTGCCGCCTCAGCACGGCCTCACGCGCCGCCTCTTCCTGTTTTCGACGTTGTTCCAATTGATCGTAGTGGGCCTTCTGCGTGAGATAGCAGGTCTCACAGACCTCTTCGCCTTGCCACTCCAACACCTCGTCGTAGATGCGTTCATTGCAGCTGGCGCATCGGGGCTTGGGCTGTAGAAAGTCAAAAAACCCCATTCGGACACCTCCTTCCGCCATCAAACGTAGCCGGTTCGCGAGCGGTCGTGAACTTACGGCTCCGCAACGAGTAGGATGGGCCGGGAGGATGGTTCCGTGAGCAGGCCTACAATCATCGGTTTTCCCCAGAGCAGCTTCGTCTGGAGCGCGCGCGCTGGGCTACACATCAAGCAAATCGAGTACGACTTCGAGCCGCTGGCACCAGGCGACCATCGCAAAGCCGAGTTCACTGCTCGGCATCCCTTCGCGAAGGTCCCCCTGATGTCCCTCGGAGGCGTGGACATCTTCGAGACCAGCGCCATCCTCCGCTGGGCCGACAGTCAACCCGGCCCACCGCTGTTCCCAGAGGACCCCGTGGCCCACGCGCAGGTGGAGCAGTGGGTCAGCGTGGTTCAGTCCTACCTGTACCCGTGGATCGTGCCCGGGTATTTCTTCGTGTACCCCCGAGACGGAAGCGAGCCGGACCGCGCCGTCATCGACGCCATCGTGCCCAAGATCGCGAACGCCATCTCGGCGCTCGAGGAGCGCATGGACGATGGACCGTGGGTGGTGGGGAGCGACGTCACGGCAGCAGACATCCTGCTGGGGCCGCTACTGTTCCTGCTGAATCGCATGCCTGAGGGCAAGGGGATCATGGCAGCCAACCCGAAGGCCACGCGGCTGCTGGGTGCCCTGATGGAGCACGAAGGCTTCATGGCGGGCGCTCCCGCCCGCTGACGGATCAGGAACCGCCAGGCTCGGCCGAGACCGGCGCGTTCACCTGACGGTAGATCCAGTACGCGCCTGCTCCGATCACCAACAGAGGCAGGCCCGTCAGCAGGATCGTGGCGGACATGTAGGCCTGACGCGTGGCGTCGTTGGCGTCGAAGCACACGGCGCACGCCGACGCCAGCTCGGGCTGCATCAGCAGCCAAGTGCTCACCACCGCCAGAAGGGTCGTCCGAGTCATGAGAGGTAGACCTGCCAGTAGAGGATGGGCCACAGAAGCACCACGAAGTACCAGAACAGTCGCCCAGCCCAGAAGCCATCGGACTTCAGCTGCCCTCGCTGCAAGCGCAGCATCAGGATCATCAGGACGAACAGCCCCCCGATGGCGTGCAGCGCGTGCGCGCCCACGAGCAAGTAGAAGAAGCCGCCGTACGTGGTGGACGTGAGCGTGAGGCCGTCGCCGAGCAGGCTCGCCCACTCCACGCCCTGGAACACCACGAAGAACAGGCCCAGCGCAACGGAGAGCGCCATGGGCAGCTTCGCCGACGCGGGGGACTGCTCGAAGCGCTTGCCCGCGTAGTACAGCAGCAGCCCGCTCGAGATCAACGCCACCGTGTTGAATGCCGTCTCCTCGATCGGGAGTCGAGGCTGATCGGGCGGAGGCCACGCGGCAGCCGAGGAGCGTGCCACCAGGAACGCGCTGATGAACCCTCCGAACAACATGATCTCCGTGAGGATGAAGATCATGGTGCCGAGCACCTCGCTGGGCACCGCCCGACGCGGAGGCTCGGGCGGCGGATGCACCAACCGCAGATCGGTATCGGTTCCCACCTGACTAGTGACCGCCCCCGCCATGGTCCCCTTCCTCGTGATCGTCGCCGTGGCCATCGTCGTGGCCATCTCCGTGGTCGTCGCCATGCTCGCCGTGGCCGTGGCCACCGCCGGCCGCCTGGGCAGCCAACGCGCGCTCGATCTCGGCCTCCGCCGCCAAGTTGACCCAGTTGGTTCCCTCGTGGTTCATGACGTCGGGCGAGATGCCCGCGAACATGAGCACCATGAAGACCAAGGAGGTGGCGAGGAAGTAGTGGACAACGGGCTTCTCGACATCGAGGTGCATGAAGTACTTCATCACCATGTACGCCTTGACGAAGGCGATGCCGAACGCAGTGATGAGCACCACGAACCCGATCCCCGTCCAGGGGCCGACGAACGAGATGATGAGGAGCACGAGCAGGATCCCCCAGATCCGCACGTAGTGGGACTGCGGATGGATGTGGTGCTCGCCGTGCTCGTGGGAATCGTGGCCTTCGGTGGCCGCCGTCTCGTGGTCAGACATTGGTGGCTCCTCGACCTACTTGGCGATGTAGAGAAGGGGGAACAGGAAGATCCAGACGATGTCCACGAAGTGCCAGTAGAGGCCCACGTTCTCCACGCGGTGCAGCTCCTGGTTCTTCCGTGCCGTGTTGGCCACCCACAGCATCGCGACGGCGCCCGCGATGACATGGCTCGCGTGCACACCAGCAGCCGTGTAGTAGAACGCCCAGAATCCGTTGGACGAGATCACGTAGCCGTGGCTGATCTCGGTGTACCACTCGAACGACTTGATCACGAGGAACGCGAGCGCACCGCCGACTGTGTAGAGCAGATAGGTCGCAGCCTCGCGGCCCGCTCCTCGCTCCGCCGCTTGGTGCGCGAGCACCGCCGTGAGGCTGGAGGTGAGCAACACGAACGTGTTGGTCAGTCCGATCCACTCGTTGGTGTGCGACGCGTACTCGGCCCACTCCGGGTGAGCCAGACGGTGCATCAAGTAGGCAGCGAGGATGCCGCCGAAGATCACGATTTCCGATGCCAGCAGCCACCAGACGGCCAGCTTCGACGTGAGCACGCCGGTGGCCTGTCGGGTAGTGGCGATGGGCTTGAATGCACCCATGTCGAGGTCCTCTCGGGGTCAGCCGCGGCGGCCTTGGGCCTGCCCGCGGCAGCGGGTGGTTAGCTAGGCTGGTTCTGCGGCCAGTAGTCTTCCTCTCGGCCAGGCACCGCGTACTCGTAGGGGCCGCGGTAGACGCGCGGCATCTCGTTGGGTGCCCAGTTGCCGTGACCCGGGGGCGACGGCGTGGTCCACTCCAGGGTGGTCGCACGCCACGGGTTCGCGGACGCCCGCTCGCCCCGGAACATGCTCCAGAAGAAGTTGAAGAGGAACACGAACTGGAACGCGATCATCACCAGCAGCGACACGGTGGCGAGCACGCGCAGCGACTGCAGGTCCGGCGTCGACAACTCCGGGTAGTGGTTGAAGTTGTAGATCCGCCGGTGCTGTCCCGCCGCTCCGAGCACGAAGAGCGGGATGAAGATGAAGTTGAGGCTGATGATGGTGCCCCAGAAATGAATCTTGCCCAGGGCCTCGTTCATCATGCGGCCGAACATCTTCGGGAACCAGTGCGTGAGTGCCGCGAAGGTCCCGATGAACGCAATGGGGAAGAACGTGTAGTGGAAGTGCGCGACCACGAAGTAGGTGTCGTGGAAGTAGATGTCCATCGCGCTCGCACCGAGCCAGATCCCGGTGACGCCTCCGATGAGGAACTCCGCGATGAACGACAGCGCCCACAGCATGGGGGTCGTGAAGCGGATCGAGCCCCCGTACAGCGTGGCGATGTAGAGGAACATCATCTCCGCGATGGGGATCGAGATCAGCACCGTGGTGATGGTGAACACGTTGGCCATGCGGGGATCGATGCCAGCCACGAACTGGTGGTGCGCCCACACGAAGAACGACAGCACGCCCGTGCCGATGGCCGTGTACAGGATCGTCTGGTAGCCGAACAGCTTCTTGCGCGCGTGCACCGTGATGATCTCGGCCACGATGCCCGTGGCCGGCAGGAGCACCACGTACACCTCGGGATGCCCGAAGAACCAGAACAGGTGCTGCCACAGGATGGGGTCACCACCGCGGGTGGGATCGAAGAACCCGGTCCCCAGCTGCTGGTCGAACAGCAGCATCAGGGCGCCTGCGATGAGCGGCCCGACGGACGCCATGAAGAGGATGCTGGCGATGCAGATCATCCACACCACCATGGGAACGTCCTTGGCCCCCATGCCGGGCGCCCGTGAGTTCATGGCGGTGGTGATGAAGTTGATGCCACCCATCAGGAAGGCCACGAACTCGAGCGCCACCGCCACCAGCCACAGCGTGGAGCCGAGGGGGGTGAGGCTGTAGTTCGCGTTGGCCGACAGCGGCGGGTACGCCGTCCAGGCACCACCGAAGCCGCCGTTGGGCACGAGCCAGGAGGCGATCAGCACGATGACGCTGATCAGGAACACCTGGTACGACGCTCGATTGAGCCGCGGGAACACCATGTCGTCCGCGCCCACCATCAGCGGGATCAGGAAGTTCCCGAAGGCGGCCAGCAACACCGGCATGGCCACCCAGAAGATCATGACCGTGCCGTGGTTGGTGACGAGTGCGTTGTACTCGTGCGGCGACACGACGCCGAAGAACGGCACGCTGATGCCGGGAAAGGCGAGCTGGAGCCGGAAGGCGTAGACGAAGAACCCGCCGAACAGCGCCATGAACATACCCGTGAACAGGTACTGCATGCCGATGTACTTGTGGTCCAACGGGAAGATGTACTTCTCGACGAACGTGGGCTCGTGGTGGTCGTGCCCATGATCGTGGTCGTCGTGGCCGTGCTCGATGGTTGGCTGGCTGGACATCGACTGCCTCTAGTTCTGTGCGACGGGTTCGCTGTGGCTGGCTTCCCACACAGCGTAGGATTCCTTCGAGTGGATGATGACGCGCGCGGCCATGATGCCATGGCCGATTCCGCACATCTCGGCGCACTGGATATCGTAGGTGCCCTCCTTGGTCGCCTCGAACCAGCCCGTGATGCGGCGTCCAGGCAGCGAGTCCTGCTTGAGGCGGAACACCGGAATCGAGAAGTTGTGCAGAACGTCACGCGACTCGAGCTGGTAGTGGTACAGCTCGCCCGCGATGATGTGCAGCTCGTCCGCGGTCTCGATGTCGTCGTCGGTGTCGAGCTTGCCGTCGGGACCAGGGTGGATGAACGTCCACGCCCACTGCTGCGCAATCACACGAACGGTGTGGTCCGCCGTCGGCAAGTCCTGCTTGATCATGTACCAGCCACGCACCGCAGCCGCGATGAGGACGAGGTCCAGCAGGATGATGAGGGTGTGGGGAACCGTGATCCAGCGCTTGAGATCCGGCTCGTTGCCCGTGACGTACATGGACGGCTGGCCTTCCTGGTAGCGGAAGCGCCAGAGCAGCCAGAAGAACAAGCCTTCGGCCGCGAAGAACCACGGCATCACGATGACCGTGATGAGCACGAACAGGAAGTCGAGCTCGCCTGCATATGTGGACACTGGCTCGATGAGGGATTCGATCATCTGTGCGTCCGACTCAGAGGATGAAGATGAACACGACCCCGATGAACAGGGCGGCGCCGATCATGGTGGAGACGAAGGTGTTCGTCAGAATCGTCTCTGGACTTTCTTCCTTGGCCATCCTTCGCTCCTACCGGCGCAGGGTCTGAATGTGTGCGACGACGTCCTTCATGGCCTTCTCGTCTTCGAGACTCATCGCCATGGGCACCATGGTGGCACCCCACGTGTCGCGCGGATCGGAACCTCGAACGCCGTCCTTGATCTTCTTGAGCTGCGAGACCAGGTACCAGTCGTGGGTTCCCGTGAGCGGCGGCGAGTGCAGCTGCTCGTTTCCAGCGCCGTTCTCCCCGTGGCACGCGGCGCAGGTGGCGTACAGCTTCGCCCCGTTGGCCGCATCGGCGGAGAAGGTCGAGGCCGGCTTGGCGGGCGGTAGCCCAGCGACGTAGGCAGCAACCTCGCCCACCGCATTCTCGGACCTGAGCGCCATGGCCATCGGCCGCATCCGCAGTCCCTCGGCGTCGTCGAAGTGGGCACCGCGAGAACCCTGACGGAACTTGTGCAGCTGCTCTTCGATGTACCAGACCGGCAGACCCGCCACGGCGGGCGCGGCGATGTCGGGGTTCCCGTGCGCCGCCTCTCCATGGCACGGCCCACAGTAGTTGTCGTAGTGTTGCTGGCCAAGGTCGGCGGTAGATGCAGCCGGCGTCATCGGACAGCCCATCAGACCGATGACGCTCACCAGGACCGCTGCTCCCCTGCCACGTCGACTCTGCATGAACGCCTCTTGCTCGGAACCAGGGTTCGAAATGGATAGGGGGCGGAAGGTATGCGTCCGCCCCTGCTGGGACCATGCCCCAAATCGCTGCACACGCAGGCCCATCAGTGCACCATCCACACGATGAGCACGCCGGTGACCGTGACGTACAACCAGATGCCCAAGGTGGCAGGGGCGATGCGGCGATGGGACACCACCTCACCCGTCCAGCCCCGGAACCACGTGGTGAGCGCCAGCGGCAAGATGGCGGCCGCCAGCACGATGTGGGTGGCGAGGACGAACAGGTACAGGCCGCGGAAGCTGCCTTCGTAGTGCACCGGGCCCGCGCTGAACCAGTGGTAGGTGATGTACACGCCCAGGAAGACCGTGGACAGTCCGAGGGCCGTGGACATCAGGCGCTTGTGGAGCACCGTACGGCCCGTCTTGATGGCCACGAAGCCCGCAACCAGGCACAGGGTGGTGGCGCTGTTCAGGCCGGCGTTGACCCAGGGCAGCGCCGAGACGTCCACGGAGCCAGCGACCCCCTCGGGTCGCGGGCCGAGGATCAGGAACGCCACCACGGCACACACCACCGCCGACAGCGCGTAGATCACACGCTGAGCGCGCGTGCGCGGACGATGATCGAGGGGCTGGCCGGCGGCTGTGGACACCTACCGCACCGCCGCGACGTCTTCGGGCAGCACGATGCCGTCGTCGTTGCCCCAGCTGTGGCGCTCGTAGGTGGCGACGGCCGCGATGTCGTAGTTGGACAGGTTGCCCTGCGGCGGCATCACACCGTTCCAGGCGACGCCCTGCACCGTGATCTCGCCCTGCAAGCCGTGCACGATGATGCGCGCATGGCTCTGCGCGTCCCCGTAGTACTCGCCAGAGCCGGCGAGGGGGGGAAACGCCCCGGGGGTGCCCTGTCCGTCTGCCTGATGGCAGGCCACGCACACCGCGCTGTAGACGCCCTCGCCGTGGGCCATCAGGCTGTCGAGATCCGTGGCGGTGGGCTCGGGCTCCTTCACCATGCCGACCGGGCCGTTGTAGATGTCGACGGGGACGTCGACGGCCGGGGAGGCGCAGTACAGGAAGCCGGTCTTGTGGCTCCTGAGCCACGAGGTGCACGTCTCGTCCGCCATCTTGTGGGCGTAACGGTCGGAGATCTCGCTCTCGTCGAGTTCGTACGGCCTCTGGGGGCAGCCCGAGGCAACGGGGAGCAGCAACAAGGCGACAAGGGTGCGATGCACGGTCACTCCAGGGGCCACTGGACCACCAGGTCCGCGAACATGGCCAGGAAGAGCAGGGACAAGTAGACGATGGAGTCGCGGAAGACGCGGCGGTCCACACGCGGGTTGCGAGCCCACAGGGAGCGGACCACGGAGCCCGTGAAGGCGGCTCCGAGCAGGCCAGCGACGACGCCGAACACAGGCGAGAGGTACCCGAGCCACACCGGGGCCAGGGTCACGGGGATCAGCAGCACGGTGTAGGCCAGCGAGCGCCACCGGGTGCCCTGGTCCCCGACCCACGAGGGCATCATCGGGAAGCCGGCCGCCTCGTACTCCCGCTTGCGGAAGATGGCGATGGCCCAGAAGTGCGGGGGCGTCCACAGGAACACGATGGCGAAGAGGATCCAGGCACCGAGCGACACGGTGCCGTCCATCGCCGCCGAGGCGATGAGGGGCGCAGTGGAGCCTGCGGCGCCACCGATGACGATGTTCTGCGGCGTGCGTGGCTTCAGCCACACGGTGTACACACCCACGTAGAACGCGATGGTGGCGAGGCCGATGAGGGTGGGAACCGCTCCCCCCACGACCCACAGGATGGCGCTTCCCGCCACCGTGAGCAGCGCTCCGTAGGCCGTGACCACCGAGGGGATGAGGGCCGCGGCCGGAAGGGGACGGCGCCGAGTGCGCGCCATGCGCGCGTCGCTCTCCCGCTCCACCACGGCGTTGAACGCGGAGCACGCGCCTCCGATCAAGGCGGTGCCCGCCAGGATCCAGAAGGCCTGCCAAGGCGTGGGCCAGCTGGCCTGCCCCAGAAACAGTGCCGGCAAGCCCGTGAACACCACCAGGCCGATGACCTTGGGGCGCACGATCTGCACGAGCATGGACAGCTGAGCGACGGAAGGGGCAGCGTTGGCCGCTGCCGCGTCGGGGGAGAACCCGGAGACGGAATCTGCAGGAAGCTGGCTCACACGTGCTCCCCAGCGAGGGCGGTGGCCCCCACGGAAGGGGTGGTGGTCGGCTCGCGAACAGCGGACCGCCATACTTCGTTGTTCAACCAGCCCGTGCACAACACGGTGCCCGCGGCGCCGAAGCTGTGGAGCAGCGTGACCTCGACGGGCAGCCGCAGCAGCACGTTGGAGATGCCCACGGCGGCCTGGGCGACGACGACGCCGAGCAGCACGAGGCTGGCACGGCCCACGGAGCCGCGACCTCGGGTCGTGGCCACCTGGAGCAGCGCGGCACCGAGCAGCAACCAGGCCACCAGTCGGTGGCCGACCTGCAGCCCGAGCTCACCCGAGAACGACGGGAACCAAGCTCCCCCGTTGCAGCTCGGGAACGTGCCGCAGACGAGCCCGGCATGCGACGAGGCCACCAGGCCTCCCAAGGTCAGCTGGGCCAGCACCAGGCCGGCGAGCACGATGGCTCCGGCGCGCGGCACCACCCCGAGCGCGAGGCGGCGCGGCGCCCGCTCCTCGGCGAGGCACAGGGTGAGGAGCAGCAGCGTGAGGCAGAAGGCGTTGCCGGTGAGCAGGTGGCTCGTGACCGTCCACTCGGCCAGCAGCTCGAGGACGGTGAGGCCGCCGAGCACGATCTGCACGATCAGAAGCACCGCAGCCAGGCCCCACCATCGCCGCGCAGGTCGCGCGACCGCCTCTCGGGAGCGCCACAGCAGCGCGCCGAGCGCCAGGAAGCCCAGGGAGATCAGGCCCGCCACCACGCGATGGCCGAACTCCAGGCCCACCTGGAAGTCGAGCGGTGGCACCACCTGACCGAAGCACAGCGGCCAGTCGGGACAGGCCAAGCCGGCACCGTGCACGCGCACCGAGGCACCGAACACGAGCAACCCCCAGGTGCAGAGGGTCAGCGCGAAGGCCAGACGTCGAATGGTGGAGACCGGCATGGTGCGTCCGTCGAAGGGTGGTTGTGTACCCCTCGCCCTTCCGCGACGCATTCCCTCGGGCCTCCCGTTGTCGGCGATGCCCCTCGGTTCGCGGCCTTTCACCGATGCAGCACGGTGTTGCGGGGGTCCGCGCTACGACTCGTCCTCTGCCAGCGGCCGCTCCTCGAAGTGGGCGAGGTCGGGTCGCGGGCGCTCGCACAGGTAGTGCGCCTGCTGGTGATCGTAGCGGAGATCTCCGCCGTCGTCGGGGGTGCCGCGGCACCAGCCGTTGCCCGTGAGGATCAGCGCCAGGCGAACCTCCTCGATCCCCGCCTCGAGGGTGTCGACGGCGTTGGGGTCGCCCGGGATGAGGGACGGAAAGAAGTCGGCGACCGTGGGCTCTTCGCCTCCGCAGGCAGGCAGCTCCTCCGGCACCACACCCGAGGGCCAGGCCCAGCCACCCGTCTGAAGGTCCCCCTGCCAGCGCAGGTCCACGAACACGGCGAAGCCGGGTCCCACGTCCTCGATGGACTCGAGCCAGTCCTCCAGCACCTGCACCTGCTCGAAGTCGGCTTCCAGGGTCGCCAGGCCACGCTGTCCCTCGTCCTGTTCGGGCAGCGACGACGTCTGGGTTCCCGCCCACGCATGGCACCGATCCTCGGCGACGGAGTAGCGCTGGACCGACGAGTCGCCACAGGTCACCACGAACTCGCTGTCCCCGAACACCAGCCCGTCGAAGCAGGCAGCGCCTCCGTCCTCGAGGTCTTCGGGGCACACCGCCCCGACCCGTCCGGTGATGTCCGGGTTCTCGTCGTCGCAGTCCAGGTGGTTCGACGCCGTCAGCCCCTGATCGGGGTCCGGCTCGCACAGCGGCGTGGGCAACGATCCCTGCTGACCCCAGCCGTCTCCGTCCACGTCGAGGTAGTAGTTGAGCAGGTTGGCGCAACCCAGAGGCAGCGTGTCGCCCTTGCGCAGGTCCCAATACGAGCCGCAGCCTGCGGCGAACGACACAGCGATGAGGATCAGAGGCCGCATGCGTGCTCCCACGAGCACCCACCATAGTGGACGCATCCACTCCTTGTCTTCGAGCGGCTGCAGCGCTACTCGCTCCGGAAGTCAACGAGGGCGCCAGGATGGGGATCGAGTCCGAGTGGATCTGGATGGATGGGGAGTGGGTCGCCTTCGACGATGCGAAGGTCCACGTCCTCAGTCACACGCTGCACTACGGGCTCGGCGCGTTCGAGGGGATCCGCGCATACGATCAGGGAGATGGGCGTCCGGGCATCTGGCGGCTCGACGATCACGTCGAGCGCCTGCTGCACTCCATGCGCATGATGCGCATGCCCACCCCGTACGACCTCGACGCGCTGCGGGCCGCCTGCCTGGGCGTGCTGGTCAAGAACCGGTTCTCCTCGGCCTATGTGCGTCCCCTGGCCTTCCTGGGTTCCGGCAGCATGGGGCTGGGTGCGCGCGACAACCCCGTGCACGTCATGGTCGCGGCCTGGAACTGGGGAGCCTACATGGGCGAGGACGGCCTCGCGAACGGTGTGCGGCTCCGCACCAGCTCCTTCGCCCGCAACCATCCCAACGCGGCACTCCCTCGCGCCAAGGTGGTGGGGCACTACGTCAACAGCGTCCTGGCCCGCTACGAGGCCAACGACGACGGCTTCGACGAGGCCCTCATGCTCGACACGAACGGGCTGGTGGCCGAGGGCACTGGCGAGAACGTGTTCGTGGTGTCGGGCGACGTGGTCACCACCCCTCCTGCCACCAACATCCTGCCCGGGATCACACGGGCCAGCGTGATGGAGATCCTCGCCCACGAGGGCATCGCCGTTCGAGAGCAGGTCCTCACCCGCGACGCGTTCTACACCGCCGACGAGGCGTTCATGTGTGGCACGGCCGCCGAGGTCACCCCCATCGCGAGCCTCGACCGGCGCGACATCGGCACCGGATCCCCCGGACCCGTCACCAAGCGCGTACAGGCCATCTACACCCAAGCGGTGCGGGGGCAGGTGGCCTGGCTCCGGCACCACGTCACCACGCCGGGCTGACGCGCCTCACCTCCAGGGCGCCTCCGGCAGCAGCGGGGTGACCTTGCGCCGCAGCTCGGCGGGTAGACAGGCATCCAGGCGATCCACGATGCGTGCGGGCGCATAGCGGGCGCTGAAGTGCGTGAGCAACACGGCTCCGACCTCCGACAGGAGCTGCGCCCGCTCGGCCAGGGCGCCGAGGTGGACGTGGCCCGTGCGGCTCGCGCGCTCGGAGGCTCCCTCCTCGTCCAGGAAGGTGCACTCGAGCACCAGCGCCTTCGCGCTGCGCGGCAGCGCCTCTCGATCCAGCACCGCCGCCGTGGTGTCGCCGCAGAACGCCACCTCGACCTCGTCCACCTCGTTCGTGATCGGGACGCCCTCGGACCGCAGCCGCCCGATCTCCGCGCCCGGCAGCCCCGCGAGCTCTGGCTTCAGCCGCCCCACCCGGCGACGGAGCGCGTAGCCCACCGTGGGGATGCGATGGTAGGCGCGAAACACCTCGATGTGCCTGCCCTTCCCCACCTCGACCACGTCACCCGGGGCCACGGCACGCACCTCCGCCGGCAACGCCGACCGATCCAGTCGACGCCACACCTCCAGCAGGCCTCGCACGTCTTCGACGTAGGGCTCAGGCACCAGATACAGCGGCGGCGACATCCCCATGAGGTCCCTAAGCGAGGCGTGGTGCGCAATCCCACCCATGTGGTCGACGTGGGCATGGGTGAAGCACACAATGCGTTGCCGAGCGGCCGAAGGCGGGCATCGTCCGATGTCGAAGCACAGCTTCCACGAGGGCACTTGGATGCAGGTCTCCATGCCTCCCACCGAGACCGCATCGACCCGAGCACCACCGTCGTCCCACCTCAACAAACACCTCTTGACCAAACGTCCTTTGACCCTGGCCGCATTTGACGACACGCATCAGGTACGCTGACGTCAGGGAGCCTAATGCCAAGCCTTCTGCCCATCTCGATGCTCATCGGGGCGAGCGCCCTCGCTGGCCCCATCGACCCACCTTCACCGGTCGGAGCGGACGGCACCTACAACCCCCAGCGCTCCTTTGCACCGCTGGTGGAGGCCGTTCAGCCTGCCGTGGTCACCATCAAGGTGGGTGGCGGCGGCTCTGCCCGCGTTCCCCCCATCTTCGAGATGCTCGGGATCGCGCCCGACGACATGCCGGCTCCGCGCGGAGAAGGCAGCGGCTTCATCGTGAGCGAGGGTGGGCTGATGCTCACCAACCATCACGTGATCGCCAGCGGAGGCGATCTCGAGGTGGTGCTGCACGACGGATCCACCGCCGAGGCCCAGGTCCTCGGCAGCGACGAGTCCATGGACATCGCACTGCTGCGCCTCGAGGGAGAGCGTGACTGGCCCCACGTGAAGCTCGGGGACAGCAGCGACGTGCAGGTCGGAGACTGGGTCCTCGCGATCGGCAACTCGCTGGGCCTCGGCCCCACCGCCACCTTCGGCATCGTGAGTGGCAAGGGGCGAGTGCTGGGGCACGACGTGTTCGGGCGGGAGTCCTTCATCCAGACGGACGCCGCCATCAACCAGGGGAACTCCGGAGGTCCCCTGTTCAACCTGGACGGTGAGGTGGTGGGCATGAACACCGCCATCATCGCGGGTGCCAACACCGTGGGGTTCTCCATCCCCTGCAACCTCATCGCCGAGGTGCTCGACGATCTGGAGCAGCGGGGCAAGGTGTCGCGCGGCTTCCTGGGGGTCCAGCCACAGACCCTCACCGACGAGCTCCGCACCGCATTCGGCGTGCGCGCGAAGAAGGGTGCCGTGGTCGCCAACGTGTTCGACGACACGCCCGCCGCCCGATCCGGTCTGGAGGATGGCGACGTCGTGGTGAAGGTGGACGACGCACCCATCGAGTCCGACACGGACCTCATCGCAGCCATCTCGAGCAAGCGGCCGGGCGATCAGGTGCAGCTCGAGATCGAGCGCAAGAAGAAGAAGCAGCGGCTACGGGTCGTGCTCGCCGAGCGACCTGGCGACGACGACGACGACGACGGCGAACCCGACGAGGACCAGAGCACCACCGAGCAGCTCGGGATGACGCTGACGGAGCTGTCCACAGAGGACGCCCGGCGGGCCGGGGTGCGCCGCGGCGTGGTGGTGCAGCGCATCGGTCGCAAGTCCATCGCCGAGGGGCGCCTGCAGCCGGGCGACATCATCGTGGAGGTCAACCGGCGCGAGGTGGATCAGCCCTCGGACGTGGAGCGCATCCTGTCGCGCACCACGGGGTCGGCCTTCCTGCTGGTGATCCGCGACGACGCCCAGCAGTTCGTGGCGCTGCCGCTCCCATAGGGAGCCGCCCCTTCGGGGTCGAATCGATGTGAGGAGCCACGACCAGCGCCACAGCGGTGGCTCTCCGTAGTATTGGGGCACCCTGGAAGGTGCCCATGTTCGACGACTTCATGATCCTCGGTGGCGCAGGCCTGGTCGGCCTGCAGGTGTGTCGGCGGATCCTCACCGACATGCAACCCAAGAAGATCGTGGTGGCCTCGTTGTTCGAGGCCGAGGCCGACAAGGCCGTGGCGACCCTGCGTGGAGAGTTCGGCGACGGCGTGTCGTTCCTCCCTGCGTGGGGCAACCTCTTCGTGCCCACCGATCTGGCGATGGTCCCACGCGCCGAGATGCTGTCGGACTCCGCCACGCGTCGGCGGATGCTCCAGTGGCTGTACGGAACGTTCGAGGCCGCCTACGAGCAGAACCACCTGGTTCGCCTGATCGCCACCCACCGCCCCCACGTCGTCGTGGACTGCGTCAACACCGCCACGGGGCTGTCGTACCAGAACGTCTTCGACGGCGCGAAGAAGGTGATG
Organism: Myxococcales bacterium; assembly: GCA_019634415.1. GTDB lineage: Bacteria > Myxococcota_A > UBA796 > UBA796 > DRPG01. The sequence continues at coordinate 24,014 of JAHQVJ010000113.1, forward strand.
GACTGGATGGGGGCTCCCGACGAGAGCTTTCCGGCGGAGGGCGTGGAGGATCTGGAGCACTTCCTGCTGTCGCAGTCGGTGCCCCAGCTGATTCGCCACGTGCGGTTCGTGCACCGGGCCACCAGCGAGAACAACACCCGCGTCTACGTGAAGGTGGGCACCACCGGCACGGGTGGAATGGGTCTGAACATCCCCTACACACACTCCGAGGACAAGCCCTCCAAGGTCCTTCTCGCCAAGACGGAGGCAGCCTTCGGGCACACCGGGCTGCTCTTTCTCCTCGCGCGCACGCCAAACGCGCCGATTGTGAAGGAAGTGAAACCCGCCGCGATGATCGGCTACCGCGGGGTGAGGACCATCCAAGTCAGCGACCGGCACGGAAACACCAAGATCTTCGAGCCCCAGGTCATGCGGGTCGAGGGAGCCTTGGAGCTACGCGATCAGCCAGAGCGCTACGCGTCGGTCGGAGACCTGGTGTTGTCGGTGGTGGACACGGGCGAGAACGGGCTGTTCACCCGCGGAGAGTTCGCCGCGATCACCGCTCTGGGGCAGATGGAGTACATCACGCCCGAGGAGATCGCGCGGGTGGTGGCCCACGAGATCCGCGGCGCCAACACCGGCCAAGACGTGATCAGCGCCATCGACTCCGCGGTGCTCAACCCCTCCTACAAGGCAGGGCTGGTGCGCGAGGCCGCACTGCACGACCTGGTACAGGCCGAGGCTGCTTCCGGATTGCCGTCCATCGCGCTGGGACGCCTGGGCCCGCCCGAGCTGTCGAAGCTGCTGTTCGAGGCCCAGCTCCTCAAGGAGAAGTACGGCTCGCTGCGAGCCACGCTCCAGGGCGACTACGGTCCCCGCACCGCCGTCGAGGTGTCGACGGGCATGGTGTCCCAGCTGGCACAGAGCAAGGTCCGTACCCTCGCCCCCAGCATCGGCATCCCCATCTTGTCCGCCGATGGCGCGTCGCTGCTTCGCGGCCCCCGCGTGAACGTGCCCGAGGTGTCCGGCCACAGCACCACGGTGCCCCTGGGCGACGTGGATCGGGTGGATGCCTGGGCCAAGAAGGGCTGGATCGACCTGCGTCCCGCCAATGTCGCGGTGTGGTTGGAGCGCCTGAATCGCATGAGCGCCACCCGTGTCGAGCTGCGCGACACCGGCAGCGCCGCCGCCAACATCCGCACCTACGTGCCCGCCTCCTTCGAGATCGGAGAGGTGGTGGCGTGGATCTTCAACAACGAGATGGGAGGACATCGAATCAAATGAGCCGAGGAATGCCAGCGTTCAAGCTTCTCGAGATCGCCGCCGCTGGCACGTTCGGCACCGTCTGCATCGTCAAGGACCTGGATCGGGGCACGCTGGTGGCCCTGAAGGTCCTCAAGGACACCCACCTCAACCGTCCCCGCGTGATCGCCCGCACCAAGGACGAGGCGCTCATGCTCAGCCAGATCCACCACCCGGGGATCGTGCGGGTGGACGGACTGCTGACCATCGAGGGCCGGCCCGTGATCGCCATGGACTGGGTGCGTGGGCTGTCCCTCGAGGCGATCCTGCACCCCAGGAAGCAGGGTCTGCCCATGCCCATCGGGGTGGAGATCGTGCGCCAGGCGGCGCTGGCCCTGGGCGCGGCCTACCACGCTGTTCCCCTCGGGGGCCGCGCCCCCATGCACATCATCCATCGCGACGTGAAGCCGTCGAACATGCTCTTGTCGGTGGACGGCGAGCTCAAGGTGGTGGACTTCGGCATCGCGCGGGGTGAGTTCGCGGGCAAGGAAGCCAAGACCCTGAGCATGGTCCTCGGCGCGCGTGGCTACCTCGCACCCGAGCGCCTCGACGGCTACGACGACAAGCCCAGCTGCGACATCTACTCCCTTGGCGTGGTGCTCCACGAGCTCGTCACGGGGCGACATGCCGTGCTGTCGGTGCACCGGGACTACCACAACCAGGCGCTACAGAAACACCTCGCCGCCGTGCAGATCGACGGCCTCGGCGAGCCCGGCCACGCACTCCTGCGCAGCCTCGTCGCAGACATGTGCTGCTACGAGGAAGAGGACCGACCCGACCACGAGACCCTGGCGCGACGCCTCGGGGAGCTGCAGGATCAGCTCGGGCTCTCCCGGGATCTCTCGGCGTGGGCGACGGCGGAGGTGTTTCCCCAGTTCCGGGATCGCCCGCGGATCCGCCCCATCGACCATCCCTCCTACCCGCAGCTGGCCTTCCTGGAGCGGCAGGCACGCAAGGTCCAGTTCCCGGCTCCTCCCGACGTGGACCAGGAGCTGCGCCTGTTCCTGAAGCAGCCCGGGTGGTGGGAGGACCTGCACGACCTCGAGATCATCCTCGTCAAGAATCCGCACTGGTCCGAGGCGCCTTTCCTGGAGCGACTCCCCAGCGGCCACCGCTCCTGGTGGCGCTTCTGGGGCGGGCCAGAGGTCGACAGCAACGAGATCGTGGCGATCCTCGACGTGCTGCGCCACCGCCCCAGCCGCGACGTGCTGCAGCGCGCCGAGCAGCTGCGCCGGCACTCCGACGACAACATCGCCCTGGCCGCTCAGCGACTCCTCGATCGAGCCCACCTCGCCGCGCGTTAAGGAGCCGGCCCGAGGAGAGAGCCATGAAGGCCACTGGCCGCATCCTCCACCTCGTCGACGACGCCGATGCGATCAAGCGGCAGCTCGACGGGGAGGACCTGCCTACGAAACCTGATCTGGACTACGCCTACGGCGTCAACACGGACCTGATCATCTCCGGTCGAGCCTGCACCCTGGGCTACACCGGCGAGATCCTGGGTCCCTACTTCCTGGAGAACTTCCTCGACACCGTCCACAAGGACGGCATCAAGGACGGCGGCTTCCAGGTGGTGGTGGGTGGCCATGCCTACGGCTCGGGCTCGAGCCGCGAGGTGGCGGTGGTGGCCCACGAGGGCGCCGGGATCGAGCTGGTGGTGGCCGACAGCTTCCAGCGGATCTTCCAAGAGAACATGGTCTACAGCGGCATGCCGTTCACCACGGATCGCTCCGTGCTGGATCGTCTGGCCGCGGGCGAGGACGTGGATCTGTCGGCGCTGTCGGAGGATCTTCCCCCGTTCTTTCGGGCGGTCGCCGCAGCTGGCGGGCTCATGCGGTACGGCACCCAGCTGCTGGACGGCGAGGTGGGCCCCACCTACGACTGCGACGTGGCCGAGCGCCCCATGAACATCGCGGAGAAGCTCATCGCCCGCCGCACGTGGCGCAGCAACGACGCGGCGGACGGCATCGCCAGCGTGCAGCCCGGCGACCAGGTGCTGTGCAGGGCGTCCTTCCGCGGCATGCACGAGTACACCACCGGCATGGTGATGGACCTGTACGCCAAGGAGTGGGGAGACGCCCCCATGGACCGCCCCGATCAGGTGGCGGCCTTCGAGGACCACTTCGTGCTCATCAGCCACGAGGCCGTGCCCGACTTCGCCAAGAAGGCGCGCCTCGCACCCGCCATGAAGCTCACCGACGAGATGGTGGAGGCCAGCGAGCGCAACGGGATCCGCCTGCACGGCCCGGGGCGCGCCCATCCTCCCGGCGTGTGCCACCGGGTGGTGGTGGAGGAGTACTCGGTGCCGGGCGACATCGTGGTGCTCACCGACAGCCACAGTCCCACGGCGGGCGTGCTCAACGCCTTCGCCTTCGGCGTGGGCTCCACGGCCATGGCCTTCGCACTGCGCACGGGCCTCGTGCCCGTCACGGTGCCCAAGGTGGTGCGCGTGGAGGTCACGGGCACCGCCAAGGGCGTGCTGTCTCCCAAGGACCTGATCCTGCACCTGATCGGCGACCCCTTCTTCCGCGAGGAGCACTGGCGGGAGTCCCCCACCGACACGTGCATCATCGAGTTCGGAGGACCGGGCCTGGCCCAGTGGAACGTCGACGAGCTGTCCGTCCTCACCAACATGACGGTGGAGGGCGGCTTGATGACGGGCATCGTGGAGCCGTGCCAGCCCATCGTGGACTTCCTGAAGGAGCGCCGCGGCATCGACGTCACCGACGCTCTGGTTCATCCGGATCCGGGCGCCAGCTACGCGCGCACCCTCACCATCGATCTCGACGAGGTCCCGCTGACGGTGGCCACCCCAGGCGACTCGCGCAACCGGGCGCCGCTTCAGGAGCACACCGAGGTGGGCGTACAGAACGTGGTGATCGCGAGCTGCACGGGAGGGTCGCTGGCCGACCTGCGGGCCGCAGCCGACGTGCTCCGCGGACGCCGCTTGGCGGACGGGATCCGGCTCACCGTCACGCCCTCGTCCACCCGCGTCGCCGAAGACGCCGAGGAGGAAGGACTCCTCGAGCTGTTTCGCGGCATGGGGGCGCTGGTCACCACGCCGGGGTGCGGCAGCTGCATCGGCAACGGACCAGGCATTCCCCTGCCCGGCGAGACTACCGCGAGCACCACCAACCGAAACTTCGCCCGGCGCATGGGTGCACCAGGGCCCGTCTACCTGGTGTCCCCGGCGGTGGCCGCTGCGTCGGCCGTGACGGGTCGGCTCACCGATCCGCGCACGCTGGGCGACCGAGACGCCTGACCGATGCGCATCTGTACCTGGAACGTCAACAGCCTTCGCGCCCGCATGGAGCACCTCGAGCGCTTCGTGCGGGAGTCCGATCCCGACGTGATCTGCTTGCAGGAGCTCAAGCTCGCGCAAGACCAGATCCCCGTCGACGCCCTGAAGGCCCTCGGCTTCCCCCACGTCGTGACCTGGGGACAGCCCGCCTACAACGGGGTGGCGCTGCTGTCGAAGGAGCCCGTCGACGATCCACAGACGGGCTTCGCCGACTTCGACGACGACAACGCCCGGGTGGTGGCGGGCACCGTCGCCGGGATTCGGATCTACGGGCTGTACACGCCCAATGGCCAGGCCGTGGGAACCGACAAGTTCCTCTACAAGCTGCGGTGGCTCGAGCAGCTGCGCACGGAGCTCGACCGCTACGACCCCGCGGACGACGTACTGGTCTGCGGCGACATGAACATCGCGCCCGGCGACCTCGACGTGTGGGATCCCTTCAAGGCCGAGGGCAGCGTGCTGTGTCACCCCGACGAGCGATCCAGGCTGCAACGGATCCATGACTGGGGCCTGACCGACGCCTTTCGCGACCGCAACCCCTTCGAGTCCGCCTTCACGTGGTGGGACTACCAGAAGATGGGGTTCAGCCGGAACCACGGCATGCGGATCGACCACGTGATGCTCACGAAGAGCCTGCTGGCTCGTTGCACCGAGGTCACCATCCACCGCGACGTACGTGGCTGGGACACGCCTTCCGACCACGCTCCGGTGTCGGTGGACCTCAAGCGCCCATGAGCTGAACCACGAGCTTGCGGGCGTGGGGCGCCCGGCGATGCTCCCACAGGTAGATCCCCTGCCAGGTCCCCAGCGCCATGTGGCCCCGCAGCACCGGGATCATCAGCTGGGTCTGGGTCAGCGCCGACCGGATGTGGGCAGGCATGTCGTCGGGGCCTTCGTCATCGTGCTCGTAGCCTGCTCCTTCGGGAGCGATGCGCTCCATGAAGCGCTGCAGATCCCGCAGCACCGCCGGATCCGCGTTCTCCTGGATCACCAGGGACGCGCTGGTGTGCCGCACGAACACGGTGCACTGGGCCTGCGCCATCCGCGCCGCCGTCACGATCCCAGCCACCTCCGCCGTCACCTCGTACAGTCCGGCTCCCTCGGTGCGAACCAGCATCTCGTCGGTGTGCAGCCGCATCGCGTCCTCCCACACGAGGTGGAGTAGCATCCGCGACATGACCGACGACCTCCTCTCCGAGCTGCCGCGTCCCTTGAGCGAGGGAGAGCGCCGCCTGGTGGACGCCACGCGCCGCGGAGACCGCGCCCAGTGCGAGGGCACCACGGTGCGCGCCGCGGTGATCCGTGCTCTGGCCACGAGCAAGGATTCCCGGCTGGTGCGTCCCGCCGGCATCGCCATGCACGGGGCGCAGATCCAGGGAGAGCTGGACCTGGAGGGCTGCGATCTCACCAGCCCCCTGCTCTTCTTCGGCTGCACCTTCGGCACCCCGGGCGACACCCGCTCCTCCCTCATGCTGCGGGACGCGCGACTGCGTCGCCTCGGCCTGTACGAGTGTGTGATCCATGGAGGCGTGAAGGCCGAGCGCATGCAGATCGAGAGCGCCATGTTCATGGGCAAGGCCCAGGTCCACGGCACCATGCGGCTGCGCGGGGCTCGCATCGGCGGGTCGCTGAACCTGGAGGAGGCGCTGTTCGAGGACGAGGGAAACGCCATCGTGCTCGACAGCGCCGAGATCCGGGGGAACTGGCTCATGCGAGGCGCCACGGTGCGCGGAACGCTGCGGTTCTCCGGCGCTCGGATCGGGGGCAGCCTCCTCGCGGAGTCGGCTCGCTACACCGCCGACGACGTGGCCATCCTCGCCGACGGAGCCCAGCTCGAGGGAGCCTGGGTGCTGAATCGCTCCACCGTGCAGGGGCGCATGCGCCTACGGTCCGCCCAGGCTCGAGGGCTCGTGGCCGTCGAGGCTCGCATCGAGGGGGCCGAGCCCGCCATCGACGCGAACGGGGTGCAGATCGACGGCGACTGGTCGCTGCATCGCGCGGTGGTGCAGGGCGGACTGTCGATTCCCCATGCCGAGATCCAGGGGCTGTTCAGCGCCGACAAGGCCAAGCTGTCGGCGGAGGGAACGGCGCTGAACGCACACGGCATCTCCCTGCAGCAAGGCATGAGCATCGAGCACGCGCACCTCGAGGGAGGCCTGTCCATCGAAGGCGCGCGGGTGGGTCGCGACCTGCAGGCCACCGGGATCCACATCCACACCCCCAAGGGTCGCGCGATCTCCGCCGACGTGATCCGCGTGCAGGGCAACTGGGTGATGCGCGGCGCCAAGCTCACCGGTGCCATGCGGCTGTCGGGGGCGCGCATCGAGGGCCAGCTCGCCATGACGGAGTCGGAGATCCAGGGTCGCACCCTGGCCATTCGCGCCGACGGGATCAAGGTCGGCGGCGGCTGGTTCATGGGGCGAGCCAAGGTGCACGGTGTGATCCGGTTCCCCGCCTCCACCATCGGCAACCAGCTCCGCTTCAGCGGGTCCCAGCTTCGCGTGGATCGCGGCGTGACCGTCTACGCCAACGGCTCCACCGTGATGCGCGGTGTGGTGGCCGCCGAGGGCTTCCGCTCCAGCGGTGGGCTCGCCTTCGATCAGGCCCGCATCCACGGCACCCTCGATCTACGCGACAGCCAGCTGGTGAGCGCCACCATGGATCGTGGCCACCAGGTGGATCCCGGCCCCGAGCGCGGGGAGCAGCTGGTGACTCGCTACGACGACGTGGTGATCAGCCTGGTCGACAGCGTCGTGGACCGCATCAAGATGCCGCGCGCCCCCGAGCACCGCCCCCGCGGCATCGTGGACCTCTCCCGCGCCCGCACGGGCTCCCTCGACGATCACGCCGACGCCTGGCACCCCCACGAGCCCGGCATCGACGACAGCCTCGATCACATGGTGCTCGACGGCTTCACCTACGACCACCTGGAGAACCCAGCCGGCGTGGACCTGCAGCACGATCAGCGCTCCGTGCGCGTCTGGGAGCAGCGGCTGCACTGGCTCGAGGGGCAATCCGGTCGCGACCTCGACGAGTTCTTCAAGCCGTCGCCCTGGGTCCAGCTCGTGCGGCGCCTGCGAGCCCAGGGGTTCCACGAGGACGCCCGCCAGGTCTCCATCGCCCGCCTTCGTCGGCACCGCCGCAGCTCGTCCGTGCTCTGGCGCGTGCGGATCCAGAGCCAGCTGCTCGATTGGTTCGCCCTGTTCGGCTACAACCCGTGGCGCACGGTGCTGTGGATCGTGGCGTTCGTCAGCCTCTTCACAGGCCTGTGGGCCGGGGCAGCCACCCAGTGCGAGGTCGCCGACTGCAGCGACGAGACCGTGTTCGTCCGCACCAAGCGCGGGGAGTTCGCCGAGGAGCTCGCGGTGCTCGACGCGACCTACCCAGAGTTCAGCGCGCTGTCGTACTCCTTCGACCTGTTCGTGCCCGTGGTGGATTTCGGACACCGCGAGTTCTGGCGGCCCAACACCCGCTACCAGCCGCTGCTCACCGTGGATCTCGCGCGTGCGGGCCTGCAGGGAACGGTGGATCTCACCGTGGGGGAGCTGCTCTATGTGGCCACCATCCTGGAGATGATCCTGGGCCTCATCCTCACGTCGTTGGCCGTCACCGGGTTCACCGGTCTGATCACCGCCGACGACGCCAGGTGAGCGATGCCGTGGGTGCAGGTCACGGGCGTTCCCGACTGGGTGCCAGTGGACCGGCTGCTGGGTCGAGAGCCGTGGACGTGCACCGAGGGCGTGTGGGAGGCCGAGCTGTCGCGGGAGGCAGCAGCGGACCTGCAGGCCCGCCTGCGGGGTCTGGGGCTCGGAGGACAGCCGCTGATGGTGCAGGCTCGGCCCCCGCTCAAGCGCACCCTGGTGCGGCGCGCCCGTAGCGCCGATGCCGCCCGGCGACGCAACACCACCGCCGGGTTCCGGCGCTCGGGGGCACGCCTCGACGCGGAGGGGCGCACCTCCCTCACTCCCGAGTCGCTGGCGGTCGACATCGGGCGCCAGGCCGCGGGCTGGACGGTGGTGGATGCCACCTGTGGGGCTGGCGGCAACGCCATCGGCTTCGCTCGCGCTGGATGCCAGGTGGTGGCCATCGACGTCGACGCCCACCGCCTGCAGGATGCCGCCCACAACGCAGCGCTGTACGGGGTCGCCGACCAGATCCGCTTCGTGCACGGACGCGCCGAGGACCACCTGTCCCTCGTGGACGCCGACCTGCTGTTCGTGGATCCGCCCTGGGGCGTGGACTACGATCGCAGCCGCACCACAATCCGCGACGTACCGCTGCTCGCCTCGGTGCTGGCAGCCGCCCACGCCCAGCCTCTCCCCCCACGGCGGCTGTGGGCCAAGGTGCCCCCGTCCTTCCACGCCGAAGGCCTCGAGCCACTGCGCATCGAGCCCTGGTTCGGTCGAGCGGCCGGAGACCGTCAGCGCATCAAGTTCCTCCTGATCCGCCTTCCGATGCCACCTCGGCCGCCGTCTTCTTGAGGGCCGTGCGCCACTCAGACGCCATGATCCCGCGAGAGAGCCCCGGGAAGCGCTTGAAGGCGAACCACTGCAGCCACACCTCGAAGCCGGGGAAGTTCTCGAACCGCCCGCGCTGGATGGATCGCAGCAACGAGACCGCCACGTCGTCGGGCGACCGCACCTTGTTGAAGCTGGACTCCGACTCGAGCTTCCACACCGCTGCGGGCTTCGTCTCGTTCTCCTTCTCGAGGCCAGGGGTGTCGGTGGTGCCCGGGTAGAACAGCGTCACGCGCACACCGCGATCGGCGAGCTCCACGCGCAGGCTCTCGGCGAAGCCCGCCACCGCGAACTTGGTGGCGGAGTACGCCGAGTAGCCGGGCGACGACATGAACCCCAGGGCCGAGCTCACGAAGCACACGTCCGACGTGGGCTGCTCGAGGAGGGTCGGCAGGTAGGCGCGAACGACGTTGGCGTGCCCCATGAAGTTGACGTCCATCATGCGATCGAAGTCATCGTCCGTGAGGTCCAGGATGTAGCCAGGGCGGGCCATGCCGACGTTGGTGATCAGCACGTCCACGCCGCCCCCCAGCGCGTCGCTCACCTCGGCCACCGAGGCCCGAACCCGCGCCCGATCCGTGACGTCCATCGACACCGCAGCCAGACGCTGCCCATCCGAGGCCATCGCTCGCATGCGCCCGAGGCAGTCGTCCAGTGGCCCCTGCCGGCGGGCCGCGATCACCACGTGCGCCCCCTGGCTCGTCAGCGCCACCGCCGCAGCTTCACCGATCCCCTCGCTCCCGCCGACCAGGAGCACCCGCTTGCCTCGGAAATACGACATGACGCCTCCGGCATTCCGGGCGTCCGCTAACCGCCCTGCCAGACCAGTCGACCCGCCGCGTCGGTGGCGTCGAGGGGATCGATGAAGGCGTAGGCCATACCGCCCCGCGTGATGTCGAAGGTCACGATGTCCGTGGTCATCTGCAGGGCGAGCCGCATCGGTCCCTTGCCCGAGGGGGACTGTGGCGTGTCGTCGCCCATCAGCCAGACCGCGCCGCCCCCGAGCTTGTCGTGGCGCAGGGCGTCCAGCACGCGCGACATCGGCAGGCCGCGCTCCTTGACGTCGCGCATCAGGGCCGCCTCGTCGATGGGCGGATCCACCGTGAGCCGCACGCGTCGGTAGACCCGCACCGTGGGAGGACCGTCGTAGAGGTTGTCGTCGCGGACCCGCTGCAGGATCACCTTGTTGGCGCCCTTCCATGGGTCCCAGTCCTCACACCGCCCCCCCGTGGCGTGGCAGATGAACAAGCTCATCCGCTCGAAGCCCTGGAGATCGAGCCACGCGCCCGCGTCGAGCTGGGCCATGTGGCACATGGGGGCGCTGCAGACCTCGCAGCGAGGCCACTCGTGGGAGCGAATGCCCCGCGGATGACCACCATAGGCCCCCACCACCGAGTCCGCCTCGGAGGTGGCTTTGCGAAGACGATAGCTGTGCCAGGGACTGATGTGGACCCCCACGGACGGGTGCCGCGGTGTGCGTACCCAGGTAACGCCCTGTGCCAATCGGTTGTAGGCCGCGCCGATCAAGTAGAAACGCGGCCCGTGCACAGCGACACCCGGATCCCACCCGCCCGGAACTGTGCCACGCGCTCGAGCCTCAACCCCAAGCGCGACAGCACGGACATGTGCGGCACCAGAACAGCCACCCGCCACCCCACGAAGCGCTGCCGAAGCGCCAGTCCCAGCGAGCGATAGGCGCGGTTGGCGTTCGGCAGCCGCTCGCCCCACGGTGGATTCGCCACCACCAGGCCGGGCGTCGGGGGCGCCACCAGGTCCCGCACGTCCGTGCGGGCGAACTGCACGTGGCGAGCCACCCCGGCACGTCCCGCGTTGGCCCGAGCCGCCGCGATCGCATCCTCCGCCGAGTCCGCTCCCACGATGTCCACGTCGAGCTCCGAGCTCGCGAGGCGACGCGCCTTCGCCTTGGCCTTCGAGAAGGCCGCCGCGTCGTGCTCCGGCCACGACTCGAAGGCGAAGCTGCGCCGGATCCCGGGCGGTCGAGCCTGGCAGACCGTGGCCGCCTCCACGCAGAACGTGCCCGAGCCACACATCGGATCCACCAGCGGCTCGTGACCGCGCCATCCCACGAGCCGGAGCACCGCTGCAGCGAGGTTCTCCCGCAGCGGGGCGTCTCCCACCTCCGTCCGCCAACCCCGCCGGTACAGGGCGTCTCCCGAGGCATCCACCGAGATCTCCACCCGATCGTTGACCACGCGGACCAGCACCAGGGCTGCGTGGGGAGGACTCCGACGGGCGGGAGCCGATCGCAAGGCATCCCGTACGGCGTGGCGTACCTTCTTGGAGATGCGATCGCGGAATCGCAGCCGACTGTGATGGGTTGACACCCGGATGGCGAGATCCTGGCGCCGATGAACGAAGCGTCGCCACGGAAGCCGCTGCACGCCCTTGGCCAAGGCGTCGAGGTGTGTCGCGGAGAAGGACCCCAGCCGCACCCACACCCGGGTCGGCGTTCGTCCGTGCAGGTGCACTGCATGCAGTGCACCTGGCGTCGCCTCGAACAGCGCCCCACCTTCCGTGGGTCGAGCGGAGATCCCCAAGCTGCCCAACTCATCGACCAATACAGCTTCCAAGCCGGGTTGGATCACAGCGAAGGCCAGATCTGCGCGGGTTTTCATTCCCGCTCCGTGCACCTGATGTAGAGTGGAATCCCCCCGCGCAGCAAGGGCAACAGCCAACGGAACCGGAGGCTCCTAGTGAGCAACAATCTGCCCAGCACACGGCCCAACCCAAAAGGCGGCTCCATCGTGGCGGGCCGGTACCAGGTCGACAAGCTCATCGCGCGTGGAGGCATGGCTACTGTCTACCTAGCCCACCAAGTGGGATTGAACCGGCCCGTAGCACTCAAGATCCTCACTCCCCCGCCGGAGTCCGAGGATGCAGCGGCGTTCGAGCACCGTTTCCGGCTGGAAGCCGAGACGCTGGCGCAGCTCGATCACCCCAACATCGTCATCCTGCACGACTTCGGCGAGACCGAGGACCGTCGCTTCTACCTGGCCATGGAGTTCATCGACGGCCAGCGCCTGTCCGACATGCTCAAGGACGGGCCCATGCAGGTGGACCTGGCCCTGCGCCTGCTGCTGCAGGTCTGCGCGGGCCTGAGGTACGCCCACAAGCGCGGTGTGGTGCATCGCGATCTCAAGCCGTCCAACCTGCTGGTGCGCAAGCTCGACGACGGTGACTTCCAGGTGAAGCTGGTGGACTTCGGCCTGGTGAAGCTCACCTCCGACGATCAGTCCATCACCCGGGCCGGCCTCATCCTCGGATCGCCACACTGCATGGCGCCCGAGCAAGTTCGAGGCCTGGAGGTGGATCACCGCGCCGACATCTATGCCATCGGGGTGCTGCTGTTCCGGATCCTCACCGGCCACTACCCGTTCCACGGGCCGAACAGCGCGGCCACCATGATCGCCCACCTCAACCAGAGCGTGCCCACCTTCTACAGCGTGGCGCCCGACATCATCGTGCCCGAGGGCTTGGAGGAGGTCGTCCGCCGGTGCCTCTCCAAGAACCCCAACGAGCGGTTCAGCAACGTACGCGAGGTCATGGAGGCACTCGGCGCCTGCATGCAGGTGGCCCCCGACACCTTCCGGTCCTTCAGCCAGGCCAACTCCACCCTGGGCCACCACTCGGCGATCAGCGTGGCCCCCCGCACCCAGCGCCCCTCGCGCGTGCCCCTCGCCATGATGGGTATCGGCGTGGGTGTAGCGCTGATCGTGGCCACCTTGCTCCTCGGTGCAGTGGTGGGCTTGATGAGCCTGGGCACCGAGGGCATGCCCACGGCCCAGTCCATCTCGCTGCCCCAGCCCACGGCAGCCGTACAGGCGGTCGCCGCACAGCCCATCGAGGCGCTCCCCACCGCCGGAGAGGCCGAGGAGGTCCAGCAAGCCGAGGAGCCACCCACCGAGGTCGTGCAGACGCCGCCTCCGGCGCCCGTGGTCGCTGAGCCGAAGCCTACCGTTCGATCTGCACCCCGCCAAACTCGGCGCCGCACGCCGGCTGCACCGGTAACGCCCAAGCCGAAGCCGCGTGCCGAGGCTCAGGCCGACCAGGCACTGGGGAGCCCCGATCCGCAGCCCAAGCCCAAGACCGAGGACAAGACCACGGCACCCGAGGGCTACATGGGCATGCCCGACGATCTGATCGAGTAAGCTCCGCCCGCTTCGACCATGCGGGGCGCTCGGGCTGCTCTGGTCCCGCCCCGTTCCTCGAGTCACCGCCCTTGGAGCTCGTGTGCGTAGATTCACGATCTTTGCAGCTCTGTTCGCGAGTGGTCTGTTCATCTCCGAGCCAGCGTTCGCCGACCCGAAGGACGACGCTCGACGGCACTTTGCCGCGGGCCTCAAGGCCGCCGAGTCCGGCAACTACGAGATCGCACTGCAGCGGTTCCTGGCGGCTCAGGAGGCGTTTCCCCACCCCGCCACGCTCTACAACATCGCGAAGTCCTACACCGACCTCGACGATCTGCCGAACGCGCTGACGTACTACCGCCTGTTCCGCGACGCTGCACCGGAGCGGGCAGACGACGTGGACCCCATCATCGCGGTGCTCGAGGCTCGTCTGGGGGCCGATCGGGCCGGTCCAGGAACACCTGCCGAGTCCACCGGAGGCGGCCGTGTCGCCGTGGCTGGACCCACCACCGAGGAGCTGGCGCGGCTGCAGACCATCGCCCAGGAGCTCGAGGCACTCACCGAAGCACTACAGACTCGCACGGTCGAGGAGGCGACGGCCCCCGATCCGACCACCATCACCGAGGGCACCGGCGCCGAGGGCACGGCCGAGGAGACGGACCTGGGGGGCATCCCCGAGGCCGGGTTCCTCGAGGACGCCTACCAGCGCATCGTCGTCACCGCATCGCGCGTGGGTCAGGAGCCCCTGGACTCTCCGTCCACCGTCAGCATCCTGACCGCCGACGACATCCGGCTGTCGGGGGCGCTCAACGTGCCCGATCTGCTGCGACGCGTCGCGGGCGTCGACGTGATGGCCATGTCGTCGTCCGCCCCCGACGTCTCCATCCGTGGCTTCAACAACAAGCTCAACAACAAGGTGCTGATCCTCATCGACGGACGCAGCACCTACCTGGACTTCCTCGGTGCCACCGTGTGGCAGTCCTTCCCCCTGATCCTCGAAGAGATCGAGCGGATCGAGGTCATCCGGGGTCCCGGCTCCGCCGTCTACGGCGCCAACGCCGTGACGGGCGTGATCAACATCATCACGCGCACCCCGGGTGAGGGGGAGCAGGTCGTCCGCTTCGATGCAGGCACCCCCGGCATCGGGCGCGCGTCGGCGGTGGCCACGGGTCGCGTCGGCGAGACCGCCTACCGCCTGGCCGCCGGCTACGAGCAGCACGCGCGCTGGGCCAAGGAGTTCGACCCCACGAACAATCCGAACTCCGGCGTGGTCCTGCGATCGAAGAACCCGAACGTGGGGCTCGACGCGCTCCGCTTCAACGCCCGCATCGACCGCACGAACAGGTCCCCACGCAGGTAGGTGTGGTCCATGTCGTTGTGGTAGTTGCCCAGGGCGCCGGTGGCGTAGAACTCGGTCTGTGTGTCGGTGAGTCCGGCCGACAAGCTCACGCCTACGTCTTCGCTGATGGTGCGGTCGATGCGGGCGTTGAAGCGGAGCGCGTCGAGCCCCACGTTCGGGTTCTTCGATCGCAGGACCACGCCGGAGTTCGGATTGTTCGTGGGGTCGAACTCCTTGGCCCAGCGCGCGTGCTGCTCGTAGC
>JAHQVJ010000114.1 GCA_019634415.1 Myxococcales bacterium
GCTGCCGATCCACCAGGGCAGCCGCCGGGTGACGAGGAGGGAGCCGCACCGACTCCAAGAGGGTGACCCCGAGCTCGAAGGGGCCGACACCACGCAGCTCTTCCCAGGCAGCGAGGGCCATCGTGGCGGCCGTGGGCCAGTCCCCACGCGCCACCGCACGGCGGTGGGCCGAGACGACGTCCGCCAGATCCACGCGCGCCACGCAAAGACCTGCGCCCAGCGTCTGCTCCCGGGTCGGGATCCCGCCAATCCGGTCGCTCACCCAGGCACCGTGGGCGACGTCGGCCCGCAAGCGCAGCTCCGCGCCTGCCCGATCCCTGGCGAATCGTCGAATGGCAGGGGCCATTGAGAGATGTTCGCCGTCGGAACACAGCCAGTGCCCGTGCACGAGCACCTCCACGGCAGAGGGGTCGGCGATGGAGCCGCTGGCCAAGAGCGCGCGGGCTGCGGATGCCGGAAAGTCGTTGGCGAAGCTCGTGAGCGCGCCCACGGCGTGCTGTCGGGACGGCTCGAGCAGCGACCAGCTGACCTGCAGGCAGGCATGGAGGCTGCGATGGCGCACAGGACGATCCTCGTGATCCACCGCCAGATCCTCGCCTCGCGACAAGGCCTGGCGAATCTCGGACGCCGTATACGTGCGCAGCTTGGAGGCCACGAGCTCGATGGCCAGGGGATTGCCATCCAGGTAGCGGAGCAGTTCCCGCAGCGCCTCGTCTCGGGGCACGTCCCGAGGGGCCAACGTCTCCAGCAGCCGCATTGCATCGTCCTCGCCGAGTGGACCGAGGACGTGCGCAGGCGCTCGGAGAGGAAGGGCCGACCGCGTGGTGCACAGGAACGTGGCAGAGGGCGCCTCGGCGCACCAGTGCGTCAACAGCTGCGCCAGCGGCCGCGCCACCTGCTCGGCGTTGTCCAACACGTACAGCCCAGGCGGTCGGCTGCAGAGCACCGAGGCGACCCGCTGTGCGGGTGCATGGTCGAGAAGGTACGTACCGAGGGTGTCTGCCACCGCGGCGCAGACCTCGGACGAGGTGCGTGCAGCGCTCAGATCCACCCACACGGGACCAACTTCGACCCGATCTCGAATCTCGGGGAGCAACCGCCGCGCCAACCGCGTCTTGCCGATGCCACCGACGCCGGTCAGCTGGTGAACGCCCGCGTCGCGTTGCAGCCGTTCCACCCACGCGCGAACCTCCTCGGATCGCCCGATCCAAGGTCCCTCGCTCGACGGGACCGGACGAGACAGGTCGCTCGGGCGCAGGGTCGCGTGGAAGAACAGGTACCCCTCCCCGCGCCGCGTCAGCAGGTGGTCCGGGCGCGCAGGATCCGCCTCCACCTTGGCTCGAAGCGTGCTCATCGCCTTGTCCACCGCGCGAGTCCGCGCCCGCGGGGAGTAGTCGAACAGCGCCTGCAGCTCGCTGCGACCCACCAGCTCTCCCGGACACCGAGCCAACCGCACCAACAGCATGAGCTCGCGAGGCGTCAGCTGTTCGTCTCGCCCCTCCGACACCCGACCCGTACCCAGGTCCACCGAACAAGCCGTGAGCTGCACTTCTCGCACGTGTGCCCCCCCGGTCAATACGGCATTGCCGGACCGGTCTCCGATCCCGTCAGATGGGGAAGTCGCCCGTGGGCGGGCTGCCTATACGGCGAGCAGCATGATCAGGACCGACAGGAAGAACAGCCCGAACTGAAACCCCGCCCCCATGACCAGGGCCGTCCGGGGATTACGCGTGAACGACGCCAGCATCGTGCCGATGAGCGTCATCTCCAGCACGTTCGACAGCAGGATCGCCAGGGCCGCCGCGCCGCCCATCAGGATCAAGGGTCCGAGCAACACGTTCTGCAGCACGAACCACATGCCGAAGCCGCCGAGCGTGGCCGCGAACACGGGATCCACACCCGCTGTCTCCGACAGATCCACCCGCGGCTTCAGCCACGCCACACCGGCGGTGACCGCGCCCGCCGCCAGGATGAACGCCGGGAACTGTGACCAGAAGGCGAAGATGGCTGCCCCGCCGAGCCCCAGCCCGGCGAGCACCGTGGGAATGATGGTGTAGCAGGCCAAGAAGGTGAGCGCGAGCCACCCCGCCGTCGCCGTGGTGAGGGTCCGCGTGGGCACCACGGCCGACGTCGACTGCGGTTGCTCCAGCAGCGGCGTCTCGGTGTCTTCGTCGATCGCCTCGCTGGCGCGCAACGCGTCGAGGGTTCGCCGGTAGTGAGCTGCCTGCCGCTGAAGCTCCTCGAGCCGCTCCGCCATCATCGCACTCCGTACACATCCTCATAGGGCGCAGATGACGCCTCGGCTGTAGCAGGTTGTCAACGGGTCCACGCGACGTCCGACAAGGCCACGAGAACGCCCACGTCATCGAACGATGATCCGCGGCGAGGCGTTCCAACCGTCGAACGTCACGCAGTCCTTGGTCGTGGCGTCCATGAACAGGAACCCCGTGCGCCCCGCCCCCCCGACGGACCAGGTCACTTCGGTCTCGAAGCGGCCGTCTGCCCCGGCCTCCACGCACTGCCACGCCCACTCGTCGAGCAACACGGAGAACTGCCACACCATCGCGTGGGTGAAGGGCTCGGCCACCCACCCACCCAGCGGCAGCGCCACGTCCCCCTCCGCGACCACGCAAGGATGGCCGGGCTCCACGAAGACTCCCCATGGGGAGAAGATCCCCTCGGGGCACTCCGAGTAGTCGGGGATGGGCTCGTCGCGCAGGTCGTTGTCGGAGACGAAGGTGCTGCCGTGCACCGGAATGCCATCCGAGGCGTCGGCCAGCTCCTCGAAGAACACCGGCAGCGAGTGACCCAGCAGGTTCTGCACCTCGAGGTGCAGGTGCGGACCCGAGGACCACCCAGTGTTGCCCGACAGCCCGATCACCTGACCCTGCTGCACGGCGTCTCCCGGCTCCACCAGCGCCCCGTCCTGCTGCAGGTGCCAGTAGGCGCCCAGCGTGCCGTCGCCGTGATCCATCACCACGTAGTTCGCGAGATCGGAGCAGCTGGCCTTGGCGCAGCCCTCGTCGGAGTCCTCACGGATCCGCATCACGCGTCCCGACCGCACGGCCACCACCTCGGTGCCCTCTGCGACGGGAAAGTCGATGGCGTAGCCCGAGTAGCCCTTGTGGCTGAAGAAGCCGTGGTGCCCCTGCCCCACCTGCACGGTCTCCCCCGACGCGAAGGGGGCGCCGATGGGCTCGATCTCGGCAGGCACGCACTCCCCACCGAACAGCACCGTGCCCTCACCGCAGGGGATATCGGCGACGACGCAGGCACCATCGACCTCCACGGTCCCGGGCCCACAGTCCAACGGCGCGAAGGCGGGCACACACACACCGTCCTGCTCCACGGTGCCCTCGCCACAGGCGGTCTGCGCGGGAACACACGCGCGATCCTCCTGCACCGTGCCCGGGCCGCACTCCAGACGAGGCGAGCAGGCCAGCATCATCCATCCCAACACAGTCACGAAGCCCCCGACGTCCTTCCTCCTCACACGACCGCCGCCTTCTCCGCCAGATCCTCGTCGCCCAGCGACACAGCGATGGCCTCGGCTCGCTCGAAGAGCCCCGGATCGCGCCGGATGTGGCCCAACAACATCAAGGCCATGCAGCGGAACCGCAGCAGCCCCCCGTCGCCCGCGGCGGTCGCGGCCCGTTGGGCCAGCCAGTCCGCCTCCTTGACGTCGCCCGTCTTCCACACGCACCAGGCCAGGGTGTGGTTGCGCCGAAACACCACGAACGGAGGCCCCTCGTCGGGCAGCCCCTCCATCAGCTCCACCGCCCGGGCGAGGCCTTCGGACCGGCGGCGTGCCGCTCGATAGGCACGCTGATCCTGCAGGCGCGCCAGGTAGCACAGCTGCTCGTCGGCATCGCGGATGGAGGGCAGCACGGCCTCGGCCTCCTGGAGCAGCGACGTGGCGTTCTTCGCGAGTCGAGCCTCGAACAGCAGCAGCTCCATGCGCGCCATCGCGCCGGCCCGCGACAGCTGCGTGGCCGCGAGCTTCAGCCGACGACGCACCAGCTCGGGCTGACGCAGCCGATGAGCCGTGGACGCCAGGCCGATCTGGATCCAGAGGCTGCTCGACGTCTCCGAGATCGGTGGTCGGTCCCACTGCCGCAGCTGGTCCAGCCGCACGTCCACCGACAGATCCGACAGGCGGCTGTGGTACTGACCGAGCGCCCGCGCCCAGCGACGCAGGGGCAGCGGCACGCCCATGACTCGCAGCAGCAGGCGCCCGTACTTGTCGCCCGCAGCCTGGCCGCGGGCCCGCAGCCGCCGCAGCCCACGCTCCACCGTCTGGGGATCGTCGGAGAGACGCAGGCTGGGTGGCGCGGCCTGCTGGAGCAGCCGGGCGAGCTCGGCGAGGCTGCCGCACTCGGCCACCAGATGGTCCACGACGTCGGCCCAGCGCGGGGCCAGGGGCAGCACCTGGATCATACCCAGGTATACCCCACGCGAACGGGCAAATGGTCCGACGCATGCACATCGGACGGCATGGGGGTGTCGCGCTGCAGCTTGGGAAGGGGATCGGGGTGAGGCCGCAGATGGGCGGGATCCATCAACAGGTAGTCGAGCTTGCGGCGCCGACCGTCGATGTTGACGGTGTCCCATGGACGCTGGCTGCGGCAGGACAGCCGGTAGCCTCGATCCAGGGCCTCGCGGATCACCACCGACTCCGACAGCGCGTTGAAGTCGCCGCAGATCACCCACGCGGGGCAGGTGTCGCGCATCTGCTCGACGTGGTGCAACAGCTCCAGCAGCTGGAGCCGCCCGAGGTGCTGATCATCGGGGGTGCGACGGGGTTGCCAGCGCAGGTGGGTGCTGACCACCCCCAGGGCGCGGTCTCCGACGCGTAGCTGCGCCGCCACGGCGACGTGGTCGTAGCCGGGCTCGACGGCCTCGAAGTGAAGGGTCTCGTGGTGGATGACGGTGATGTCGCCGGGCGGCACGATCACGGCGGAGCCATCGGGCTTGCCGTGCTTCTGGCCATAGCAGACGGTGTGGTCGGGCCAGCGCTCCCGCACCCCGTCGAGCAGCTCGGGCTCCACCTCCTGCAGACACAGCACGTCGCCCACATAGGAGGCCAGCGTGTCGAGGAGGAGGGCGCGGCGCGGCGCGGCCGCCAGCGCATCGGGATCGGACAGCGGGTAGCGCTCTGGCTTCACGTAGGCCTGGGCGAGCACGTTGTAGGTGACGACGGACAGATCGAATCGGTTCAAGCAACCTCCGGTTGATGATCCGATTCAACGCTGCTGCGACCACGACCACCAGGACACGGATTCGGACATCAGCGGGCGTTCAGCTCCGCCACCACCTCGAGCACCCCGCCGATCTCGTAGAAATCCACCGCGATCCAGTCCACGGTGTGCCCCGACTCGGCCTCGCAGGCATTCACGTGGTCCCAGATAGCGTCGGTGGCGTTGGCCTCCTCCGCCAGACGCCGCGTGGCGATGGGATCGGTGAGGAAGTGGTTGAGCAGGAACACGTCGTTGCTTCGATCGCCGCGAAGCACGTCGCAGTCGAAGTCGTCGACGGTCTTCGAGGCGAAGTCGTTGTCCCACGCGAGCCCATAGGTGGGGTGGTACCAATCTGCGGCATCGGGCCTGTCGCGCTCGTGGGTGACGAGCAGTCGCGTGCCGGCGTCCACGAGCTCACCGAGGGTCGGCCACGGCGGCACCTGGGGGACCACCACGTCCAGCAGGCCCGCCTCCGCGAACGCCGCCTCGATGGGGGCAGCCTCGATCTCGTCTTGGATGACGAAGACGAAGACGTCGTCGGGATGGGCGTCGATCAAGGCGCGAAGGCGGAGCAGACCGTCGACCAGCGGCTCGGATCCGAGGCCGCACTGGGCATGGCAGAGGGTGGCGACGCCCTCGAAGTCGTGCACGTCGAGCATGAAGCCGCGGATGCCGTCCGCCACCTGCTGCTCGTAGCCGAAGGACTGGTTCGGCAGCAGCCAGCCCTCCTCGTCGACGTTCATGGCGTTGTGGGTCACGGCGATCGCCACCTGATCCAACGGCCGATCGCACAGGGGTGCGCCATTGCACAGCCGAGCCGGTGCGGTGTCGCCCGTGGACACGGGGGGAGAGGTGGTGGGCGTGTCGGACCCGGTGCAGGCGAGGAGGATCGACAGCATCAGATGCCCGCGTCGTAGGTGAGTGGCCCCTCGGGACCCAGCGGCCACCCCAGGGTCATCCAGCCCATCAGCATGAGGGTCCAGATGAGCCAGAACGCGATGGAGTACGGCAGCATCATGCTCACGAGCGTGCCGATGCCGGCCTTGGGCACGTACTTCTGCATGAACACCAGGATCACCACGAAGTACGGATTGAGCGGCGTGATGATGTTGGTGGAGGAGTCGCCGATCCGGTAGGCGGCCTGGGTGAGCTCGGGGCTGATCCCCACGGCCATGAACATGGGCACGAACACCGGCGCGAAGAAGGCGTACTTGGCGCTGGCGGAGCCGATGAACAGGTTGCCCATCATGGCCACCACGATGAAGGCCGCCATGAGCACCTGCGGGGGCATCTGCAGGCTGGCGAGGAAGTCCCCGCCGAGGATGGCGAGCATGATGCCGAGCTGGCTGTGGTTGAACCAGGCGACGAACTGGGCCGCGAAGAAGGCGAGCACGATGTAGGGACCCATGTCCGCCATGGTCTCGGCCATGAGGCGCGCGATGCCTCCGTCCAGCCGCCCCGAGGGGCTGGCGGCCCGCACCTTCCCGGTGGGGATCCCGAAGGCCACCCCCACCGACAGGAAGATGAAGAAGATCATGGGCACGATGGCCTGACCCCAGCGCGGCGCCTCACCGGATTCGGCGTACAGGGGCCCACCGGGCACGAAGATCAGCGCGAGGCACAGGGCGGTGGTGAACAGACCGACCCCCAGAGACATCCGCAGCCCAGCACGCTCCTCGTCCGTCACCACCTGCGCGGCCCGCTCCTCCTCGGTCACCGGGCTGGGGCCGCCCTCGTCGGCGGGCTTGCCGTCGTAGCGGGGCTCCACGAAGCGAGCCGTGACGACCCAGCCCACCAGCGTGAGCACCCCGGTACTGGCGATCATGAACCACCAGTTGGCGGCAGGATTCACCGTGTAGCTGGGGTCGAGGATGGCAGCACCCGCCTCCGACAGACCCGACAGCAACGGATCGAGGCTCGTGATCACCAGGTTGGCGGAGAACCCTGCGGAGACCCCGGCGAACACGGCGGCCATGCCCGCCAGCGGGCTTCGCCCGGCGGCCTTGTACAGGGCAGCGGCGATGGGCGGCAGCACCACGTAGCCGGCGTCGGCGGCCAGGCTGGAGAGGATGCCCACGAACACCATGGCGGGAGTGAGCAGCGACTGCGGCGTGATCCGCGTGATGGCCTTGAGGATGGCGCCCACCAGGCCCGTCTTCTCGGCGATGCCGATGCCGAGCATGGCCACGAGCACCACCCCCAGCGGATGGAAGCCCGTGAAGTTGGAGACCAGGGTGTCGAGCACCCACTTGAAGCCGTCGCGACTCAAGAGGTTCACTGCCTTCACGGGCTGGGTGCCGCGCTCGAGCTGCAGCCGGCCCTGCTCGTCGAGGATGGGGCTGGCCACCGTGGTCTTGGTGGGGTTGCCGTCCGAATCGGTCACCAGCACCGTGCGCCGACCCGCCACCGTGGTCTGCAAGACCTCCACCGGCTGCCCCGTGCCGCTGTCGAGGACCTGCTGAGTCACCGGCATGGCGACGGGCTTGTCGACCTGCCACTCGAGCGTCGCGCCGACCCACGACAGCAGGAGGACGAACACGGCGCCGCCACCGAAGAGCGTGATGGGGTCGGGCAGGCGGTTGCCCACGCGCTCCACCACGTCGAGGAAGGTGGCGAGCAGGCCACGGCGAGCACCTGTGGGGGAATCGGCCAACGGAGGCTCCAAGGCAAGGCGGAAGCCTACCTCACCCGCAGCACCACGGTCAGGGTCCCCTCCTCCAGGCACAGCTCGATGGTGCCGAACGACAACTCGATTCTTCGCTCGGGCTCGTCGAGCGACAGGTCCTGCACCAGCAGGTGCACCGGCTCACCAGCCTCGTCGACCCACAGCAACGCGTTGCGGCCATCCGCGCTGCGCAGACAGGTGCACACCTGATCCCCTCGCTTCCTGCGCCTGCGGCCTGTGCGGCGCAGCGACATCTCCAGGATGCCGTGCTCGGAGAGTTCCTCGATCCAGCGGTCGTCCAGCTCCAGTCGGCACAAGATCCGCCTCTGCGGGCGAAAGCGCCGACGTCCCGATCGATGGGATGACACGAAAGGGCCAGCGGTTCGTGGCAGCGGTGGCCCACCGCGGTCGTATCACGGCTATGCTCGAAGCCTCCCCGGGATCCCGCCATGGACCTCGCTCGGTTGCCCACGCCTGCCCTGATCCTCGATCGCGGACGCACCCAGCGAAACGCCGCCCGCATGAAGCAGCGCGCCTCCGATCTCGGCGTCGCGCTGCGGCCCCACCTCAAGACCGCCAAGAGCGTGGACGTCGCTCGCATCGCCCAGGCAGGCGGCGGCGCGTGCGTCTCCACCCTGCGCGAGGCCGAGTACTTCGCGGCCCAGGGCTTCACCGATCTCGTCTGGGCCGTGTGCGCTGCCCCGCACACCCTCGATCGCGCCGCGGCGCTGGTGGACCGAGGGGTGTCGCTCACGCTGCTCACCGACAGCGTCGAGGGGGCGGCGGCGATCGCCGCGCACCCCTCGCCTCTGCGCGCATTGGTGGAGGTGGACTCCGGCGACCACCGCACCGGGCTGCTGCCCCAAGACGAGGCCCTGCTCCGCATCGCAGCCACCCTGGGCGACCGCTGCGCGGGGGTGCTGACCCACGCGGGCCAGAGCTACGGCTGCCGCACACCCGACGCCATCGCCGCGGTGGCCGAGGACGAGCGCGCCGCCGTGGTCGCTGCCGCCGAGCGCCTGCGCGAGCAGGGACTGCCCTGCCCCGTCGTGAGCCTCGGCTCCACGCCCACCGCCACCTTCGCCGAGGACCTCACCGGGGCCACGGAGATGCGGCCGGGCGTGTACTTGCTGGGGGATCTGTTCCAGGCCGCCATCGGCACCTGCACCCTCGACGACATCGCAGCCAGCGTGCTCGCCACCGTGATCCACGCCAGCGACTCCCGGGTGGTGATCGACGCTGGCGGGCTAGCGCTGTCGAAGGATCGCAGCACCGCGGCCACCGAGCACGACGCGGCCTACGGCCAGCTGTGCGATCTGGCCGGCACCCCCCTCGAAGGCGCCACGGTCACCGAGGTGCACCAGGAGCACGGGATCCTGCGACCCCCGCCCGCCGGTCTGCGCGTGGGCGACCGTGTGCGCGTGTTGCCCAACCACGTCTGCATGACCGCGGCCGCCTACGACCGCTTCCACGTGGTGGACGGCAGCGAGCAGGTGCTCGACGTCTGGGAGCGGGTGCAAGGCTGGTGACAGCCTACGGCTTCGGCTTGGGCTTGCCCACCTCGGGCACGAAGAGCATCGCCCGGTCGCGCACCAGCTCCGCACCGAGCGGCTCGGTGCCCGTGCTCGGATCGAGATAGGCGCGGAAGCGCACGGCCATCTGCCCCAGCGGACGTACTCCCGGACAGCCCGTGGCGATCTCGGAGCAGGGCTTACCGGCGTGCAGCGGGTCGTCGCAGTCGCGCGCGAGCGTCCAGGCGTACAGCCCGTCTGCCTTCACACCCCAGGCGGCAGCCGTGCCCGGATAGGCCGTGCTGTCCACCGAGAGCACCCCGAAGCGGTTGTCGAGCTGCTCCACGGCGAAGCTCGCGTACGACGCATGGCCAGATGCCTGGTGATCGACGCCGTAGACCACCATGAAGAAGTTCTCGTTGGGCATCAGGAAGGCCGGCACATCGGCGTAGTAGGCGTCTGCCGACTCGCCGAGACACGAGATCTTGTCGAAGCAGTCGTAGGTGAAGGAGACCCGCTCCGTGCTCTCGCGCTGAATGTCGTCGTGGTCGGGGTAGGCCTCGCGGATCGCCGCTTCCAGGGTGTTCAGATCCTCCACCCGGTCCTGCTCCCCCATTCCCGACCCCGCCTGCGGCAGCGGATCCGCGGCATGCAGCGAGGTGGTGGTGCGCACCTCGGTGGGGCTCAAGCGAAACACCTGACCCGGAGAGCCACGCCAGATCTCCAGCGCCACCGGATCGGTGGGCACCGCCACGCGGATGATCATCGCGTAGACGTCGCTTCCCTCGTCGACCCCCGGCGAGAGCCCGAGAGAGGCCTCCCCAGCGGGCATGCGATCCCGGTGGATGTGGGCCGGGTCCCAGCCAGAGGCCAGAAGCAGCGCCACCACACTGGCCTCGACGTCGGCGTCGAAGGTGCTCACGATGGCCAACGGCTGATCGGCTGCCGCGCCTCCGCTGGCCTGCGCCACGCTCAGGTTGTTGACCGTGGGGCCCAGGCTTCCGAACACGGGCAGGGCATCGCCCGGGCGCGTCCACACATAGGAGCGAAACGAGAAGTAGCGCGCCTGTGGGGGGGCGGTGCCCAGGAAGACCACCGCCTCGTCCGCACGCTGGTAGTACAAGTCGTGGGTCGGAAACGCAGCCGGGTTGACGATGCGCTGATCGGGTGCGGGCGGCAGGGTGTAGGAGCCGTAGGGCGTGCTGGGATTGTTGAAGATGCAGTTGGCTCCAGGCTCGCAGCAGTCCACCTCGTCCATGAAGGACACCGCACCTTCCTGCACGGTGAAGCCCGCCTCCTCGGCGCGAGACTGAAAGGTGGGCTCGGCAGTGGGCACCACCGGCTCGCCCGTGTCCATGGGGCTCGGGTTGCCCGAGCAGGCCAGCATCATCCACGCAATCATGGAACCACCTCGTTGAACCAATCCCAGATCGCCCGACTGGCGTTGGCGTCGGTCTGCTGGTGGTGGATCCCACCAGGCCAGCGATGCCCCCAGTCGCTCACGGTGCACAGCACCGTAGAAGCCTCACAGCTCCAGTCGAGACACGTGGTGTCCCCCACGACCGTCTCGGCCGGATCGAGGTCTTCGCACTGGTTGCGCTCGATCCACTGCCCGAAGGTGTCGCTCACGCTGGGGTAGTCCACCTCCAGCCCCTGCTCGGGCACCCCGCCCTGGTAGGGCACGACGGCGTCGTCGAGGCCGTGGTAGTGCCGCAGCGGCACCGGGTCCCCCTCGCAGGCGTCGAGCATCAGCGGACCGGCCACCGGAGCCACAGCGTCGACCTGCGTGCCCTCGCAGCCCCAGCGATGCACCATCATGGCGCCGTTGGAGAAGCCCGTGGCGAGCACCTTGTCCACGCACACGCGATCCTGGAGCTGCTCCACCAAGCCGTCGAGGAACGCCACGTCGTCGTGCCCGTCGTCGAACTCGGTTCCCGCGTTCCAGGTGCGCAGCGGCCAGCCGAGGCCGTTGGGGTAGACCAACACGTAGCCGAACTCCTCGGCCCCCCGCAGGAAGTTCGTGCGCTCGCTCATGTTGCTACCGTTCTGCCCTGCACCGTGGAGCAACACCACCATGCGGCGGGGCCCTGCCGTTGCAGGCACGTAGACGTGGGGCTTGCGGGTGCGGCTGTCGTCGGGCTCCAGCGTGATCCGGAACAGGCCGGGATCCGACCACTCGGCACAGGGATCGGACACCTCCGGAAGCTCCGTGATGCAGCCCGACAGCAAGGTGACAACGGCGATCGACGTGCGCATCAGCTACATCCCGTGGTGGCACCGCAGGCCTGACAGGTGGCGCAGGTACCCGAGCGCACCAACGCCATGCTCCCGCAGACCGTGCACGTATCTCCCGTGAAGCCGCCCAGTCGCGCGTGCTCGGGCCTCGACGGAGGACCCAGGGACGTCGGATCGGGCAGCGGCGCAGGAGGAGGCGACGGCTTGGGCGGCGCTGGATCGGGGTCCACCGTCACAGCCGAGGCACGCCGCCGCGGGGGGGCCGGCTCGGCCCCCTGCATCGCCTGACACAACGCGGCGATGTCGTAGGCCGACAGGGTGTCGCGCGTGGTGGGTCCCAGCTGCCGCGCCCAGCGCATCACCGACGCATGCAGCCGCTCGGGCCCCTCGGTGCGCGCCCGGCTCAGCCGATCGTAGAGCGCCTGCAGATCGTAGGCCGACAGCTGGTTCCGGGTGGCAGGCGCGAGGTGGTCCGTCCACCTCGCCAGCACCTCGGCGAGGGCATCCGGCCTCAGATCTGGCGCGTCACCCATCTTCTCCCACCATCGACATCGAGCCCGAAGACTACCTCGCATTTCGGTCCTTCCGAGGCAATCTCGGCACGGAGGGGCCCACCGACCACGATCGCGGCCTGGAGTCGTCCGCGTTCGGACCGATCAGGACAGTCGGAGGCCGGATGCGGGATCGGGGCGTCGCGGGCCCAGGCGAACGGGCTAGGGCATAGCTATGGCGAAGCCCACGAGGTTCTCGACCTTCAGCGGCGTGTACCGGCCCATCGTGCTCACGGTGCTGGGGGCCATGCTGTACCTGCGCGAAGGGTGGCTGGTGGGCAAGACCGGCCTGCTCGGCGCGCTCCTGGTGATCGCAGCGGCCTATCTCATC
Organism: Myxococcales bacterium; assembly: GCA_019634415.1. Taxonomy (GTDB): domain Bacteria; phylum Myxococcota_A; class UBA796; order UBA796; genus DRPG01. The sequence continues at coordinate 12,531 of JAHQVJ010000114.1, forward strand.
ACGGGCACCACGGCGCTGTCGGTGGCGTCCATCGCCACGAACCTGCGCCTACGCGCCGGCGGGGCGTTCGCCATCATCAGCGGGGCGCTGGGTCTGGAAGCCGGCGGAGCCATCGGAGTGCCCCTGTACCTGGCACAGACCGTCAGCTCCGTGATGTACCTGTACGCCTTCAGCGAAGGCTGGGGCTACCTCTTCCCCCACCACCCCACATGGCTCGTGGTGGGGCTGGCCTACCTGGGGGTGGGAGCCCTGATGGTGACGTCGGCCCAGCTGGCGTCGCGGGCCCAGGCCGTGATGCTCGGGGTCATCGTCGCGGCGGTGCTGTCCGCCTTCGCGGGCTGGACCACGGCCACTCCCCAGGCCCCCACCGCCATCGCCCAGCTCGGCGAGTGGAGCGTGCGAGAGACCTTCGGGGTCTTCTTCCCCGCCGCCACCGGGATCATGGTGGGCGTGGGGATGAGCGGGAACCTCGAGAACCCGCGACGCGCGATCCCCCGCGGCACGATGGCGGCCTGGGCCACCACCCTGGTGGTCTACACGCTGGGCGCCATCTGGTACGCCACGGTGGTGCCGCAGTCGGAGCTGCTCGAGAACAAGCTCGCCATGGTGGACCACGCGCTGGTGGGCGAGCTGGTGCTCTTCGGGTTGCTGTCGAGCACGCTGATGGCGGCGCTGTCGAGCCTCGTGGCTGCGCCCCGCCTGCTGCAGGCCATGGCGGAGCACGACGTGGTGCCGCTGTCGGCCACCCTGCGCGAGGTGACGGCCAACGGAGAGCCGCGCAACGCCAGCCTCGCCACCCTCGCCCTGGCGGGCCTGGCGCTCACGGCGGGCTCACTGGACGCCATCGCCCCCATCATCACCAGCTTCTTCGTGATGACCTACCTGGCCATCAACGTGGTGGTGTTCCTCGAGCAGAGCCTGGGGCTGGTGAGCTGGCGCCCCACCTACGCCATCCCCACCTGGGTGCCCGCACTGGGAGCGCTGGCCTGCGTGACGGGCCTGGTGCTGTCGAGCCCCGCGGGAGGGCTGCCCGAGGTCGCCTTCGTGGTCGGGCTGTACGTGTGGCTGTCGCGGCGGCAGAAGGTGGACACTCCCTGGGAGACCGTGCAGTCGGGCATCGCCCAGACCGTCGCGGCATGGGCGGCGCTCAAGTCACTGCAGATGCGCCGCAGCGAGCGCTCCTGGAAGCCGGACCTGCTGGTGCCCGTCTCGTCGGTGGAGGAAGCACGGGCGATGGCCTCGGTGTCGTCGGCGCTGGTGCACGTGCGAGGCTCGGTGAAGTTCATCGCGCTGGAGGACGATCCCGAGCTGGGGGCGGCGCTGGGCAGCATCGTGGGACGGCTTCGCGATCAGGAGCGCTACGCGTCGTGGCACCTGATGCCCGAGGAGATGGCCGGCCAGGGGGCGCGGCTGTCCATCAACGCCCTGCAGGGGGCCTTCATGGCTCCGAACCTCGTGCTGCTGTCGGCGCGGCACATGGAGCAGGAGGTCCTGCAGACGGTGGTGGACCACGCCCGTCGACGCAGGGTGGGGGCCATCATCGCCTTCGACGATCTGGAGCGGCCCCTGCGTCCCTGCAAGCAGGTGACCGTGTGGTTGTCGGATCGGTCGCCGGACTGGACGCTGGCACTGCACGTGGCGAACCTCGATCTCCCGGTGCTGCTGGCCTACCTGCTCACCCGACCGGTGGAGGGTGCAGTGCGACTGGCCACGGTGCTGCGCGACGAGGTGCACCGGCCGAAGGCAGCCTCGTTCATGGACGATCTGATCGAGCTCGGTCGCCTGCCCAACACCACCTCCCACCTCCTCGAGGGCACGCTCGCCGAGCGCCTGGCCGACGGCCCGCGCGCGGACCTGCACCTGTTCGGCCTGTCTCCCGAGGTGCGCCTCGAGCGGATGCAGGCAATCCACGAGGCAGCGGGCGCCCCGTGCCTGTTCGTGCTGGACTCTGGGCAAGAGTCGGCCCTGGCCTGACGAGATGCCCTATTCTTCAGGATCTACCGATCCGGGACTCGCCAAGAAAAATCTCTCTTGACTTTTCTGGCGATGCTTGGTGTTGTAAGCGGATCAGTCCGGATACCGAATCGGCCACGGGCGACGCCACCGCTTCCCGATGCCGGGTGGCGGTCTTATGCAACCCGGCATGGGCTCCCGTGGGATGGAGCCCGCGGAGTGTCGGGATGCTCGAGTTCGTACCCGCCCTGATCGGCGCCACCACCGCGGTGGCAGCGCTGATGATCGGTGTGGAAGCCCTGGTGGATGCCGCGCGCACCCACTCCCTCGCAGCTCGCAGGGGCGAGGCCACCTCCCTCCGGCTCCGAGTCCGCGCGAGTTGACGTACAGCACCCTTCACCGAAGAGGGGGGTGTGAACGCCAGACGACCCATGCGAGACAGATCTCGGCCACCCCGGCCGCCGCGGCCGCGCGCTGTGCGACCGCTGCGTGAGGTGAGGCGGGTGGAGCCCGTCTCCGCCTCCGACCAGCTCCAACGCCACGCCCTGCCGTTCCTGTCGCTGTGCGCCATCGGCGCGCTGGCGCTGACCCTGTGGCGCGTGGGCGAGGTGGCCGGCATGTCCCTGCTGCTCTTCGGCTTCCTGGCAGGCGCGGCCTACGCGCGCTGGGTGGCGGAGGCGGCGACGGGACGAGATCCGATGGTGGGCTGATACAACCGCGGGCATGACACCGCTGGTGCTCACCTCGTCCGTTCTCGTCGACGCACCCATCGAGACCGTCTGGTCGGTGCTGGTGGACGTGGAGCGATGGACGCGATGGTGCCCGCCGGTCCGCCGCGTCACCCACTTCGAGGGCATCGCCGAAGGGCGCCGCCTCGCCTACGTGCTCGGCATGGGACCTGGGGTTCCCGTGTCCTTCGACGTCACCATCGAGACGTGCGCGCGGCCCCACGTGCTGCAGTGGTGGTCCACCAAGTGGTGGGGCGTCACGGGCACCCGCGCGTTCCTGCTCTCCGAAGTCGACGGCGGCACGAACGTCGAGGACCGCAAGACCTTCCAGAGCCGGATCTGGCCCGTGGCTCGGCTGTACCCCCGCAGCGTCGTGGGGGGCATGTCCAACAAGTGGCTGGATGGACTCGCCGCCGAAGTCCTCCGCAGGTCCGACGCCTTCTGATCTGCACAGAAGGCGAGTTGTGCTCGTGAGGCGTTCCGATACGGGTAGGTGTTCCGGGAGGCCTCCGATCTCACGCACACTGGCACTTGCGCTCGCCAACGCGGTCGTGTTCGTCTCGCTACTGGGGTGGGTGACGCGGTCTTCCGGACTGTACAGCCAGCCCACAGTGGCGTTGGCGGCGATGCCCCACGGCATGTGGTTCACTCCGGCCTCGGCCCCGACTGGAGCGTTCCAAGCGACCCTCAGCGAGGGCGCCGCAGTCTGGGAGGGCTCCTACGACAACGTGGTCGACAACATGATCTTCCACTTCGGCCTGTACGAGAAGGCCGAGGTCCTGCTGCTGGATCGACTGGCGGTGGCCATGGGTGGTGAAGTGCTGGACGTGGGGGCCAACCTCGGCAACCACACCCTGTTCGTGGCACGACACGCAGACGTGGTGCACGCAGTCGAGCCCTGGCCACCTGCCGTCGCGCGCTTGAAGCGCAACCTCGAGCTCAACCCAGACACTCGAAACGTGCGCGTACACGAGCTGGGCTACGCCAACGAGCCGGGCAGCCTCCCCTTCCATCCACCACCCGGCGATGCCCTGGGCGTGGGAACCTTCGACGACACCTTCCTGCCCGAGAACCGACCCGCACCCGTCGAGCTTCCCCTCGTCACCGCCGACGCGCACCTCGCCGAGGTGGGGGCTGGGCGAGTCGGTGTCGTCAAGTGCGATATCGAAGGGTTCGAGCGCTATGCCTTCGAGGGGATGGCCCAGACCCTGCGTCGAGACCGACCTGCCGTCCTCTTCGAGCTGAACCCCACGGAGGGAGGCTTCACCCACCGAGCCCAACTCGAGCAGACGTTTCCCACCGACTACAGCTTCTACGAGGTGGTGACGGATCCGCCCTGGTACCTCGACCTCGTGTTCACTGGCTGGATGTACGGCTCGGATGCCACCGGCCGCTACCGAATCCGACCGCTCCATGGTTTTGACCGAAAGAATGCGCTAGCGCTCCCCAACGAGCGGGACCTGCTGGCCGCCGTCCAGTAGGCTGCAGCCATGACGACCGAGGCAGGGCGCGCGACGCTGGGGCTGGGATCCGGCATCGGCCTGGTGGTGGCCAACATGATCGGGGCCGGCGTGTTCCTCTCGGCGGGCTTCATGGCCCAGGAGCTCACTCCACCCCAGATCTTGGCGGCGTGGGCGCTGGGGTCCGTGCTCGCGCTGTGTGGGGCGGTGGCCTACGGGCAGCTGGCGATGCGCGTGCCCCGCAGCGGAGGCGAGTACCGCTTCCTGAGCGACCTGCTCCACCCCGCAGTGGGCTTCCTGGCCGGTTGGGCCTCGCTGCTCATCGGCTTCGCCGCCCCGGTGGCCCTCAACGGCATCGCCATCGGCGCCTTCCTGGACACCCTGTTCGACGCGCCCGACCCGCGCCTCACGGGCACGGCGGTGATAGCACTGCTCACGCTGTTCCACGCCGTGCGCCTCGACGTGTCGAAGTGGACCCAGAACGCGCTGGTACTCCTCAAGCTAGTGGGCATCGTGGGGTTCGTGGGGGTGGGGCTGACCCTCGGCTCGTGGACGCTGCCGGCCTGGGCGCCCCCCGAAGCGCCAGCGTCGCTGGCGTGGCCGTTCCTGCGCAACCAGTTCTGGATCGCCTTCGCCTTCTCCGGATGGAACGCTGCGATCTACGCCGCCTCGGAGTTCCGAGATCCCGCACGCGACGTGCCCCGCGCGATGTGGCTGGGCACACTGCTGGTTTCGGTCCTGTACCTGGCGGTGAACGGGGTGCTGCTGGCGAACCTGTCGCCAGGACAGCTGGCCACGGTGCTGTCGTCGGACACGAGCCGGATCACGCTGGGCCACCTGGTGGCGGAGCAGCTGCTGGGGCCGGTGGGCGCCGTGGCGATGAGTGTGTTCGTGATCGGCGCGCTCATCAGCGCCACGAGCGCCATGACGCTTGTGGGCCCTCGCGTGTACGCAGAGATGGCCGCGGACGGCTTCCTGCCCCGAGTCTTCGCGATGCCCGCCGCGGATGCGCGCCCTCCAGTGGGCTCCCTGCTGCTCCAGGCCGCGGTGGCGATCTCGCTGCTGCTCACCCACTCGGTGCTGCAGATCGTGCAGAACGTGAGCGCGGTCCTGATGGTGTTCACGGGCCTGGCCATCGTGGCGATGCTTCGCTTGGTGCGAAGCGACGATCCGCCGCACCCGGGGGCGGTGGTGGCCGGGCTCGTGTATCTGGGGGTGGTGGCGCTGGTGCTGTACGTGGGGTTCGCGTCGTCGCCGCACCTGATCCCGTGGGTGGGCGGAGTCGTCGCAGTGGGCTTGGCAGCCTATGCCTGGTCACGCCGGAGGGAGACGGCCTGACGCGCGTCGAGCCGACACGCAGCTTCTGTCAGAACGCGAACTGGATCCCCAGCTGGAGGGCTGCCGTCCGGTCTTGCAGACCGTCTCCTGCATCCTCTGCAGGCGTGGCGAACCGGTTTCCCAGCGCGTAGTGCCCCTCCATCCTCACCACCACCGAAGAC
>JAHQVJ010000115.1 GCA_019634415.1 Myxococcales bacterium
ACCCTCGGAGTGGGCTGGACCCTCGCAGACGACGCTGACGAGGAGCGCCTGCCCGCGTTCGACGAGGCCGAGTTGTTCCGCGTGCCCAACCAGCTCGACCTCTTCGCGCCCAAGCTCGACGAGGCCCTCGACGCCACCGCCGACCTTCCGTTTCGCTGGACGCGCGGCTCGCCCGAGGGCTACGTCGCCATCACCCTGAGCCAGCTCGAGGGGGAGGAGACGGTCACCCGCCTCGCCTGCCTGGCCATGGACGACGGGCGGTTCGTGGTGCCGGCCTCGGACCTCGAGGGCCTCGAAGGCACCATGTCGGTGAGCATCTCCCGGCACCTCCGGAGCTACCACGAGCTGGCTCCGGAGCTCCACCTGCAGGTAACGGTCCTGGACAGGACCGCGTCGTCGGTCCAGTTCGTTCCTCGATGACGCTCACTGCGCGCCGTAGTGCTCCCGGTAGCACTGCAGCACCGCCTCCGGATCGCCGTCCACGCACATCAGCAGGTCCTCGAAGGTCGGCAGCATCGGCAGGCCGTCGTGGGTTCGCCCACCGCTCCCCACGGCCGGCATCACCACCATGTCGTCGAGGCAGATGCCGTCTGCGTTCGCGGCCTGCTCCTCGTCGCCCGAGTGGCCCACCGACAGCGGCAAGCTCGGGTGATCGAACACACCGGACTCGTCGCGCACGCGCTCGTCGGTGAGCGCCCGCAGGAAGGCCAGCAGCTGCCGCTTCTCCACCAACGACAGCCCCAACGGCTCGATGCCCGGGGCCACGTGGCTGCAGTGCTCCGCCCAGCCCGAGCTGTCGCAGCCTTCCTCGAAGCCCTCACCCGGGGCATTGCGCCGGTCCCCGCCCCGGTCGAAGAAGTCCACCACCTGCTCGAGCGTGGCCTGACCTCCGTTGTGGAAGTAGGGCCCCGTCAGCGCCACGTTGCGCAAGCTCGGGATCTTGAAGGCGCCGCTCACCGCGTCGCGCTCGAAGGCGGAGACCGGCGTGCCCGGGTCCACCTGCAACCGAGAGGCGTCCACCTCGAAGTCGTCGGTGGCCCGCCCGCCCGACATCCGCGCCTTCTCCTGGGCCACGAAGGAGATGGGTACCCCCGGTGGCTCCTCGCCCCCCACACCCAGATCCTCGCTCGTCGGGGTCACGCCGATGTTGTCGAAGCCCACGTCGCGCAGAGCCACCGGGGTGCCACCGTCGGTGGTGGCGATCGGCGTGCGCCGCACCAGCGTGCCTCGCTCGTGCGCCGCGAAGGCCGGGCTCGCTGCGTGCGTGAGCTCCGGACCGCCATGGCACGAGATGCACTGCCCCTTCGACAAGAAGATCCCCAGCCCATGGATCTCCTCGTCGGTCATCGCCGCGGTGTCGCCGTCCGCGAAGCGGTCGTAGGGCGTGTCGTCGGAGACCAACGTGGACAGGTAGGCGTTGACGGCCAGCCCGTGGAACAGGGTGAAGTTGCCCTCCATCAGGGTGAAGCCATCGGGCGTGTTCAGGCTCGGCTCCCACCACTGGCGTTGGAACGCCCGCCGCACCAGCTCGGCGTAGGTGACACCAAGCCCACCCCCGGCGCTGCGAAGGGACCCGAGCACGCTGTCGTCGGGGTGGACCTCCTGCAGCGCCAGCGGCCGCTCGTCCAGCAGCCGACGAGCCACGCGCGGGAAGTCCGCCTCGCGCTCCTCGGTGCCGCAGTTCATCTCCAGGATGGACAGCACCGGTCCCGTGGCCACCCCCGCCAGCGGGGCGTTCGCGATGTCCACGTCCACCAGCTCGAGGCCACCGTCCACCGCTCGCAGGATCCGGCGCCCCGCATCCGACCGCCGACCCAGCGGATCGATGCCGTTGAAGTGGTTGGCCGCCCGGCCGTCCCACAGGTTCCGGAAGTTGAAGACGGCGTTGATGGTGCTCGGCGCGTGGCGCTCCTCCACCCGCCGCGTGTTGTTGCCGTCGAGCGCGAAGACGTCGTCGGGCGCCCAGGAGCAGGTCTCGGTGCCGTCCAGCAACACGAACACGTCGCCGCGGCGCGTGCCCGCCGACGACACCACGTCGTTGCCGGCATCGTGGACCACCTCCGAGTTGCGATCGCTCGGATCGCGCAGCTGATACAGCGGGAAGTCGTCGGGATGCAGCGTGTAGTTCGGGCCGCCCTGGCCGGCCGCCATCCGCGCGAAGGTGAAGTCCTGATCCACCTCGTCGCGCAGCCCTGGAGAGACCTGGTTCTTCAGCCGCGAGTCCACGCCCGCCTGGAAGTGGCACGACGCGCAGGCCTGCTGATCGAAGCCCACCTGCACGTCCCAGAACAGCGCCTTGCCGAGCACCACCAGGCTGTCTTCGTCGGCCACGAAGTCCGACAGATCCACCGGCGGCACGGCTTGCCCCGCCAGGGACTGCACCGGGGCCACGTCGGGCGGATCGTCGCCCTCACACGCCGGATAGAGCAGCTCGCCGCGCAGGTAACTCCCGAAGCACAGCGGATGGCTCATGGGGTCGTCGTCCGGCCCGCCGGGGCAGATCCGATCCGCGGGCGTGCTCGGCTCGCAGCCGGGATGAACGGCTGCGGGCGTGTAGCCCTCCTCGTAGACCAGCGCGCCCTGATCGTTCCAGCACACCGGATCGTCGCGATAGTCCGACGTGATCGCGATGCGCTCGAAGAAGCTGGAGGCTCCGGGCGACAGCCAGTCCTCCACCCGACCGTAGGTACCGTCCTGCCATCCCAGATCGTAGACCCTGGGCTCGACGACGATCTCGCCTGGCTCGTCGGGCACGACGTCGGCGCAAGCCTGCCAGGTCCGGCGCCCGTTCTCGAACCCCACAAGCTGCAGATCGGCGGGCTGAAGGGCGAAGGGATCACCGTCGACCTCCCACACCATCTCCACGGCGTCGTCGTCGGGATCCCACACGGTGGCGCACACCCGCACGGGCTCGCACTGCACCGCAGAGGTGGGCACGGCGTCGAGCTCGAACACCGGGAACTCGTTGCCGTCGAGGGCCGTGTCGAAGCCCGCCGGGTCGCCGACGCACTGGATGTCGAAGGAGATGGGCGTGAACTTCCCCGTGCGGGACTCCACCCGAGGGGCGGTCTTGGCGCTGCACTGCAGCGACGGCTCCCACCGATCCCCGTCCATCTCGCGGGCCGGTGCCACCAGGATGTCGTAGCAGGCCGAGCGCACCGGGCTGATCCGCAGCTCGGTGACCACGTGCTCGTTGGACAGATCGATGGTCTGCGACAGCATCTGCACGTGCTCGGGCATCGTGCCGCCAGCCAGATCCACGTTGGCTGGCGCCGGAATGGGCGCCGCCGGATCCCGTGGGTCACAGGCAGAGCGGATCAGCTCCAAGTGGAAGCCGGCGATGTCCGCATCCCCATAGAACTCGAGCCTCAGGTCGAAGCCCGTGACGGGCTCCACGTCTTCGACGCCGCCACAGGCCAAGGCACCCAGCACTCCGATCCATGCACCCCGCATCGCCTCCCCCTGTGCGGCCGACGGTGGAACCGTGCAATCCTGCCACAATGCGACCTGTCCGTCAGGTCCTCCGACCCGCAGTGAGATAGAACCGCCCAATGTCACCGTTGCTCCTGCTGGCCGCTGGTTGCGCGAGCTCCATCCCGCGCATCGACGCGCCCGACCTGGCGCGCGCCCTCGAAGAGAACCCCGAGCACTACGTGGTGGTGGACGTACGCAGCCAGCGGGAGTGGCGCGGCAAGCGGGGCCACATCGCGGGGGCGCTGCACCTGCCCTACCCAGGCGTGAAGGACCGAATCGACGAGATCGACGTGATGCCTGGCCAACAGATCGTGCTCGTCTGCTTCACGGGGCACCGCTCCCGCTGGTCGTACGAGGCGGTGCAGCAAGCCGTGGACGTTCCCGTGAAGGATCTACGAGGCGGCATGATGTCGTGGTGGCGGCACGATCTGCCCACCGAGGTGGAGCGAACACCGTAGGCGACATGGCGCGGCTCGCGCCGCGCACGGACGAGCCGCGCCAACCGCGCGCGCCCGGGCCCTGCCCACACCACGGGAACACGGCGCGGAGCGCGCTCGTGGTTCGGGCGAGGGGCGGCACGGTCCTTGCGAGGAGAGCAGCGAACCCCACGGAGGACGCCATGTCCCGCTCACTGCTCTTGCTCGCGCCGGCCCTCGGCGCCTGCGTGCTCGACGCCGTCGACCTACCCGAGGTCGCGCCGGCGCAGCTCACCACCACCCAGCGCTCGTCCACCAGCGACTTCCCCGGAGGCGGCTGCTTCCACGACACCGACAACCCCGGGGGCACGCCGCTGCAGGACATCATCGACCTGGTGGGCCCCACCGGCACCCTGGTGGTGGACCAGACCTGCACCCTCACCAGCGGACTGGTGATCCCCGATCGGTTCACGCTGCGCGGTAGCGGCTGGGCCGGCCAGGGCATCCTCGTCTTCGACTCCACCGACGCCATCACCTTCGACGGCGGCACCGACGACGACGCCCACGCCACCGTGGAGAACCTGCAGCTGGAGGGCACCGGTGCCGGCACGGCCTTCCAGATCTTCGGGCACCACAACGTGCACCTGCGGCGCCTCATCGTGCGCAACTTCGAGATCGGCGCCCACGGCCGCACCTCGTGGTCCGTCGACGTCGACCACTGCAACTTCAGCCTCAACGACGTGGGAATTCGCCTGGGCTACAACGCCAACACCTGGCGGATCACGGGCGGCATCGTGAGCCAGAACGACGTGGGCCTCGACCTGCACGACACCGGGCTGGGCAACGACATCGCCGTGCTCGGCGTCCGCATGGAGAGCAACGACACGGCCGTGCGCATCGCTGGACAGTCCACCTACGTCGCCTTCAACCGCTTCGAGGGCAACACCATCGACGTCGAGGAGACGGCCACGGCCACGGGCACGGTGCTCTTCGCCAACAACACCGCCGCGGGCACGGCCTCGGATCTGTCCCAGCTCAACGACAACGGGATCACCGGTCTACCGCGCATCGATCGAGAGCTGCAGCTGTCGTTCGTGCCCGGCGGTCTGCCGAGCGCCCAGGTGTACACCGACTACGTGGCTGCAGGCAACCTGCTCCGCACCCAGCTGCTGGCGAACCAGTACACCGAGGACGGCGTGCTGGTGGACCCGGGCTACGCCGAGGGCTACGCGGGCTGGCTGGTGCAGCTCGACGGCACCACGTTGGACGCCACCTCGGCGCTGACGGTGAGCTACCGCAGCCCTGGCGATGCCGGCCCGCCCACGGAGGTGTTCCGCCTGAACCCCGACGGCACCGTGGAGGCCACGGCCTTCGTGGCCACCTCCGACGTGCGCCGCAAGACGGACTTCGCACCCCTCGACGGAGCGGTGGCAAAGCTGTCGCACCTGCGCGGCATGCAGTACGCCTGGGCCGACGGACCGAGCGCGGGGAAGCCGAGCATGGGACTGCTGGCGCAGGAGGTGCAGCAAGTGTTCCCCACCGCCGTCACCGACACCGAGGGCGCACTGCGGGTGAACCACGACCAGCTCATGGCACCGATGGTGGAGGCCATCAAGGAGCTGGCGGCCGACAACGAGGCCTTGCGAGAGGACATCGCAGCGCTGCGCGCCGCGCTCGACGACCGCTGACGAGCCAAGGCGCGTGGACAGTTCGCGCCGGGCCAAGAATATGGCCTATTATTCGGACACATGTTCACTGAACGTATATTCATGTGATACGAACGGACTCCAAGCCATCCTCGAGCGTCTGGTGCGTGCTGCTGTGACCGTCGTCCGGCGCGCTGCTGTCGCGCGAGCTGTCGGACGGCCCCTGCTACACGATGACCTCCAACCGGCGCTTGTCGACGGCCGACGGGCTCTACACCTACGCCGACGGCTCGGTCTTCTGCGGAGAGATGACCTTCGGTGCGGATCAGACCGCGCAGAATCCCGTGGTGATCGTCGAGGTGCTCTCCGACAGCACGCGCACCTACGACCGCACCGAGAAGCTCGAGCGCTACAAGACCATCCCTTCCCTCCGCCACGTGGTGCTGGTGGAGCAGGACGCGCCGGACGTGGAGGTGTGGAGTCGGTCGGACGCGGGGTGGTCCCGCACCGTGCACGTGGCGGGCACCGATCCCACCATCCGACTCCCGGGGATCGGGGTGGAGCTCGACGCAGGGGAGCTGTACGAGGGTGCCGAGCGCTTTCCCACCGCGTGAACGCGCCCCGGATACCTGCGTTGGGAGCGTGGAGGATCCGTGGCGCAGACGTTTCGGGCGAACGTGGGCATCCTGGTGCTGCATGGCGACGGTCGCGTGCTGGCCATGGAGCGCAAGGACTGGTCGGAGCCGGTGCTGCAGCTCCCCCAAGGTGGCATCGAGCCTGGCGAGGAGCCCACCGACGCCGCCTATCGCGAGCTGCTCGAGGAGACGGGGCTGTCCCCCGAGCACGTACAGCTGGTGGGCGAGCATCCGCATTGGCTGGCCTACGAGTGGCCTGCCGACACCCGCGCGGCCAAGAGCCACCGCGGACAGGTGCAGAAGTACTTCGCCTTCCGACTCCTCGCCGACGAGGCCTGCATCCGGCCCACCGACGAGGAGTTCCGGGCCTGGCGCTGGATGACGATGCAGGCGCTGACGGAATGTGCCGTCTATTTCCGCCAACCCGTCTACCGGCAGGTCCTGGAGTACTTTCGGCGGGTGCTCGCCGACGGGTAGGCCGGCCCAGCCTGGTCAGCGGGCCTCGGTCTGCTGCTGCCCGATCCGGGTGTAGCCGCAGGCGAGCGACGGATCGGCCAGGATCCGCTCGATGTGCGCGTGGTCCATCTTCTCCAGGCCGTTGCGGGCCGGAAGCGACTGCGCGTGCTTCAGTGCGGCCACCCCCCCGTCGCGAAGGGCCTCGTCGGAGCGGTGAGCGGCCATGCACAGCTGGACCATCCCCAGCTCCTTGAAGTTCTGGACCTTCACCGGATCGCAGGTGGTGGAGCGTCGCGCATAGTCCAGCGCCACGTCCAGCCCGCCCTTCGTGCGGGTGAGGGCCCGCGCCACGGCACGATCGGGAACCAGCCGGTAGAACTGAGCCAGCGCATAGTATGCGTCACATGGCAACTTGTGGTACCCGTCTAGCGATCGATAGAAGATGGTCGCATCGTCGGGGGCCACGGACTCGAAGTCACGACGGATCGAGTTGGCCATCATCAAGCTGGCCAGCACCCCGCGGGTCGCTCCCAGCTGAGCCATCGCCACACCCCGCCACCAGCGGGCCATCGGATCCGTGGGCGCCACCTTGGTGGCCCTCTTGGCCGTGTCCACCATCTGTGGATACCAGCTCGAGCGATCGAACTCGGGATCGTCGGCCCGAAGCTCGGCGATCTCGAACATGAAGCGCACCTTCATCCACAGCAGCGGGACGCTGTCGGGAGTGGTACGGAGTCGGACGTTGATCCGGGTGAGCCCCTCCTGTAATTCCCGCTTGGCGAATAGCTCCTCGAAGCTGTAGCCATCAGAGCCGGGCAATGGCTCTCCAGGCTCCGCTGCCATCGCCATCGAGGCAATGAAGAACAGAATAGACAACGGCGCGACCTCGCTGAGACCGCGCCATGTAACTGAATTGACGAGCCACCGCCATCGAACGGCTTGCAACCGTTTCAAGCATGCAGCCCCATCGTCAGCTCGGGCTCCGCTACCGCGGATGCACCACGTGGTCGTGGCAGCCCACGGGGATCGTGGCGATCGGTGCAGGAAACCCCGCGCCCTCCCCGCGGGCTGCCCGACGAGCGTCGTCAGCGAGCGTCTCGACGACGTGGGCGGAGGCCCGGGCCAGCTCCTCGTACAGCCCCTCGTCCACGTTGCTCCGGGTGTCGCAGGACTGGTGGTAGCAAGCGTCGTAGGCCTCTGCAGCCGTGCCCCCGAAGGTCGCGGCCTGCGCCTTGGTCTTGAGCAGCGACGCTCCCGTGAACACCCCCCCCGTGGGCACACCATTCAGCACGAACCAGACCGAGTCCGACGGAAGCAGCAGCGACACGGGCGCCGTGGCCAGGCCACGGGCTGCGAACCAATCCGCGTAGATCTGCTCGATCGCCGCACTCCCCGGCACCACGGGCACACCGCCGAAGTCCGACTGGTCCCCGTCGAACACGAACCGAGCCCCGTTGGGGGACGCCATCATGTCGAAGTTCAGGTAGGCCGACAGGGCCGCCAGCTTGGCCTTGTCGGCTCCGCCGGTGCTCGGATCCGTCAGCCACGCCGCCGAACCCAGCAAGCCGCTCTCCTCGGCCCCCCAGAAGGCGAAGCGCACCTGCTGGGTGGGCGCCTGGCGCAGGGAGAACAGGCGCGCCAGCTCCAGCACGAAGGCCGTGCCCGAGGCGTTGTCGTTGATCCCGGGTCCCTGGAGCACGGAGTCCAGATGGGCGCCCGCCATCACCACCGAGCTGCCGTCCCCCGGGGTCTCGGCGAACACGTTGTCGTCTGCGCCCGTGAGCACCTGGCCCTGCACCTGCAGCGAGACCACGGCACCCTCGGCCATGGCGAGCTCCTCCCCCAGCGCGTAGCCGATGCCCACGGAGGGCACCGGACCCAAGGCCCCCGCGGCGATCTGCGCCGCAAGCGGAGCCGTGCGCCCCTTCTGCCCCTCGTTGAAGAAGATCACCGCCGAGGCCTTGGCGGCGACGGCGTTGGCGTACTTCGTGGCGAAGGCGCAGGTGCCGCGCTGCACCAACGCCACCGCACCCGCCGGAAAGCCCGTGAAATCCACCTTCTCACAGCCCGCCGTCGAGGTGTTGGCCTTCGGGCCTGGGGGGATCACCGCATCCACCGCCACGATCGGTGCCTCGACGGTGCCGCTACCGCTGAAGGGACTCACGAGGAAGTCGGTGCCGGCCACGTAGTCCTGCGAGGTGGGTGCGACCTGGGCCAGCTCCGCACCGTCGTTGACGTACACGTTCACCAGCACGGCCTCGCGCCGCACGGCGTAGCCGAAGCCCTCGAGCTGCTCCACCACGTAGTCGGCAGAGGCGTCGTAGCCCGGCGTCACCACGCTCCGGTTGCTCGACTGGGCGTCGGCGACGGCCTGCAACGCGTCGAGGTGGGCCAGCATGCGCGACAGATCCACCGCCTCGGCCAACGGGCCCGTCCGCTTCGGCGTGGTGGAGGTGTCGAGGGGGGGTGCCGTGTCACCCGTGGGTGGGGTCGTCGGCGTGGTGGACGTGGTGGTGGAGCCGGTGCCTCCAGGGCACGCCGACAGCAACGGGATCATCATGAAGCGATGCATGGTGCCCTCCTCAGGACGGGTCGCGCGCGAAGACCAGCTCGCGCACGAGGGTGGGACGGATCTCGTTGGGATCCGAGGTACTGGGCGCCACGTCGTTGAAGTACAGGCGCGTGCCGTCGACGGACAGCGCCAGATCGTTCGGGAACGACAGCGTGGCCTGCCGCGCCGGACCATCCGCCCGACCCCGCGATCCCGTTCCGGCGAGGGGCGTCACCACGCCCTGCAGCGACACCTCCACCAGCTGGTGCGCGCCGCGCACCGCCACGTACAGGCGCCCCTCCGCATGGACGAGGTGACCCAGGTTGCTGCCCGGCAGCGAGGCGAACATCGACACGTCCCCCAGTGGGGTCACGCGGATCAGGTTGCCGTCGCTGAAGTTGGCCACGACGAGATCGCCGTCGTCGAGCCGCGCGATCCCGTTGGGGCACCGCAACATCGTGGACGACGCCAGCTGCGTGGTGGTCCCTGCCGGATCGGTGGCGGTCACCGAGCCGTTGCCGCAGTTCGCGAC
Source organism: Myxococcales bacterium (assembly GCA_019634415.1). Taxonomy (GTDB): domain Bacteria; phylum Myxococcota_A; class UBA796; order UBA796; genus DRPG01. The sequence goes on from JAHQVJ010000115.1 coordinate 9,711, forward strand.
GTACATCGTGCCGTCGGGGTGCACGGCGATCCCCACGGGGGCGGACAGGCCAGAAGCCACGGTGGTGGGGGTGCCATCGGGCGCGATGCGCGAGACGAACCCCCCAGCGATGCTGGACTGCAACAGGTGGCCCTGGCCATCGAAGGCGTTGCCCGAGGCGCCGAACTGGCCGCGGGCGAACACCTCGGACGCTCCGTCGGGCGAGATCCGCCACACCACCTCACCGGGTGAGGTGCCCGACAGGAACGCCCCGAAGTCGCCCATGTAGATCCGACCGTCGGCGCCGACCTCCATGCCGCCAGTGCCCGCGTCGATGCGCGCCAGGGTGCGCACGATGGCCTCGTTGGCGAAGGTGACCGGCGGGGACTCCGTGAAGGCGTCGATCTCGTCGGCGCCAGCGACCTGGGTGACGATGGCGGTGTAGGTCCGCCCCTCGTCGACGCCGCCCCCGAGGCGATCCGTCGCATCGACCACCCCGCCGACGTGCACCAGGCCCGCCTCGTCGACCTCGATCTCCGCAAAGGCGACGTCGCCCTCATCGTGCGCGTCGGGCTCCGCCAGGTACACGCTAAAGGTTCCCGCCGACTGGGCTTCGAAGCTCACCCGCGCATCGCGCGCGTCTCCTTGGTTCCCCACGTCCTCGAGGAACGGCACTCCCGGCGGTGGCCCGAGCCCCACCGGAGGCTCCGGCACCATCTGATCCGAACCCGTACACCCCGCGACGAGCCACACGCCCGTCACCACCTGACCCCATCCCAGCCGCATCGCGCACACTCCCGGCCCCACCTGCTCCTCTCCTGCGCCATTGGAGCCGGCTCGCGGCTGGGGGGCGAGCGGTGGCTGGAGGGGGCGAGCGGAGGCTCATCGCGACCATCAACGGAGTTGATGGTCGCGATCAGACGCCGCGGAGCTGCGACAGCGCATCGCGATAGCGGCGGCTCATGCGGAGCTCGCCACCGTTGCGCAGCACCACCACCCCGTCGCCCGATGGCAGCCGTCGCACGTGGGCCACCCAGTCACACGCCACCAACGTAGACCGGTGGATCCGACAGAACCTGGGAGCGAGTGCGGTCTGCAGCTCCGTGAGGGAGCGGCGCACCAGGTGCTCCGATCCCTCCGCCACCACCACCGCGTAGTTTCCCTCGGCGCGAATGTGGCTCACCGACGGCACTGGCACGAACCGAGTGCGTCGGTGACCGGTCACCGCGAGCCAGCCAGCCTGCTCCGACGTGCCGTGTAGCGACACGTGCCGTCCCTCCGCCACGGCCTGATCGGCCAGGGGCTGCAGCTGCGCCAGCGCCGCCGCTCGCAGCGCCCGGTGCGCTGCCGCCACGAGCCGTGCGTCGCTGAAGGGCTTCACCACGTAGTCCACCACGTCGACGTCGTAGGCGCGGACCGCGTCGTTCGTCGAGGCCGTCACCATCACCACGGCCACCGGGTGCTGCAGCGTGCGGTTGAGCACGCCGAAGCCGTCGAGATCGGGCATCGAGATGTCGAGGAACACCACGCTGGGTCGCAACGTGCGAATGGCCCTCACCACCTCTTCGCCGGAGCTGCACTCCTCGATGGGCGGCAGCTGAGCCACGGCGGACAGCGCGTGACGCACGGCCAGACGCGCATAGCGCTCGTCGTCGGCCACCAGCACTGGACCCAGGCGAGCGGTCATCGGGCCAGCCGAAGCGGCAGCTGGATCCGAACCCGCGTGCCTCCCCCGGGGCGAGGACCCAGGTGGCACCACGCTCGTGCTCCGTAGAGCAGCCGCAGGCGTCGACGGAGTACCCCCAGGCCCACCCCCTGGGCGCGGCCCGAAGCCGGACCCGGTCCGGTGTCGTCCACCTCCACCCGCAGCCCTGCCCGATATCGCCGCGCCGACAGCGCGATGCGCACCGGCCGTGCGACGCGCTGCACCCCGTGCACCACCGCGTTCTCGGCCACCGGCTGCACCAGGAAGCTGGGCACCAGGGCCCGCTCCACCTCGGGCTCCACCGACCAGTCCACCTGAAGGCGCGCTCCCAGCCGCAGCGCCTGCAGGCCCAGGTAGTCCTCGACGGTGTCGAGCTCCTGCCGCAGCTCCACCTGGTCGGGCTGCTCCATCTGGGACCGCAGCATCCGCCCCAGGCGAGCCACCACCTCCACCGCCACGTCCGGCTCGCCGCCACGCAGGGAGCCCGACAGGCCGTTGAGCACGTTGAGCACGAAGTGCGGGTTCAGATCCCGCTGCAGCGCGAGCAGCCGCGCATGACGCGCCCGTCGCGCCATCCCCACCGCGGCAAGCAGCGCGCCCAGCGCTGCTCCGATCAGCACGTCTCGGGGCAGCAGGTAGACCACGAAGGACAGCCAGCGTCGCAACACCGAAAGCGAGTCCGTGGCGATCAGCTCGAAGGCCAGCGCCGCTGCGCCCAAGTGCACCACGGCCCCGACCAGCGCTGCCGTACCCACGGCCACGATCACCCGCAGCCAGTGCCGAGCCTCCACATCCAGCCAGCGCGCCATGGCGATCCACGGAGCACTGACCAGCAGCCAGGTCCCCCAGAACGCGGTCCACTCCCGAAGGAGCCAGGGCAGCCCGCGCGAGGGGTTCAGCTGCGCGTGGAACAGATCGTGCACCATGTCCATGGCGATGACCGAGGCCCAGAACGCCGTCCACACCCCCACGATGGTCCCAAGACGAAGTGGAGATGGTCGGTCGGTCGGCACGCAGCAGGCGTGGTGCGCGCGAGCCCTCAGTTAACGGCCCTGCTGCATCCGAAGCAGTCGAGCCTCCTCCTCGAGGTAGTCCGCGAGGCCGCACTGGGGCACCCCTCGCGCCGTCGCCACCTCCCGGAGTCGGGGGGCACGGGCTGGCGGATCCAGGGTGGCCAGCTCGTCGAGCACGGCGTGCAGCCCGGCGTCCTGCGCGAGGGTGCGCGCATGCGCCAGGGTCCGCGTGAGCCGCTGGTCCAGCTGCTCGTGGGCGCAGCCCTCACACGTCGCAGGGGCCCCACACACCGCTCGCATCACGGCCTCGGGAGACGGTCCGCAGCCCACCACGATCATCCACCACATCAAGCCACTCCGACAACCGGCGATCATACCCGCGCAGGTCTCCCGTCGCATCGCGGCTTCGCCCCGTCGTCAGGGCACGGGCGACTCCACCACGTTGCCGCTGCCCTGCATTCCGTCGAAGTAGTTGCTGTCGAAGGTCAGATCGCCCGTTCCGGCATTCCAGCTGGACGGGTAGTACCACACGACCCCGTAGTTGGTCACGAGCTTGGGCGTGCCCATGACCACGGCCGAATAGGGCCCCTTGGCCTTTCCGTACTTGGGGTTGGCATCCGCCGTGTGACCCCACCAGCCGTAGTAGTCGTTGAGGATGCCCGTCCACTTGTCGGAATAGTCGTAGAAGTAGGACGCCTGGAAGTCCGCTCCCTTCTTGGCCTTCGGATCACACCCCGTGGCGTCGCTGCTCGCCAAGGTGTACGACACGTCCAGCTGCCAGTCCAAGGTGAAGTTGCACTTCGGGCAGGCGAGGGAGGCGGGACTGCTCGCCACGTCCCACCGCACGAAGCAGTCGGGCGAGTCCCCCACCACCTCGAACACCAGGCCCGATCCCACGAAGGCCGTCTTGCCCTTCTCGGTACCCGTATCGCCCGTGGTGGTGACGTCGGTGTCGCCGTCGGAGTCCGTGTCGGTGTCGGCATCCGCGTCGGTGTCGGCGTCGGTCTGTGTGCTGGTGTCGGTGTCGACCTTGGTGCCCGAGCAGGCCACCAGGAACAAGAAAACAATGCGACTGGACAACATGCGCCCTCCTGAGGAGCGGCGATGCTATCGGTGCAAGCACCCTGATTGGACCTTAGATGTGTTCTTAAGGTCAGGTCAGGGCGTGTCGTTACGAGGCCCCCATGACGCAGACACCCAAGCTGGCCCTGTACCTGTTCGAGGGCTGTCCCTACTGCGAGCGTGTGCGGGCGGCCGTGCGGGACCTGCAGCTGCAGGTCGAGGAGCGCGACGTGCGGCGGGATGCCGCACACGCCACCGATCTGCAGGCCGCCACGGGACGCGGCACGGTTCCCGTGCTGCGTATCGAGGAGGGGTCGGACACGCGCTGGCTGCCCGAGTCCGCCGACATCGTGGACCACCTCTACGTCACCTACGGCGAGGGGCGCTCCCCCACCCTCCTGGCCACCCGTACGATTCCGCAGGTGGCCGTGGGCATCGCCATGGCGTTGGCCGTCACGGCCTACTTCACCGAGCCTCCGGTCCGGGGATGGCTGCTGGTGGTGGCGGTGATGATCTGGGCACTGCGGGATCGCTGGGCCCTGGTGGGCCGCTGGATCCCTGGCACCTGATCGCGATCCATCGGGCCACAGCAGCCCACACGATGGCCGCCCCTGCCGACAGCGCCCCCACCACATAGGCCGTGAGCTGAATGGACTGGGCGGCCATCGCCTCGGGTGAAGCGCTCGGCGCGACCCAGCGCTCCGAGTACGGACTGAAGCCCGTCGTGTATGTGCTCGCGCCCACCAGCAGGCTCGCCCCCTCCGTGACGACCAAGGACACCCCCACCGCCCGCAGCGCCCACCGGACGGACACGGCAGACCACGGCCCCTCGCAGCACACGACCGCCAGCGCCAACCCGAAGGCGAATCCTGGGAGGATCGATGCTCCGAAGGCCAGGGCTGCCGCCTGCAGCGCTGGATCCTCCACGCCGGGAACAGGGGCATGTCCCACCGTGAAGTGCTCCTCCGACAGCCGCACGATGTACTGGTCGTGGGCGATGGCGTACAGCGCCACCAGCAGCCAGGTACCGAGCGTGATCTGGACGAGTGGGGTGAGCAGCGAGCGCACGCCGGAGGCTACCGTATCCGTTCCGTAAATCGCACCGATCGGGCCACCCGGCACCGCTAAAGGCTGCACGCGGAGGTCACGATGACGTGGTTCGGGTTGTGGATCGGATGCGTTCTCTTCCAGCAGCAGGAGGGGCACCAGCGCCCAGCAGCCGACGACGCCACCGTCGCCCTCGCCGCACCGGACGAGCCCACCTCCACCCCCGAGGATCTCGAGTGGGCAAACGCCCTCGGTCAGCAGGGCATCCCCACGGAGTTCCGCAAGGGCCACGCCACTCCACGCGATCTCGGCTCGGTGAGGTCGACCCGCACCGATGATCGCTTCGTGGTCCAGCTCCCCAACGGCGCCCCCGTCACCACCCCCGCCGTGCACCGCGGCAAGGTGGTCTTCTCCGGCGGGTTCCACGGCAAGGAGTTCTACGCCGTGGACGCGCGCACGGGAGCGCCGGCCTGGGGCGTGGATCTCGACGACGACGGACCCAGCGCGCCAGCCTGCGCCGACGGGATCTGTGTCTTCAACACCGAGTCCTGCACGATCTTCGCGCTGCAGGCCGCCACGGGCGAGCACCTGTGGTCGCTGTGGATGGGCGATCCGATGCTGGCGGCACCCGCCATCGCCGACGGCCGCGTGTTCACCTCCTACCCCTCCGTCGCCGGAACCTACGGCGGCCCGAACGGCGCGAACCTCCAGCAGCAGCAGCTGACCCCGCCCCAGCCCCGCGGAGGCGTGGATCCACTGCCGGTGCACCCCGACGCGTCGCACGTGATCGCGGCCCTGGACCTGAAGACCGGAGGCGTGCTCTGGCAGCGTCGCATCGACGGGGACGTGCTCTCGTCACCGGTGGTGGTGGGCGACACAGTGCACCTCACCACCTTCTCGGGCTCGGTGTTCGCCCTGAACGCGGAAGACGGCAGCGTTCGGAGCGTGGTCCGGGGACGCGCCACCAGCGCCCCCACGGTGAACGGGGGCACCGTGTTCTGGACCACGCGCAGCGAGGCCGCTGGCGCACAGGCGAAGGAGTCGCTGGTACGCGACCAGCGCGGCAGCGGCGGCGGTCTGGAGCTGTTCAACGAGAAGGAGGCGCCCTACCTCGACGCAGCCACGCAGCAGGCCAGCTCCTACAGCGTGGAAGGCACGGCACTGGACGCCCTGAACGGCTTCTCCAGCGCCCCCGCCACGGCCAAGGTGGGAGCGGCCCTGAGCACCGTGGGGCGTGGCTCGGTGGCCACGCTGCAGGCCTTCCAGGGCTCGCGCATCGCCGGCGACGGGGAGTACAACTACGCCACGATGGGCGACGAGATCATCGGCACCCACGCCACCACAGGCGAGGAGCTGTGGCGGGTGAAGGTGCAAGGCGATCTGCAGCAGGGGGGCAGCCTCGCCACCGCCCCCGCCGTGGCTGGCGGTCGCACGGTGGTGGGCACCCTGTCGGGTCAGGTCCTGGTCCTCGACCCGGCCACGGGCAAGACCGTGCGCAGCTTCGAGGTGGGGCACCCCATCCGCTCACAGCCCGTGGTCTCCCAGGGCTGGATCTACGTGGGCACGGAGAACGGCCGGATCGTGGGCATCGACACCGGCGATCCCACCCTCGACGGCTGGACGATGTGGGGCCGGGACGCCGCCCGCACGGCGTCGAACCAGTGACCTACAGTCGATCGCACGCTCGCTCGTTCCAGTCCCACTGCAACCCCGGATCAGGCGCGCTCCGCTCGATCGCGACAATCAACGGAGTGGATTGTCGCGATCAGCCCTTGGGTCGCATGGTCAGGGGGAACAGCTGGATGTTGAGCTGCACCACCTGCTCCCCCTCCGACTCCGACGCCGCCAGCGCGATCACCTCTTGACGAAACCGACGCACTCGCTCCTTGAGCTCCGCCAGCGACGCCGATCCGGCACAGAACGTCAGCGACGAGATGTCGCGCAGCTCGGCGGGCACGTCGTCCATGCTCGCGGTCGCCCGCTCCATCATGGTCCGGTGGTAGCTGCGGATGTGCTGCCCTTCGGTCTCGGGACCCGTGGTGACCACCGCCTCCCCCTGGGTGAGCTCCCCCGCTTCGTCGCGCAGCAACCCGAGGGACAAGAGCACCCGAAGCGCATCCTCGGCCTCCTCGGGTGAGATCGAAGGCACCAGTTGCTCGGCGATCCAGATCGGGTCTCGCTGGAAGTCGGACTGCAGCACCATCTCGCGAATCGCAGGCAGGTACCACCGCTCGTGGTACGCCGCATGCTGCTCCTGCAGCAGGTTCGCTCGCCGATAGTGCCGGTGCCCAGCCAGCCTCCCATACGCCTCGTCGCGCTCGGCATCGGTGGTGGCGCGGCCATAGGCTGCAAGATCGCAGAAGTATGTGGCAGCATCCTCTCGAAGCCCCAACGCCTCCGCGTAGCGTCGCGCCATGTCGGGGGTGAGGGTGCGCTCTCCGTCGATGACCCGCTTGAGGTGGTTGGGGGACTTCAGGCCCACCCGCCTGGCGAAGGAGCGAAAGCTGAAGCCCCTGCCCTCCTTCTTCTTCGCCAGGTAGGCGTCGTGGAGGTAGGTGCGGACGTCGAGGTAGTCGAAGACGTCGATGGATGGGGGCGACACCATCGCGCCACCATACCGGGTGCATTCGTATCCTGCGAGAATACGATAGGACCACGTCCTCCTCGACGCGCGCGACCCCTTGGTGCAGGATGTGACGTGGAGCACCCATGTCCATCCTCGACGCCCGGTTCCCTCTCCTCGCGCTCGCCTTCGCCTGCACGGCCCCAGCGCTGCTGCCCGGTCCTGCCGGATCCGGGCCCAACGACCCGGAGCCTGGGGAGGACCCGGTCACCGAGACGGGCAACCCGAAGCGGGTGACGGGCGTGACCGTCGAGGTGGGATTCACCTCGCCGACGGGCGTCGAAGCCTCTGGTGCGGTCGTGACCGCCAGCGCCGGCACCGCCGTGCTGCGCGACATCGAGCTGGATCTCCCGTCGGGCCAGGACTGCACCAAGATCGACTTCGAGCTGTCGGAGCCCGCTCGCTGCATCGACGACGCCATCGTCATCGAGGGCCCGCTGGTCATCGACCTGTACAACCGCACCTCGCAGCCCGATCTGAGCAACCTCGCGCTGCCCGAGGGCACCTACCGCCGCATCGACATGCGCTTCGATCCCGACTCGGCCCCCGACGAAGTGTCGCTTCGACTGCTCACCGAGGTGTCCATCGACGACGTCCCCACCATGGTGGAGCTCGCGCTCGAGATCAACGAAGACGCGCGCTTCGAGTCGCCGAATGGAATCTTCGTGAGCGACTCCTCTGCACTGCTCGCCTTGTTGGACCTCGACGTCATCCTGGCGGACACGCCCCTCGTGGACTGCGCCTCCACCCTCGGATCTCCGGGCTCCACCATCACCATCGACGACGACTCGAACTGCCGTGACGTCGAGGAAGCCATCTCCGACGCACTGAAGGAGTCGTTCGACCTCGACGACGGAGACGACGACTGAGCGAGCAGGCACCGACCCTCCAGCTGACCGAGCGTCACGTCGTGCGGATGGTGGCAGCGCTGTGGGCCACCGAGGCTCTCCTCGTCTTCCTGGACTGGACCTTCGCCTTCACCAAGATGATCGACCTACGCTTCGTCCAGCGCATCTTCAACCTCGCCCGCGAGGACGGGCT